>NZ_BBWU01000025.1 GCF_000974765.1 Sphingomonas changbaiensis NBRC 104936 | reverse complement strand
AGCCCTACGCCAAACCGGCCCCTCCACCACGGCCTGCCGGCCGCGGTCCCCCTCCCCGTTCCGGGGAGGAGCTTTAAGGTCAAGCCCACCCCTCCAGCACCTGGTCGGGCGGCCGATGCCCGTCCGCCCACATGCGGATATTGGCGATCACTTTCTCGCCGGTCGCCTGCCGTGCCTCGATCGTCGCGGAGGCCATGTGCGGCAGGAGCACGACATTGTCGCGGGCCAGGAGCCGCGGGTCGATCGCGGGTTCGTGCTCGAACACGTCAAGGCCCGCACCGGCGATCGTACCGTTCTCCAGCGCATCGATCAGCGCCGGCTCGTCAACGATCTGCCCGCGCGAAATGTTGATCAGATATCCGCCGCGTCCCAGCAGCTCCAGCCGCCCGGCGTCGATCAGATGATGCGTCGAGGCATTGTGCGGGCAGTTGATCGACAGCAGGTCGATCTCGGTCAGCATGTCGTCCAGCGCGGCGTGCCAGGTCGCGTCGACCGCGCGCTCGACCACGTCCGGCAGCCGCTTGCGGTTGTGGTAATGGATTCGCATCCCGAATCCGCGCGCGCGCATCGCGATTGCCTGGCCGATCCGCCCCATGCCGAGGATGCCGAGCGCCTTGCCGTTCACGCGGCGGCCCAGCATCGCGGTCGGTCCCCAGCCGCTCCAATCGCCGGCGCGGACCAGCCGCTCGCCTTCGGAGAGGCGTCGGGGCACGGCCAGGATCAGCGCCATCGCCATGTCCGCTGCATCCTGGGTCAGCACGCCCGGCGTGTTGGTGACGATGATGCCGCGCGCCCGCGCCGCGGCCAGGTCGATATGGTCGACGCCGTTGCCGAAATTGGCGATCAGCTTCAGCCCCGCGCCGGCATCGGCGATCAGCGTCGCATCGATCGCGTCGGTCAGCGTCGGCACCAGCACGTCGGCGTCCGCAAGCGCTGCGGCAAGCTGGTCGCGGCGCATCGGCCGGTCCGTCTCGTTCAGCCGCACGTTGAACAGCTCCCGCATCCGCGCCTCGATGGCGGGCGGCAGCTGGCGGGTGACGACCACCCTGGGACGCGCGATCTGCGGCATGTGTCGAGCTAGTCAGGCGCCGGGAGCGCCGTCAAGCGCGCTTGATGCGCGAGTCCGGCTGGGGCAACACGGAACGATGCTGAAGCCCATTGCCGCCGCCCTTCTGGCGCTGATCGTGACCAACCAGGCCGCCGCCCAGGACAAGACGCCGCCCTATTGGGCGTCGATCGTGCCAAGCAAGGCGCGCATCCGCACCGGCCCGGGCCGCAATTTCCCGGCGGTCTGGCTCTATCAGCGCCGCGGCCTGCCGGTGAAGGTGATCGCGACCTTCCCGTCCTGGCGCAAGATCCAGGACCCGGACGGCGCGCAAGGCTGGATGCAATCCAACATGCTGTCCGACGACCGCACCGGCATGGTGAAGGACGGCGTCACGCCGATGCGCGCCAGGCCCGACGCAGACGCGGCGATCGTCTGGCGCGCGGAACCGGGCGTCGTCGGCCGCCTCCGCAAATGCCGCGACGGCTGGTGCGATTTCGATGTCAACGGCCGCCGCGGCTGGATCGAAGCCACGCATCTGTGGGGGGTCGCGACGGGCGAGAAAGTGGAGGGTTAAGCTGGCTTCTCCCGGAAGGCGGACGGCAGCAAACGGCCGATAGCAGACATCAGAGTCGTTGCGATTGGCGCGTCACCGCTGCGGTCGTCGGGCCTGGCGACCCTTGGTTTGTGGTCACCTTGCGGACGGCCGCCGCCGCAGTCGCAGTCGCTCCAGCCCTCGACGCGTTTCTTCGCGAAGGAGCTGCGATTTCTCGCACGCGGCGTCTGCCCGCCGGAACAGCATTTCGGTCCCGAAACTCTCTCTGACAAGCGCCTCCGAAGTCACGTCGATCACGTGGTGCACCAGCGCCAGAACGGTGCCCGCTTTGTCACGCACGGGCCAATTCACCGGGCGCCAGTAGCGCTTTGTCCACTGCCCCTCGGGATCGATCACATCGTAGCGTTGGACGTTCATGATTTGCCGAGAACCGGAGGCGCGCGCCTCGGTCAGCGATTGCCTAAGGTTGGCGACGCCGTCTGCGCCGGGAACAGCAGGATTGTCCGGAAAGGCCTGGAACATGTCGCGTCCGGCCAGACTATCGCGCTGCCGCATGGTCGCCGCGAGGTACGCGTCATTTGCATCGATGATCTCGAACTCGGGCGTCATCAGGAGGAACGGCGTCGGTGCCCCGGAATAGACCTCCCGGTAAATCAGCTGGGCCATCCGGCGCTTCCCGTTCGATGTCCGAAAGTGGCGTTGCGCGCTCGCAGTGGTCATGATCCAATACTCGGTGCTGCTTCTATCAGCCTGCCCGCGCCACATTTTCTAGTCAAACGGGAATGTCGGCACTCCACCCACTTGCGGACACCGGCGGCAGTCAGCCGATCGCCTCCAGCATCATCTCCAGCGCGACGCGCGTCGCCTCTTCGCGCACCTTGCCGCGTCCCACGTTTCCAAAATGCTCCTCGCGGTGGAACGCCGGGCGGCCGCGGCGGGCGCAGCCGAAATGGACCAGGCCGGGTTCGTCGTCGGGACCCGCCGGCCCGGCAAAGCCGGTGACCGACGCGACCACGTCCGCCCGGCTGTGCGCCAGCGCGCCTTCGGCCATCGCGAGCGCCACTTCCTTGCTGACCGCGCCGTGCGTGTCGATCAGCGGGCGCGGGATGCCCAGCATGCCGGCCTTGGCCTCGTCGGTATAGACGACGAAGCCGCGCTCGAATGCGTGGCCCATTCCCTCCACGTCGGTCAGCAGCGAGGCGATCAGGCCGCCGGTGCAGCTCTCCGCCGTGGCGAGTGTCAGCTCCCGGTCGCAGGCGCGCGTCAGCAGCCGAATCGCCAGCTCTTCCACCTCGGGCGGCAGCGCGCCGCTCAGCGTCTCCGCGCCGGCCATCAATTCCTACTCCGTTCGCTTCGAGCGCAGTCGAGAAGCGCCTGCTCCGAGCTGACGGTTTCTCGACTTCGCTCGAATCGAACGGATGAAAACGAAGGCTGCATTCCTTTCAGTCGATCAGCTCGACCGCAACCGCCGTCGCTTCGCCGCCGCCGATGCAGAGCGAAGCGACGCCGCGCTTCAGCCCGCGATTCTGCAGCGCCGCGATCAGCGTCGCCATGATCCGCGCGCCCGAAGCGCCGATCGGATGGCCGAGCGCGGTCGCGCCGCCGTTCACGTTCACGCGCTCGTGATCGATGCCCAGATCGCGCATCGCGATCATCGCCACGCACGCAAAGGCTTCGTTGACCTCGAACAGGTCCACCTCGTCCGCCGACCAGCCGGCTTTGGCGAGCACCTTGCGGACGGCATCGACGGGCGCGGTCGTGAACTTCGCCGGCTCGTGCGCATGGGCGGCGGTCGCGACCAGCCGCGCCACCGGCTTCAGCCCGCGTTCGGCGGCGACGCTCGCGCGCGTCAGCAGCAGCGCCGCCGCGCCGTCGGAAATCGACGAGGCGTTGGCGGCGGTGATCGTGCCGTCCTTGGCAAAGGCGGGCTTCAGCGACGGGATTTTGGACGCATCGCCCTTCAGTGGCTGCTCGTCCTTGTCGATGACCTCGACGCCCTTGCGGCTTTTCACTTCAACCGGCACGATCTCCCGGTCGAAGCCGCCGCTCGCCTGCGCCGCCTGGGCGCGGGTCAGCGATGCGACCGCGTAATCGTCCTGCGCGGCGCGGGTGAACTGATATTCGCCCGCGCTTTCCTCGGCAAAGCTGCCCATCGCGCGGCCGGGCTCATAGGCGTCCTCGAGCCCGTCGAGGAACATCGAATCCATGATCCGGTCATGCCCGATGCGCGCCCCGGCGCGGTGCTTGGCGAGCAGATAGGGCGCATTGGTCATGCTCTCCATGCCGCCCACGACCAGCATGTCGACCGAGCCGGCCGCAAGCGCCTCCGCGCCCATGATCGCCGCCTGCATGCCGGACCCGCACATCTTGTTGACCGTCGTCGCCTCGACCGAGCGGGGAAGCCCGGCCTTCAGCGCCGCCTGCCGCGCCGGCGCCTGGCCCAGGCCAGCCGGCAGCACGCAGCCCATGTAAATGCGCTCGACATCGTCGCCCTCGACGCCCGCGCGCTCCACCGCTGCCTTGACTGCGGTCGCCCCAAGATCGGTCGCGGATGCCCCAGAGAGGCTCCCCTGGAACGATCCCATCGGCGTGCGGGCATAGGACAGGATAACGATCGGGTCGGCGGTCATGATTCTCTCACTCAAATGGATGCTCCCCATATCCGTTCGCTTCGAGCGAAGTCGAGAAGCGTGTCTCGACTTCGCTCGACACGAACGGCACTAGGACGAAATGTGGGGTGCGGCAGGCCTCGCAGGAAAACAGGGACAGTCCCTATTTAAAAATCGGGACTGTCCCCATTTCTTGCACTGCCCGGCTTCTCGCGCGCCAGCCGACCCCTGCAAAGCCAAGGATCATCAGCGCCCATGCCGCGGGTTCGGGGACGGTGGCTCCGACGAGGCTGAACGCGGCGTTGAACGGGCCCTGGCCGGTAATATCCGTCCCGATCCGCAGCCAGTCCGGTGCCAGGTCCTCGTTGCGGATCCAGCTCTGCAGGTCCGGCGTGAACGGGGTTCCGGGCGCCACGATCGGCTTGGGCGCGGACAGCCACAGGAAATTTCCGCTGCCGTCGATGCCTACCTGCGGCACGAAGAAATAATGGCCGGCCTCCAGGATCAGCGGCGTCGCGAAGGTGAACGAGAACTGGACCTCCTCTCCGCGAACCGCCCCTTCGCCGCCCGTGAACTGGTTGGGCGCGGCGTGGATACCGTTGATGACCGAGTTGGCCGCGGTCGCGTCGGCAGCAAGCAGGGCCGGCGTGAAGCTCAACTCGCCCGCTGCCGAGTCGCGCGATGCGAGCGCGTTGTCGGACGGCGAGTTGTTCCGAGTCGGCACATGGCGGGAAGGCGGATTGGTCGAATCGAGCGGGAACACCCGATAGATCTCGACAGTCACATCGTTGATTCCGCTCAACGAAAAGCCGTCCGGCAGCAGGCCGGTGAAGGTGCCGCCGGTCAGCTGCGTCTTTCGCGACAGGATGAAATCGTCCGCGCTCTCGGTCTCGATCTTGCCGGCGCTGGCTTGCCGCGTCGCCGTCGCGATCCGGTCATCGGGATTTCCGGTGCTGAAGAAAAAGCTGTCGGCTTGCGCATTTGCGGAAAACAACAGGCCCGCAGCAATGGACGTCAACGCGTAAAGGAAGTCTCGCCTCATGACACGATCTCCTCTGGCGGAAACAATTCCCCTCGCTCGCAACGCTACGGCTGGATTGTGACTCCTTTTCGGTTGCGCGTCGAGCGTCGCGTTGCGGGCTCGACACCGCCGCTTGGCGGCGGCAGGAGAGGGCGATGTGGGGGCTCGCCGGTTTCTTCCTGGGTGCGATCGCGGGGAGCTTTCTCGCCACTGCCGTGATCCGCTGGCCGGCAGGGCGGCAAGTGACGCGCGGCCGATCGGCCTGCGACCGGTGCGGCCGCATTCTCGGCCCGCTCGACCTGATCCCGATCGCGTCCTTCCTGATCCGCCGCGGCCGCTGCGCGACCTGCGCCGGCGCGATCGACCGCCGGCATCTGATGGTCGAAGTCGCCGCCGCGCTGATCGGCGCGATCTCGTTCGCGATCGCGCCCGGGGCGGTCGGTGTCGCCGGCGCGCTGTTCGGCTGGATGCTGCTGCTGCTGGGCGCGCTCGACGTCGAGCATTTCTGGCTTCCCGACCGGCTGACCTGGCTGCTCGCGCTGATCGGCATCGCGCTCGGCGCGGCCGGCCTGCCGCCGGTCCCGAACGACCGATTGATCGGACTGGTGCTCGGCTTCGCCGGCCTGTGGCTGGTCGGCGCGCTCTACAAGGCGATCCGCAACCGGGAAGGCCTGGGGGGAGGGGACCCGAAGCTGCTCGGCGCGATCGGCGCCTGGCTCGGCTGGGCGGCGCTCCCCTATGTGCTGCTGCTCGCCGGCCTGGTCGGCATCGGCGCGGTGCTGATCGCAAAAACGCGGGGCGAGGACGTCAGCGCAACGACCCGCGTGCCGTTGGGAGCGCTGATGGCGGTGGCAGCGTGGCCGGTGTGGCTGTTCCAGAACGGAATGCCGTAAACACGGGTCACGAATTCAGCGCCTCAGTCCCGCTGCCGCCCGCGCACCCGCCTCGACGTCGGCCATGCTCATGCCCGGCTTCACCAGCCAGCTCCCGCCGACGCACAGCACCGCCTCCTCGGCCAGCCATTCGGGTGCGGACTGAAGCGTGATCCCGCCGGTCGGGCAGAAGCGCACATCCCCGAACGGCCCGGCTAGCGCCTTCAGCGCCTTCAACCCGCCGCTCGCTTCGGCGGGAAAGAATTTGAACCGGTTCAGTCCCAGTTCCAGCCCGCGCATGATGTCCGACGCGTTCGCGATGCCGGGCAGGAAGCAGGCGCGGCGCGCGCTCGCCGCCTGGGCCAGCCGCTTCGTCAGGCCGGGGCTGACGATGAACCGCGCGCCGGCATCCAGCGCAAGATCGAGCTGCGCTTCGTCAAGGACCGTGCCCGCGCCGACGATCGCGCCCTCGATCCCGGTCATCGCCGTCATCACTTCGAGCGCGCGGCGCGTGCGGAGCGTCACTTCCAGCACATTGAGGCCGCCTTTGACGAGCGCGGTGCCGATCGCGACCGCCTGGTCGGGGTCGTCGAGCACCAGCACCGGGATCACCGGCGCGGTCCGCATGATCGTTTCGATGTCGTCCATTCGCCCTGCTCCTGCGGCGTGTGCCCTTGCGATTAGCGGGATTTTCACTTCCGCCAAGTAGAAGACTGACTCATATTAGGTTTCGCGAATCCGCGGGGGATTCGTTTCCGTTCGTTTCGGTCGGGGGGCCGATAAGCCTTGCGTTTGTTGCTGTTCCTGTTCGGCCTGCTGGCCTCGGTTCCCGTCTCTGCCCGTCCTCTCGTCGCGATCGTCGACAGCGGCATCTCGCGCACGCCTCAGCTCGCGAACGTGCTGGTGGGCGAATACGACATGGCGGGGAAGCGTCCCCTTTATCACCCGCGCTACGATCACGGCACGATGGTTGCGACCATCCTCAACCGCGAGGCGCAGGGCGCGGTCGATATCGTCTCGATCCGGATCGACGATGCCGCCGGCTGCCCGTCGGACCGCTCGCCGCCGTGCCAGCCCTCCTCGCGCCCGATCGTGGCGGCGATCGACAAGGCGGTCAGCCTTGGCGTGGATGCGATCAACCTGTCGCTCGCGCTCGCCGACGATCCGGCGATCACCGACGCGGTGCGCCGTGCGTCCGACAAGGGCATCATCGTCGTGATGGCCGCCGGCAATGACGGCCGCAACCATCCGGACAACACCGCGATGGCACGCGCCGGCTTTCCCCGCGCGGTGCTGGTCGGCGCAACCGACGAAGCCGGCAATCCGTGGACCGGCAGCAATCGGCCGGATGCCGACGATTATCTCTATGTCTGGCGCCGCGGCGTCGACGTGCCGACGATCTCGGCGACCGGACAGAGGGTGTTCGGCACCGGCACCTCCTTCGCCGCGCCGATCGAAACCGCCCGCCGCGTGCTGGCGAAGACGCACGAGATGGCGGCGCTCGCGGGCACGCACTAGGGTGTTCACCTGAGCAGCGGGCTCTGGCTCGCAAGGTCGTTGCGGATCGTCGTCGCCGCGACGCCGCCTTCGCCCATCGCGTGGCTGATCTGGTCCAGACCCTTCACCACGTCGCCGGCCGCATAGACGCCCGGCACCGATGCGCGCTGATGCGCGTCGACCTTGATGCAGCCGTCCGGCGCCAACGCGACGCCCAGCATCTTCGCCAGCCCCGAATGCACGTCCGATCCCAGCGCCGGATAGACGCTGTCGAACTGGTGTTCGCCGGCCGCGGTCACCAGCACGATCGCGTCCCGCTCCAGCCGGACATCGGTGACCGGCCCATCGGCCGCGCCGATCCCGAATTCCTCCAGCCGGTGCCAGTCCTGCGCATCCAGCTTGCGCTGCCTTGTGTCCGGCGCGACCAGCGTCAGGTCGGCCGTGAAGCCGCGCAGGAACATGGCTTCGGCAACGCCGTGGCTGTCGTCGCCGATCACGCCGACCTTCTTGTCGGTCACTTCATAGCCGTCGCAGATCGGGCAATAGCGGATCAGCCCGCGCGCCAGCGCCTCGTCGTGCAGCGCCTCGTCCATCGGCGGCCGCCGGTTGGTGACTCCGGTCGCCAGCAGAACCGTGCGGGCGTTGACCGGCCCGCACCCCCATTCCGCCTCGAACCCGCCGCCGATCGCCGCGAGCCGCGTGACCCGGCCTGTATCGATCGCCGCCCCATATTTCTGCGCCTGCGCCGTCATCCGCGCGATCAGCTCCTCGCCGCTGATCCCGTCCGGAAACCCGGCATGGTTGCGCGTGCACGGGATCAAGGCGGCCCGACTGTTCCCCGCATCGACGACGCGGATCGAAAGGTGGAAGCGCGCCAGGTAAATGGCCGCGGTGAGGCCCGCCGGCCCCCCGCCGACGATCAGGCAATCGAGCATGTCAGGCATCCGAGCGCGAAGACCTGAGAACGGCGGAAGTTCCTTGAACATCCAGGCGAGAGATGTATATCCCAACTAGATATACGAGGATCGGCCATGGTCGAGTTTACAACGAGAGTTTTTAAATCAGGAAACTCGCTTGCGATCCGGCTGCCAAAAGCTCTGGGTTTTCGCGTCGGCGAAGACGTGAAGTTCGCACCTCACAGAGACGGCAGTTTTTCCGTCTGGCGGGAGAGCGACGCTGCCAAGGTTCTGGATAGTCTGTATGGCGCATTTTCGCCGGGGTTCATGGCCGGCGGCCGAGGCGACATTGAGCAGGAAAATCGGGATTGGAGCAGGTCTGGTCGAGATCGCGCGGCCTGATCATGTACCTTCTGGATACAAACGCCTGTCTAGATTTCACGCTGGCCAGAAGCGACAAGTTGCGGGCTAGAGTGCGTGCGCAGGAAGCGCGTGACATGGCAATCTCCTCTGTTACGTTGGCCGAGCTTCGCTTTGGCGCGCAACGGCCCGAAGCCGATCCGGAAGATGAACGCCGGTTAGACGTATTCGTCAGCGTGCTTACAACCTACCCCTTCGACGATACTGCCGCTGAGGCCTATGGGCGATTGGGCGGGAAGGTTGCCGTTCGCCGGAATAGTTTCGACCGGCTCATTGCGGCGCATGCGCTTTCGCTCGGCGCCACGCTGGTCACGAACAACGAATGGGACTTCGCCGGCATCCCCGGTCTCCGCGTCGAGAACTGGACCAAGTGACCTTCGCCGCCACCGTCCTCACCCTGTACCCGGAGATGTTCCCCGGTCCCCTCGGCGTCAGCCTTGCCGGGCGGGCGCTGGCGGAAGGCGTGTGGTCGCTGGACACGGTGCACATCCGGGATTTCGCCGCCGACAAGCACCGGACGGTGGACGATACCCCGGCCGGCGGCGGCGCCGGAATGGTGTTGCGGCCCGACGTGCTGGCCCATGCCGTCGACCATGCCCGCGCGCGGCAGCCCGACGCGCCGGTGCTCGCGATGAGCCCGCGCGGCAGCCCGCTCACCCAGGCCCGGGTGCGGGCGCTGGCGGCGGGGCCCGGCGTCACCATCCTCTGCGGCCGCTTCGAAGGGTTCGACGAGCGTATTTTCGAGGGGCGCGACGTCGAGCCCATCTCGATCGGCGACTATGTCCTGTCCGGCGGCGAAGTGGGCGCGCTGGTGCTGCTCGACGCTTGCATTCGACTGCTCCCCGGCGTAATGGGCGCGGCTTCCAGCGGGATCGAGGAGAGCTTTGAAAGCGGGCTGCTCGAATATCCGCATTATACCCGACCAGTCGACTGGGAAGGGCGCACGATCCCCGAAGTGCTGCGATCGGGGGATCATGCGAAGATCGCCGCCTGGCGGAAGCACCAGGCGGAGACAGAAACACGGCTAAGGCGGCCGGACCTTTGGGAGCGCTACAGGAGCGCTCGGGTCGATCGCCCTCTGGCGCGCGGCGACGATTAAGGGACGAAGACCAATGAACCTGATCCAGCAGCTCGAGGCCGAGCAGATCGCCAAGTTCAACGAAGCGAAGAAGATTCCCGAATTCCGCCCCGGCGACACGCTGCGCGTCGGCGTGAAGGTGGTCGAAGGTGATCGCACCCGCGTCCAGGCCTATGAAGGCGTCTGCATCGCTCGCGCCAACAAGGGCATGGGCTCCAGCTTCACCGTCCGCAAGATCAGCTTCGGCGAGGGCGTCGAGCGCGTCTTCCCGCTTTATTCGCCAAACATCGAATCGATCGACGTGGTCCGCAAGGGCGTCGTCCGCCGCGCCAAGCTCTATTATCTGCGCGGCCGCACCGGCAAGTCGGCCCGCATCGCCGAGCGCCGCGACACCCGTCCCGAGAAGACGGCGGCCGAGACTGCCGCGGCCGAATAATTCGGGCGAGTAGCGAAAAGGAGGGCCGGCGGCGCAAGCTGCCGGCCTTTTTCATGCCATTCGTTCGGCTGAGCGAATTCCGAAAGGCGCCGAAGCTCAACTGCCCCCCAGCAGCAGCACGCCGCCCAGCAGCACCGCGCATCCCGCCAGCCGCGGCGCGCCGACGCGCTCGTGCAGGATCAGCATGCCGAACAGCGCGCCGATCATCATCGACATCTCCCGCGCGGGCGCGACGATGCTGACCGGCGCGCCCAGGCTCAACGCGCCCAGCACCAGGATATAGCCGAACGGAGAGAGGAGCCCGACCGCGATCGCCAGCGGCCAATGGCCGCGCATCGCCGCGACGGCGGCGGCGCGATTGCGCAGCACCGCGGGCAGCAGCAGGAAGAAGCGGAGCGTGTTCGAGCACCAGTCGAGCACCACCGGCGGGATCAGCAGGGCTTTGACGCCATACGCGTCGACCAGCGTGTAGCCGGCGATCAGCCCGCCGGTCGCGCCGCCCCAGCGTACACCGTCGCGCGCCGCCGGCCGATGAAAGGCGGCCAGCCGCCCGTCGGTGGCGATCAGCGCGATCCCGATCACCACCGCGATCAGCCCGGCCGCCCGGAAATAGGTGACGTGCTCGCCCAGCAGCAGGAAGGCGCCGATCGCCGACAGCATCGGTCCGGTCCCGCGCGCGACCGGATAGACCACCGACAGGTCGGCAAGCTGATAGCCGCGCTGCAGCGCCAGGCTGTAGGCCAGGTGGATCAGCCCGCTCGCCAGCAGGCAGCCGAAGACGGGCGCGCCGATCGGCAACGCCCCTTTCGCGATCAGCCAGATCGCCCACGGCGCATAGGCGATGCAGGCGACGAGGTTATACGCGAAGATGAATGCGGCCCCCGCATCCGCCGCCCGCTTGGCGAGCAGGTTCCACGTCGCATGACAGATCGCCGCCAGGATGACGAGCGCGAACGAGGCGAGAGGCATTGCGGGCGACTGGACCCGACTTCCTCAATCCTGTCCAGCGATTTGCCCGCGGGTGCTGGCAGAGAGAACGGCCCCAGGGGCAAATTTGCTGGCGAACAGAAGAACATGATGGAATAGGGGCTCCGTCATTCGGGAGCTGCCGCCAAGGCACTCGCAAAAATGGGGAGGATAAACATTGCGCAAATCGACCTGGCTGTGCGCCGTAGTTGCTCTTTCGTTTCCGGCGCCGCTGTTGGCCCCTGCCGTCGCGCAGACCACGCAGGCCGCACCTGCAACTGAGGACGCGCGGCTCTATGCGTTCCTCGATCAGGAATTTGCCGAGCAATTGCGGCAGGAGCCGCAGCTCGCGACGCGACTGGGCATAAAGGAAGGCGAAGACAAGCTCGACGACATCAGCGATGCCGCCGAACTCCGCCAGCTGGAATGGCGTCGTGGCAGCGTCGCGCGCATGAAGGCCCAATTTGACCGCGCCAAACTGTCGCCCGATGCGCAGATCAACTACGACATCTGGGCGCTCGAACTTGATCGCGCGGAGCTCAGCTACCGCTATCGCCGCTTTGCGCCGCCCTTCTACTCGTTCCTCTATTCGGTCCATTCGCGGCTGCCGGACTTCATGATCAACACGCACACGGTTCAAAACGCAGCCGACATGCACGCCTATGCCTCCCGGCTACGCGCCATGCCGGCGGTTCTGGACGTGGCGATCCTGCAAAGCCGCGCGTCCGACAAGGCGGGCGTGCATGCCCCCAAGTTCGAGATCGAGCGCGTGATTGCCGGCAGCCAGGCCATCATCACCGGTGCGCCGTTCGACAACCGGGCTGCATCGCCGCTCTGGGCGGACGCCCAGGCCAAGGTCGGGAAGCTCAAGTCCGGCGGAAAGGTCTCGGCTGACGAGGCGGATGCGCTGCTGGCCGAAACGCGCACCGCGCTGCTCTCGATCAAGCCGGCCTACGAACGCGTGATCGCCTGGGCAAAGAGCGACCTGCCGACGGCGCCGAGCGGCCGCGTGGGCATGGTCTCCATTCCGGGCGGCGCGGAATGGTATGCCGCCGCGCTGAAGCTCAACACGACCACCGATCTCACCGCCGACCAGATCCACCAGATCGGGCTTTCCGAGGTCAAGCGGATCGAGGGCGAGCAGGACGCGCTCGCCCGGCAGGCCGGCTTCAAGGATCGGTTCGCCTATTATGCCGATCGCCAGCAGCGCCATCCGCCGGTGCCGTGGACCGACGAAAACCGCGCTGAATATCTGCGCAAGGCCAATGCGGTGATCGCTCATAACCGCACGCTGCTGCCCAAATATTTCGGGAAGCTGCCGGTCCACGCGATGGAAGTCGTGCGCGAACCGTCGTTCAGCGAGGTCGCCGGCGGCGCCGCCCATGCCGCGGGGCCTAGCCCTGACGGCGTCCGGCCCGGCCGCGTCTATGTCCATCTGCTCGGCACCACCGACGATCCCGCGCCGGATGCGATGGTCGACCTGATGTGCCACGAAGGCGTGCCCGGACACGTCACGCAGGGCGATATCCAGGTCGGGCAGCACGGCGGGCCGAAATTCCGCCAGGTGGCCCGCTACGTGGCGTTCAGCGAAGGCTGGGGCCTCTACTCCGAAGCTTTGTGCAAGGAGATGGGCGCCTATCCCGATCTCGCCAGCGATTTCATGCGGCTGGAAGCAGAGCTGTTCCGCGCCGCGCGGCTGGTGGTCGATACCGGCATCCACGCCAAGGGTTGGACCGAGGATCAGGCGGTCGACTATATGGTCAAGACCGGTCGCGCCTCGCCGGACCAAGCGCGGTCGGAGGTTCGCCGCTACATCACGCTGCCGGGCCAGGCGACCGGCTACAAGATCGGCATGCTCAAGATCATGGAGCTGCGCCACAGGGCCGAGCAGCAGCTTGGGCCCAGGTTCGATATCCGCGCCTTTCACGATCTGCTGATCGGCTCGGGCTCGCTGCCGCTGCCGATTCTCGAGCGTCGCGTGGACGATTGGATCACCGCGCGCAAAGCGTAAGCCTCTGCCTCCCCGGCGGAACGGACACCCCGTTCCGCCGGGCACCGGTTCAGCGCGTCGTTGATCAGCGTCGGCGCGAGACCAGGATCAGCACCACGCCGACGATGGCCAGGATCCCGCCGCGGGTGGCCCAGGGGCGCTGATCGAGCATGAAGCTGGACGCCGGCCAATGGACGAGCCCGGTGCCCTGCCCGATCCACAGCAACCCCATCAAAACAGCGGCAACACCCACGATCGCGATGATTGTCCTCATTGCACCCCCCATCAGCTCCCAACGCACAGCTTCGCAGCTCGCCCCTGGCCGAGCAACGGCGGGAATGGACCCATGGCGGACCAAGCCCCTCTCCCGCTTGCGGGAGAGGGAGGGGCCCACCGCAAAGCGGTGGGAGGGTGAGGGTCTGGGCTCTCACGGTCGCTGCGCTTCGCTCTGGCCTCCTCACCCCGCTCGCGCTGGCGCGCGAGTCGCCCTCTCCCGGTCGGGGAGAGGGGCTGGCCGCTAACCACCCATTGCGGATCTTAGCTGAACCCGGCACATCCCGCTGACCCATGCTTTTTCCGCCATCTGGCCCCGATCCACATATCCTGCGGCGCGCCGCCATGGCGTCTCGGGCCGCGGGCCGTGCCGAGGACGCCGAGCGGCTGGAGCTTGCCGCGATCGACGCCTCGATCGCGAACCCGGTGCTGATCGAGGCGGGTGCGGCGCTCGTCGCGAACGATCTGCGCACCGCCGAGCGGCTGCTGCGCCCGCATCTTCGCGACGATCCGTTCGATGTCGCCGCGATCCGGATGATGGCGGAGCTGGCCGGCCGTCTCGCCCGGTATCGCGACGCGGAGGCGCTGCTCAGGCGGGCGCTGGAGCTGGCGCCCGGCTTCCGCCCGGCACGCTCCAATCTGGCGACCGTGCTGCACCGCCAGAACCGCTCGGCCGAAGCGCTGGCTGAGCTCGACACGCTGCTCGCCGACGATCCCGCCAACCCGACCCACGAGAATTTGAAGGCCGCGGCGCTCGGGCGGATCGGCGAGTTCGACGAAGCCATCGAGCTCTATGAAAGTGTCCTCGAAAAGGCGCCCGATCAGCCGAAAATCTGGATGAGCTACGGCCATGTGCTGAAGACGGTCGGCCGCCAGCCCGACTCGATCGCCGCCTATCGCCGCGCGATCGCGATCCGTCCCGGCCTCGGCGAGGTCTGGTGGAGCCTCGCCAATCTGAAGACGGTCAAATTCTCCGACGACGACGTCGCCGCGATGCGCGCGGCGCTCGACGGCGCCGGCCTTTCCGATGACGACCGCCTCCACCTTCATTTCGCGCTCGGCAAGGCGCTGGAGGACCGCGGCGAGGCGGAGCCGTCGTTCCGCCACTACGCGCAGGGCAACGCGATCCGCCGCCGCCAGCTTCCTTACGATCCCGCCGATACCGACGCGCAGGTCGCGCGCGCAGAGGCGATCTTCACGCCGGAATTCTTCGCCGCCCGCGCCGGCTGGGGCTGCCCTGCGCCGGATCCGATCTTCATCCTCGGCATGCCGCGCGCGGGCTCGACCCTGATCGAGCAGATCCTCGCCAGCCATTCCCAGGTCGAAGGCACGATGGAGCTGCCCGACATTCCCGCGCTCGCCGCGCGGATCGGCTCGGGCGACACGCCGATAGACAAGCTTACCGCCGCCGAGGTGCGCGCGCTGGGCGAGGAGTATCTCGATCGCACCCGCATCCAGCGCAAGACAGGCCGGCCCCTGTTCATCGACAAGCTGCCGAACAACTGGATGCATGTCGGCCTGATCCGGCTGATCCTGCCGAACGCGACGATCGTCGACGCGCGCCGCCACCCGCTCGCCAGCTGCTTTTCCAACTTCAAGCAGCATTTCGCCCGCGGCCAGAGCTTCACCTACGGGCTGGAGGATGTCGGCCGCTATTATGCCGCCTATGTCCGGCTGATGGCGCATTTCGACCGTGTGCAGCCCGGCGCCGTCCACCGCGTCATCTACGAACGGCTGGTCGACGACACGGAGCGCGAAATCCGCGCCCTGCTCGACGCCCTGGGCCTGCCGTTCGAAGAGTCCTGCCTCCGCTTCTGGGAAACCGAGCGCGCCGTCCGCACCGCCAGCTCCGAACAGGTCCGCCGCCCGATCAACCGCGAGGGCTTGGAGCCCTGGAAACCCTTCGACCCCTGGCTCGCTCCGCTGAGGACGGCTCTGGGCGATGTGCTGGATGTCTATCCAAATTCCCCTCCCTTCTAGGGAGGGTTTGGGGTGGGTATCGGCCGAAGGCCGAGCAAATCACCGCCGCTGGAAAGGAGTGAAGGTCAACGCAGCCGCGGCTTCCGAACGCGACCGGCGCGCGTCGCGATCACCTCCGGCGCAAACCCCAGTCGTCTCTCGGCAGCGGCGACGATAGCTGCGGCCACACCATCGGCATTCTCCCGCACCTCATTGTTCCAGAACCGGATCACGTGCCATCCGAGCGCCCCAAGGTGCGCGGTCCGCGCTTCGTCATATGCAGAATCGGCGTGCTGGCTCCCATCAAGCTCGACCACGAGCCGTGCCTGCCGACAAGCCAGATCGGCGACATACAGGTCGCTGATTGTAAGCTGCCGCGTGAAGCCCGGTCGAAAGCGGGACAAGCGGCGCCAGATCATCCGCTCTTCCGGCGTCGCTTCTTGACGCAGCCGGCGGGCAAACGACGTCTTTGCGGGGTCGACGCGCTTCATGCGATCTCCTTAAGCTGTGGCATTTAGCTCGGCCTTCGGCCGAACCCACCCCCAGCCCCTCCCTTGCAGGGAGGGGAGCCTCTCCAACCGTTGCATAAGCGCAACAGCCGTTCAGGAAAGCGCGCGGGCGCCTACGCTGGCTCTTTTACCATGCCCTGAAACCGGTGAAGCTCCGTTCCGGGATATTGGGGGAGGACAGTTCGTGCGTCGGAAGACTTTCACTCCGGTGATGGCGGCGTTGCTCGGCAGTTCGATGCTGGCCGCGCCCGCGCTTGGCCAGGACCAGGCGACACCACAGGCGACACCACAGGCGGCGACCGGCGGCAACGAAGCGATCGGCGACATCATCGTCACCGCGCAAAAGCGCGAGGAAAGCCTTCAGAACGTGCCGATCAGCGTGCAGGCGCTCGGCACGCAGAAGCTCGAGCAGATGAACATCTCGAACTTCAACGACTATACGCGCCTGCTGCCCAGCGTCGCGTTCCAGACGTCGATCCCCGGCACCGCGACCGTCTATATCCGCGGCGTCGCGAGCGGCGGCGACGGCAACCATTCGGGCTCGCTGCCCTCGGTCGGCTTTTACCTCGACGAACAGCCGATCACGACGATCGGCGGCACGCTCGACGTCCACATCTACGACATCGCCCGCATCGAGGCGCTGTCGGGCCCGCAGGGCACGCTCTACGGCGCATCGTCGGAAGCGGGCACGGTCCGCATCATCACCAACAAGCCGACGACCGCCGGTTTCGAAGGCGGCTTCGACGTGGAGGGCAACACCGTCCACAAAGGCGGGCAGGGCGGCAAGATCGAGGGCTTCGTCAATGTGCCCTTGAGCGAGACGGTCGCGGTCCGCGCGGTCGGCTTCTACCAGCACGACGCCGGCTATATCGACAACATCCCCGGCACCCGCACCTTCATCAAGGGCTCCAACCCTGACGGGTCGATCAACCCGAACGGCCTGTCGATCAGCAATTCGAACCTGGTCAAAAAGGACTATAACGACGTCGACACCTATGGCGGTCGCATCGCGCTCGGCATCGACCTGTCCGACGACTGGACGACGACCTTGTCCATCTTCGGTCAGGACCAGAAGGCGAATGGCTCGTTCGGCTATGACCAGAGCCTGGGCGACCTGAAGGTCCAGCGCTTCTTCCCGGAGTTCAACAAGGACAAGTGGATCCAGGCGGCGCTGACCGTCCAGGGCAAGATCGGCAATTGGGACCTGACCTATGCCGGCGCCTATCTCGACCGGAAGCGCAACAGCTCGTCGGATTACACCGACTATGCCGAAGCCTATGACCAGCTCTACGCGAATTACGACCTGGGCGACGGCAATTTCCTGCACGGCCTGAGCGAGGTGTTCTACTACCAGGACAACGCCGGCAACACGATCCTGCCGCTGCAGCACATCGACGGCAGCGACCATTTCAAGCGCATCAGCCAGGAACTGCGCGTCTCGTCCCCGGCCGAAAACCCGTTCCGCATCGTCGGCGGTCTGTTCTATCAGCGCCAGTCGAACATGATCCACCAGGATTACAAGATCGACAATCTGGGCGCCCAGGTGTCGGTCAACGGCCTGCCCGGCACGCTGTGGCTGACGCAGCAGAAGCGCGTCGACCGCGACTATGCGATTTTCGGCGAGGCGAGCTGGGACATTCTCCCGACCGTGACGCTGACCGGCGGCCTCCGCGGCTACAAATTCGACAACACGCTGGGCGGCTTCTTCGGCTTCGGGCGCAATCCGGCTGCCGATCCGGACGACGGACGGCCGTTCACCGCCACGCCGTTCAACGCTGCGGCCAGCTCGCGCACCGGCGTCGCCGGCTGTTACACGACCGACGGCCGCACGCTCCGCGAGGTGATCAACAACAGCAGCGACCCCGTCACGCTGTTGCCGCCGATCACCCGAGGCAGCCCGTGCACCAACCTCGCCGATTTCAAGAACGGAACGCTGGTGCCGAAACGCACCAAGGACACCGGTTTTCTCTACCGCGCGAACGTCACCTGGAAGCCGGCCGAGGACAAATTGTTCTATGCGACCTGGTCGAAGGGCTTCCGTCCCGGCGGTATCAACCGCCGCGGCACGTTGCCGCCCTATGCGCCCGATTTCCTCGTCAACTATGAAGTCGGCTTCAAGACGACCTGGAACAATGTGTTCCGCTGGAACGGCGCCTTCTTTTGGCAGGATTGGAAGCATTTCCAGTTCAGCTTCCTGGGCCAGAACAGCTTCACCGAAATCCACAACGGCCCGAATGCCCGGATCAAGGGCATCGAGACCGATTTCGCCTGGAACCCGGTCGCCGGCCTGACCCTGTCGGGCAGCGGCGCCTATACCGATGGCAAGATCAGGCGGAATCTCTGCCTGTTCGACGATCCGACCTTTACCTGCACCACGCCCGGACCGGGCGGCGAGGCCAATCGCGTGTCCTCGCCCAAGGGAACGCGGCTGCCGATCACGCCGCGGTTCAAGTTCAGCGCGACCGGTCGCTACGAATTCCAGGCGGGAACCGACGTCAAACCCTATTTCCAGGCGACGGTCACGCACTCGAGCTCGGCCGCATCCGATATCCGCCAGAGCGTCGACGGCCCGAACGGGTTCATCTTCAACCCGGCGCTGCAGCTCGGCCGCCTGCCGGCGTGGACGACCGCCGATTTCGCGATCGGCGCGAAATGGCAGCATTTCACGACGGAGCTGTTCGTCCAGAACGCGTTCGACGAGCGCGCGCAGATCACGCGCTTCGTCCAGTGCGGCAGCTGCTATCCGTCTGCGGACGGGTTCCAAGGCTTCAGCCGGTCCTACGCGGTCGTGCAGACGCCGCGCACGATCGGGATCAGGGCAGGGTATCGGTTCTAGGTCGAAAGCTGAGTCCTGGCTTGAATCGGCGGACCCCGCTCGTCCCGAGCGAAGTCGAGGGGCGCTGCTCCGGACCCAAGCCCCTCTCCCGCTTGCGGGAGAGGGAGGGGGCCGCCGCGAAGCGGTGGGATGGTGAGGGTCTGCGACTCTCACGCTCGCTGCGCCTCGCTCTGGCCTCACTTCACTCGCCGCGACTCGCGAGCCCCTCCTCTCCTTATGGAGAAAGGCTTTGTCGGCAATCGGCTCAAAGGGGACCTGAGCTTCTCTCCCCTTGCGGGAGAGAATAGCTTTGCTTGGCAGCTTGCTGCCTAGCAAAGCTTAGAGAGGGGTGCGGCGCTTTGCGCCGCGCGAGCCTGCGGCTCGCCCCCCTCTCCCCGCTCGGCTGCGCCGAGTCGCCTCTCCCGCAAGGGGAGAGGGAAACGTCCGGTTTTCACCCTTCGCGGACATGGATCAGTGCGGAGCGACTCCGCAGAACTTGTTGATCCAGCGATCGAAGGATGGCGCGATGACATCCGCACTGTGATCGTCATGATCGAAGAACACGACCGGCAACTTGTCCGAAGCGTCGGTCTGAGTCGGGAAGCAGAATAGGTTTCCCGTACAATCGGTGGCGAAAGCAATCAGACCGTCGGGCAACCCCAAGTCGCGCCAATCCTCAGTGACGGTCACCATCTCGGCTGGCGTAAGGAAGTCACTCACGTCCCTCAGTCCGAGTTGGCGATTCACGATAGCGTTCAGTAACTCGATGGTTGGACGCGGCAGGCCGAACTCAAGCAGGGCGTTCCGGTAGTCGGCGGGGAGTCGCGTTTGGAGGCGTCCTTCCGCGCGTGCAAGTTCGTCTTCTGTGACAACGTCAGCGATGGAGCTGGGATGCATCCACAGCGAAATGAAGCGGCCTAGGCTCATCGTTTCTGCTTAGCCGCTCGTCCTGCACTTGAGAAAGGTGCGAACTTCCGCAAACCACCCAATTCAGACAAAACCCTGTCCTACGCGCCCCACTCTGTGCCAAACCGCGCCGTGTCGGCAGACCGGCCGTGGGGAAGGGAAAATGTTCGTGATTCCATGTGAATGTCGTCCATGTCGTCCAGATCGTCCAGATCGTCCATTTCGCGCATGACGCGCGCTTTGCTCGCCGCGCTCGCGGCGCTGTCGCTTTCCGCTCCCGCCATGGCCCAGCAGACACTCACCCTCGAACGCATCTTCGGCAATCCGCCGCTTGCCGGCCCGACACCGCGCCTGCTGAAGCTGTCGCCGGACGGCCGCTGGCTGACCTCGCTGCGCAATCGTCCGGACGAAAAGGAACGGTTCGATCTCTGGGCGCTCGACACCAGAACGGGCGCCGAGCGGATGCTGGTCGATTCGAAAAGCTTCGGCACCGGCGCGACGCTGTCGGAAGCCGAGCGGATGCAGCGCGAACGCGCCCGCATCGCCGACCAGAAAGGCATCGTCGCCTATGACTGGAGCGGCGATTCCCAGACTCTTCTCGTGCCCCTCGACGGCGATCTCTACCTCGCTTGGCTGGACGGCAAGGTCCGCCGCCTGACCGACACCAAGACCAGCGAGCTCGACGGCACCGTCAGCCCGAAGGGGCATCTGGTTTCGTTCGTCCGCGACCAGAATCTGATCCTGCTCGATCTCGCGACCGGCAAGGAGCGGCCGCTGACGCAAGGCGGCGGGGGCACCGTCAGCTGGGGCACGGCGGAGTTTGTCGCGCAGGAGGAAATGCACCGCAATCGCGGCCATTGGTGGTCGCCCGACGATCGTCTGATCGCGGTCGAACGGTCGGACGAAGCGCCGGTCGCGATCGTCACTCGCGCGGCGATCGGCGCCGACGGCACCCGCGTCTATCAGCAGCGCTACCCCAAGGCCGGCACCGACAACGCAAAGGTCGATCTCTACGTGTTCGACGTCGCGACCGGCAAGAACGTGAAGGTCGATCTCGGGCCCGATCCCGACATCTACCTCGCCCGCGTCGACTGGACCAAGGACGGCAAGATGCTGCTCGTCCAGCGCGAAAGCCGCGACCAGAAGCGGCTCGACATGCTGCGTGTGGACCCCGCGACCGGCAAGTCCGCAATCCTGTTCACCGAAACGGCAAAGACCTGGATCAATCTCAACGACAATCTGAAGCCGCTCAGCGACGGCAGCCTGATCTGGACATCGGAGCGCGACGGTTTCAGCCACCTTTATCGCTGGAAGGACGGCGCCTGGACCCAACTGACCAGCGGGCCGTGGGACGTCCGCGACGTCGCCGGCGTCGATGAGGCGAAGGGGCTCGCTTATATCGTCGCCAATCGGGAGACGCCGATCGAATGGCAGCTCTATGCGGTGCCGATCAATACGCCCGGCACGCCGAAGCAGCTGACCGATTCGGGCTTCAACAACGCGGTCGAAATGGACAAGGGCGCGACCCACGCGATCGTCACCCGCTCCAGCACCGCGCAGCCGCCGCAGACCTATCTCGCCGATGCGAACGGGCAGGGCCGCCGCTGGGTGGAGGAAAACAAGCTCGCCGGCGATCATCCTTATGCGCCGTTCATGGCGTCGCACGTCGCGCCCAGGTTCGGGACGATCAAGGCGGCGGACGGCGTCACCGATCTCTATTACAAGCTCTATGTCCCGACCGGCTTCTCCGGCCCGCGCCCGGTGCTGCTCTGGGTCTATGGCGGCCCCGGCACCGGCGGCCAGGCGCGGAACGAATGGACGCGCGACCTGCCGGTCCAGCAATATCTGGTCTCGAAAGGCTGGGTGATCTTCTCGGTCGACAATCGCGGCACCGCCGATCGCGGCAAGGCGTTCGAGGATGCGATCTACCACGCGATGGGAACGGTCGAGGTCGCCGACCAGCTCGCAGCCGTCGACTGGCTGAAGAAACAGCCGTTCGTCGATCCGAAGCGCATCGGCGTCTATGGCTGGTCCTATGGCGGCTACATGACGCTGAAGCTGCTGGAGGCTGCGCCCGGAACGTTCGCGGCCGGCGTCGCGGGCGCCCCGGTCACCCGCTGGGAGCTTTACGACACCCATTACACCGAACGCTATCTCGGCGATCCGCGCAAGGTGCCGGAGGTCTATCAGCATGCCGACGCGCTGCCGAATGCCACCGCGATCCGCGATCCGCTGCTGCTGATGCACGGCATGTCGGACGACAATGTCGTGTTCGACAACTCGACCGCGCTGATGGCGAAGCTGCAGGTCGCCGCGATCCCGTTCGAGACGATGGTCTATCCCGGCTTCGGCCACGGCGTCCGCGGCCCCGGCGTCAGCGTTCACCTTTGGCGGACGATCGAGAATTTCCTCGATCGTCAGGTGGAGCAGGCACGATGACCACGCCGCCGCGGATCGACGGCCTCGTGCCGGACGCGCTCCAGCCCCAGAGCTTTCGCATCTTCCTCGAAGACTTCGACCTGCCGGTCGATATCGGCTTCCACGATTTCGAGGTTGGCACGCCGCAGCGGCTGCTGGTCAGCGTCGACGTCTACGTCTCGGCTGCCGC
Organism: Sphingomonas changbaiensis NBRC 104936; assembly: GCF_000974765.1. Lineage (GTDB taxonomy): Bacteria > Pseudomonadota > Alphaproteobacteria > Sphingomonadales > Sphingomonadaceae > Sphingomonas_B > Sphingomonas_B changbaiensis. Next base: position 91,577 of record NZ_BBWU01000025.1, on the reverse strand, counting down.
ATTCGCGAACGAGGACAGCGCCGCGGCCGCCTGGAATTACGATTTCCTGCGCACCGAGATCCTGCGGATGACCCAGGGCCGCCGCTTCAACCTGCAGGAAACGCTGGCGCGGGAAATCTACATGCTCGTCGCTGCTCGCCAGGGCGTCACCGGCCTCAAGGTCTCGACCCGCAAGCCGGATATTTACCCCGATTGCGCCGGCGTCGGGGTCGAGATCAGCTCGTTTTGATCGGCTGGTTGCGCGTGCAGGGGCCGAGCTGCTCGATCACGAAGCCATAATCGTCGCGCGCGGATCGGGCTGCATCGGCGTCCAGGTCGCCGGTCGCGCCGGCCGGAAGCTCGCGCGGCAGGCCGCAGGCGAGGCGGTACCAGAGCAGGCTGTCCTTGGGCGGCGGCTTGGCCGCCTGGTCGACGATCTCGCCCAGGGCGACCGACCATTGCCGCTCCTGCCCGGGCCGGCTGAGGATGCTGAGCGAAATCGGCCGGTGCTCGCGCGTGGACAGGAAAATCTGGGTCTCGCCTTCGCCGGGAATCGTGCCGTCGACATGGAAGGCGCTGGTGATGCCGGTGATCGGCGGCGGCGCGTCGCTGCGCAGCGCTTCCGTCAGGATCGCGCGGACACGCTGCTCCAGTTCGGGCGTCAGCGGCATCTGCGCGTCGGGGGTGATCAGCTGCAGCTCGCCGGGCTTGCCGGGCACCGGCCGCGCCAGCAGCAGCACTTGCTGGCCCTTCAGCTTCGGCACCTTGCCCCGCGCATCGAGCGGCACGTCGGCCAGATAGCTCAAGGTCGGCGGCAGCCCGCCGGCGCCGCGAATCAGGGTGTTCGCGCTCGCCTCCACGTACACCCGCGCATGCCCGGGCGCGACGCCCGGCGCCTGCTCGGGTTTCAGCCGAATCGCTTCCGTTATGGTGGCGATCACCGCCACCGGAGCGATCAAAGCGCGGTCGGCGAGGTCGGCATAGCTGTATGTCGGGGCGGGCGAGGGCGTCTGAGCGGAGCTGTCCACCGCTGTCAGCATCACGCATGCCGTAGCGGCAATTAAGGTCGGGATACGCATCATTTCTCGCGCGTTACAGCCTGTCGGACCGGTACGACTACTCTAAAAATCCCGCTGTGGGACCACAGGTTCCGCAGCGGCGACAAAGCGTTTGCGTCATGAAAGCCTGAGCGATAGATAGCCGGGCTTCTGCCTAAAGCATAACAACAGGGGCGGAATGGACTGTACTGCGGTACCGGGTCGGCGCTCCCTTCGCTCCGCCCGTGCCGAGAGAGGGAGTTTCATTACTGAATGGCCTACGCTGACAAACAAGGCTTGAACGGTAGTAAGCTCGCGTCGATCGTTATCGTGATCCTGATCCACGCAGTGCTTGGCTATGCGTTCGTGACCGGCCTTGCGTTCAACGTCATCAAGAAGGTCGCCTCAGACCTCAAGACGTTCGACGTGCAGGAGGAGCCGCCGCCCCCCGAGGAGCCGCCACCTCCACCCCCGCCCGAGCAGAAGGTTGAGCCGCCGCCCGTGGTGACTCCGCCGCCGATCGTCCAGGCGCCGACCGTACAGGCGCCGGTGATCATCGCCCGTCCGAATCCGCCGCCGGTGTTCGTGCCGTCGCCACCCGCGCCGCCGCCTCCGCCGCCGCCGCCCGTGCCGACGGTCTCCAAGGCCGCGGGCCCCAAGGGTGATCCTTCACGCTTCGTGACGACGGATGACTATCCGCCGCGTGCGCTGCGCGAGGGCGCCGAGGGTACGACCCGGATTTCCTGGGACATCAACACGGAAGGCCGTGTCGAGAATTGCCGGGTGACGTCTTCGAGCGGCAACGCCGATCTCGACGATGCCGCCTGCCGGGCGATGACCCGAAAGGGTCGTTTCACGCCGGCGCTCGATCAGAGCGGCAACCCGATCAAGAGCACCCAGTCCCGGAACGTGAAGTGGGTCATTCCGAAGTAATGGCGGTGCTGCGGATGCGCAGCGTCGGATGTCTGAACTATTCTAGAGGATTTTACGCATGATCACTCAAATCGCTTTCCTTCAGGAAGCCGCGGCCGCCGCGCCGAAGGGCGAGAACCCGTACGGCCTCCTCCCCGCGCTCCAGCAGGGCGGTGTCATCGCCTGGTCGGTGTTCCTGATCCTGGTCTTTATGTCGATCTTCTCCTTCTACATCCTGTTCACCAAGCTGTTCGAGCAGCAGAAGATCATCAACCAGGGCCGCAAGATGCGCTCGGGCTTCTGGAACATGACCAGCCTCAAGGAAGGCGCCAACAAGCTCGAGAAGAACTCGGCCTATCGTCAGATCGTCGACGACGCGCTGATCGCCCAGGAGCAGCATGGCAAGCTGACCGATCCGGTCGAGGCGCATGACTGGATCCACGGCTCGATCAATCGCAGCCAGGGCCTGATCAACTCGAAGCTCGGCGCGGGCCTGGCGTTCCTCGCCACCGTGGGTGCGACCGCGCCGTTCATCGGCCTGTTCGGTACCGTCATCGGCATCTACCGCGCGCTGATCAAGATCGGCCTGGCCGGCCAGGCGTCGATCGACGCCGTCGCGGGTCCGGTCGGTGAGGCGCTGATCATGACCGCGCTCGGTCTGGCCGTCGCCGTGCCGGCCGTGCTTGCCTACAACTGGCTGCAGCGCCGCAACAAGTCGATCGCGGAAGACCTCGCGGCCTTCTCGAACGACGTGCTCGGCTATGTGATGTCGGGCGGCAGCGTGAAGCCGTCGAACCTGCGTCCGGCCGGTGCGCCTGCCGCGGCGACGACCGCGAAGCCGGCTGCGAGCACGACCAAGCCGGTGACCGGCTCGACGACTGCCGGCCAGACCGGCGGCGTGCAGAACAAGGCCTAACTACGGACTGGCGGGCGCTTCCCCTTCTTAGGCGCCCGCCACCCACCGTCGGAGCTTTCCGGCGGCAAGACAGGACAGGATCCTATGGCAGTTGCAGTCGGGGGTAGTGACGAAATCCCCATGTCCGACATCAATACGACGCCTCTCGTGGACGTCATGCTGGTGTTGCTCATCATCTTCCTGATCGCGATTCCGGTCGTGATCCAGACAGTGCAGGTCAAGCTCCCCAAGGTTCGTTTCGACCCGACCACGACCAAGCCCGAGAACGTCTCGCTGACGGTCCGCGGCGAAAAGGACGGATCGTGCGGCGTCTATTGGGGTCTGACCAAGGTCAATGCGAGCGAACTGCTCAACCGGGCGGTCGCCAAGCTTCGGCGTGAGATCGAGCGCCAGGGCGGCGTCAATGCGCCCGGCCTGGAGCTTCCGGAAGCCCATATCCGCGGCGACATCAACACGCCGTATCGGTGCATCGGCGGGGCGATCTACACGATGCAGCTGGCCGGCTTCAGCCGCGTCGGCTTCATTTCCGAACCGCCGCCGGGCGGCGCCGTGCAGCGCCTGTAAGGAGTAGACCTCATGGCAATGAGTGGTGGCCGCGACGACGGCGAGCCGATGATGGAAATGAACACGACGCCGTTGATCGACGTCATGCTCGTGCTCCTCATCATGTTCATCATCACCATCCCGATCCAGACCCACGCGGTGAAGATCGATCTTCCGGTCAATAGCGACAAGAACACGCCGCCGCCGATTGATCCGATCAAGAACACGGTTTCCGTCGATCCGATGGGCACCGTGACCTGGAACGGAACCCCGATCGACCTGGTGACGCTGCGTCTCTATCTCGACCGCACCCGCGCGATGAGCCCGGAGCCGGAGCTGCACGTGCAGCCCGATCCCCAGGCGCGCTACGCGATCGTCGACAACATTCTGGCGATCATCAAGCGCTCGGGCGTGACCAAGATGGGCTTTGTCGGCAACGAGCAATATCGCGCGTTCTGACCTTCGCCTGATCGAATGCATAGGGCGGGGCCGAAAGGCTCCGCCCTTTTTGTTTCACCCCTCTCCCTACAGGGGAGAGGGCGACTCGTGCCTGCGGGCGCGAGCGGGGAGAGGGTGTTGTGGTACAGCGCCAACCACCCTCTCCTAGCTCCGCTAAGCCGCTTCGCGACTAAGCTCCGCTGTTCCTCTCCCCTCAAGGGAGAGGAATGAGTATCGCAGTCCAGTGACCGACCTCCCGATCCACGCCGTGCTGCCCGACCTGCTCGCCGCTCTGCGCGACGGCAGCAGTGCGGTCGTGGTTGCGCCGCCGGGCGCGGGCAAGACGACCGCGATCGCGCCGGCGCTGCTTGGCGAGTCCTGGTGCTCGGGCGAGGTCCTGCTGCTGTCTCCCCGCCGCCTCGCCGCGCGCGCCGCGGCCGAGCGGATGGCCGAGCTGGCCGGCGAGCCGGTAGGGCGCACCTTCGGCTTCGCGACCCGCATGGATACGAGGCGCTCGGGGGCAACCCGGGTGACGGTTCTCACCGAAGGCATTTTCGTCAACCGCATCCAGGCCGACCCTGAGCTCGCCGGCGTTTCCGCCGTGCTGTTCGACGAAGTGCATGAGCGCAGCCTCGACAGCGATTTCGGCCTTGCGCTCGCGCTCGACGCGCAGGCGGCGCTGCGTCCGGACCTTCGGCTGGTCGCGATGTCGGCCACTCTCGACGGCGCCCGCTATGCCGCACTGATGGACGGCGCGCCGGTGATCGAGAGCGCGGGCCGCTCGCACCCGCTAGAGCTCCGCTATCTCGGCCGCTCGCCCGAGCTGCGAATCGAGGACGCGGTGGCCTCGGCCATCCGCGGCGCGCTCCGCAACGAGGACGGCGGTATTCTCGCGTTCCTGCCCGGCGTCGCCGAGATCGAGCGCACCGCGGAGCGGCTCGGGCCGCTGGCGGACGGCGTCGTCCTGCACAAGCTTCACGGCCAGATCGATCCGGCTGCCCAGCGCGCCGCGATTGCGCCCGCCGGTCCGTGCCAGCGCAAATTGGTGCTGGCCACGTCGATCGCCGAGACCAGCCTGACGCTCGACGGCGTTCGCATCGTCGTCGATTCCGGCCTCGCGCGCCGCCCGCGTTACGATCGCGCGGCGGGGATGACGCGCCTCGTGACCGAGCGCGCCAGCCAGGCCGCCGTCACCCAGCGCGCCGGCCGCGCCGCGCGCCAGACCGCCGGCGCGGCCTATCGCCTCTGGGAAGACGCTGCGACCGCCGGCCTGCCGCGCTTCGATCCGCCCGAAATCCTGGAAGCGGACCTGTCGCCGCTGCTGCTGGCCGCGAGCATCTGGGGCGTCGCCGATCCGCGGAGCTTGCGCTGGCTCGATCCGCCGCCCGACGCCGCCATCGCTGAGGCTCGGACCCGCCTTGCCGCGCTCGGCGCGTTCGACGGGGAAGGGCGCCCGACGCCGCACGGACGTCGCATCGCCGAGCTGCCGATGCCGCCCCGTATCGCGCATATGCTGATCGAGGCCAAACGGCTCGGCATGCTCGACCTCGCGGCCGAGGTGGCTGTGCTGCTGTCCGAACGCGGGCTTGGCGGTACCGACGCGGATCTGGAGCTGCGCCTCCAGCGCTGGCGCGGCGAACGCGGCAAGCGCGCGGAGGCGGGCAGGGGACTGGCGAAGAGGTGGGCGGCGATGATCCGGAAACAGGATCAATCGCTCGTCCCGAGCGAAGTCGAGGAGCGTGGGCGTGATGCTTCCGAGAAGCGCCCCTCGACTACGCTCGGGACGAGCGGGCTGGGGGCCGCTGTCTGTCTCGCATTTCCCGATCGCGTCTCCAAGCGGCGCTCCGCCGATGGCGCGGACTGGATCAGCGCGGGCGGTCGCGGCTTTCGTCTCGATCCGGCCTCGCCGCTTGCGCGCGCCGAGTGGTTGGCCGTTGCCGAAGTCCAGGGCGCCGCCGCGGGCGCGCGCATCTTGTCGGCGGCACCGCTCGACGAACGCGACGTCGAGGCCCTGTTCGCCCATCGCATCGAAACCGCGCGCCACGTCCGCTTCGACCGCGCGACCGGCGCCGTCAGCGCGACGCGCGAGCGGCGGCTGGGCGCCATCCGCCTGTCGTCCGGGCCCGACGCCGATGCCGATCCCGCCGAAATCGAGGCGGCGTTGCTTGAGGGCGTCCGCTTGCACGGCGTGAATCTGCTGCCCTGGCCGGCTTCGGCGGAGGCGTTCCGCCAGCGCGCGGCTTTCGCCGGCGAAGATCTTGGCGATGCGCAGCTGCTCGCCAGCCTCGACGAGTGGCTGCCGCCGCTGCTGGCCGGCAAGCGGCGCCTCGACGCGATCGCTCCCGGCGCGCTGGTCCAGGCGTTGGAGGCGCTGATCGGCTGGGACGGGAAGCGCCGCATCGACCAGCTCGCGCCGTCGCACTTCACCTCGCCCGCAGGGAGCACGCACCCGATCGATTATGGCGCCGAAGCCGGGCCCACGGTCGAGCTCCGCGTCCAGGCGCTGTTCGGTCTCGCCGACCATCCGACGGTCGGCCGCAACCGGGTGCCGCTGGTCCTGAGCCTGACCTCGCCGGCCGGCCGGCCGATCCAGACCACGCGCGACCTGCCGGGCTTCTGGCGGGGCAGCTGGGTGGCGGTCGCCAAGGAGATGCGCGGCCGCTATCCCAAGCACCCTTGGCCCGACGACCCCGCAAGCGCGGCGCCGACGCTCAGAACCAAGGCGGCCGATGCGCGACGGACTTCGTCATCGCGGCCTTGACCCGAGGTCCGCCTTACTCTTTGGGGAAGGAAGGTGGATGCCGGATCAAGTCCGGCATGACGAGGATTTGACATGGCCGACGCACGTATCTTTCAGCGCCCCAAGAACGCGACCCAATCCGGCCGCGCCCGCACCGACGAATGGGTGCTTGAATTCCTGTCGCGCGAGAAGATGCCGGTCGATCCGCTGACCGGCTGGAACGGTCTCGCAGACATGCAGGCCGAAGTGAAAGTTGTCTTCCCGACACTCGAAGCGGCCAGGGTTTATGCGGACAAGCACGGCGTCAGCTACCATGTCGTGCCCGCGCCGCAGCCGAAGCTGAAGCTTCAGGCCTACGCGGATAATTTTAGGTAGGATTCCCCTCTCCCTACAGGGGAGAGGGCGACTCAGGCCTGCGGGCCTGAGCGGGGAGAGGGTGCTGGGCTCCGAAGCGTCACGCCAACCACCCTCTCCTGGCTTCGCTAGGCAGTCCTTCGACAAGCTCAGGACTGCCAAGCTACGCCGATCCTCTCCCCTCAAGGAAGAGGATTGAAGAGGCCAGCAGCAACAGCAGCTTCACATCGACGAAGCAGCCCTCCGCCCGCTTGCACGCAACGAAGGATGGCACTTCCGCCACCGGGACCCGGTGCACGGTGATCCCTTCGTGTGCCTCGCCGCCGCCGTCGCCGACCTTGGTGAGGCCATGCGCCTTCACCAGCGTGAACGTCTCCGAGACCATGCCGGGCGACGAGGCGAAGCGGCCGATCACTTCGATCCGTTCGGGGCGATAGCCGGTCTCCTCCTCCAGCTCGCGCGCGGCGGACTCTTCGACCGTCTCGCCCTTGTCGACGTCGCCGACCAGGCCGGCCGGCAGCTCGATGCATGGGCCGCCCAGCGGAACCCGGTTCTGCTCGACCAGCAATGCGTACCCGTCGTCGATCGCGACGATCACGGCTGCGTGGATGTTGTTCGCGCGGCCGACGAATTCCCAGCGGCCCTTGCGCTTCGCCTCGATATATTTGCCTGCCCAGACGGTTTCGATCGGCGCGTCGTTGTCGCTCATAGCTGGATCAAACGGTCGGGCAGCTCATTCGGATCAGTGCCGGTGTGCGGAAAATGCGTCGCGAGCACGTCGCCAATCTTTCCGATCGCCGCGGCAATGCCGTCGCCCGGCCGTCCCGCGCGAACGCCGTCCAGCAGCGCAACCATCGCCTCGCCCCATTCCTCGCCGCCGATCTTCGACTGGATGCTTTCGTCGGCGACGATCTCGGCCCGCCGCTCGGCCAAGCTCAGATAAACGAGCACGCCGGTTCGCGTCGCGGTGCGGCGTTCGGTGCCGACCTGGAACAGCATGATCGCCCGCCGCCGCACGCGCCGCGCCTTGGTCGCATGCGGGGCGAGGGCAAGCTTCACGCGCGGGATGCGAAAGATCAACCAGCCGATCACGAACGCGCCGGCCGTCTTCAGCAGCAGATAGGTGGTGATTAGCCGGAGCGACGGCTCGCGGGCCCAGGGGTCGATCAGCGTCGCGACCCAGTGGAGCATGCCGGGAAAAGTCGCAAACCAGGCGAGCGGCAGCAACGCCAGCAGCAGCGCCCAGTGCAGCGTCACATCGGCATAGCTGTCTGATTCCGGCGCGATCACGGCTGAAATCTCGCCATCGGTGCGTGCTTCGGCCGCGCGGATCGCCCGCGCGACGAGGGCGTGATCGTCGGGTGTCAGCATCACCATCCTCCCGACGCGCCGCCGCCGCCGAACGAGCCGCCACCGCCGCCCGAAAAGCCGCCGCCGCCCCATCCGCCGCCGCCACCACCGCCGCCCCAGCCGGAACCGCCGCCGCTGCTCCAGCCGCCGCCGCGACGGCCGCTGCTCGCGATCTCGCTCGCGACCCACAGCCAGACCGGCCAGTTGCTGCCGCTTCCATAGCGCCGCGCACCCCAGGGGCCGGCACGCCGGCCACGCCCGCGCCGCATCGACGAGAAGATGAACACAGCGACGATGATCCAGAAGATCAGCCCGATGGGAATTCCGCCACCGCCCGATCGGTGCTGGCTGGACGCGTGCGTCCGGTCGAACTCCTGGATCGCCTTTGCCTGCGCAGCCTTGGCCTCCTCGTCCGGCATCGAAAGCTGCTGGATGATGGCGTCGGCGCCAGCGTCCAGTGCCCCCGGAATATCGCCGTTGGCCTTCAGGATCGGCATCATCTTGGTGTTGATGATCACGCTTGCCAGCGCATCGGTCAGCACCGGCTCCAGCCCATAGCCGACCTCAATCCGTGGGCCGCGCTGGCCGGCCGGATTATTCGGCGCGATGAACAGGATCACTCCGTTGTCGACGTCCTTCAGCCCCACGCCCCAGGCGCGGCCGAGGCGGTATCCATAATCCTCGAGCGGATAGCCCTGCACGTCCGCGATCGTCGCGACGACGAGCTGACGCCCGGTCTGTTGCTGGAACGCCTGCAGCTTCTGCGTCAGCGCTGCTTCGCGATCGGGCGGGATCACGTTCGCGTCGTCGACGACCAGTCCGGTGAATTTGGGAAAGGTCTGGGCGAGGGCAGGGGAGGCGAACGCGCTGAACGCCGCTAGAAAAAACGCAAGCCACCAGAGCGGTTTGGGCTGAGCTTGTCGAAGCCCTCCCTTTCTCTGCTGCCAGCCAGAAGCGAAAAGGGAGGCCTTCGACAAGCTCAGGCCGAACCGGGCTGAGATCACCAGTTCAACTCCAAACCAAATTGGTCACTTCCCGAAATCGACCGTCGGCGCGACGTCGGCGTTCGGCGTGGTCGCCTGGAACGGCACCAGCGGCTTGGCGCCGTGCACCAGCTTAGCGCCGATCATGTCCGGGAAGGTGCGGATGCGGGTGTTATACGCGCGCACCGCCTCGTTATAGTCGCGGATCGCGATGTTGATGCGGTTCTCGGTGCCTTCCAGCTGGCTCATCAGCGTCTGGAAATTCGCCTGGCTCTGCAGCTGCGGATATTGCTCCTGCAACCGCTGGAGCGGGATGATGCTGGCGGACAGCCGCGCCTGCGCCTCGTTGAAGCGCGCCATCGCCGCCGGGTCGCTCAGCTGGTCGCCGGTCACGTTGATGCGGGTCGCGTTCGCGCGCGCCTCGGTCACGTCGGTCAGGATCTTCCCTTCCGATGCCGCCGCGCCCTTCACCGTCGCGACCAGGTTCGGGATCAGGTTGGCGCGGCGCTGATAGGCGGCCTGCACGTCCGCCCATTTCTCCTTGGCGACCTCCTCGGAGGCGGGCACCGAGTTGATGCCGCAGGCGGAAACAGACACGGCCAGCACGGGCGCGGCAAAGGCGGCGAACAGGCGAGAATTCATGCGTTCCTCCAGGTGTATTGCGCCGGGAATACACCAGCCGTGCCACGCCCGCAATCGCCCTTGCTTTCATGGCCGTAACGATGGAGCGTGAGCCTGCGTTCCGCAGACGGGGAGGGAGGGTGATGTTCAAGGAATTCCGGGAATTCATCAACCGCGGCAATGTGCTCGATCTGGCCGTCGCCGTGATCATCGGCGCCGCGTTCGGCAAAATCGTCACGTCGCTGACCGACGACATCATCATGCCGGTGATCGGCAAGGTCTTCGGCGGCCTCGATTTCTCCAGCTATTTCATCGCACTCGGCCCGGTGCCGCCGCAGTTGCGCGGCTCGACCGACTATCTCGCGCTCAAAAAAGCCGGCGTGCCGCTGCTCGGCTATGGCGAGTTCGTGACGCAGGCGGTCAATTTCCTCATCCTGGCCTTCATCATCTTCCTGCTGGTCCGCGCCGCCAATCGCGCGTTCCGCAAGGCTCCGGAAACGGTGGCAGAAGCGGCGGACGTCACGCTGCTGCGCGAAATCCGCGACTTGTTGAAGGCGCGCGCCTGATGGCCTATATCGGTCGTCGCCGGCTTGCCGGCTATGGCGATAAACTGCGGCGTGTCATAGGCGCAGCGGACCCGGGGGCAGTACCCGGCGGCTCCACCAGAAGCTCGTTTCGACGGGTTCCTGACGGGGCCGAACCAGGATCGACGTGTGTTGAAAAGCGCAGCTTTCGCTCGGAATGGGACCACCGTGACGGCCCATACACAAGTGCCAACGATAACGAGGCGCTCGCGATTGCGGCCTAACCCAGGACCTCACGGTCTAGGTTAGTTCTGACAAAAGCGCGGTCCGGGCCGCACCGGGCAACAGAAGCGGATTCCAGCGGTACGGGAGGCACCGGGCAACAGAAGCCTCCCACTTCCTCGGCTAACCTGGATCAGGGAACTTCCGGCCCGCGTCGCGCGCTCTGTTGCGGCAATTCACGTGGAGGCGGAAATGGTTAGGCTGTCCGCACTACTGATCTCCCTGGCTCTGCTCGGCGCATGCAGCAGCAGCGGCAGGGACAAGATCGCCGACAAGGTCGAGGACAATGCCGACAATCGTGCCGCCGCGATGGATCAGGCGAGCGACGAGATGACCAACGCGCTCAGGGCAGATGCCGTCCAGCAGCAGGCGAACATCGTCCGCAGCGCCGGCGAGGACCGTGCGCAGGCGATCCGGGATTCCGATCTCGATGCCAACGCCTTGACCAGGGAACAGAAAAACGCGCTGATCGCCGGACGTCCGACGGGAACGCAGGCCGGGCATCCGCGTTAAACCCTGGTCACTCGCAGAAGAGACAAGAACCCGAGACCTTTCGGGTCGCAAGGTGGCCGGCGTTCCAACAGGGGCGCCGGCCATTTTCATGTCCCGAGCCGGGCGGTTGAAAGATACGCTTTCTTCATTGGATGGACGCTAGCTGCCGACGCATGTCTGCTGCTGCCAGTCCGCACATGCCGTCGCTGACGCTTTGGGGCGACCATGTCGCACGCGGCTTCAAGCTGCTGCTCGAAGCGCATGGGCGCGGTGACCCGGAAGGCTTTCTGGACTGTGCGGCTGCCGCAGCCGAGTTGCAGAGCGCGGCGGCGCATCTGGCGATCGGCATTGTCGCCGCCGCCTGGGACGAGCTTTCGTCCTTTGAACTGCCCGTGCTGGCGCTCGGCGATCGGGATGCGTTCCTGATCACCAGCATCACCGGCAATGTCGCGCGAGTCCATTATCCGCTGCTCGGCGAATTCACGCTGCTGCGCCCCTGGGTGGAAGACCGCTGGTCGGGCGATATCGCATTTTTCGGCCCCGCCGCGCTGCTGTTGGCGAAGCACGTCGGATGAGGAGCGGCCTGGTCTCGTTGCGCGACGCCGCCCGGTCGAAGCCGCGCCTGCGCATCCTGTTCTGGGCGCTGGCGATCTGCATCGTGCTGGGCGCGATCGAGGCCGGCGAGCCGCTGGACGACATTTTCAAAGCCGCGCGCGATACATTGCGCAACCGGCCCGCAAGCGGCGAAATCGTCGTCGTCGGCGTCGATGACCGGACCGGTGCCCGCTACGGCGGCTTCTCTTTCTCGCGCCGCATCGACGCGAAGCTGATCGACTCGCTGTTCGCCGCCGGTGCGCGGCGCGTCTTTTTCGATCGCGTCTATGCAGACGAGACGAACCCCCGCGACGATGCCGCATTCGCGGCGGCGCTTGCGCGTCATCACGGCCGCGTCTTCCTTGGGGCGTTCAGCCCGCCGGCTGAATCCGAGGGCCGGGTCGAGACCTTGCCACGCCCGCTCTTTCGCAAGGTCGCGCCCTACCGCTCGCTGAACGGCGGCAACACCCCCTTCATGCTCTCGGCGAAGCTGACGCTCGCCGATCGCTTCGAGGGCAAGCTTGTTCCCTCGGTCTCTAGCGAGATCGCTCGCTTGCCCGCACTTGAAGAACGCTATTACCGGCCGGACTGGTCGATCCGGATGCGGACGATCCCGACCTACAGCTTCGTCGACGTCGTCGACGGCACGCTGCCCAAAGGCGCGCTTGCGGGGAAGGACGTGCTCGTGGGTCCCACGTCGCCGACGTTGCGCGACGTTTATCCGATCCTGTTCCAGGGCCGGTTCGCGGGCGTCTATTTTCACGCCATCGGCGCCGAGACGCTTCGGGCGGGAACGCCGCAGGATTGGGGATGGCTGCCGCCGTTCGGCTGCGCGTTTGCCCTGTCCTGCCTGTTCCTGCTCGCCCGCCGCCAATCGACGCGGCTGCTGACCATCGCGCTCGCGCTGGCGACCTTTGCGGGCCTGCCGGTCTTCCTCGCCTCTCGGCTGATCGAGGTCGATGTCTTTCCTGCCGTCCTGCTGTTCTCGATCATAAGCTATCGCGGCATGAGCCTGGCCCGGGTGGAGACGACACGCCGCACGAATGCCGCGTCGGACCTGCCGAACCTGGTCGCCCTGGTCGAAGAGGCCGGGGACGCCCCGACCGTGATCGCGATCAAGCTCCGCAATCTTGCGGAGATTCTCGCCAGCTTCCCCAACGATGTCGAGCGCGCCCTGATCCGCGAGATCGAGCGCCGGTTCCGTGTCGCCGGCGACGCCGACACGCTGTATCACGGCGAAGACGGGCTCTATTGGGCGTGTCGCCGGCCGGTTTCCGACGAATTGCTGCAGCACCTTCGCGGCCTGCACAAGCTGCTCGCCCAGCCGATTCAGCTCGGTGACCGTAGCGTGGACCTGCTCACGTCCTTCGGCATCGACTGCAGCATCGACCGGCCGCTGAAGAGCCGGATCGCCAGCGCCACGCTCAGCGCCGAGGAGGCCGCGCGCGCGAACGAGATCTGGAAGCTCTACGATGCGCAGCGCTCGCACGCCGCATCCTGGCAGCTGTCGTTGATGGGCCGTCTCGATTTCGCGATCGACAGCGGCGAGATCTGGGTCGCCTATCAACCCAAGGTCCTCCTCGCGACGCGGGAGATTGTCGGGATGGAAGCGCTGGTGCGCTGGAACCATCCGATGGTCGGGCCGCTCAGCCCCGACCAGTTCATCGCCGCCGCCGAGACCCACAACAAGATCGCTGCGCTGACCTATTTCGTACTCGATCGCGCCCTGACCGATCTCGCGCGCCTGCAGGCGGCGGGCCATGCGCTCGGCGTTTCGGTCAATCTGTCGCCCAAGATGCTGGAGGAGCGCGACCTGGTCGAGCGGGTGGCTGAAGCGCTCGCCCGGCATGGCGTGGACGCCGCCGACGTGACGCTGGAGATCACCGAGATCGGCGACCTGCTCGGCATTCCCGGATGCATCCAGACGATGCAGCGGCTGGTCGCGACCGGCGTGAAGCTGTCGATCGACGATTACGGCACCGGCAACGCCACGCTCGAATATCTGGCCCGGTTGCCGTCGCACGAAGTGAAGATCGATCGCACCTTCATCACCGACCTCGACGAAAATCGCGACAATCTGATCCTGGTGCGCGCGACGCTGGAGATGGCCCACCGGCTGGGTCGCAGCGTCGTCGCGGAGGGCGTCGAGAACGAGGGCGTGCTTCGCCTTTTGAAGAAGCTCGGCTGCGATGTTGCCCAGGGTTATCTGCTCAGCCGCCCCATTCCGCTTCCGGACCTGATCGTACTGCTGGAGGACAGCGCCGCGCCCGATCGGGTCCGGCTTGTCATATCGTAAACGCAACGTTAACCTTAACAACAGGGTCACGAGTCGCGTGCCCTGTTTGAAGGGGAAACGTTATGGCGAAGAAGTCGGTATCGAAGCGGCCGCAGCCGAATGGCCGTGGCGTCTGGGAACTCATCGGCGGGTTCTTCGGCTGGCGTTAAGCCTCCAAGGCATCCAGACAGGGGCTCCGCTGCGGCGGAGCCTTTTTTTGGCTTCGGCGCGGATGGCCTGCAACGCCGCATCATGGTTGAAGCAAAAGCCGCTCAGCCGTCGCTCCGATGGTCTCCAGCTTCCGTGCGCTGGCTCGCGTGCACGTCATCCCAGATCGCGCTGCTGCCACGTCGCGCTCGACGTTTTACCGACGCCACGTCGGATCTTGAAATCGCACCTTCGGAGGAGCAAAGTCCGTGCATGGGGACCGCGATCTCCCCACGAGGCGGCAGGCTGAAGAATCGCGTCCTGACTGGATTTGAAAGGACGCTGCCATGCCTGCACTTGGTGCCATCAAAGCCGATAAATTGAGCCGCCTGATCGGGACGCCTGGAGCGCCCATGCTGATCGATCTTCGTGCGGCGGGGGATTTCGTCCCCAGCGCCATGCGCCGCGATCCGGAGCGAGTCGCCGAATGGGCGGGAGCGCTGGTGGGGCGCTCTGTCGTCGTGATCTGCGACGACGGTGTGGCCAGCTCCGGCGTTGCTGCCTGGCTGCGCCATGCGGGCGCTGATGCCGAGCTGCTGGAAGGCGGCGTCCAGGCATGGGGTGCGGTCGGCCTGCCTTTGGTGCGCGAGAGTGTGCTGCCACCCCGCGACCCTGCCGGCGCCACGCGCTGGATCACGCGCGCGCGGCCAAAGGTGGACCGGATCGCCTGCCCATGGCTGATCCGGCGCTTCGTCGATCCAGGGGCCGCCATCCTGTTCGCGGCACCCAATGACGTAGCCGCGGCAGGAGAACGGCTCGATGCGGCGCCGTTCGACGTCGAAGGCGTATTCTGGAGCCATCGCGGCGAGCTCTGCACCTTCGACGCAATGGTCGAGGAATTTGGCCTCAGCGGCTGGCCCGGGCTCGATCGGCTGGCGACCATCGTGCGCGGCGCGGACACGGCACGGCCGGAAATCGCGCCGCAGGCAGCGGGCCTGCTCGCGGCTTCGCTCGGCCTGTCGCGCATCTTCGCCGACGATCACGCGCAGCTCGAGGCTGGCATGCTGCTCTATGACGCCTTTTATCGCTGGTGCCGGGATGCGGTCGAAGAGACGCACGACTGGGTGTCGCACACGCCGCGCAGCGCGGCGCACGTCTGATCCTCGGGCGAAAGGGCATTGCCATGCGAGAGGATCTGGAGGCGAGCATGTGGCTCGCTCATCATCATGCCTTTGGGCAGTGGGTTGGCAGCGTGGTCGACACCATTGCCCGATCGTTTCATCACGAAGAAGGCGTCCTGTTGCTCGGCCGCCGCGACATTGCCGGACTGATCGGCCCCGCCGATTGGGTTGCGGCAGTGGAGGCCGGCTTTCGAGCGGCGGCGGAGGGTCGCGCCGCAGCGCCTCTGCCGATGGAGATCGGAGGCTCGGGCGGCGCCTTTCATGCGAAGGGTGCCGCGTTGCAGCTTGACCGGCACTATGTCGCGCCCCAAGCGCTTCCGTTCCGCCGCCCTGGACGTGCCGCGTTGCAGCTTGACCGGCACTATGTCGCGCTGAAGCTCAACGGCAATTTTCCTGGGAACGCCGATCGGGGGCTGCCGACAATCCAGGGTGCGATTCTGCTGTGCGACGGGGAAACCGGAGCATTGCTGGCAATCATGGACTCGATCGAAGTGACGCTGCGCCGGACGGCGGCGGCGACAGCGCTCGCGGCGCGCCATCTCGCCCGGCCGGACTCGCGGACGCTGCTGGTCTGTGGATGTGGAGCGCAGGGACGAGCGCAACTAAGGGCGCTGCGCGAAGTGCTGCCGCTGGCCCAATGTTTGGCTTGGGATCGGGACTTTGGGCGGGCGCAACAATATGGGCGCGAAGAAGGCGCCGAAGCCGTTGCAGACCTGCCGAAAGGCGACGCGGCGGACGTTGTCGTCACCTGCACGACGGCGACAGAGCCATTCCTGGGTCCGGATCAAGTCGGGCCGGGAACGTTTGTCGCCGCGGTGGGAGCGGACAGCTCCGCGAAAAACGAGGTCAAGCCGGCGCTGTTCGAGGCGGCGCTGGTGGTCGCAGACGTGCGAGCCCAGTGCGCGGTGATGGGAGATTTGCGTCACGCCCTCGCGGCGGGTGTGGACCCCGGCTGCGTTCATGCCGAACTCGCCGAGCTGGTCAGCGGCGCCAAGCCGGGACGAACCTCGCCTGAGCAGATCACCTTGTTCGATTCAACGGGGACGGCGCTGCAGGATGTCGCGTCGGCGGCGGTGATCTACGAACGTGCCCTGGCGCGAGGAGGGATGCGATGCATAGCGCTCGCGGCGTGAGGCACGTTGTTTCGCTTCGCGAGGCCTTCTGGACCTGGGCGCGGGTGGCCGCGATCTCGTTCGGCGGCCCCGCCGGGCAGATCGCGGTGATGCATCGCATTCTCGTTGAGGAGAAGCGCTGGATCGGTGAGCATCGGTTCCTGCATGCGCTCAATTACTGCATGCTGCTCCCCGGTCCCGAGGCACAGCAGCTCGCGACCTATGTCGGCTGGCTGATGCACAAGACGCGCGGCGGCATCATCGCGGGCGGACTGTTCATCCTGCCCGGCATCGTGTCGATCATGGCTTTGAGCTGGCTTTACGTGCTCTACGGCCGGATCGGGATCGTGTCGGCGCTGTTCTTCGGATTGAAGGCGGCCGTGCTCGCGATCGTGCTGCAGGCGGTGGAGCGGATCGGCAGCCGCGCGCTCAAGAACAGAAGCATGCGATCGCTCGCCGCCGCCGCGTTCGTGCTGATCTTCTTTTTGGGGGTGCCGTTTCCCGTCATTGTCCTCGGCGCGGGATTGATCGGTTATGTCGGGGGGCGGGCTGGCAATACCGCCTTTGCGATCGGCGGCAGCCACGGGTCCAAGCCCGGCGCGATCATCGAGGAAGCCGATACGCTGCTCGGCGAAGATCTGCCGGACCATGCATGCCCGACGGCGAGGCATTCGCTGGGCGTAGCGGCGCTGTGGCTCATGCTCTGGCTCGCCCCGGTCGCCGCGCTCGTGCTTCTGCTGGGCCCGGACGACACGTTCAGCGGGATCGCAATCTTCTTCTCGAAGATGGCGATGGTGACGTTCGGCGGCGCCTATGCCGTGCTCGCCTATGTGGCGCAGCAGGCGGTCGATCACTATCACTGGCTCCAGCCCCGCGAGATGCTCGACGGGCTGGGCATGGCAGAGACCACGCCGGGGCCGCTGATCATGGTGCTGCAGTTCGTCGGATTCCTTGGCGCCTACCGCGACCCCGGCGGCCTCTCGCCGCTGCTGGCCGGCACGCTCGGCGGGCTGCTTGCGACCTGGGTCACCTTCACGCCCTGCTTCCTTTGGATATTCCTCGGCGCGCCGTTCATCGAGCGGCTGCGCGGCAACCGCGCCCTCGCCGGCGCGCTCTCCGCGATCACCGCCGCTGTCGTCGGCGTTATTCTGAACCTCGCCATCTGGTTCGCGATCCATACCGTCTTCAGGCAGACCGTGGCGACCAGTGCTGGCCCGGTGCGTTTCGACATGCCGGTGCTTGCGAGTTTCGATCCATGGGCGTTGTTGCTATCGATCGGAGCTGTGATCGCCATGTTCCGCTTCCGAACCGGCATGATCCCGACGCTTGCGGCGTCGTCCGCCGCCGGCATCGCGCTTCACGTGCTGGGGGCGATTTGAGGAACGATCGACCATTACAGGGAGAAAATCGGGATGCCGTCATATCGCCTGATCCTCGCCGCCGCCGCGCTGGCGGTCGCTTCCGGCGCCGCTGCGGCCGAACCCTGGGAAGACGCGATCGCCGCTGCGCTTGGCAAACCGGGCGCCGAAATGCCTGGCGGCGTGTATCGCGTTGGGCTTCCTCGCAGCGATCTCAAGGTCACGATCGACGGCGTCGTGCTGAAGCCTTCGCTGGCGCTTGGATCATGGGTGGCGTTCATGCGCGACGGCGCCGGAAACGAAACGATGCTGATGGGCGATCTCGTGCTGACCGATGCCGAGGTGAATCCGGTCATGAAGCGGCTGGTGGACGGCGGCATCGAGATCACCGCACTTCACAACCACCTGCTGAGCTCCACGCCCCATACCATGTACATGCACGTCGCAGGACAGGGTGACGGCGCGAAGCTCGCCGCGACGCTTCGTTCCGCGCTGGCGCTCAGCAAGACGCCGTTCCCGGCGGCCAACGCGAGCGCGCCTGCTCCTGCCGCCGCGCCGTTCGATCTCAATACGGACGGTATCGACCAGGCGCTTGGGCACAAGGGCAAGGTGAACGGCGGCGTCTATGCCGTGAGCATTTCCCGCGCCGAAACGCCGCGCGAAGGTGGGATGGCGCTTCCGGATGCGATGGGCTCCGCGATAGGCATCAATTTCCAGCCGACCGGCAACGGCCGCGCTGCGATTGCGGGCGACCTTGTGCTGACGGCCGACGAGGTCAATCCAGTGCTCCGCACGCTGCGCGCGAACGGGATCGACGTCGAGGCGCTCCACAATCACATGCTGGATGATGAGCCGCGTCTGTTTTTCATGCATTTCTGGGCCAATGACGATGCGGTGAAGCTTGCGAAGGGCATGCGCGCCGCGCTCGACCAGATGAAGCTTCGACGTTGATCCACGGCCGCCTTGGCCCGGTCGAAATTCGCAAAAGAAAAGGCCCCGCGGTCGCCCGCGAGGCCTGATCTTCTGGCTTGGCGCCGGAGGGGCGAGACTTACTCGTCGCCGCCCTTCAGGAAGGCCGGCGCGAATTCGGGCTCGGGGCCTTCGTCGCGGCCGCCTTCAGGGCGGTCACGACGGGGGCCGCGGTCGCCACGGTCGCCGCGCGGGCCACGATCGCCGTCGCGGCGGGGGCCACGACCACGGTCGCCATCACGACGCGGGCCGCGATCGCCGCGGTCCCCGCGCGGGCCACGGTCACGGTCGCCGCCTTCGCGCGGTTCGCGGGGCGGACGGGTGTCTTCCAGCTCGGCACCGGTTTCCTGGTCGACGACGCGCATCGACAGGCGGACCTTACCGCGGCCGTCGATCTCCAGCACCTTGACCTTCACTTCCTGGCCTTCGGAGAGGACGTCGCCGACGTTCGCGACGCGCTCGTTCTTGATCTCCGAGACGTGGACGAGCCCGTCCTTGCCGCCCATGAAGTTCACGAACGCGCCGAAGTCGACGATGTTGACGACCTTGCCATTGTAGATTTTGCCGACTTCCGGCTCCTCGACAATGCCACGGATCCACTGGCGAGCCGCCTCGATCTGGCCGAGGTCCGACGAGCTGATCTTGATCACGCCCTCATCATCGATGTCGACCTTGGCGCCAGTGGTCGCGACGATCTCGCGGATCACCTTGCCGCCGGTGCCGATGACGTCGCGGATCTTCGACTTGTCGATCTGCATGGTCTCGATCCTCGGCGCATGGGCCGACAGCTCGGAGCGGGTCTCGCCCAGCGCCTTCGCCATTTCGCCGAGAATGTGGGCGCGGCCTTCCTTCGCCTGAGCGAGGGCGGTGCGCATGATTTCCTCGGTGATGCCGGCGATCTTGATGTCCATCTGAAGGCTGGTGATGCCCTCGCTGGTGCCGGCGACCTTAAAGTCCATGTCGCCCAGGTGATCCTCGTCACCCAAGATGTCGGACAGGACGGCAAAGTCTTTGCCTTCCAGGATCAGGCCCATCGCGATGCCGGAAACCGGGCGCTTGATCGGCACGCCGGCGTCCATCAGCGCGAGGCTGCCGCCGCACACCGTCGCCATCGACGACGAGCCGTTGGACTCGGTGATGTCGGAGGTGACGCGGATCGTGTACGGGAACTCGTCCTTGGTCGGCAGCACCGCGTGCAGCGCTCGCCAGGCGAGCTTGCCGTGACCGATGTCGCGGCGGCTCGGCGCCCCGAAGCGGCCCACTTCGCCGACCGAATAGGGCGGGAAATTATAGTGCAGCATGAAGTGCTGGTAGGAGAGGCCGTTCAGACCGTCGATCATCTGCTCGGCGTCCTTGGTGCCGAGCGTGCAGGTGGCGATGGTCTGGGTCTCGCCGCGGGTGAACAGCGCGGAGCCGTGCGCGCGCGGCAGGAAGTGAACCTCGGCCTCGATCGGGCGGACGGTCTTCGTGTCGCGGCCGTCGATGCGGCGGCCATCCTTCAGGATCGCGGTGCGGACGATTTCCGCCTCGAGCTTCTTGACCAGCTTGATCGCGGCCATCTGCTCTTGCGGGGTCTTGTCGGCCATCGCGGCCTTCGCCTTGTCGCGCGCGGCGTTCAGCTGCGCGGCACGGTCGGACTTCTGCGTGGTCTTGTAGGCCTTCGCGATATCGTCGCCGATCAGCCTCTTCAGCTCGGCCTTCATCGCGGACTTGTCGTCCTGCTCGGCGAGCTCCCACGGGTCCTTCGCGGCCTGTTCGGCCAGGTCGATGATCGCGTCGATGACCTGCTGCGACGCCTTGTGCGCGAACATGACCGCGCCCAGCATCACGTCTTCCGACAGCTCCTTGGCTTCGGATTCGACCATCATCACCGCGTCGTGCGTGGCGGCGACGACCAGGTCGAGCTCGCCTTCGGCGATCTCGGCGTCGGTCGGGTTCAGCTGATACTCGCCATCCTTGTAGCCGACGCGGGCGGCGCCGATCGGGCCCATGAACGGCACGCCCGAAAGGGTGAGAGCGGCGGACGCGGCGATCATCGCCAAAATGTCCGGCTCGTTCTCGCCGTCATAGCTCATGACCTGAGCAATGACGTTGATCTCGTTGTAGAAGCCTTCCGGAAAGAGCGGCCGGATCGGGCGGTCGGTGAGGCGGCTGACGAGCGTCTCACGCTCGGTGGCGCCGCGCTCGCGCTTGAAGAAGCCGCCCGGGATGCGCCCGGCCGACGAGAATTTTTCCTGATAGTGAACGGTCAGGGGGAAGAAATCCTGGCCTTCCTTGACCGACTTCGCGGCCGTGACCGCGCAGAGGACGACGGTTTCGCCGAGGGTCGCGATCACCGCGCCGTCGGCCTGGCGGGCAACCTTGCCCGTTTCGAGTGTCAGGGTTTTTCCGCCCCACTCGATCGATACTTTCTTGGTGTCGAACATTTGATTTCCTTCATCCGCGGGACCTTCCCGCGGGGCCTGTGATGAGCCTGAATGGCCCAGCCGCCGAGCGCCTCATTGCGCGTGGCGGATAGAGAAACGGCCGCCTGTATCGGCGGCCGTTCCGGTTATTTGCGAAGGCCGAGCTTCGCGATGAGATCGGTGTAGCGCTGCGCGTCCGTTTTGCGGAGATAATCCAGCAGCGAACGGCGCTTGTTGACGAGCATCAGCAGACCGCGGCGGGAGTGATTGTCCTTGGCGTGGGTCTTGAAGTGCTCGGTGAGGTTAGCGATGCGCTCGGTCAGGATCGCGACCTGCACTTCGGGGGAACCGGTATCGCCCGAGCCCCGGGCATTGTCATTGATCAGCGCCTGCTTGCGCTCTGCGGTAATCGACATCGTTGTCCTTTCGTCTAGAGGTTGAAGCCGCGCACGACCCGGAGCGTTCCGGACTTAGCCTCCGCCAGCGCGACGGGTGTCGAGCCCAGCATCGCAAAGCATTGGCCATCGGGAGCGGCGATCCCGACCAATTGCTGCCCGTTGCGGAGCAGCCCTGCCTGATCGGGGGTGAGGGAAAGAGCCGGGATGTCGTCCAGCCCCGCCCTCAACGGCAGGAGAACCTGTTCAAGCGCGTGGCCCTTAGCGAGATCGTCCAGCTTGTCCAGCGAAATCGCGTGATCGAGAGTGAAGGGACCGGCCTTGGTGCGGCGAAGTATGGTCACATGCCCGACGGTGCCAAGCGCCTGCGCAATATCTCGCGCCAGCGAGCGGATGTACGTTCCTTTCGATACATGGGCGCTCAACGTGATGCTTTCCAGCTCTTCCTTCGCGTCTTCGCGGCTTCGCGCGAACCCATTTTGTTCACGCGAAGACGCAAAGACGCGAAGATCATGCACCGTCACTCGGCGCGCGCCGAGTTCGACCTCCGAGCCGGCCCGAGCGAGATCATAGGCGCGTTCGCCATCCACCTTGAGCGCGCTAAAGGCAGGTGGAATCTGTTCGATCGAGCCCGTGAAGCGGGGGAGGATCGCTTCCATCTGATCTGCGCTCGGTCGAACATCGGATGAGGCGATGATCTCGCCTTCGGCATCCAGCGTATCGGTTTGCTCGCCGAAGCGGATCGTGAATTCATAGACCTTGTCGCTGTCGAGCAGGCGCCCGGCGAGCTTGGTCGCTTCGCCGATCGCGACCGGGAGCACGCCGCTCGCGAGCGGATCGAGCGTGCCGCCGTGGCCGACCTTCAGCTTCGGATAGCCGCCGGTCCGCAGCGCCCGCTTGACCGCGCTCACGGCCTGGGTCGAGCCCAGGCCCAGGGGTTTGTCGAGAATGATCCAGCCGTGCACCCGGGGCGCTTAGCGGCCCGCCGGCGCACAACCAACCGGTTTAGGAGTGGTGCTTCGCCTTCTTTGGCGGCGGACCGCTTTCGACAAGGCTTTTCAACGGGCAGCGCTGGCCGCGAACAATCAGCGTGCCGAAGCGGTCGAGCGTGTCGGGCCCGCGGGTCTCGAAGCCGATTGCCTGGGCAAAGCCGAGATCGGGGCAATAGCCCATCAGCTCGGCACGATACCAGTGGCGGTTCTGGCCTTCGATGTAGAGCGTGTCCCGATCGACCGCATCGAAGTTCCGAATGCCGCCGTGATTGACGAACGGGATGCTGGCCTGCTTTTCGGCTGGCTGCGCGGCGGCGAGCGCGGGCGTGACCGCCGCCAACGCGACCGCGAGACTCAGAATTTTACGCATGCTCCCGTCTAGCGGGAGGGGGCTGAACCAGGGCTGACCAGCGGCGTCGGTGTGGGCGCGGGGCCCGCGGTTGCTGCAGGGGTAGGCCTCGCCCCGGCAGCAGCGGTGCGCGCGCGAAGCGCCTCGGCGCTGATGCCGACGCCCTTGATCCGCTTTTCGGGCTCGCCGAGGGGCGGCACTTCGGCACCGCCGACGGTCACGCGCAATGCGTTCGGACGGCCGGTCATGATCGTCGGGCCGTTGGCATCGGTCGGGACCGTATAGGTTTCGCCCGCCTTCATTTCCTTTTCGAACATCCGCTGGCCGGTCGCGTCGCTGATCCGGAGCCAGACCGTGTCGGTCGCGGTCAGCACGACCGGGCCGCTCGTCGGCGTCGGTACGGCCGCCGCGACCGCGGCTGGACGAGGCGCGACAGGGGCGGGGGAAGCGCTGGCGACAACAGGAGCCGGGGCGGCGCCGTCGCGCCAGGTCGCGCGCCACAAGCCATAGCCGCCCAGGATCAGCAGAGCGATGATCGCCGCCGTCCAGGCCAAAGCCCGCGGCGGCACGCGCGCCGGATCGGCCGGTTCGAACGCCTGATATTCGAGGCGAGTCCGCCCGCCATGCTCAAGCTGGCTGCGCACGGCGGCCGCCACGGCGACCTCGTCCGCATCGACGGCGCGTGCATAGGCCCGGGCGAACCCTACCGCGTAGGTCATCGAGGGAAGCGCATCGAAATCGTCGCGCTCGATCGCTTCCAGATGACGCTGCGGAATGCGGGTCTTTGCCGCCACGTCCGCCAGGCTCAGTCCGGCCGCTTCGCGTGCCTGGCGAAGCTCGGTGCCTGCCGTTGCGCCGCTGGTCGGCTCAGTTTCGGTCATCATTGCGCGCCCCTTTTCCTAGGCTTGTCACCGGAGCCTGATCGGCTTGTCAACTCAGGCGAGTTCCACGGCGTGCGCGTTCGCCCAACTCAAGAGGGTCTCGCGCAGGTTCGCGGGCGGGCGGACCAGCCAGCCGTCCATTTCCGCCCTCAGCTTGGCAAGGTCGAGCGACCGCACCATCGCCTTGATCGGGCCGACGGCGATCGGCGTGATCGACAGCCGCTCGATTCCCAGCCCGAGCAGCGCCATCGCTTCCAGCGTGCGGCCGCCCATTTCCCCGCAGACGGTCACCGGGATGCCGCGTTCCTTGGCCGGCTGCGACACCCGGCGCAGGAAGCGCAGGATCGCCGGGCTCAGCCAGTCGTAGCGCTCCGCGAGCTTCGGGTGCGCGCGATCGGCCGCGAACAGGAACTGCGTCAGGTCATTGGTGCCGATCGACAGGAAATCGAGCCTGGGCAGCAGCAGGTCGAGGCATTCGGCAAGGGCGGGTACTTCCAGCATCGCGCCGTAACGGATCTGCGCCGGCAACGGGCGGTGGCGCGAGGCGATCCAGTCGCGCTGAGCATCGAAGATCTTCTTCGCCGCGTCGAATTCCCATGGCTCGGAGACCATCGGGAACATGACGCTCAGCGTACGGCCGGCGGCCGCTTCCAGAAGCGCGCGGGCCTGCGCCTTCATCAGTCCGTTGCGTTCGAGCGCGACGCGCAGCGCGCGCCAGCCCATTGCGGGGTTCTCCTCGCCCAATTCCTCGGCGCGCATGTAAGGGAGGGCCTTGTCGCCGCCGATATCGACGGTGCGGAACACCACCGGGCGATCGCGCGCGGCGTCGAGCACGTCGCGATAGAGCCGCTGCTGCCGTTCCCGCTGAGGCAGGGTCGCGGAGACCAGGAACTGGAACTCGGTCCGGAACAAGCCGATGCCGTCGGCGCCGGTCAGGTCCAGCGCGGCGGCATCGTCGCGGAGACCTGCGTTGACCATGACCGTGATGCGCTGGCCGTCCTTCGTGATCGGCGGCAATCCGCGCAGCGCGGCGTAGGCGGCGCGGCGCTTGGCGCTCGACGACAATTTGGCCTCGAACGCCTCCTCCATCGAGGGGCTGGGCCGGACATAGACGGCGCTCTGGCTGGCATCGAGCAGCAGATGGTCGCCTTCGCCGATCAGCCGTCGCACGTTGTGCACGCGTCCCAGCACCGGCACGCCCATCGCCCGGGCGACGATCGTCACGTGAGCGGTCAGCGATCCTTCCTCCAGGATCACGCCCTTCAGGCGGCGACGGTCATATTCGAGCAGCTCGGCGGGCCCGAGATTGCGCGCGATCAGGATCGCATCCTGCCTGAGGCCCATCTGTGCGGCCGTGCCGAGCTGGCCGGAAACGATGCGGATCAGCCGGTTCGACAGATCCTCCAGATCGTGCATCCGGTCGGCGAGCAGCGGATCGTCGATCTGGCGCATCCGCATCCGCGTGCGCTGCTGCACGCGCTCGATCGCCGCTTCGGCGGTCAGACCGCTGTCGATCGCCTCGTTGATCCGCCGCGACCAGCCTTCGTCATAGGCGAACATTTTGTATGTCTCGAGCACTTCGTCGTGCTCGCCGCCGACGCCGAACTCGGCCTGCGCCGCCATCGAGTCGATCTGCTCGCGCATCTTCGTGAAAGCCGAATAGACGCGCCGCCGTTCGGCCTCGATGTCCTCGGCCACGGTATGTTCGATCGTGATCCGCGGCTGGTGGTAGACTGCGATGCCGCGCGCCATCCCGTCCACCAGCTTCTGGCCGCCCATCCGCAGCGCCGCGGTCGAGGCGGGGCGGGCCTCCACCGCCGGGCCGTCGATCAGACCGGCATTGGCGATCAGTTCCGACAACACCATCGCCACCGTCTGAAGCGCCTCGATCTCGACATCTTCGTAGCGCCGGGGTTCGGTATGCTGGACGCAGAGCACGCCCACCGCCCGCTCGCGGCGGATGATCGGGACGCCCGCGAAGCTGTGGAAGCGCTCCTCCCCGGTTTCCGGCTTGTACGCGAAATCGGGATGGGCGGCGGCTTCGTCGAGGTTAAGCATCTCGACCCGCTCGGCGATGCTGCCGACCAGTCCCTCGCCCAATGCGAGCTTGGTGACGTGGACCGCTTCTTCCTTCAGCCCGCGGGTCGCGAACAGCTCGAGCGCGCCGTCGCGGAGCAGGTATACGGAGCAGACTTCGCTCGACGTCGCTTCGCCGATGATGCCGACCACCTGGTTGAGCTTGGTCTGGGCGTTGGCGCGCGATGCCATCAGGTCATGGAGTCGTGTCAGGATCTCGCGCGCGGATGAAGCGGTGCTGACGGCCATGGGGTGCTGCTAGCAAATGCCTGGCAGCACGTCCTAACAAAATGAACAGATCAGGCGCTGAGGTCGTAACGTTCCACGATCGTGTAGCTCGCGCCTTCGTGGCCGAGCCGGCTTTCGTACAGGGCGAAATCCGTCACCTCGAAGGGATCGCTGCGCAATCCGGCGTGGCGCGCCAGGAACGCGTCGAGCCCACCGCTTTCCCGGCCGAAACGTGCCAGCGTGATGTGCGGCAGATAGGCGCGCCGTTCCGGTTCGAGGCCGGCGCGGACGATTGCCTGGTCGATCTTGCGATGCAGATGCCTGAGCGCTTCGTGCGGCCTGACGCCGGCCCAAAGCGCATTCGCGCGGCCGCGGCTGCCGAACTGGCCGACGCCGTCGAGCGCGATCGAGAAGGGCGGCTGGTGGACGGTGCCGAGAGCGGCTGCCACATCCTCCGCCACACGGCCGTCAACCTCGCCGATGAAACGCAACGTCAGGTGAAGCTGCTCGTCATCCTGCCAGCGCGCGCCTTTCACCCCCTCCATCAAATCGATCAGCGCGCTTCGGATCGTGGCAGGTGGGCGGATGGCGGCGAACAGGCGGTGCATGATTTCTCTTTAGGGCGCTTTGTAACAAAGTGTCGCCCTGTTCGGTTTCGCTTGAAACGCACTCTGGATGTAACGATATTCGACCCATCCGGCATCAGGCCGGGCAAAGGAGAATGTTTTCGATGGCAAACTGGACTGACCCCCGCGCGACCGTTTCGGCGCCGTCGTCGGTCGGAGCCCGCGCCGACTATGATGCCGGCCTGCGGAGCTACATGCTGTCCGTCTACAACTATATGGCATCGGGCGTGCTGCTGACCGGCATCGTCGCGCTGCTGTTCGCATCGTCGAGCTTCATCGTGCCGGTGCTCAACAGCCCGCTGCGCTGGCTCGTCATGCTCGCCCCGCTTGCGTTCGTGATGGTGATGAGCTTCGGCATCAATCGCATCTCGGAAGGAACGCTGAAGGCGCTGTTCTGGGCCTATGCGGCGGTGATGGGCCTGTCGATGGCCTCGATCTTCCTGGTCTTCACCGGCACCTCGATCGCGCAGACCTTCTTCGCGACCGCGGCCGCGTTCGCCGGCCTGAGCCTGTACGGCTACACGACGAAGCGCGACCTATCGGGCTTCGGCACGTTCCTGATCATGGGCGTGGTTGGTATCCTGGTCGCGATGGTGATCAACATCTTCCTGCAGTCGAGCGCGATGGCGTTCGCGATCAGCGTGCTGGGCGTGCTGCTGTTCGCCGGCCTGACCGCATACGACACGCAGCGGATCAAGAGCATGTATTCCTACGTCGCCGGCACCGATTTCGCCGGCAAGGCGGTCGTGATGGGCGCGCTGCAGCTCTATCTCGACTTCGTGAACATGTTCATGTTCCTGCTCCAGCTGTTCGGCGGTCGCCGCAACTAAGCTGAGGCAAATCCGACAATGGGCCCGGCGGGGAAACTCGCCGGGCCCTTTTCATTTGGGCTGCAGCCGTTCGTGGTGGCGGATCACCTCGTCGATGATGAAGCGCAGGAATTTCTCAGAGAATTCCGGATCGAGATTGGCCCCGGTGGCGAGCCGGCGGAGACGGGCAATCTGCTCTTCCTCGCGGCCGGGATCGGCGGGCGGCAGACCCTGCGCCGCCTTGTAGGCGCCGACCGCCTGGGTGATCTTGAATCTCTCCGCGAGCATGCAGACGAGCGCGGCGTCGATATTGTCGATACTCTGGCGATAACGCGTCAGCTGGTCGTCGGTCATGCGGCCTCCCTTGCCGTGCATCGTTTCCATGCCGAAGCGACGCTTGCAAGCGCGGACGCGGCGCGCCACATGGCGCGCGCATGAGCGCCACCCTTCACCGCATCGACGCCGGTCCGGCGCCCTCCCTCGATCCGATGCTCCGCCTCGTCGCCCACGACATGAACGCGGTGAACAGCGTCATCCTCGATCGGATGCAGTCGGACGTGCCGCTGATCCCGGAACTTGCCGGTCACCTGATCGCGGGCGGCGGCAAGCGGATGCGGCCGATGCTGACGCTCGCCTGCGCGCGGCTGCTCGATTATCCGGGCACACGGCACCACAAGCTCGCCGCCGCAGTCGAGTTCATCCACACCGCGACCCTGCTGCACGACGACGTCGTCGACGGCTCCGATCTGCGCCGCGGCCGCCGCACCGCCAACATCATCTGGGGCAATCCGGCGAGCGTGCTCGTCGGCGATTTTCTGTTCAGCCGCTCGTTCGAGCTGATGGTCGAAGACGGCAGCCTAAAGGTGCTGCGCATCCTCTCCAACGCCTCGGCGGTGATCGCGGAGGGCGAAGTCAACCAGCTCACTGCGCAGCGCCAGGTGGAGACCAGCGAGGAACGCTATCTCGACATCATCGGCGCAAAGACCGCGGCGCTGTTCGCCGCCGCCTGCCGGATCGCGGCGGTGGTCGCGGAACGGCCCGAGGCGGAAGAGCTCGCGCTCGACGCCTATGGCCGCAACCTGGGCATCGCCTTCCAGCTGGTCGACGACGCGATCGACTATTCCTCGGACGAAGCGACGATGGGCAAGGGCGTCGGCGACGATTTCCGGGACGGCAAGGTGACGCTGCCCGTCATTCTCGCCCACGCCCGGGGTTCGGCCGCCGACAAGGCATTCTGGCGCGACGCGATGATGGGTCACCGCGTTTCCGACGCCGATCTTGCACACGCCACCGGCCTGCTCCGCGCGACGGGGGCCATCGACGACACGATCGAACGCGCGCGTCACTACGGCCAGCGCGCGATCGACGCGCTCGGCGGCTTCGGTGCGAGTGCCGCAAAGGCTGCGCTCACCGAAGCCGTCGGCTTCGCAGTGGCGCGGGCTTATTAAGCGGTAAACACGCTCCACCCGGTCCGTTCGGCCAGGCGTTCCAGCGCGAGGCTGCCGAGCTTGGAGTTGCCGCGCTCATTGAGGCCGGGCGACCAGACGGCGATCGACGCCTTGCCCGGAACGATCGCAAGGATACCGCCGCCGACTCCCGATTTGCCGGGAATGCCGACGCGAAAGGCGAATTCGCCCGATCCGTCATAATGGCCGCAGGTGAGCATCAGCGCGCTGATCCGGCGCGCGCGTTCGGGCGTGATCACCGGTGTGCCGCTGCCAGGATGAATGCCTTCGGTCATCAGGTAGCGACCGGCCTTGGCTAGCTGGCAGCAGCTCATCGTCAGTGCGCACTGGTGGAAATAGACCTTGCACGCGTCCTCGACCGCGTTTCCGAGATTCCCGAACGCCTTCATGTAATTGGCGAGCGCGAAATTGCGGAAGCCGGTGCCCGCCTCGGAATGGGCGACCTCGCTGTCAATCTCGACGCCGTCATCCTCGGCGAGGAAGCGGACGAAGCGCAGCAGGTCGCCGATCGTCTCACGCGCGTCATGGCCGGCCAGCAGCGCGTCGCTGACGACGATGGCGCCGGCATTGATGAACGGGTTGCGCGGGATGCCGCGTTCGCTTTCGAGCTGCACGATCGAATTGAAAGCGGAGCCGGACGGCTCCCGGCCGACCCGGTGCCACAGCGCCTCACCGATGCGGTCGAGCGCCAATGTCAGTGCGAACACCTTGGACACGCTCTGGATCGAGAACGGCGTCTCCGCATCCCCCGCCGCGTGCACCGTGCCGTCGGCGGTCACCACCGCGATCCCGAATTGATCAGGGCTGACGCGTGCAAGAGCGGGGATATAGTCTGCGACGTGGCCGCGGTCGGTTTCGGCCGCCATTTCGGACGCGATCTCGACGACCATTTTTGACAAGTCCATCCAGATACTCCCCCGGTTTGGGCTGAGCTTGTCGAAGCCCTCCCTTCCTTCTTCCGCTCGGTGCAAAAGAACAAGGGAGGCCTTCGACAAGCTCAGGCCAAACCAGGTTCAAGATGCCTGGTCGCGTCGCTTCGAGGCTTCAGAGCTTGCCGTCTGCGTCCAGCGCGTAGCCGGCGCTACGGACCGTGCGGATGATGTCCGGCCGGCCGCCGGCGTTGATCGCCTGGCGCAGGCGCCGGATGTGCACGTCGACGGTCCGAAGCTCGATTTCCGCGTCCTGACCCCAGACGCTGTCCAGCAGCCGCTCGCGCGAGAAGACCCAGCCGGGATGCTCCAGGAAATGGCGGAGCAGGCGGAACTCGGTCGGGCCCAGCGCCACGGGCGTTCCGCCGCGCCGCACCTTGTGGCTCACCGTGTCCATCTCAACGTCGGCATAGCTCAGCTGCTCGCCGGCGAGCGCGGGGCGCACGCGCCGCAACACCGCACCGACGCGCGCCACCAGCTCGCGCGGGCTGAACGGCTTCGTCACATAATCGTCGGCGCCGGTTTCGAGGCCGCGGACCCGATCCTCTTCCTCGCCGCGCGCGGTCAGCATGATGATCGGCACGTTTTGCGTCGCGGGCATGCGGCGGAGCCGGCGGCAGACTTCGAGGCCGGAGGTTCCCTCGATCATCCAATCCAGCAGCACCAGGTCGGGCGGGCTCTCCTCCGCGAGCAGCAGCGCTTCCTCGCCATCGCCGGTCTGGCGCACCTCGAAATTTTCACGGCTGAAATGCCAGATGAGCAATTCGGCGAGCGCCGCGTCGTCCTCGACCAGCAGCATCCGGGGCTGGGTCACGCTCAGACCGCCGGCTCGCCGCGTTCGCGATCGGGCATATATTCGCCGCGCGCCGCGAAATAGACCATCTCGGCGACATTGGTCGCATGATCGCCGATGCGTTCGAGGTTCTTGGCGATGAACAGCAGGTGCGCCGCCTCTCCGATCGTCGCGGGATTCTCCATCATGAAGGTCAGCAGCGTGCGGAAGATGCTGTTGTAGAAATCGTCGACGGCCCGATCGCGATTGCTGACCTCGACCGCGGCTTGCCAATCGCGGGCGGCAAAGGCGTTCAGCACGTCGCGGAGCATGTCGCTCGCCAGTTCCGCCATTGCCGGCAGGACGGACAGCGCTTCGATCTTCGACGAGCGGGAGATTTGCGGGACCCGCTTGGCGATATTCTTGGCATAATCGCCGATCCGCTCGATAACGCCGGCGATCTTCAGCGCCGCGACCGTCTCGCGCAGATCGTCGGCCATCGGCGCCCGCAGCGTCATGATCTGCACGGCCAATCGCTCGATCGCGATCTCCAGCTCATCGATCCGCTTGTCTTCGGCGACGACCGTTCGCGCGAGGTCGAGATCGCGGCGGGACAGCGCCTCGACCGCCCGGTCGATCGCCGATTCGGCGCGACCGCCCATTTCGGAGATCAGGCCCCGCAGTTCGACGATCTCATCGTCAAAGGCTTTCAACGTGTGGTCTGTCACTGCGGCCCCTCAACTGGCTTTCGCGACCCCTGTTACATCAGCATTGCAGTTTCATGACAGGCGCGCCGGTGGAAGCAGCACGCTAATATTGGTGCCCTTACCTGGCATCGAGCGGATATCGAGCCGGCCGCGGTGCCGCTCGACGATGTGTTTCACGATCGCGAGTCCCAGGCCCGTGCCGCCGACCGAACGACTGCGCTCCTTGTCGACGCGATAGAAGCGTTCGGTGAGGCGAGGCAGATGCTCCGGTGCGATGCCCTCGCCTTCGTCTTCGACGGAGAGGCGGATCATCGATCCTGGCCCGCGGCCGGTGCTGATCGTCACGGGCGTGCCGGGGCGGCCATATTTCATCGCGTTGCCGACCAGGTTGTGGAGCAGCTGCGACAGCTGTGCGCGATCACCTGCGACGGGCGGCAGGCTCTCGTCAATATCGCAGACGACGTCGCGGCTGCGGGGGTCGGCGGCATCGCGCACTACGGCATGAACCTCCCGGACCACTTCGCCCAGATCGACCGCGGTTTCCGGCGCGCGAAATTTCTCCGCCTCGATCCGCGAGAGAGACATGAGATCTTCGATCAGCCGGTGCATGCGCCACGCTTCGTCGTGAATTACTCGAAGGAAACGCTTGCGTGTCGCCGGGTCCGACAGCGCAGCGTCGTCGTCCAGTGTCTCAACATATCCCAGGATGGCGGCAAGGGGCGTGCGCAATTCGTGGCTCGCATTGGCGACGAAATCGACCCGCATCCGCTCGGCCGCGTGACCTTCGCTTCGATCGACCAGGTGGACCAGAGTACGATCGTCGCCCAACCCGGCGATGTTCATCTGCCAGCGACTGTCGCGCCCGCCCAGACCGACCAACTCGATCGGATCGCCGCCCGGCATCTCGGCCGAACTGGTCAATCGTTCGGCTGCGGCCGGGTGACGGATCGCAATCCGCACGTCTTCGCCGACGATGTGAGAGCCCAGAAGCTTGCGGGCAGCCTCGTTCGCCGCCTCGATCCGGCCGCTCCGGACGACAAGGACCGGGTCTCCGAATGCCTCGACCAGCTCGAAGGCGCTCGGCTGCGCGGGGGCGGGCGACGCGGGCGCCGGAGCCCGTTCGGTCGATCCTCTCCGCAACGCCCCAACTAGGCTGGCGAAGGGGCGCCGCACGCGTTCAGCTCCGCCCTGCCAGCTTGGCGAGGGTGGGAATGAGGGCATCATAATGGTCGATCACCGCATCGGCTGCGAGCTCCTCGACCGGGCCCATCAGGAAGCCGAAGCTGACCGCAATGCTGGGTATCCCGGCATTCTTTGCGGCGAGCATGTCGTAGATCGAGTCGCCAAGGAACGCCGCCGTTCCGCCGCCTGCGCGCACGATCATCTCGCGGATCGGCATCGCGCTCGGCTTTGCATTGCCCTTGCCCATCGTGTCGCCTCCGATCACCGCGGCGAAGCGGCCGAGCAGGCCGACTTCGTCCAGCAGCTTTACCGCGAAGCTCTCGAACTTGTTCGTGACAATCGTAAGACGAACGCCGTCGGCCTCGAGCCGGTCGAGCGCATCGATCAGGCCGGGGTAGGGGACGCTGCCTTCCGAAATATTCTTGCCGTAGAAATCGAGGAGGATCGGATAGAGCCGGCGCATGTCTTCCGGATCATAGCCGCCGGACGCTTCGAGCCCCTTTTCGAGCATGCGCTTGGCGCCGCCGCCGATCATCGGCCGAACTTCATCGATATGGAGCGGCGGCCGCTCCGCCTTCGCCAGCGTGTAATTGACGGCCCGCGTGAGGCTCGCGCTGGTGTCGAGCAGGGTTCCATCAAGGTCGAAACCGACAATATCGAATGCGCGTCCCATAGCCGGGCCTTGCCCCGTGAGGGGCGGCCGTGGCAAGCGCGCCGGCGTGACCAGTCGTCCTCTCGCCGCCATCGTCCTTGCTGCGGGCAAGGGCACGCGCATGAAATCCGACCTGCACAAGGTGCTGCATCCGATCGCCGGCCGACCGATGCTGATGCACTTGCTGGCGAGCCTGCAGGAACTGGCGCCCGAACGGACCGTCGTCGTGGTCGGCAGCGGCCGCGAGCAGCTGGAAAAGGCGCTGGCCGGGCGCGGCATCGACATCGTCGTGCAGGACCCGCAGCTCGGCACCGGACATGCGGTGCAGCAAGCGGAGGCGGCGCTGGCCGGCTTCGATGGCGATGTGCTGATTCTGTACGGCGATGTTCCGTTCGTCAGCGCGGCGACGATGCGCCGCCTGGTCGATCGGCTCGATGGGAGTGATGCGCCCGCCGCCGTTGTGCTCGGCTTCCGCCCGGACGACCCGGTCGCCTATGGCCGCGTGATCGCCGATATCGGCGGTCGCGTCGTGAAGATGATCGAGTTCAAGGACGCGTCGCCCGAGGAGCGTGCGGTCACGCTCTGTAATTCGGGGCTGATGGCGGTCCGCTCGCGCGACCTGTTCGCGCTGCTCGGGCGGGTCACGAACGACAACGCGGCCGGCGAATATTATCTGCCCGATATCGTCATGCTCGCAGGCGCGGACGGCCGGGCCTCGGCCGTGATCGAAACCGCGGCCGAAGAGGTTGCTGGCATCAACAGCCGCGCGGAACTGGCAGAGCAGGAACGTGCCTGGCAACAGCGCCGGCGCACCCAGGCGATGGCCGACGGTGCGACGCTGATCGAGCCCGAGACGGTCTGGTTCTCTTACGATACGAAGCTCGGCCGTGACGTGACGGTCGAGCCGAACGTCTGGTTCGGGCCCGGCGTGACGATCGAGGACGGCGTCACCATCCACGGCTTCAGCCATTTGGAAGGCGCGTATGTCGCGTCCGGTGCGGAGGTGGGGCCCTATGCGCGGCTGCGTCCCGGTGCGGAGCTTGGTCGCAAGTCGAAGGTCGGCAATTTCGTTGAGGTGAAGAAGGCGCGGCTGGGCGAAGGCGCCAAGGCCAACCACCTGACCTATCTCGGCGACGCGGAGATTGGCGCCGGTGCGAACATCGGGGCGGGCACCATCACTTGCAACTATGACGGATTCTTCAAATATCGGACCGAGATCGGCGAGGGCGCCTTCATCGGCTCCAACTCGGCGCTGGTGGCGCCGGTGAAGATCGGCGGCGGCGCGATCGTCGGCGCCGGGTCGGTGATCACGGGCGACGTCGAGCCCGACGCTCTCGCGCTCGGTCGCGGTGACCAGAAGGCGAAATCCGGCTGGGCCGCCAAATTCCGCGCGATGATGCAGGCCCGCAAGAAGGCTGGTTGAAATCTGATATCATGATGCGATATCATGATATCATGCGCACGATCGTCGACATTCCCGAGGAGGATATCCGCTGGCTGGACCAGAAGGCTGCCGAGACCGGCAAATCGCGGACGGCTCTCGTTCGGGAGGCCGTTTCGTTCTATCGTGCGGAGAAGCCGAAGGACTGGATCGGGCGCGGCCGCGGATATTGGAAGGATCGCGACGATATCGGCGACGGCGTCGATTATCAGCGTCGAATCCGCGAAGACCGCGGTTTCGACTGACCGCGCATGTCAGATCCGATCTTTGACACCAACATCGTGATCGACTGGCTGCGCGACCGGCCTGGAGCCGAGAGTGAGTTGTCGCGTTATCGACGGCACCGAATCAGCCGCGTCACCTGGACGGAGATTCTCGCTGGCGAGCCGCTTGAGACACGGGCTCATGTTCAAAGCCTCATCGCGCCATTCGAGGTCCTGGAAATCGACAGTCGAATCTGCATGGCCGCGGCAGACATTCGCTTTCGCACCCGGATGAAGCTGCTCGACGCGATCATTCTTGCGACCGCTCAAGTGAACGGCGCCATCCTGGTCACCCGTAACACCAAGGATTTTCCGGCCAACATGCCGGGCATCCGCGTTCCATACACACTCTGAACGAAGGCAAGTCTGATGTGCGGCATTATCGGCATTCTGGGCATGGACGATGTGGCGGAGCGGCTGGTCGAGGGACTGCGGCGCCTGGAATATCGCGGCTATGACTCGGCTGGCGTCGCGACGGTCCATGACGGCCGGATCGAGCGGCAGCGCGCCGAAGGCAAGCTCAACAACCTCGCCCGCAAGCTGGGGCAGGAGCATTTGCCCGGCCATAGCGGCATTGCCCATACCCGCTGGGCAACGCACGGCGCGCCGACCGAGGACAATGCCCATCCGCACATCGTCGGCGACGTGGTGCTGGTCCACAACGGCATCATCGAGAATTTCAAGCCGCTCCGCGACGAGCTGATCGCCGAGGGACGCACCTTCAAAAGCCAGACCGACACCGAAGTCGTCGGCCATCTGGTCGCGCGCGAGGTTGAGCGCGGCGCGTCGCCGGAAGATGCCGTCAAGGCCGTGCTGCCGCGCCTGCACGGCGCCTTTGCGCTGGCGATCATGTTCAAGAGCGATCCGGACCTGATCATCGGCGCCCGGCTCGGCGCGCCGCTGGTCGTCGGCTATGGCGAGAACGAGAATTATCTCGGGTCCGATGCGATCGCGCTCGCGCCACTGACGCAGCGCATCGCCTATCTGGACGAAGGCGATTGGGCGGTCGTGCGCCGCTCCGGCGTCCAGATCTTCGACAAGGACAATAATCCCGTCGAGCGGCCGATCACCATGTCCGGCATCACCGGCGCCCTTATCGACAAGGGCAATCACCGCCATTTCATGCAGAAGGAGATTTACGAGCAGCCGGTCGTCGTCGCGCAGACGCTGAGTTCGTATCTCCGCACGCTCGAAGCCAAGGTCGCGCTGCCCGACATGGAGTTCGACCTGGGTTCCGTCGAGCGCGTCGCGATCGTCGCCTGCGGCACCGCCTCGTACGTCGGTGCGATCGGCAAATACTGGATCGAGCAGCTCGCGCGCGTGCCCGTCGAGGTCGATGTCGCGTCGGAGTTCCGTTATCGCGAGCCGGTGCTGGGCGCGAACACGCTGGGCCTCGTGATCTCGCAATCGGGCGAGACCGCCGATACGCTCGCCGCATTGCGCCACATGAAGGCGTGCGGGGTCACGACCGCCGGCATCATCAACGTGCCGACCTCGTCGATGGCGCGCGAAGTCGACCTGCTGCTGCCGACGCATGCGGGCCCCGAAATCGGCGTCGCCTCGACCAAGGCCTTCACCTGCCAGCTCGCGGTGATGGCGGCGCTCTCCGCCAATCTCGCGCGCGCCAAAGGGCGCCTGAGCGAAGCAGAAGAAGCGGAGTTGGTCAGCCAGTTGACTGAAGTGCCCGCTGCGATGAACGCGGCGCTCGCTCATGACGCCGAGATCGAGGGCATGGCGCACACCATCGCCGGCGCGCGCGACGTGCTGTATCTCGGCCGTGGTCCCGACTATCCGCTGGCGCTGGAGGGGGCGCTGAAGCTCAAGGAAATCAGCTACATCCATGCCGAAGGCTATGCCGCGGGCGAGATGAAGCACGGCCCGATCGCGCTGATCGACGAAAGCGTGCCGGTGATCGTGATCGCGCCCTCGGGCCCGCTGTTCGACAAGACCGTGTCGAACATGCAGGAAGTCCAGGCCCGGGGCGGCAAGGTCGTGCTGATCTCCGACGCCGAAGGGCTGGCCCAGGCCGGCGAAGGCGCGCTCGCGACGATCGAGATGCCCAAGGTCCACCCGCTGATCGCGCCGCTGGTCTATGCCGTGCCGGTGCAGCTGCTCGCCTATCACGTGGCAGTGGTGAAGGGCACGGACGTCGACCAGCCACGCAATCTCGCGAAGAGCGTGACCGTCGAGTAAATCCGGCGGCATGGCCGTGCCGCTGCCCCGCAAGATCATCCATATCGACATGGACGCCTTCTACGCCTCGGTCGAGCAGCGCGATGACCCGGCTCTGAAGGGGCGGCCGGTTGCGGTGGGAAGTGCGCAGGTGCGGGGCGTCGTCGCTGCGGCGAGTTATGAAGCGCGGAAATTCGGCGTGCGCTCGGCGATGCCATCCTCGACGGCGCTGCGGCGCTGCCCGGAACTGGTGTTCGTTTGGCCGCGCTTCGACGTCTATCGCGCCGTGTCCAACCAGATCCGCGCGATCCTGCTCGATTATACCGATCTGGTCGAGCCGCTGTCGCTCGACGAAGCCTATCTCGACGTGACCGAGGATCGCCGCGGGCTCGGCTCGGCACGAGCAACAGCCGAGGAAATCCGCGCCCGCATCCGCGATATCACCGGCCTGACCGCATCCGCGGGCGTTTCGTACAACAAATTCGTCGCCAAGCTCGCATCGGACCAGAATAAGCCCGACGGCATGTGCGTGATCCCGCCGCACAAGGGGCCGGACTTCGTCGCGGGACTGCCGGTCAGCCGGTTCCACGGGGTCGGCCCGGTCACGGCGGCGAAGATGGAGCGGCTGGGCATCCGCACCGGTGCGGACCTGCGCGCGTGCGATCTTGCCTTCCTTCAGCAGCATTTCCGCAGCAGCGCCGACTATCTGTACGGGGCCGCGCGCGGCGAGGATCATCGCCCGGTCTGCCCGGACCGGCCGCTCAAGTCGGTCGGGGCGGAGCGCACTTTCGATACCGATTTGAAAGGCGAGGGCGAGCTAAGGGAAGCGCTCGACAGGGTGGCCGATGCGGCGTGGATGCGGATCGAGCGGCACGGCGCGCGTGGCCGGACTCTGACGCTCAAGCTCCGCTATGCCGATTTCCGCACGATCACGCGCGCGCGGACGCTGGCCTCCGTCTTCGCCGAGCGGACGAGCTTTGGCGAGGAAGGGTGGGCGCTGCTGGCTGCGCTGATGCCGGTCGAGCAGGGGATCCGGTTGCTGGGCCTGACCTTGTCAGGACTGCAGGGTGAGGACGCGGAAGCGGAGCGCCAGCCGGCGCTGCCGCTGGGCTAGGCCTTTACGACGGCCCCTCGCGCACCTAATTTCCCCGCATGGCACTTCTTCCGATTATCGAGACGCCGGACCCGCGGCTGCGTCAGATTTCCACGCCGGTCGAGACGGTCGGCGCCGAACTCGACAAGCTGATCGACGACATGTTCGAGACGATGTACGCGGCGCCCGGCATCGGCCTCGCCGCGATTCAGGTCGGGGTGCCGAAGCGGCTGCTCGTGATCGACCTGCAGGAAGAGCAGGACCCAGAGGGCAAGCCGGTCAAGGACCCTAAGGTCTTCATCAACCCGGAAATCCTGGAAACCTCGGACGAGCTGCAGGTCTATAGCGAAGGCTGCCTGTCGATCCCGGACCAGTATGCCGATGTCGAACGGCCGGCCGTGATCCGCGCCCGCTGGCAGGAGCGCGACGGCACCGTGCGCGAAGAACAGCTCGAGGGGCTGCTGGCGGTCTGCCTCCAGCACGAAATGGATCACCTGGAAGGGATCCTGTTCATCGACCATCTGTCGCGCCTGAAGCGCGAGATGGTTCTGAAAAAGCTGATGAAGGCCCGTCAGAAGGCGGCTTGATCCATTTTCGCGCGAATGGCGGTTGTGGGGTGGATTAAGCCCCGCTAAGTTCCCTCTCTGTTCCGGGAGGGAAATGTGGACCCGTTGCTGATCGTTGCCGTGTTGGCCCTGGCTTTTGCCGGGTTTGCGCTCTTCTTTGCCTTCCGCCTCTCCGGCCAGCTTCGCTCAGCGGAGACGAAGCTGGCCGGCGCAGACGAGCGGGCTTCGCAGGGCGACCTTGTCCGTATGCAGCTGAGCGAAGTCCTGCGCGAACGGGATGGCGCGCGTGAGGAAGCGGCGGCGCTGCGGCCACTCGCCGAGCGCTGTCCAAAGCTGGAAGACGAGCTCGCCGCATTGCGCGCAGAAAAGGAAGCGCTCGCTGCTGCCAAGGCCGCTTATGAGCGCGGTGAGGCGGAGCGGGCGGATGCCTTCGACAAGCAATTGGCGCAGGTGAAGGAGCTCGAAGCGAAGCTTGAGGCGCGCTTCGGCGACCTGGCCGGCCAGGCGCTCAAGTCCGCGCACGATGATTTCCTAAAACGCGCGGCCGAGCAGTTCGTGCAAGAAGGTCAGAAGTCGGAGCTGAAGCTTAAGGCGCTGATCGAGCCGGTCGAGACGACGCTCAAGCGCTACGAGCAGAAGCTGAACGATGTCGAGAAGGAGCGCGTCGACCATTATGCCGGGCTGCGCGAAGTCGTGCAGCAGCTTCAGGTCAGCCATTTGGGCGTGAAGGAAGAAACCGCACGGCTGGTCAACGCGCTGCGGTCAAGCCCTAAGGCGCGCGGGCGGTGGGGCGAGCAGAGCCTCAAGAACGTGCTGCTGCAGGCCGGGCTCGCCGAGGGCATCGATTTCGAGATGGAAGTCTCGGTGAATACCGAGGAGGGGCGGCTGCGGCCCGACGTTGTCGTCAGCCTGCCGGGCGGACGCAAGCTGATCATCGACGCGAAATGTTCGCTGAATGCCTATCTGGACGCGTCCGAGCAGGTCGATGACGAGCAGCGCAAATCGCACCTGAAAGCGCACGCCGCCTCGATCCGGAATCATGCCCAGCAGCTCGGCTCGAAAGCCTATTGGGCCCAGTTCGGCGATGCGGCCGACTATGTCGTCATGTACATTCCCGGCGAACATTTCCTGACAGCCGCGCTGGAGCAGGACGACGGGCTGTGGGAGTGGGCGTTCGAGCGAAAGGTGCTGCTGGCCACCCCTACCAACCTCGTTGCGATTGCGCGCACCGTCGCGTCGGTCTGGCGGCAGGAAAAGCTGGCGGAGCAAGCGGCCGAGATCGCGGCGCTCGGCAAGGAATTGCACGCGCGGCTGGCCACGATGGGCGGCCATGTGGCGCGGCTCGGCCGCAATCTCGAGCTGGCGAACGGCGCCTATAACAGCTTCGTCGGCAGCCTGGAGAGCCAGGTGATGAGCCAGGCCAAGCGTTTCGAGGCGCTTGAGGTCTCCGGGGCCAAGGAGATCGAAGCGCTGCCGGTGATCGAATCGTCGCCGCGGCCGCTGACGAAACTGGTTACCGGCGCGTCAGAGGAGGCAGCATGAGTTGCCTTTCGGCAACAGAGGTGCGCTTCTCTGTGGATAAGCCTCCATTTACGAGAGGAAAGCTGTTTCCTTTTGGTGCGGACTGACCCAAATCAGGGTTCCTCAAAGGGAGGGAATCGAATGCTTGAACCGAAATCCGCCAAGCCGAAGCGCGCCAACAACGCGCTCAGCAAGCCCGTTCAGCCATCGGCCGATCTCGCCGCCATCGTGGGCTCGGCCCCGATCGCGCGCAGCGACGTCGTGTCCAAGGTGTGGGACCACATCAAGAAGAACAACCTCCAGAATCCCGCCAACAAGCGCGAGATCCTGGCCGACGACAAGCTGAAGAAGGTGTTCGGCGGCAAGGACAAGGTGTCGATGTT
The DNA here is from genome assembly GCF_000974765.1 of Sphingomonas changbaiensis NBRC 104936. Taxonomy (GTDB): domain Bacteria; phylum Pseudomonadota; class Alphaproteobacteria; order Sphingomonadales; family Sphingomonadaceae; genus Sphingomonas_B; species Sphingomonas_B changbaiensis. The sequence goes on along the minus strand of NZ_BBWU01000025.1, from coordinate 50,862 downwards.
CGAGATGAACAAGCACCTGTCCAACCACCTGAAATAAGCCGGCCGGCCGCAAGGCCTGCCTGGTCAATAGCAAAGCCCGGCCGTTGTGCCGGGCTTTGTCGTTCCTGGGCCGAGAGGCAGGCGCGAGTCTCGATTTGGCACTGGCTGCCCTTCCGGCGACGGCCAAGTTCCCGCTTGGGATATGGTTGACAAGACGTTATTGTCCCCGAGTCGCAAAAGCTTTCAGTCGACCGAAGAAGTCGGCGTATGCTCCCTTATGGGAGCGCTCTTGTACGAAGGGGTGATGTTATGAGGATGTACCTGATTGCGGGCGCGGTGTCGCTCGCGGCCATTGCTGCGCCAGGCGCGGCAACGGTCGTTATCTCGAACGTCATGTCCAGCGCCGGCAGCCCGGCTACCGATCCGGGCTTTGCGTCGCTTGGCCAGACGCTGATCTACGATTTCGACACCGTTTCGCCGGCGGCCGGCGCGCTGACGGGCGATTATCAGATCGCAACTGCACCCGGCACGCCCGGCGTGAGCGCGGCCCCGTCCGGCACCGCAGCGGGCACCCACTATCTGACCGTGCCGATCGCCGCGTCGAGCGGCAACGCGACGCTCGATCTGGGGGGCGAGTTCAAGAACGTCAGCCTCTATTGGGGATCTGTCGACACCTACAACACGATCACGCTGTACCAGGCCGATGGCACGCACACCGACATCACGGGCAGCATGATCGGCTTCGGCGTCGACCCCAACGGAAACCAGACCAACAACAACAGCAACGTGCGCGTGAACTTCACGGCGCTCGGCCGCGGGATCACGTCGATCGGCTTCGACTCGACCCAATTCGCGTTCGAGACCGACACGTTCGCCGGCACGGCTGTTCCGGAACCCGCGACCTGGGCGATGATGCTCGGCGGTTTCGGCCTGCTCGGCTTCGCCGCCCGTCGCCGCTCGGCGGTCAAGGTGGTCGCAGCCTAAACCTTTCGCGACGCTCAAATGCGCCGTCGGCTTTTCGGAGCCGGCGGCGCATTTTTGTCAGGCGTTGCCTTTGGCGCCTTTCGTCGCTAGATGCGCCAACGCATTCCGTAGGCACGGTAACGCATAGGGCTCTCGGGGAGAGCCAACGCTGGTCGGCGAGGTTTCGCCCGCCGGCGTTTTTCGCGTTTCGCGGCCCGACGGATTTGGAGTGACGTGATGTTCGAGAGTCTGAGCGAAAGGCTGGGCGGCGTTTTCGACCGCCTTCGCGGCCGCGGCGCGCTGAGCGAGAGCGATGTGCGTGCGGCGATGCGCGAAGTCCGCATCGCGCTGCTCGAAGCGGACGTCGCACTGCCGGTGGTTCGCGATTTCGTCGATAAGGTCACCGAACAGGCGGTCGGCGCGCAGGTGCTGCGCTCGGTCACACCGGGCCAGCAAGTCGTCAAGATCGTCCATGACGCGCTAGTCGATATGCTGGGCGCCGATGCCAGCGCGCTCGAACTGGACGTCACGCCGCCCGCCATCGTGATGCTGGTCGGCCTCCAGGGCTCGGGCAAGACCACGACCACTGCCAAGCTCGCCAAGCGCCTGTCGGAGCGCGACCGCAAGAAAGTGCTGATGGCCTCGCTGGACGTGAACCGTCCGGCCGCACAGCAGCAGCTTGCGACCTTGGGCGAGCAGGTGAAGGTTGCGACCTTGCCGATCGTCCAGGGCCAGCCTCCGGTCGAGATTGCCCGGCGCGCGCTGAATGCCGCGAAGCTGCAGGGCTTTGACGTGCTGATGCTCGACACCGCCGGCCGGCTGCACGTCGACCAGGCGCTGATGGACGAGATGAAGGCCGTCGCGGATGTCGCGCGGCCGCAGGAAATCCTGCTCGTCGTCGACAGTCTGACCGGCCAGGACGCGGTGAACGTCGCGCAGAGCTTTTCGGCCCAGGTTCCGCTCACCGGCGTGATCCTGACCCGGATGGACGGCGATGCGCGCGGCGGCGCGGCGCTGTCGATGCGCGCGGTCACGCAAAAGCCGATCAAGTTCGCCGGCACCGGCGAAAAGATGGACGGCCTGGAAGCCTTCCATCCGCAGCGCGTCGCCGGCCGCATCCTCGGCATGGGCGACGTCGTCAGCCTGGTCGAGAAAGCGGCGGAAAGCATCCAGGTCGAGGATGCCGAGCGCATGGCCGCGAAAATGGCCAAGGGTCAGTTCGACATGAACGACCTGCGCGCCCAGCTCGCCCAGATGCGGCGGATGGGCGGACTCGGCGCGCTGGCTGGCATGATCCCGGGCATGAAGGCGGCCAAGCAAGCAATGGCTTCGGGTGCCGTCGACGAGAAGATACTGCTCCGCATGGATGCCATGATCGGATCGATGACGCCGAAGGAGCGCGCCAAGCCCGAACTGATCAACGCCAAGCGCAAGATTCGTGTCGCCAACGGCTCCGGCACCACCGTGCAGGACGTCAACAAGCTCCTGAAGATGCACCAGGAAATGGCGAATGCCATGAAGAAGATCAAGAAAATGGGGGGGCTGAAGGGCCTGGCCGCAATGTTCGGCAAGGGCGGCGCGGGCGCAGCGGGCTTGCCCGGCGGCATGGGCGACATGCTGAAGGGGCCTCCGGGCGGCATGCCCGGTCTTGGCGGAGCAATGCCGCCGATCCCCGGCAATCTCCCGCCCGGTTTCGAGAATTTCCTGAAGAAAAAGTGATTTAGACGAAAGGACTGAAGACTATGGCACTTTCCCTCCGGTTGTCGCGTGGCGGCTCCAAGAAGCGGCCCTATTACCGCATCGTCGTGGCGGACGCGCGTTCGCCCCGTGATGGCCGCTTCATCGAGAAGATCGGCACCTACAACCCGCTGCTGGCGAAGGATTCGCCGGAGCGCGTGAAGCTCGACGCGGACCGCGCCAAGCATTGGCTGAGCGTCGGCGCGCAGCCAACCGATCGCGTCCTTCGCTTCCTCGACGCCGCCGGCGTCAAGGAGCGCGCCGCGCGCAACAACCCGAAGAAGGCCGAGCCGGGTGAGAAGGCCAAGGAGCGCGCCGAGGAGCGTGCGACGAAGGCTGCCGAGGCGGCCGAAGCTGCTGCCGCGGCGAGCGCTGCTCCGGCTCCGGCTGAAGAGGACGCGACCAACGAGGGCGTGTCGAGCGAGCAGCCGGCCGAAGGCGATGCCGAAGCGCCGACCGGCGCTGACGAGCCGCAGTCGGCCGACCAGCCGGCGGAAGGCTGAGGCTCTTAGCGGGTAAAATGACCCATTCGTTTCGAGCGAAGTCGAGAAACGCGTGCTCCGGCGCGGCCGCTTCTCGACTGCGCTCGAAGCGAACGGAGTCTCTTATTCCGCTGTTTTGCGAATGAAGCGCGTCACTCTCGCCGCGATCACGGGCGCGCACGGGCTGAAGGGCGAGGTGCGCCTCAAGCTGTTCACCGACAGTGCCGACAGCCTGAAACATTACGCTAGTTTCGACGCCGACGGACGCACGCTGACGCTCGTGTCCGTCCGACAAGCCGGGGCAGGGGCGATCGCGCGGTTCAAGGAAGTCGCGGATCGCACCGCCGCCGAAGCGCTGCGCGGCGTGGCCCTGACCGTCCCGCGCGAGGCGCTGCCGCCGCTCGAAGACGGCGAATATTACCACGCGGACCTGATCGGTCTGCCGGTCGTCACCGAGGCAGGTGATTCGGTCGGCACCGTCGTCGCGGTCGAAAATTTCGGCGCCGGCGACGTGCTCGATATCCAAAAGCCGGACGGCAAGAGCTTCATGGCACCGATGCATGCCGTAGCGGTCGAACCCTCCGCCCTGGTCATCGACGCTCTCTTCGTTGTCTGACCCGCGTTGACAAGCGGCGCGGCGCTCCCGCACTGTTGCAGTGCACAATATGGGAGGTGCCGCGTGGTCGATCGGGTCGAGCGTTCCGGGCTGCAGGTCGCGCGCGTGCTGGCCGAGTTCGTCGAGCAACAGGCGCTGCCCGCCACCGGCCATGATCCGGAAAACTTCTGGGCCGGCGTTGCCGAAATCTTCGCCCGCTATGTGCCCGAAAACACCATGCTGCTCGCCAAGCGGGACGCGATCCAGGCACAGCTCGACGACTGGCACGAAACGCGACGCGGGCAGCCGATCGAGCAAGGCGAATACCAGGCATTCCTGCACAAGATCGGCTATCTCGCCCCCGAACCGGCGCCGTTCGCGGTCGGCACGGACAATGTGGATGACGAGATCGCGCGGACGGCGGGTCCGCAGTTGGTAGTCCCGTCGCTCAATGCCCGTTTCCTGCTGAACGCGGCGAACGCGCGCTGGGGCAGCCTCTATGACGCGCTCTACGGGACGGACGTGCTGCCCGGCAGCCCGAAACCGGGCGGTTATGATCCCGAGCGCGGCGCACAAGTCATCGCGCGGGCGCGCGCTTTTCTCGACGACACGCTGCCCGGTTGGGAGGCGGCGCTGGGTGGCGGCACGCACGAGCTGCTGGTCGGCCGTCGCGGGGAATCGCTGCTGTTCCGCCATAACGGGCTGCACATCGAGCTGCTGATCGACCGCAGCCACCCGATCGGCCGCGACGATCCGCATGGCCTGGCCGATGTGATCCTGGAAGCTGCGCTCACTACGATCGTCGATCTGGAGGACTCGGTCGCAGCGGTCGACGCCGACGATAAGGTCGCGGCCTATGCGAATTGGCTGGGCGTGCTGCGCGGGGACCTGGAGGAGACGTTCGAGAAGAACGGCCGTCCGATGACGCGCCGCCTCAATCCCGACCGGACTTATGACGTGCCGGACGGGACCAGCTTCACGCTCCCGGGCCGCAGCCTGTTGTTCGTGCGCAATGTCGGACATCTGATGACCACGCCCGCGGTGATCCTGCCCGACGGGACCGAAGCGCCCGAAGGCATTCTCGACGCGATCATGACCAGCCTGTGCGGGGTGCATGACCTGAAGGGACTTGGAAGGTTCCGCAACAGCCGCGCCGGCTCGATCTATATCGTGAAGCCCAAGATGCACGGGCCCGACGAAGCCGCTTTCACCAACCGGCTGTTCGATGCGGTCGAAGACCTGCTCGGGCTCGCGCGCCACACGATCAAGGTCGGCGTGATGGACGAGGAGCGGCGGACCTCCGCCAACCTGGCCGCCTGCATCCACGCCGTGCGCGATCGCATCGTCTTCATCAACACCGGCTTCCTCGATCGCACCGGCGACGAGATCCACACCTCGATGCAGGCCGGCCCGATGATCCCGAAAGGCGAGATGAAGGCCAGCGCCTGGATCAAAGCCTATGAGGACCGCAATGTCCGTATCGGCCTCGCCTGCGGCCTGTCGGGCAAGGCGCAGATCGGCAAGGGGATGTGGGCGGCGCCCGACAAGATGGCCGACATGCTGGAGCAGAAGATCGGCCATCCGAAAAGCGGGGCCAACACTGCCTGGGTGCCGAGCCCGACCGCGGCGACGCTCCACGCGCTCCACTATCACCAGGTGGACGTGTTCGCGGCGCAGGAGGCGCTGAGGGGCGAGGCGCCGCCGCCGCTCGACGCGCTGCTGACGCTCCCGCTCGCGCTCGGGCGCAATTGGACCGAGGAGGAAGTCCGGCGCGAGCTCGACAACAATGCCCAGGGCATTCTCGGCTATGTGGTGCGCTGGATCGATCAGGGCGTCGGCTGCTCGAAAGTACCCGACATCAACGATGTGGGCCTGATGGAAGATCGCGCAACCCTGCGCATTTCCAGCCAGGCGATCGCGAACTGGCTGCTCCACGGCGTCTGCACGGCGGAGCAGGTCGATGCGGCGCTGCTTCGGATGGCGGCAAAGGTCGACGCGCAGAATGCGGGCGATCCGGCCTATGTGCCGATGGCGCCCGACCCGGAGGGAAGCCGCGCTTTCCAGGCCGCACGCGCGCTGGTGTTCGAAGGCCTCGTCCAGCCCAACGGCTATACCGAGCCGTTGCTGCACAGGTTCCGGGCCGAGGTGAAGGGACGTCATTAGCCGTCATTCCCGCGTTCGGGGGAATGACGATTGGGGGAGGCGGGCGTGAACGACTGGACGCACGGCTACAATATCGAGCAGGGCTATACCTATGGCGTCTATCGCGAGCTGGCGCCGGACTGGATCGACGTGTGTGCGATGCTCGCGGGCTTCGTCGCGCCGTCGGAGGCAGGGCAGGGGCGGCTGCGCTACCTGGAGCTGGGCTGCGGCCAGGGCTTCGGACTCGCGCTGATCGCATCGGCTTATCCCGACATCGAGTTTGTCGGCGTCGATTTCAGTCCCGAGCACATCGCCCACGCCCGCGGTCTCGCCCGCGCGGCCGGGCTCGACAATGTACGCTTCGTCGAGGCCGATTTTCTCGACCTGGCGCGGGCGTGGCCGCCCGAACTCGGCCGCTTCGACTATGCGGTGCTGCACGGCATCTACAGCTGGGTTCCGGCCGACCTTCGCCATGCGATCGTCGGCTGTCTGGGCGAAGCGCTCGTCTCCGGCGGCCTCGCCTATGTCTCTTACAACTCCATGCCGGGCTGGGCCGTGATGCAGCCGTTCCAGCACGTCGCCGCGCGGTTGCAGGCCCGGTCGGCGCTGCCGGGCGCGCAGGTGCTGAACCAGGCGGTGTCGCTGTTCCAGCGGCTGAGATCGGGCAATGCTGCATTGTTCGAGGCGCTTCCCGGCCTTGGCGGCCGGCTCGACGGACTGAAGGAACTCAGTTCGGCCTATCTGGTGCAGGAATATCTGCACGAGAATTGGCATCCGCTCTGGTTCAGCGAGGTGGCCGACGAAATGCGCGGGGCGAAGCTCGACTTCGTCGCCTCGGCGACCCTTCCCGAAAACCTGCTGCCGGCGATGCTGCCCGAGCCGGTCCGCGCGGTCATCACCGAGATTGCCGATCCGCTCGCGCAGGCCGACGTGATCGATTGCGCGATCAACCAGAGCTTCCGCCGCGACTTGCTGGCGCGGGGGCGCAGGCGGCGTTTTTCGGCCGCGCCCGGCGCCGCCGATCTGCTGGTCGAAGCGCTTGCCCGTCCCGCCGGCGCGACCGTCGCGATCAAGACCAGCTTTGGCGAGTTCACGCTGAAGGACCAGATCTACGGGCCGGTGTTCGACGCGCTCGAAAGCGGGCCGAAGCGGATTTCGGACCTGCTCGCGCGGCAAGGCGGCCAGTCCAATGTCCTGCAGGGCTTGATCCTGCTCGCGCATGGCGGGCATCTCGCAATCCTGAAGGAAGGACACCGGGATTTCGCTCCGGGCCAGCGGTTCAACCAGGCTTGCGCGGCAGCAGTGTTGACCGGCGCGCCCTACAATCATGTCGCTGCGCCGGCGATCGGCTCCGCGCTCGCGCTGCGCGATGTCGACCTGATGCTCCTCGCGCTCCGCGGTCAGGGCACGGCGCAGAACGAGCTCGCGCCGAAATTGCTCGAATCGCTGGGGCGGCTTGGGCGCAAGCTGCTGCGCGACGGCAAGCCGGTCGATGGCGACGAGGCGCAGCGGCTTGCCGACGAACTGATCGACGAGGTGGTCGCGAACCGCCTGCCGGTCTGGCAAAGGCTGGGTGTGGTTCCATAAACACTGGAACCTCGGGTCGAATTTCCTTAGCGGAGCGCAGATGGGTGTTGGGCGTACCGGATTGGGACGGATCGCGGCGTTGGCGCTCGCCGGTGCGTCGACGCTCGTTTGCGCCCAGACCTATGGACCGGCGGCCGATCCTGCGACTGCGGCACATGGTCCGTCGGTCGTCCCGGCCGGCGTCGCCCCGGAGCTTGCGGCCATCACCGAGCGTGCGATCGACGCGAACCCGGCGATGCGCGCCGCGCGGTTGAACACGCATGCCGCCGCTGTCGATGTAAGCGCAGCGAGATGGCAGCGGGCACCGAGCGTTTCGGTGGGCGCCTTTGCCTTTGCCGGCGGCAGCCAGATCGTGCGCGGCCAGAACGTCACCGCGAATCTGACCGTCGACCAGCCGATCTACGCCGGTGGCCAGATCGCAGGCGGGATCGAGCGCGCCAAGGCGTCGGTGCGCCAGAGCGAGGCAGTGACCGACGAGACCGCGCAGGACATCGCGTTGCGCGTGACCAACGCCTATTTCGATTACCTGCTTGCGACCCGCCGCATCCAGGCGCTCGAGCAGGGGCTGACGGAGCATCGCGCCCTGGTCGGCTCGATCGAACGGCGAGTCGAGCAGGAAGTCAGCCCTCAAGTCGACCTCGAGCTCGCCCGCTCGCGCACCGCGCAGCTGATGGAGCAGCAGACGACCGCGAATGCGCAGTCGGCCTCCAGCCTTGAGCAATTGCGCGTGCTGCTGAACGATCCTGGCTTCACGCCCGCGGCGCCGCCGCGATACGATCCGGCCGTGTATTATCCGAGCGACGCTCAGGCGGTCGAGGAAGCGACCACCTGCTCGCCGACCCGCCGGCGGCTGCAAGCAGCAGCGCTGGTCGCGCGTGCCGACCAGAAGCTCGCCACCTCTCAATATCTGCCGCGGCTGTCGGCGCAGTTCTCCAGCAACGAGGTCACCGGCGAGCGGGTCGGCCTTTCGCTCACTCAATCGCTCAATGGCGGTCTGGCGCCGATCGAGTCCGCGCGGGCCGCGCGCAGCCGGCGCCAGGCGGCCGAGGTGCAAGTCGGGGCGGCCGCGCAGGACGTGCAGACGCAGCTTGCCGCGGATTTCGCCGAGAACCGTGCTGCCGGCGCGCGTGTGGAAAGCAGTCACACGGCCGCAGCCGCCGCGCGCGGCGTCACCGATTCTTACCAGCGCCTGTTCGTCGTCGGCCGCCGCAGCTGGCTCGACGTGATGAACGCGGCGCTTGAATCCATCCAGGCCGACCTGGCGGTGCAGGACGCCGAAGTGAGCGCAATGGCTTCGGCCGCGCGCATTCAGCTTCGCACCTGCCGCTGGCAGCCCGAACCGCAGGTCAGCCGCCCATGAGTGCACCGCTTCCCGTACTGATTGAGCGCATTGCCCACGAGCGTGGCGCGGACCTTCCGCCCGATTGGATGGGGGCGCCGCTCGATCCGGCCACGCTGGGCGGTGAAGACGGCCTTGCGATCCTCGCCGGAAACGCCGGCTGGGACATGCCGCGTCGCGTGAGCGGCCGCGCGCGCGCCAATCGCTTTCCGCTGCTCGCCTTTTCGCCGGAGCTGGGCTGGCTGGTCGCCGAGCAGATCGAGGGCCATGCCCGCTTGCGCGTCTGGGACGGGACAGCGCACTCGATCCCGCTGAATCCCGAGATCGTGCTTTATGACGTGACCCTGCCGGAAGGCGCCGTCGCACGAACGCATAACTCGGCTTTCGACGTGTTCTGGCGGGCGCTGCTGGCCCGCAAGGACGTGCTGGTCGCGGCGACGGTGGCGACGATCGTCGCGAATATCATCACGCTCGCGACCTCGCTCTATTCGATGCAGATTTACGACCGCGTGATTCCTCGCGCCGGCTATTCGACGCTCTGGGTGCTGACGGTCGGCGTGATCGTCGCGCTGATGATCGATTTCTCGCTGCGCACAACGCGCTCGCTGATGATCGAGCGCGAATCCGCGCGGATCGATCACGACGTCTCCGAATATTTCTTCGCGCGCGCGCAGGCGGTGCGGCTCGATGCCCGGACCGGCGGCGTCGGCACGATGGCCGCGCAATTGCGCGGACTCGAACAGGTCCGGGCGATGATGTCGTCGGGCTCGCTGTTCCTGCTCGCGGACCTACCGTTCGCACTGTTTTTCGTGCTGGTGATTTTCGGCTTGGGCGGAGTGCTGGCGCTGGTGCCGCTGATCAGCCTTCCGATCGCGCTCGGCGTCGCGTGGGGGCTTGCCCGGATGATCCGCAAGGACACCGACCGCGCCCAGATCAGCGGCAATCTGAAGAACGGCCTGCTGGTCGAATCGATCGACGCGGCGGAAACCATCAAGGCCAATCGCGGCGGGTGGCAGCTGCTTGCACGCTGGAACCGCCTGATCGAGGAAATTCACGCATCGGAAGACCCGGTCAAGCGCTGGACCTCGACCGCGGGATCGATCTTCTCGACGCTGCAACAGGTCGCCTATGTCGCGCTGATTGCGTTCGGCGCGATCGAAGTGACGCACGGCAAGATGACGATGGGCGCGCTGATCGCCTGCGCGATCATTGCCGGCCGGGTCAACGGGCCGCTGGTCAGCCAGTTGCCCAGCCTGATCGTGCAATGGGGCTATTCACGGTCCTCGCTCCGCATGCTCGACAATATCCTGGCCCTGCCCGCCGACGAAGACCCGGACGTGCAGGGACTGCGGCCAAGCGCGCTGTCCGGCAGCCTCAAGCTGGAAGGCGTGCGCTTCTCCTATCCGGGCGCGCGCGAGGGCATCGATGTTGCGCAGCTGGAGATTCGGGAAGGCGAGCGCGTTGCGATCGTCGGCGGGATCGGCTCCGGCAAGACGACGCTGCTGCGGCTGCTGGCCGGTCTCTATCGCGCCCAGGCCGGGCGGGTGATGATCGGCAGCCTCGATTCCGCCCAGATCGCACCTGACATCCTGCGCCAGCACATCGGCTATCTGGCGCAGGACTATCGGCTGGTGAACGGCACGCTGCGCGAGAACCTGCTGCTGGGCTTGTCCAATCCGGGCGACGACGCGGTGATGCAGGCGGTCGGGCAGAGCGGGCTGATGCAACTGGTCAGCAGCCATCCGCGCGGGCTGGACCTGCCGATCTTCGAAGGCGGCCGGGGACTTTCGGGCGGCCAGCGGACGCTGGTCGGGCTCACGCGGCTGCTGCTCGCGAAACCGTCGGTGCTGCTGCTCGATGAGCCGACCGCCAATCTCGACGATCAGGTCGAAGGTCAGGCCCTGGGCGCGATCGCAAGCCAGCTCGGGCCATCGAACACCCTGGTCGTCGTCACGCACAAGCTGCGGCTGCTGTCGCTGGTCAATCGCGTGATCGTAATGACGAACGGCAAGGTGGTGCTGGACGGGGCGACCGCGGATGTCGTCAAGGCATTGCAGGCGCCGCCCGTGCGGCCCAAGGTCGAGGCAGGCGCATGACCCGGACCCGCAGCTCCCTTGTCGTCATCGCGCTGGCGACGCTTGCGGTGGTCGGCTTCCTCGTCTGGTCTGCCTGGGCGGAGCTGGACCAGATCACGCGCGCGCGCGGCCAAGTCATCCCGACCGGCCGCGTGCAGAGCGTCCAGGCCGCGACCGAAGGCACCGTCAATGCGATCCTGGTCAAGGAAGGGGACGAAGTAGCCAAGAACCAGCTGCTGGTCACCCTCGACAAGGTCAGCGTGGGCGCGGCGGTCGAGGAAGGGAAGGCGCGCGTCGCCGCCCTCAAGGCGACGATGGCCCGGATCGAGGCGGAACTGTTCAACAGGCCGCTCGCCTTCCCGCCCGAAGTGCTTGCATTTCCGGAGCTGGCCAACAACCAGCGGATGCTGCTCCAGTCGCGACGGGCCGCGCTCAATGCCGACATTTCGGCACTCGGCTCGCAATTGGCGCTGGCCCGGCAGGAGCTCAATCTCAATCGGCCGCTGGTCAAGTCCGGCGATATCGCCCGGGCGGAGCTGTTGCGGCTGCAGCGCAGCGTGTCCGACCTGTCGGGGCAGATCGCGAGCCGCCGGAGCCGGTATCTGGAGGATCTGCAGGCCGAATATGCGAAGACACAGGAAGAGCTGACCACGGCCGAGCAGGCGCTGACCCAGCGTGCCGACCAGCTCGCCAATGCCGAGCTACGCGCGCCGGTGGCGGGCGTGGTCAGCAATCTTCGCATCTCGACCGTCGGCGCCGTGCTGCGGCCCGGCGACGAGGTAATGCAGATCATCCCCGCCGGCGCGCGGCTGATCGTGGAGGCGCATCTGTCGCCGTCCGAGATCGCCTTTATCCACCCGGGCCAGGAGGCATCGCTGAAGTTCGATGCCTATGATTCGTCGATCTATGGCAGCGCGAAGGGCAAGGTGATCTTCGTCAGCCCCGACACCACCACGGTCGCCAAGCCCGATGGATCGGGGCAGGAAAGCTATTACCGTGTCCAGCTGGCCGTCGACACCAGCAGCATGCACCCCAAAACCGAAGGCGAGCGGATCACGATCCAGCCGGGCATGACCGCGACGGCAGAGATCAAGACCGGCCGCACGACCGTGTTCCGCTACCTCACCAAACCGATCCTGAAAACCGCGTCGGAATCGATGGGCGAGCGCTGACGCCGATTTCATCGAAGCTTAATGATATTTCGCCAAAGGAACGATGTGCGCCGCCCTGTTCCCAATGCAAGTTCAACGGGTTCGGGGACGCATGTTCGGACTTGTGTTCCAAGCTGGAACGGTTTTAGTCTTGTCTTGCCTGCGGAGAAATGCCAAAGGCGGCATGCGGACCATGATTAAAAAAGGGAGTGTCCTGATGAGTTTCCGTAAAGCAGCGACGTCGATCGTCGCGGCGATGACGATGATGGCTCTGCCGTCGATGGCGGCGGCGCAGACCGCTTCCGCTTCGAAATTGTCGGTTATCTCGTCGAAGCGCGCGAGCGCCGATTCGAAGGGCGACAAACTTGCCGGTGGCAGCCTGATCATCGCCGTCCTCGCGGCCGCTGCGGTCGTCGGGGGTATCATCGCCGCGGCTGACAGCGGCAGCAATAACCCGACCAGCGCGTAAGGGCTTGGAATTTCGGGGAAGAGGGCGGCTTTGGCCGCCCTTTTTTTTGGATCAGCCTTGCTTGGCAAATCGGTTCAGGGCCTTTAGAGCCCATCCCGGAAATCAAGTGGATCCCCCTTTGTCCTTCATGGTGAAATCGGCGACGTCGGTTTGCGTCGCTATACTCTTATCCTCCTGCGCTACCGGTCCCCTTCTGGAGTCGCGCCCGAGCCTGGTCGTTCTACCCGGCACCGAACTTCCGCCGCCCACCAACGTTCAGCTGGCGGGCGGCGCGCGCCCGTCGATCCTCGGGCCGGGCGACAAGTTGATCATCGACGTCTTCGGCATCGAAGAGCTGAGTAAAAAGAAGCTCCAGGTGGACGCGGGCGGCGCTATTTCGTTTCCGCTCGTCGGCTCTGTCGAAGTTGCCGGCAAGTCGCCGGCCGAAGCGGCGCAGATCATAGAAAGCGGTTTGGCCCGGTACGTTCGAGATCCCCACGTGGCAGTCAATCTGGAAGAGACGAACAGTCAGGTTGTGACTGTGGAAGGGGAGGTCAAGGAGCCTGGGCGGTATCCGGTGCTTGGTCATCTTACTCTGCTGGGCGCGGTCGCTTCGGCGAAGGGAACGACCGAGTTCTCGAGACTCAGTCAGGTGATCGTCTATCGTACCGTCGGAAATCAGCAGCTGGCGGCACTCTACGATCTGAAGGCAATTCGCACCGGGCGCTATGAGGACCCGGACATCTATGCGAACGATATAGTGGTTGTCGGTGAGTCGCAGGCGCGGCGCGTTTTCAAAGACGTGCTGCAGGCTGTTCCGCTCGTGACCACGCCAATCGTCGCTGCTATCACCTACAGGCGCTGATAAGCGGCAGCTTATCGAAGGAAATGTGAATGAACGACCTTTCTATAGGTCGGGATGTGGGTAGCGCGGCTCGAATTGCGGCCGTTCAACCATTCCGGCCCGATGCTCCGGCCAAGGATGCCGGGGGAGATCGAATCCCGCTGCTGACGCGCTACTTGCGCATTATCCTTCGCTGGCGCTGGGTTATTCTGGGCATCATCGCGGCGACGCTTGTCGTCGGCCTTGTCGCCACTCTGCTGATGACGCCGTATTATCGTGCGACGGTGCGTGTCGAAATCGCGCGTGAATCCAACAAGGTCGTGAATATCCAGGGCGTTTCTCCGGAATCCAGCCCGGTCGATCTCGAGTTTTTTCAAACCCAATATGGCCTGTTAAAGTCCCGGTCGCTCGCGGAAAAGGTCGCCCGACAGCTGAACCTGGCTGACAATCGTCAGTTTTTCACCATGTTCGGGGAGGAGCGCGCATACGAGCAGGCCAATAACAGCCGCGACTCTCGTGTGGTTCGCCCGACGCGACTGCGCAAGGCGGGCGAAATTCTGCTCGAGCATGTTGATATTGCGCCGATCCGCGGTTCCAGTCTCGTTGACGTGGATTTCACCAGCCCGGATCCGGTGCTCTCGCAGCAGATCGCCAATGCGTGGGCGGAAAATTTCATCCGGGTGAATCTTGAGCGTCGGTTCGACGCGAGCAGCTACGCGCGCCGGTTCCTGGAGCAACGGCTTGAGCAATTGCGGACAAAGCTCGAGGAGTCGGAACGTAACCTCGTAGCCTATGCGGGACGGCAGCGGATCATCAATCTCCCCGCGCAAGGGGGTGCAACCGGCAGCGCGTCGGCCGAGCGCTCGCTCGTTGCCGACGATTTGGCTTCGCTGAACCTAGAGCTGGCCAAGGCCACTGCTGATCGAGTGCGCGCGCAAAGCCAGCTCACCCGAACCCAGAACGGCGGCGCGACTGATCAAGGGCTGGAAAATCTCGCCATTTCGGGAATCCGCCAAAAGCGGGCCGAACTTGCGGGCGAATATTCGCGCATGTTGTCTCAATTCAAACCCGATTATCCGCCCGCGGTTGCGATCGCTTCTCAAATTCGAGACCTTGACCGCAGCATTGCCCGAGAGGAATCGCGGGTCGGCCAGACGCTTCGTACGAATTATGAGGCAAGTGTCGCGCGTGAAAGCGCATTGCAGGACCAGGTCGCGAAGCTCGAGGGCAAGCTGCTCGATCTGAAGCGGCGCAGTATCCAGTACAATATCTATCAGCGCGACGTGGATACCAATCGACAACTCTATGACGGGCTGCTGCAGCGCTACAAGGAAATCGGCGTCGCTGCCGGCGTCGGTACTAACAATATCGCGATCGTCGACCGGGCCGAAGTTCCGGAGCGTCCGGCCAGTCCGCGCCTCGTCCTGAACCTCGCAGTGGCGCTCCTTGCCGGCCTTGCGATGGCGGGTGGAACGGCTTTCGCACTGGAGCATATCGACGAAACGATCACCAATCCGGGCGATGTCGCAGACGAGCTAGACCTGCCGCTGCTGGGCACCATCCCCCGCCTGGCAGGGGGCGAAGATCCCATGCAGACGCTCCAGGATCGCAAGTCGGCGCTCGTGGATGCCTATCTGGCGGTGCAAACATATCTCGAGCTGTCGACCGAGCATGGCGTGCCGGCGAGCCTCTCGGTTGCGTCCACGCGGCCTGCCGAAGGTAAGTCCACGACGGCCTATGCGGTAGCTCTCCTGCTCGCCCGCGGGCACAAACGCGTGCTGCTCATTGACGGTGATATGCGGTCGCCTTCGGTTCACAGCATCATCGGCATTCGCAACACGGCCGGGTTGAGCAACTATCTTGCCGGGTCGGATGATTATCGTCCGAATATCCACGCGACTGCCAATGACGGTTTGTTCGCGATGAGCGCGGGCCCGACTCCGCCCAACGCTGCGGAGTTGTTGGGCGGCGGGCGGCTGCAGAGTCTGCTGGACGTCCTGTCAAAGGAATTCGACCACGTCGTCATCGACTCTCCGCCTGTGATGGGACTTGCAGACGCACTTTTGATCGCCAGCAGGGTCGACGGTACCGTTTTTGCTGTTGAGTCGCATGGGATCAGGGCGGGCCTGGTACGTGTCGCGATCGACCGCCTGCGGGGCGCCCATGCCCGCTTGCTGGGCGTCGTACTAACCAAGTTCGAGGCTAATCGCGCCCATTTTGGCTACGGATACGATTATGGCTACGGCTATGGTCGGGAGCGACCCGAAGCTCTGGCCGAATAGTACATGGCGGGGTTTGCAATGCGAAAGGACAGCGGGGCGGTTGCCCGAGTGGTGGGAGCCTCCCTGTTTCTGGTGTTGGGCCTCTGGTTAGTGCTTGCGGTCGGGGTGGCAGGCGTGTTGCGAGACGTACAACCCCGGCTCGCTTTGACATGGGCTCCCTGGGACGCGCGCGCCAAGGCCAAGATGGCAGAGGGCGTGATGGCGGGGAAACGCGATGGCGCGTCCCTGACGCGCGCGCGGTCTTTGTCGGAATCGGCTTTGGCCCGGGACCCGATGAGCATCGTCGCGCTTCGTAACATCGGGCTTATCGATGGTCTTACCGGCCATATCGCGGAAGCTCGAAGGACGCTTACGCTGGCGAACAAGTTGTCCAAGCGCGATCTGGGTGTTCACCTGTGGCTGATCGAGGACGCGGTCAGCCGCAACAATATCGACCAGGCGCTGCTGCAGTATGACGAGGCGCTCAGAACATCGTCGTCAGCCCGTGACCTGCTCATTCCGATCTTGGTCAAAGCGACCGATGATCCGGCTATTTCGGAACCTCTTCGACGCTTCGTGGCGCGACGCCCGTCCTGGGCCCCGGATTTCTTTTCGAGGCTTGCGGATAATGGTCCCTCGTCAGCTCCGATATCTGCCTTCGCGCAGAGCTGGGGTGCGTATCGGGAACGCGACAATTGGGGCGTGGTTCAAAAGCTGATCAATCGGCTTTACCGAGACCGGCGCTTCGGTGAGGCGCACGGGTTGTTTTTGGCGACGGTCGGGATCCCGCCTGCGCGAGCGCCTTTGGTTTACAACGGCGATTTCGAAACGACACCCTATTTTTCGCCTTTCGACTGGCAGCTCATCAACGATGAGGTCAGCAATGCCAGCATCGATCGAATGGAAGGGCACGGGGCTCTATTTAGCACGATTCAGGGCAGCCGCGCGAATGCAGCGACGATTACCTTAGTGCTTTCCCCAGGGTCCTATGCGATCACCTCGACTGCTCGTTCTCTCGACTCTTCCCAGGGCGCGAACGGCCGCTGGCTAATCCGCTGCGAGGATGCTGTGCGGGACGAGTTGGTTTCGGCCCCGTTTGAGAGTTCCAACCTGTCCGGTGATCTTGGTGCGTCTGCTCGCTTCAAGGTGCCGCCGCAAGGATGCAGGGCTCAGACTCTCGTCCTTGAACGAAGCACCGCGAATGGCAGTGAGGATCCAGGGCTGGCCGTCAAGGCCGTCTCGATCCGCCGACTTGGATCATAGCGGCGTTCATCGCTTCGTAGCAGGCAAGCATCTCGTCGACGCACTTGCCCCATTCATAGTGCGCCTGGACGTGGTCGCGACCGGCGCGGCCCATTCTGGCCCGGAGATCCTTATCGTCGACCAGCCGGCTAATTGCATCGGCTAAAGCAGCGGGGTCTTCCCGTGGGACGATAAGCCCGGTCGTGCCGTCTTGCACCACTTCCGGGAGACCACCTGCATCCGAGACGATCACTGGTACGCCGCACGCGCTCGCCTCGATGACGGCGACGCCGAAGCTTTCGCTGTCCAGTCGGCTTGCGGCCACGTAAATGTCGAATGTTCCAAGCGTGCGCGGAACTTCGCTGTGCGGCACAAATCCGCTGAACTCGACCTGGTGATCGATGTCCAGGTCGCGGGCGAGCCGCTGATAGGTCTCCAGATACTCTCCACGTCCGACAATCCTGAGCTGCAGACCTGCCTTGTGAAGGTCGGGCCGTATCCGGCTCAGCAGCGCGAATGCTTCGATCAGCGTGTCGATCCCGTATTTTGGGTGAAGCGTCTTGACCGTGCCGATCACGATCTTGCCGGCGACGGGCCGAGGTTCTGGGACGAAGAGAGTGGTGTCGACGCCGAATGGCACCACACGGATCGGCCTGCCCACGCCAAGAGCGCGCGTCTGTCGCGCCATGACTTCGCTTGTCGAACTTATCAGCCGAGCTCGCTGGAGGATCGCGCGCACCAGCCAGCGATGAATTGGGGACCGTTCGGGCACGTCATAGACATCAGCTCCCCAGACGGACATCATCACCGGCTCCACGCCGGACAGGAGCGCGGTCAATCCATAGCCGCCGACATAATGAACATGCAGGAAATCTGCGCCGCTTGAGGTGAAGGCGCGGCGGACCGCAGCCGCGTTTCGCGCATAGCCGAGCATGCCGGCATATGGCAGAAGATGGACCTCCACCTTCTCGCCGGCCAGTTCCGGCGCCGGGGGGTGTTGCGAGAAAAGACTGACCCGTACGCCCCGACGCGCAATTGCTGTTGCCCAGCGGACAGTGTGGATATTGGCAGCGCTGGCCAGCATCGCGACGTTCATGCGTCAGGTCGCCGTAAGCGTCTGGCGCGGCGCGAATATACGCTTGGCCTGCAACAATCCTAACGAGAACAGGATCGGGATGAGCATAATGACGACGCCGATAAATACATTCCCGCGCACCACGTAAATAAGGCCAGGTGCTCCAACGGCCGCCGACATTCGTCCCAGGAAGCGATCCGGGCGCGCCATGATCAGCCGCTCCAACCCAATGAGCAGAGCCGCAAACAAGGCCGGCCAGATCAGGCAGCCCAACCATCCTGCATTCAACAGCGCATCTCCCCACAAAATGGGGTGCAGCGAACCATTCTGGCCGAGAGAATAGGATTCCACCAAGCTTCTGAAGTAGAGGTCCTGGTCGAAATATCCGGACTCGATCCCATAGCGCCAAAGCCGGTAAGTGATGTCGTCGGGTTTGAATGGAACCACGGTAGAAGGCAGAGGCAGCAGCAGAAGCCGGGTGATCGTCGCCAGGGGAGCCGTCACAATCGCTTGATCCCGCACTCCCTGCATGGCGAGTACAAATCCTTCGCCTATCGAGCCATCTCCGCCAGTCAGATCCTGCGAATCCGCGAGCGCCTCGGCGATAGGCGTGAAATCGCCGTTCAGCAGGCTGAGAAGGCTGACGCTGCGCAGCACGCGAGTCACGACGTGCAGCGCGATGAAGCCAATTCCCGCAAGGCCGCCGAAGACAATGATCTGTCGCCGGCTCAGCTTTCGCAGAGAGAACAGCCAGAATGCTCCGAAGAGCACCATGAAAATGACTCGGGCGCCCGTTGATAAGAATATCAGGGCGAGGACCGGAAGGAGGACTACTCGCAAGGAGATTCTCTTCAGGATCGTCCATAGCCCAAAAATCAAGAATCCGCAGTAGGATATGATCGGGCCATAGAGACTGAAATAATTCTCTTCACGTCTGGCCCAAGTATTTTCATCCAAATCCAGGCCGCTCTGATTCACGACATAGAGAACGAGGCCGACAAGTGCGAACAGGAGCAATACAGTCGCTGTCTGGCTTATATCGAGGCCAGGCCTATATGGAACCGGAGCTGGCATCCGGTATTCAACAGACAGCAGGATGATCGTAAGTACGGAATTGCAGCATAGAATATATAGTACGCTGGCATAAATGTCTGATTCGATAAAAATCGACATATTTCCAAGCATTAGAGGAACTTGGACGCAATAGTAAAGTAAGACTAAAAGAAACGGGAAGTAATATCGGCGCTTCCTGAAGGCGACGATACAAGCCGGAGCCAGCGATAACACGGTCAGTATGGTGAGCAGTACAATCATGCTTTACTCGCGTGGACTGGCGGCCTGCCGTTTTCCGGCGCTCTGTGACGTATGTGCGCTCCGCCGATCCACGCGGCGCCGGCGATTTCAACCGCCGCGAACGCGATCGAGGCCGCGATCAAGACGGGGGCTCCCGACTGGCAGAGGAGCCATAGGGCAGGAGCAAGCAGCAGCACTCGAAGAAGGGATGAACCGGTCACGGGCGCTGGTCGTCCCGCAGCGAAAAGAGCGGGTATGATCAACCGCGAATAAAGAATGGCCGGCAAGGCAGCGCAAAGCACCAGCGCAGGGATCTTGACCTCTGCCGCAAGGCGCACATTCAACTCTATCGCGCCGAACAACGCGAGGCTGGTCAATGCTGCAAGCGCAGCCGCACCCAGTAGTGATGTGAGCGCGATTTGTGCGCTCAACTGGCCGAGCCGCCCCGAATGGTCCTGTTTGCTCCAGCGGTTGTAAAGCACGGGCGAAATCATTGTACACAGGACGTTCACCGCGCTGACGACTAGCAGGGCGACGCTCATCAAGCCAACCTGGGCAAGGTCGGCGCCAAGATATCGCATTGTCGCATACAGCACGACGATCTGGGCCGATCCGAGCACGGACACGATGAAGCTATGGACGGACTGCCGGACAATGCTCCGCCAAATGTCGCGTGATATCTCCCCATCGCGTGCAAAGCCGATCCGGCTTGCGGAGAATGCGGCGACGATCGCCACTCCGGCGGAGGAAAGCATGAAAATGGAATAGAAATTCGGAAGCGACCCGATTCTCGCGGCCACGCTCAGTGCCAGCAGGAGCGCGGGAGCAATGCTGAAAAGCGAGAAGGCGAGGCCGTCATTTTGGGTGAGCAGAATGCTCCGGATCAACCCATGATAGGTGTAACTTACCAGCGAAAATGCGAGTATCCCCGCGCTCAGAATCGGTTGTGCATCCGGCGCATATCCCAGCCAAACTGTGACCCCCGCGCCGAACACCGCGAACGGAAAGCTCAGCAGGCAGTAGGTCAAGGAGAACCGGCTCAGGGCCGAGGCCGAGGCGCTATGCCGGTTGATCGCGAATACATATCCCTGCGGCAGCCCGGCAAGGGCGACCAACGAGCCGAATTCAACCCAACTTTTTATAAGAGCAAACTGCCCCTGCGCGGGAGCGCCCCAAAGAAACGTGATTCCAAGCGCCAGCAGAAAGGAAAGCGCTGCGCCAAACGATTGGACGACAACGTTTATTCCTAATGAATCTCGGAACGAAGAGGCCATTTCAACAGCGGCTCAGGTAACTTCGCTTCAGGCTCTCTTGTACAGGAACAAGTCGCAAAACGAAGTCTCTTCATGATCACCGTTGAAAGGAAACGGATTTGAGATGCGGCTTTCAAGAACAAACTCAGGAGCGTTCTTTCCTACCCAGCGCTTGAAATCTCGATTCTTCACGTGCGCGCCAAACTCTCCCGAGTCGTCGAAATCGCTCGAATAGATTAGAACGTACTTATCGGACGCGGAAAATAAGTTTGCCATATATTTATGGAATACGTCATCTTCCACTAGATGAAAGATGACGTCCAAACTCATCGACAGATCGAATTTCTCGCCGCTGTAGCTAGATGCGTGTCGAAAAGAGAAATTCTTCTTCTCCTTGAATTTTACTCTGCAGCTCTGCAGAACAGTCTCACTTACATCGAAGCCGACATAAGACGGGTAGTCAGCCAAAAGGAGCTGATTGCCGTCTCCGCATCCAAACTCGGCGACCGTCCGAATACCTTTCTCGGCAACAATCGCATTAATCTTTCGAGCCTTGAACTCTGCGAGCCTGCCATAGGAGCCGGGCCCGGAGTTTCCGCCGGTCCGATACCGCTCTTCCCAATAGTCCTCGGAAGTATCAAACTTCTTCGCATCTAACCACCGGTTGAGGTGGCTAAGAGACGGACCGACGATCGGCGTCTGACGAATGAGCTTCTTGATCGCGCGCATGATGATGTTCCGTTACTGACGCGTTGCCTGAGCCGCACCGAACCGTCGGCTATTCGGCTCGCTTATGCAGCTCAAAGGTGAAGATCCACGCCATCCAGTTGACGCCCGGTACTTTTTCGAAGAGGCGATCCAGCCGGTCCAGTAAACTGGCGACAGCGGTCAGCTTACCCCCGGCATAGCCGACGACGTGCCAATATCTGACATTGCGGACATCGAAGAATCGACGCGCAAAGCGCAAGTCCTTGAAGCCAAGAATATGTGCCTTTTCATAGTCGGTACGCATGTCCGGCGTCAGCATCCGATACAGTTTGATGGCCGGATTATACTCCAGGGATTCCAGGCAGAGGATCTTGCCGCCTGGCTTCAGGATGCGGCGCAATTCGGGAAAGGCGTAGGAAAGATCCAAGTGATGCAGCATGCCCGAGCACATGATCGCGTCGACCGAGTTATCGGGAAGCTTCGTGTTTTCGGCATCCGCCTGAAAGAAACGCGTGTTGCTCAGGCCCTGTTCGGCCGCGAAGCGCCGGCAATTCTGGACGGAAACATCGCTGACGTCGAGTCCGAGTGCGAGCTTCGCACCCGATCGTGCCGCATGGAGGGCATTGTGGCCATTGCCACAGGCGTAGTCCAGAAACACCTTTCCACGCGCATTCTCGGCGATCCAGTTGTCAACATACGCTTTCGACCGTTTGATCGTGTCGTAATATTTCTTGTTTCCGTAAAACCTTTCGAACGAGTCTTCGGATTCCGCCGCTTTGGCGCGGAACTCGGGGTCACGGTCGCGGTTGTGAAATTCGAGCTCAGCAATTTTGCGTTGATTGAGCTCGCCCAACCATGCCTTGTTTTCGATCAGGTCGATCTCGTCGATGCGTTCAAGCAACGCGTCGATGTTATCGCTCGCCATCAATGTGCTCCGTTCAAACAATTCTTCAGGATCAGGTCAATGTGATCCGCATAGGATCGGTAAACCATTTCGGACGAGTAACTATTCTCGAATAAGCGTCCGCTGTTAAGCGCCTTCTGTCGGCGCAAACGTTGGTCTGCTGCCGCGTCCGCCAGGACCGACCGCAGCTGATTGCCATCTTCCGCGGCATAGTTCCAGCCGATATCTGCAGTCTGGACAAGTTCCGATGCCTCGCCAGGAATGCTGTTGAGCACCGGCAGGCCGAAGCTCATATATTCAAACAGCTTGTTGGGCAGGGCGACGTGTGACCCGGCCTTGTAGCAGACCAGTCCAACGTCGGCGAGAGCGGCCTTTTCACGGATTGTAGCGGCGTCGACCCATCCTGCGAATTCGATCCGGCGATCGCCCGCCGCAAGCGCACGCCAGCTCTCGCTGTATTCGCCGTCACCGCAGATGATCGCGCGGAGCTCAGGGCGATCGACGCTTCGGAAGGCGCGAATAAACGTGGGCAGGTCAACGCTGTTGTTGAAGCTGCCCGAAAACAGGAATGTCACCTCGGACTTTTCGCCATCCGCAAACCGCCCCGCGCGCATGGCGGCCGAGCCGGGGTGGTCCGGATAACCGAGCGGGATCTCCTGGTCGCGGTCGTCGTTCGGGCGGCCGGCCTTGGCCGCTGCCCAAATCAAATATTGCCGCGAGACGCCCACAAGCGACCGGGCCGACGCGAACGAGCGGGAGACGGACCGTTCCATCATCGCGATCGCCGGAGCTGCCGCGGGCGCGAGCATCGACGGGATGCGCGATCGAAGCTCGTCCGGCCAGAGGTCCCTTACGTCCACGATCAGAGGAGCGCCGATCCGATCGGCGAAACGGGCGACGGCTGCGGACAATTCGATCGGCGGAAAGGAGCAGACGATCGCTGCCGGTCTATCCTGCGTGCGGGCCTTGCGCTCGAAGTCTCGGGCGATCTGCCAGTGATTGAGCTGGCGTGCGAACGAGAGATTCCGGCGATACCCGACGCCATCAAGGAAACCGAGGGTATAGCCTTCGCCAGTGTCGACGAAGTCGGCCGGTTCCTCGTGGTGGCGCTTGGCGAAGTGATCGAAGCGTGACGTCCACCAAACCACTCGGTGACCACGCTGCGCGAGTTCGCGCGCGAGCAGTCGCGTCCGCAATGCTCTGCTGCCGTTCTCGATCGGCAAAGGCTCGCCGATCGTCACCAGCCAGATTGTGGTCGGAGCGTGCATTGCCGGCTTGTGCAGATTCAGGCGTGCGCTTCGCGCGCATACACGGCGAGATCGCGGTCCCTGCGGCAAATTTCGACAAGCCGGTCAGGGGCGCCGAGCTCCTGCACAATCGGGACGATGCGGCGCAGCGCGCCCGGCTTGTCGACAATCGCCACTATCGTCAGCCAAATCAGCTTAAGATCGAGCACGAGACCGGCATGCCGCACATACAGCAATCCGAGCTCGCTCTTCCAGGGACGGATCAGTCGATCATAGGCCGCGTCGGGATCGGTGGAATCCTTGATGATCTCCCCTTCATCCGAAAACACTATTGACGACAAATCCGTGATCCCGGGCCTGGTGGCCAAGAGCCCGCGTTCGGCCTCGCTGTAGCTCGCAACGGCCTTCATCGTGTTGGGCCGAGGCCCTACCAAGCTCATGTCGCCGACGAGCACATTCCAGAGCTGCGGAAGCTCGTCGAGCTTGTAGCGCCGCACGAATGCTCCGAGGGGCGTTATCCGGGCATCGTCAGCACCGGTGGATTCAACGCCCGTTCGATCGGCGTTCACCACCATCGACCGGACCTTCACCATGCGGAACGGGCGGTCGTCACGCCCTGCGCGTTCGCCGAAGTAAAGTGGGGATTTGCGGTCCTGCCCCCACACCAGAGCCAAAATTACGGCCAGCGGCAGGGCAAATATGGCCAGTCCGATCGCAGCCGCCAGGACGTCGAGAGCACGTTTCGTCATGTGCTCTTCTTGACGATGTCCAGGGCGGCTGCGGCGACGCTGTCGGCGGTCGGGTAATAAGCAGCCTCGAGCGGCTTGCTGGTGGGAGCAGGCGCATGAGGAAGCGTGACTCGACTGGGCATCGCGCGCCACTCATCAGGCCTCGTGCCCTCGACAGCGCTTGCGATCAGCTCGCCCGCGAAGCCGCAATTGCTCCAACTGCCGTCAATGGCGAGAAGGCGCCCGGTCTTGCGCACCGAGCGGCGAAGCGCGGCCGGGTCGAGGGGATTGAGGATGCGCATGTCGACGACATCGCACGTCACTCCGTGTGTTTGCAGGATCTCCGCGGCATCCAGCGCCAGCTTCACCGAATAGCTCGCGCCGGCCAGCGTGATTGCGTCGCCCTCACGTCGGAGGACGCCGCCAACCGACTCCAAATCAACATCGGCCGCTGGCGCCATCTCTTCTTCCCACTCGTAGAGCCAGCGATCGTCGATGTAGAGAACGGGGTCGGGCGATTGCGTCGCCGCAATGAGCAGGTCGCGCGCATCGGTCGGTGTCGCGGGCATCACCACGCGCAGGCCCGGTATATGCGCGTACCAGCTATGCAGTGCCTGGCTATGCTGAGCGCCCTGTTCGCCGCCGCGATTGACGATTCCCCGAATCACCATGGCGGGGGAGCAGTGGCCGCCAAGCATATGCCGCCACTTTGCGGCTTGGTTCACGATTTGGTCGGTCGCCAGGATCATGAAATCCATCCGCGGATGGATGACAATAGGCTTATAGCCGTGCAGGGCTGCACCGACGGCGATGCCCGTCGTGGCGCCTTCCGACACAGGCGTGTCGATCACGCGTTCCTTGCCGAAGCGGCGGTCAAGACCGTCCATCGACCGTCCTACGTACCATGGGCTCCACAGGCCCTGGCCGATCGCCAGGCACTTGGGATCGGATTCCATGACGAACCCGAATCCCTGGCGGATGGCATCGCAATAAGCGACCGAACTCATGACGTCTGCCCCCCGTTGGCATAGACCATGTCGAGAAGTGCCGCCTCCGGCGGATATGGCGCTGCACGGGCGGCCTCAACGGCATCCCGCAGCTCGGTCCGAATTTCTTCCTCGATCAGCGTGAAGCTGTCGGGGGCGACACGTTTGGCATTGATCAGCGCCGATCGAAGCCTGCCGATCGGGTCCCGCCCTTTCCATGCGGCCAGTTCATCGGGGCTTCTTCGCACACCCACGTCGATATCCTCGTTAGGGCCGACATGGCCTCGCCAACGGAAGGTCACGGCTTCGATGAACCCAGGCCCGCGGCCCTCTCGACTGGCGCGAACCAAACGCTCGGCCGCCCGGGCAACTTCGACCACATCGTTGCCGTCCACCAACTCGGCTTCGACCCCGTTCGCGCGCGCGAACCGTGCGACTGAGTCGAGCGGCTGGCGCAGCTTGATGTCCAGATGACTTGAATAAAGGTTGTTTTCGGCGACGAACAACACCGGCAGGCGCATCACCGATGCCATGTTCAAGGTTTCGTGGAGAATGCCCTCTTCGCACGCCCCGTCACCGAAGTAGGCGACTGCCACATCCCCACGACCGTCCATCTTGGCGGCCAGAGCGGCGCCCGCGGCGATTGGTATCGTGGCGCCGACGATCGGAACCGAACCGTGGAAGCCGACCTCGGGAGCATAGAGATGCATGGATCCGCCCATGCCCGCCGAAGCACCTGTCCCCTTGCCGAAGATCTCGGCAATCATGGCCGCGGGGTTTCCGCCGACGGCCAGATAGTGGGAGTGGCTGCGGTGGCCGCCATATACCCGGTCGGTCGGGCGCAAAGCGGAAGACACGCCGACCGCGACCGCCTCCTGGCCAATTCCGAGATGGCATGGGCACCGCACTTCGCCAGCCACATACAGATCGGCCACCACTTCTTCGGCGAGCCGGATCTTGAGCATGGATCGATAATAGCCGAGCAGCGCATCCGTTGCGCCATTGCCCAGGTCGAGCGGCTCATTGAACAGCTGAGGGTCAGCAAGCGGCCCGAGCCGCATGTCCGAAGTGGTGCTATGCACAAAAACTCCTGACGCTCTGAATTACATGCGCAACCTGCTCGTCCGAAAGCACATGATTCATCGGCAAGAGCAGCGATTCTTTGAAAAAGCGATCTGTGATCGGCAGGTCTTGATTAAATCCAAGCCCCCGCAGCTGGTGAATGCCGAATCCTCCCCACTGGACTATGGTCCCGACGCCCTGTTCGGAGAGGTGGGCACGCAATTCATCTCGCCGGTCACAGCAAAGCTCGTAGTTTTGAAAGACGTCGAAATATCGGCCGTCTTCCGGCGGGGGAGGGAGACGCAGTCCGTCCAGCTCGGCAAAGGCCTCATCATATTGTCGCGCGATTTCGCGCCTGCGCTCGATGGCTTCCGCATAGTAGGTGAGCTTGTATACGAGAATCGCCGCTTGCACATTATCCAGGCGGCTGTTCGTGCCCCAGATGGTGACGTCGCGTGGGATCACCTTGTCGCGATTGGCTCCATGATTGCGCATTGCCCGCACGCGTTCGGCGATTTCGTCGTCGTTCGTGACGAGCGCGCCTCCATCGCCAAAACAGCCGAGAGTTTTGGACGGATAAAAGCTGTAGGTTCCCCACCGGCCGATCGCACCCGCGGGCTTGTTGTCGAGGCGCGCGCCCGCGGCCTGAGCCGAATCTTCGAACACCTCGAGGCCATGACGGGCCGCGATGTCCATGATCGCGTCCATCTGGCACGTTCGCCCGTTCACGTGGACTGGCATGATGGCGCGTGTCTTGGGTGTAATCGCCGCCTCGATTGCCTCCGGCGATACCAGCCAATCACTTTCATCCAGCTCAACCGGGATGACAGTTCCGCCCGCATGGTGCACGGACTGGGCAGCGGCGATGAACGAGTGGGACGGAAGAATAACCTCGTCGCCTGGGCGCAAGCCACTGGCGCGCAGGCCCAGCAGGATCGCGTTCGTGCCATCGGCAACGGCAATGACGTGCTTCACTCCGATGAAGCGGGCCAGCGCGGCCTCGAATTCGTCGACATCCTTTTGCAGGATGAACCGGCCCGCACCGGCAGTTTCAGTCAAGATTCGGGCAAACTCGTCGGCGCGCTCGTTGAAATAGGCGGCCCAATCAAAAAATGGTACTTTCATGTTGAACCTGGGATTTCCTGATTGAAGCTGGTGGCGATGCAGTAGATCACTTTGTGACGTGTGTCGGCACGGCCAGCTTCGACCGGGACCGGTGGGGTCAGTCTATGCTGCACCGTATCCAGCGCCGGCGGCATGGGGATGAGTTTGCCGAACACCAGGCGCTTGAGCCAGGCCTTTCCCGCCATGCTCTTGGGAATTAGGCCGAACTTTGCGGCGACAAATTTGAGCGGGCGCAAAATTCGTTGGCGGGCGCTCACCGCCTCTACATTGTGTGAGGCGGAGAATGACGGGCTGAACCCGTGCTTGGCAAGCATTTGCGTCAGTTCGCCGACTCCCAGATAACCGTGCGAAAAGGGGCTGGGATTGAAATCGTACAAATCCTTGTTCGCCGTCACGATCAGCAACCGTCCGCCGGGACGCAGCACACGCTTGGCCTCGCTCAGGAACCGATCTTTGTCGGCGATGTAATAAATCGCCTCGAACAAGAGGACGTGGTCGAAGCTCGCATCGGGAAACGGGATGCGCTCGGCCCCAAACACCTCCAGGTGGACATCGTCCGCCGCGATATCGCGCGCCGCCGACAAGACTTCCGGCGAGATGTCGCCTGCGGCCAAGGACCGCGCGGCCGCGCGCAAGATGCCAAGCCCCTGGCCGGCTCCGCAGCCGACTTCGAGAACATCCGTTCCACGGACGAGCTCCGCAGCCCAGTGATACCGGTCACAGGTCCGTTGCAGTTGCTCTGTAGAGATCATCTGCCCGCCCATTTCCGTCACGTCGACAAAGTGGCGGGTCATGGCGAAACCATATCGAGAGGCGGGACGAGCAAACACATTCTCCGCGCGTCAGCACGTTAGGTTGGACAACAGGACCGAAATCCAGGCCAGCGCGGCCCCCGGCCGTCGCGCTCTAGGTCGGCGATGTGCGGTTTACAACCCTGTTTGGCGCTTGGACTGGGGATGAAGGCTCTGCTAGAACGCGGACAACCACGTGTTTTCATTGCAGTTCGGGACGGTAGGGATGCGGCTTGGTCGGGGGCGGACATGATCGGCTGGCTGCTGGCATTGCCGAGATTGTTCAAACGCTTGATCGTGCTGAGCGTCGACGTCTGCCTCTGCGTTCTCACGGTCTGGCTCGCCTTCTACTTAAGGCTCGGGGAATGGGTGAGCCTCGCTGGCGGCCCGTGGATTGCGGCTGTGGCGTCGATGCTGATCAGCATTCCGCTATTCGTTTCATTTGGCCTGTACCGGGAGGTTTTTCGGCATGTCGGCTGGTCCGCGCTGGCGTCGACGGCACAGGCTTGCCTCATCTATGCGATCTGCTTTGGGACGATATTCACGGCATGGTCGATCCCAGATGTTCCCCGCACCATCGGGTTGGCCCAGCCCGTGCTGCTGTTCGTCGCGGTCAGCGCAGCCAGACTGCTTGCAAAATATTGGCTGGGCGGCGCCTACCGACACGGACTTGGTCGAAAGCAACGCCGGAATGTTTTGATTTTCGGCGCGGGTGCCGCCGGCCGTCAGCTGGCGACGGCCCTGGCCAACAGCGACCAGTTCAGGGCGGTCGGCTATATCGACGACGACACCAGCATGCATGGCAGCATGCTGGACGGTATAAGGGTGTGGGGGCGCAACAGAGTCGAGTGGGTCGTTTCCGACTTTAACGTCACTGATGTCTTTCTTGCGATTCCGTCCGCCTCGAAGCGGCGGCGGAATGAAGTTGTGGATTTTCTGCAGCCTTTTTCGGTCTCAATCCGAACAGTGCCCGGCCTGATGGATTTGGCCCATGGCCGAGTCCAGGTGACCGATCTTCGCCCCCTCGCAATCGAGGATCTGCTCGGTCGCGATCCGGTTTCGCCGCATCCGCTGCTGCTTGGACGGAATATCACCGGGAAGACTGTCCTGGTCACTGGGGCGGGGGGATCGATCGGGAGCGAACTGTGCCGTCAGGCAGTCCAGCTGGAGCCCGTTCGTCTCGTGCTGGTGGATGCAAGCGAGTACGCTCTCTATTCGATTCATCGGGAATTGAATGCTCTCGACGGCGCGCAATCGGCGGAAATCGTTCCATTGATCGCGTCGGTTCAAAATCGCGAGCTGATGCGGCAGGTGTTCGAAGCATGGCGGCCGAACACCATCTACCACGCCGCGGCGTACAAGCATGTTCCGCTCGTCGAACAGAATGTCTGCGAAGGCGTTCTGAACAACGTTTCGGGCACGATGATCTGCGCATCGGCTGCCGAGGCAGCGGGGGTGTCCGATTTCGTACTGATCAGCACTGACAAGGCGGTCCGTCCGACGAATGTGATGGGGGCAAGCAAAAGGCTTGCAGAGATCTGCCTGCAGGCCTTGGCGGAACGCAGTTCGACACGATTTTCAATGGTACGTTTCGGTAACGTGCTTGGATCCAGCGGTTCGGTCGTGCCGCTGTTCAGGGAGCAGATCGCCAGCGGCGGGCCCATCACTCTCACCCACCAGGACATTACCCGCTATTTCATGACCATTCCCGAAGCGTCGCAGCTTGTGATTCAGGCGGGAGCGATGGCCACCGGCGGCGAAGTTTTCGTATTGGACATGGGCAATCCGGTCCGCATTCTCGATTTGGCCCGACGCATGGTCGAGCTCTCGGGCATGACCGTGAAGGACGCGGAAAATCCCGATGGCGATATCGAGATCACGTTTGTCGGGCTAAGGCCGGGTGAAAAACTCTATGAGGAGCTGCTGATCGGCGACAATCCGCAGCCGACGATGCACCCGCTGATCATGAAGGCAAACGAGGCGTTTCTTCCCTGGCATGTTTTGAAGGGTGAGGTTGAAGCGATCGAAGCCTTCGCGCGGGCTGGGAACGCGGAGCAGGTCCGGACACGTCTTACCAGCGTCGTTTCCGGCTTCACGCCCGACGCGCGCATGGTCGACGCAACCTACAACCGGCAACGTGCGCGGGCCTGATCAGTCGGTCTTCTGGGTTCGCCCTGTCGGTTCGAGGTGCATCCAGCAGGCAGCGACGAAGAAAATGCAGCCCAGCAGCGGGGTTCGCAGCGGATAGTCGACCAGGCTCGCTACGAACAGGATGCCGATGACCACGGATCCGAGCCGCCCAAATCGACGCGCAGAGCTGTCCCGCGACATGTCGCGCCAATAATGAGCGGCACGCGTCGCCCACCAGCCGAGCAGGACGGTCAGCACGATAAAGCCGAAAGCGCCAGCCTCGATCGCCAACTCCAGCGCGTCATTGTGAGCGTGATTGAAGTAAGTTCGTAAGAGCGCTTCGCTCGGCTCATAGCTGCGGAACACCGAATCAAACGAACCGAACCCCGATCCGACGGGGAAAAAATCTGCCGTCATATGGGTCATCTGGGGAATGAACTGGAAGCGCTGATCTTCGGCAGTAGTGGCGCTTGAAATTCGCGTAATTGCGTCATTTCGCGAATAAAGCGCAGCCGCACCGACAAGGACTACCCCCGCAAGCGCGGCCGCTCCGGCACTGAGACGCCAAGCGCGCGAACGGGTCAGGGACGACCATGCGCCCTGATGGCCCGCGTAGAGGATCAGCCCAGCTGCAAGGCCAGCAATGGCCAATCCCAATCCGGCTCGCGATCCGTTCGCTAGTACAAAGGGGAGCAGCGCAATCGCAGCGACCGCGGCGAATGCCGCCTGTAGCTTGGCACCCGCGCGAGCCCCTTGGCGCAAGCCGGCAAAGACGCCCAGCATCGGCAGCATGCAAGCAACCAGCGCGGCCTGGTGGTTGCGATTGGCGAAGACGCCTACCGGATAGCCGGGATTGGTGATGCGGAAGAAATAGAGGTCGCGGCTGGTGATCTGGACCAGGCCGATGACCACGCTGACGCCGCCGCCGACAAGGATTACAGAGAGCAGCCGCATCCGATCTTCGCGTGCGATCGATGCTATGCCGACAAGAATAGCCGCAGGCGGCAGCAGCGACAGCAGCGTGTTGAGTGTGAGATCCGGCGTAAGCGAAATCGGCCGCCACGGCTGCGTCGATCCGATGACGTCAGCGACGGTTCGAACGGAGCTCCGGCCGGGCAGCGAGGTCCAAAGCGCCGGCGGCAGCGGGATGAGCTGCAGGGCCACGACTGCTGCTGCAGCCGCAAGGAGAAGCGCTGGCACGCGAACCGCGGACCAGTCCTTTGGGGCGCCTGTTCCGATGGATGCCGCGATGAGCAGGACTGCGGCCGATCGAACGAGCATGGGTTGGAAAACGTCCACCCTGGAAGAGCCGCCGAAGGCAAAGCAGCAGGCAAGGAACCCTACAAGGACCCAGAACATGAATCGCTGGCGAGGAGAACGATCGGCATTTGGAAACACGAGGGGCATTATCCCGACAGGAAACGGAAGCCTCAGCATTCGCGCGCGACCTATTGTCGCAGGCGTCGGCTTGAGCCAAAGGCGTTGCTAACGGGCAGTGCTGATAGGAGCAAGCAATTGCGGGAGATCGCAACCTTCGCGGGTGGGTGCTTCTGGTGCACCGAGGCCGTTTTCAAGGATGTCGTCGGAGTCGAAAAGGTTGAGAGCGGCTATACCGGCGGGACGATGCCCGATCCCGATTATAAGGCGGTCTGTTCCGGCTCCACCGGCCATGCCGAAGCCGTTCAGCTCTCGTTCGATCCGGACTCGATCTCCTATGCCGACCTATTGGACATATTCCTTCACACCCATGATCCCACGCAGCTTAACCGGCAGGGGAACGACGTCGGAACGCAATATCGATCAGCGATTTTTACTCATTCACCCGAGCAGGAGCGGCTCGCACGAGCTGCACTTGAGCGAGCCCAGGCGGCATGGCCGGATCCGATCGTCACAAGCATCCAAGAGGCGGGTATTTGGTACCCAGCTGAGGATTACCACCAAGAATACTACGATCGTGTCGGTTCGCAAAACGCCTATTGCAACGTAGTAATTTCGCCTAAGCTGGCCAAATTTCGGAAGGCATATGCATCGAGGCTCAAATCAGGAAATTGATGGCAGGAGCGCAACGTGCGCCGATTCGGGTTCTACTTCGAATTGTGAAGTTCGTCTGCTCGAGGACATCAGGCGATTATTGAAGATCGATACGTTCTTGAAGTTACCGCGAACAAATCGAGTGAGGCTGGTCATTTTACTGGATGTGCTGAATGTGTTTCCAGATATTTTGATGTTGTCAGATGCGCCATCGGTCGTCGCGTCGAGCTCAAGGAAATAACGATCGAGAGTTCCGTTGCCTGTGTTGTTCAGAATCGTTACGTTTGAAGACGGCTGATAAATACTGATGCAGTCGAATCCCTTCGGTTTGGGCAGTTTTGAGTCCTCATTCCCGATGTCCGCGATGCCGTTGCCGGACACCGTCAACTCGCCGATACGCGAAAAAGCGAGCGCACCGATTACATATCCGCCTGATGACAGGCCGGGCACGGCATTCGCGCCGCTCACCAGATTTTCGGATACGTTCACGTTTCTGATGAACGGCACGCCGGGATCGGCGGCGACGGATATCCCGAAGTGAGCAGCCGACCGCCCCCGCCAGGGATCGGATCGCGTGTGGAAGATACGGTTTCGGCTGACTCGCACATTCGCGATGCGGCCGGACGGAGACGTGATGTCGATTCCATTCCTGACGTCACGAAACTCGTTATCCTCGACAATCAGGTCGTCGACTTCATGGGTCATGAAGCCGTCCCATGACGGCACCCCGCTGACCATGTTCCGCAGAAACCTGAGACGCCTCTGAGGATAACCTCGGCGCTCGTCACCGGTCGCCGAAAATGCATAAGCCGTGTAGCCGCGCGCTTGCGCGCACTGCTCAAAGCGGTTCCCGATAACGGTCACATCCGAGCTCCCGGAGCAGAGAGCCGCGTAGAGCATCCAGTTCGAAAAATGGCAGTTCTCAACACGGACCCGCTGGGCGCCCCTGACACACAGCAGATTGTATCCGTCGGACATGGTCAGATTCTGGACAGCAAGATCAGAGGAAGCGCCCGAAGCCGAGGAGAGAAAATGGATCAGGCCGGCATCGGTGACCGTTCGTGGCGCTTCTCCGTCGACGTCCGTCCGGCGCTCAGGCTCAAACAGCGCTTGTGGACCAGCGCCCCGGACGGCGAAGCCGGAAAGCGTGACGCTATGGATATCTTCGCCCACAAAAAGGCGTAGGCCAGGCTTGGTCTGGCGGATCAGGCAGCTTGAGTCGCCGACCAGCGCCAGGTTGGATAAGAGCCGGATTTCCTCATCCAAAACCAGGGTGCGGTTGGCAGGCAATCTGATGCGGCCTCCGCCTTCGCGGCGAACCCAGTCCAGAGCACGAACGAATGCGGGTACGGCCGATCGTTCCTGTCCCGTCTCGAAATTGGCGAAATCGCGTTCAGGGTAGGAGGACGAGGCACAAGACGCGCTACTGATGTCAAGGCCGAGAGCGCCCAGCCCGGCCATCATTTGTCGACGAGACAACATCGAACGACCATAAACGCGGGACTTGGCGAAAGCCATGTACGACAAGACTTTGCGCGATCATCTGCGCTCGCTAGGAGGCTCCTCCAAATTGAAGGAGCGAAATCCATGCAGCCTTTGCGCAAGGCAGTGTTTCCGGTTGCGGGTCTCGGCACGCGCAATCTGCCCGCGACCAAGTCGGTGCCGAAGGAAATGCTTCCCGTCGTCGACCGGCCGCTGATCCAGTACGCCGTCGACGAAGCGCTTGCCGCCGGGATCGAGCAGCTGATCTTCGTAACCGGTCGCGGCAAGGGTTCGATGGAGGACTATTTCGACATCTCCTATGAGCTTGAGGCGACGATGAGGGAGCGCGGCAAGTCGCTGGAGGTGCTGAACGGCACGCGGCTCGCCCCCGGCGACATCGCCTATGTGCGGCAGCAGGAGCCATTGGGTCTCGGCCACGCGGTGTGGTGCGCGCGCCACCTGGTCGGTGACGAGCCGTTTGCGGTCCTTCTGGTCGACGAGCTACTATGGAACCCGGCCAACCCCTCGATCAGCCAGCTTGCCGAGACCTATCGGGAAAAGGGCGGTAACGTGATCTCAGTACTCGAGGTGCCGGAGGATCATACGCATCGTTATGGCATCATCGATCCCGGCGCGCGGCACGGCGACGTGACTGAAGTCCGCGGCTTCGTCGAGAAGCCCGCGGCCGGGACGGCGCCTTCGCGGCTGGCAGCAATCGGCCGCTATGTGCTGCAGCCTGACGTGATGGAGCTTCTCGGCCAGGGCGAACGAGGCGCCGGAGGAGAAATCCAGCTCACCGACGCGCTCGCCAAGCTGGTCGGGCAGCAGCCGTTCCATGCGCGGACATATCGCGGTGCCCGCTACGATTGTGGTGACAAGACCGGCTTCGTGCAGGCGAATCTGGCACTGGCGCTGGAGCGCGAAGACATCGGGTCCGATGTGCGCGGCTTTGCAATGGAATTGCTTGCCAAATCCGCCGGGCGGGTCTGATGCTTGGCGCGGTCTGACCCGCTCGCAATCCCGCCTGGATTAGGACCCGTTCGCTGAGATCATCCCGGATGCCGGAACCGGAAATCTGATCGGTAGTTTCATTGATTTCTCGAAACGATGAAATCTTTGGGACAAGAGGGGTCAGATCAGTATGGCACGGTATGCGGCTCGGGGTTCCCGATTGGACTTCTCTGCTGGGGATTCGCAGTTCGCCCAGGGAGGGATACGCGTCGCTGGACTTTCCGACGGCGGTTTCAGTGTTGTTTGGGCATCGGACGACAATGACCGAAGCACGCTTGACGGCGATCTGTACGGTCTGACGTTTCGTGCCGATCTGAGCGCGACGACGGCTGGTGCGCGAAGCCTGATCACAGATACCGGCCCGACCAGCAGCTATCCGCTCAATCAAGCGATCTCGGGACTGAACACAGGCGGATTCGCGATCATTTCCAGCGATGATGCCCGTTTCTCCTTGGCTCAGGCGGGTCAAAATCAGGAGGCTGCACTTCGCCTTTATGATGCGTCGGGAGCTAGCGTTCACTCGCCGATCTATTTGGGCACCGCAGGCGGCGTCGGAGAGACAGTCACCACCCTGAGCGATGGGCGATTGGTTGCCGGCTGGGTTGACCAGCAAGGGGCCTTGAAGGCGCAGTACCTTTCGTCGGATGGCACTCTGATCGGCAGCAGTTTTGTCGTCGCACACCCGTCAGGCGATTTTGCGAGCCGGCCTGTTTTCTCGGCGCTCGGCCAAGGCGGCTGGGTCGCCACATACGTCGCCTCCAACGCGGCGGCTGGGCACGCGATCTTTTATGATGGGGCAGGCCAGGCCTCGACCGATCAGGTGATCGCGAGCAGCGTCACCGCTCTTCAGGGCGTGCAAGTGACGCAGCTCTCCGATGGGCATGTGGTCGCGATGTGGGCTGCCCCGGATCAGGCCAACGTGGTCGATATCCATGCGCAGATCTATGCTCAGGACGGCTCGAAGGTGGGCAGCGATATCCTGGTATCCTCCGACTCATCGTCCGTCACCAGTGTGGCCGCGCTCGCCGACGGCGGCTTCGTAACGGCACTGGAGCCCCGCCAAGCCGGGCCGACCGAGGTGAAGGTCTATGATGCGGCGGGCCATCAGACCGGCCCTGAAATCAAACTGGATGGTGCCATCGGCCCCGACGTTGCCTCCCTCACTGATGGCGGTTTTGTTCTCGCCTGGAAGGATTCGGGCGGTACATTCCACGCGCAGGCCTATTCGAATAACGGCCCGCCGGTGCGGGGCGATCTGAATGGCGACGGCCTTGCCGATATTCTTTGGCGAAACGACGACGGGTCGCTTACCAACTGGCTCGGCCGTGCGGATGGCGGCTTCACCGGAAACGACGCGATTGGCCGGATGCCGGGGATCTCCACGAGCTGGAAGATCAACGGCTTCGCCGACCTCAATGGCGACGGTCGATCTGATATTCTGTGGCGCAATGACGATGGGTCACTGACCGACTGGCTTGGAACGGCCAATGGCGGCTATGTGGCCAACGACGCCATTGCGCGTGTCGACCACATTTCGACGAGTTGGAAAGTCGCCGGCGTGGATGATTTCAACGGCGATGGGCATGCCGACATTCTGTGGCGCAACGACAGTGGCGCACTGACCGACTGGCTGAGCCGAGCCGATGGTGGCTTCACCGCCAATGACTCCGTCGCACTTATCTATGACATTCCAACGAGCTGGAAAGTCGCGGGCGTCGGCGACTTCAACGGCGATGGCCGCGCCGACATTTTGTGGCGCAACGACAGCGGTGCACTGACCGATTGGTTGGGCCAGGCGAATGGCGGCTTTGTCGCCAATGACTCGGTGGCCTTGATCTACGATATCTCGACGAGCTGGAAAGTCGCGGGCGTGGGCGACTTCAATGGCGATGGCCGCGCGGATATTCTGTGGCGCAACGACAGCGGCGCGCTGACCGATTGGCTTGGTCAGGCGAATGGCGGTTTTGTCGCCAATGACCCTGCCGCACTGATTTACGACATTCCGACCAGCTGGAAGGTCGCGGGTGTCGAGGATTTCAACGGTGACGGGCGCGCGGATATTCTATGGCGCAACGATAGCGGCGCGATGACCGACTGGCTGGGTCAGGCGAATGGCGCCTTCGTTGCGAACGATTCTGTCGCGCTCACGTATGACATATCCACGAGTTGGCATACGCAAATACAGAGCTTTAGCATCGCATAGGAATGGTGTCGCTAACGCGAGCAGCCGGATAGTCTTCGGTGTGGCGCCCCGGACTCCATAGGCGCGGCAGCATCTAGTCAGCAAAGGCAGTTGCTGCTGCGCCATAGTCGTGCGTTTTGGCAATAATCTCGACGATCCGATCCGCGGCGCGACCGTCGCCATAGGGACTGTGCGCGCGGGCCATGCGGGCGTGCGCGGCGGGATTGTCGAGCAGCAGGCAGGCTTCTGAAACGATCCGCTGCGCACGCGTGCCGACCAGTCGCGCAGTGCCGGCGGCGACGCCCTCGGGCCGTTCCGTTACGTCGCGCATCACCAGCACCGGTGTGCCCAGCACCGGCGCTTCCTCCTGCACGCCGCCGCTGTCCGTCAGGACAAGGTACGCCGCGGACAGCAGGGACACGAACGGAGCGAAGTCGAGTGGGTCCAGCAGCGCGACGTTCGGCGTGTCCCGCAGCGCGTTCTCCAGAGGGTGGCGGATGGCCGGGTTGGGGTGGAGCGGCAGCGCGACGAGCACGTCCGGGCGCGTCGCGAGCGCGCGGATCGCGGCGGCAATTTCGGGCGCGGCGCCAAAGCTTTCGCGGCGGTGGCAGGTGACGAGGATCAGCCGCCGGCCTGCGCATCGATCGAGAAGGTCGCGAGCAGGGCCGGCGAGGACCGGCGCACGGCGCAAGCGTGCACGGACGGCATGAAGTGCGTCGACGACCGTGTTGCCGGTCAGATGAATACGTTCGGCTGCGATGCCTTCGTTGCGCAACGCGGCTGCGGCGGCCGCCGTCGGCGCGAAGTGCATGTCGGCGACGGCTCCGATCATCCGCCGGTTGCCTTCCTCCGGATGGGGCGCATCAAGATCGCCGGTGCGCAAACCCGCTTCGACATGGGCGATCGGAATGGCCCGGAAATATGCAGCCTGCGCGGCGGCGAGCGCGGTCGCGGTATCGCCCTGGACGATGACCCGCTCCGGCTGCTCCGCCGCGAATACCCGATCGAGCGCGGCGACCATTCGTCCGGTCAGCACGGCCAGCGACTGGCCCGGCCGCATCAGGTTCAGGTCGATGTCGGGCGTCAGTCCGGAGCCGAGCGCCCGATCGAGCAATTCGCGGTGCTGAGCGGTCACACAAATCCGCGTCGGAATGCCGCGCGAGCGCAAGGCCGCGACGACGGGCGCCAGCTTGATAGCCTCCGGGCGCGTGCCGAACACGACCAGAATCCCGGCCATTTGAGCTCCCCCCTGTTGCCCCACCTCCATCAGGGCACAGGTTCGATCGTTTCGCAAGCGCTTCGAAAGCTCAGAGGGCGGCGTAATCCCGGAACCAGCGGACGAAACGCGGGATGCCTTCGTCGAGAGTCGTGCGGGGCGTGAACCCCAGATCGGCCTGGATCGCTCCGATGTCGGCGTAGGTATCCTTCACATCCCCCGGCTGCATCGGCTGCATTTCGCGGATCGCCTTGCGGCCGCACGCCGCCTCGATCACGTCGATGAACCGGGTCAGCTCTTCGGAGCGGTTGTTGCCGATATTGTAGATGCGGTGCGGCGCGATGCTGCCGCCCGGCTTCGGCGCGCCGTCGTCGGGCGGCGGACTGTCGAGCGTCGCGATGACGCCGTCGACGATGTCATCGACATAGGTGAAATCGCGGCGCATATCGCCGTTGTTGAACACCTTGATCGGCTTGCCGCTCAGGATCGCTTCGGTGAACAGCCAGGGCGCCATGTCGGGCCGCCCCCAGGGGCCATAGACGGTGAAAAACCGCAGGCCGGTCAGCGGGATCCGGTAGAGGTGCGCATAGGTCTCGCTCATCAGCTCGTCCGCCTTTTTGGTCGCGGCATAGAGCGAGACCGGGCGGTCGACGCGGTCCTCCACCCGGAACGGCAGGCTGTCATTGCCGCCATAGACCGAGGACGACGAGGCATAGACCATCGGCAGCGCCCGCGCGCGGGCGAGCTCCAGCATGTTCAGATGCCCGGTCAGATTGGCGTGCGCATAGGCGCGGGGATTCTCAATCGAGTAGCGCACGCCCGGCTGGGCGCCCAAATGGGCGAGGCGGTCGAAGCTGTGGGGCTCCAGCGCGCGGTCCAGCGCCTCGTGATCGGCGAAATCGACCCTCAGCGGCGTGAATGCGTCCGGGTATCGCCGCTGCAGGTCGGCAACGCGATCCTCCTTCAGCTGCGGCAGGTAATAGGGAACGAAATTGTCGATCCCGATCACGCGTTCGCCGGCGGACAGCAGCCGGTCCGCCAGATGATAGCCGATAAAACCCGCTGCTCCGGTGACGAGAGTCGCCATTAGTTCCCCCTGTGCGCCGCGCGTCGAAGCCGGTCGCGGATCGCCAAACCCAGACCTTCGGGCGGGATCGGGGCGACGGCCATGGCGTCCGTGTCCGCGGCGTCGGCCTGGTGGAGCAGATCGAACAGCCGCGCAGCCGCTTCGACCAGGTCGCCCGACGGGCTGAGCGAGGCGTCTCCCTGCACCGGCCCGAAGCCGATCAGATACTCGCCGGGCCGGGCCTCGGTCGCCTCCAGCCGCAGCGGCTTCGAGGGGGCGTAGTGGCGCGCGAGCATGCCCGGCGCCTGAACCTTGTCGCCGGCAGCCATCGGCAGGCCGAGATCGATCGGGCCCAGGCGGAGCAACCGCAACTGATCGCCATCGACGCCGACGATCGTCGATTCGACGCCGACCTGGGTCGGCCCCGCGTCGAGGATTAGCGGGATGCGGCCCCCGAGACTCTTCATCACATGCCCGGCGCGCGTCGGGCTGATCGACCCGCTCGCATTGGCGGAGGGCGCGGCGAGCGGGCGACCGCTGGCGCGCAGCAGCGCCTGCATTGCCGGATGGCGCGGGACTCGGATCGCGACCGTCGGCAATCCGGCCGTCACGATCGAGGCGAGCGGCGCATCGTCGCGCCTGGGCAACACCAGCGTCAGCGGTCCCGGCCAATATTGCTCCGCCAATGCCCGAGCTCGGGGCGGCAGCTCGGCCAGCTGCTCGGCTGCACTCAGGTCCGGCACATGGACGATCAACGGATTGAAGCTTGGCCGCCCCTTGGCGGCGTAGATGCGGGCGACGGCGTCCGCGTTGGTCGCATCGGCAGCAAGGCCGTAGACGGTTTCGGTCGGCACCGCGACCGGCTGACCGGCGCGGATCAGACCGGCGGCCTCGTCGATCGCCGCGTCCGAAACGGGCAGCATGCGTGTGTTTGAGGCGTCCACCGGCCCGCGCTATAACCGGAGCCGCCGTTTCTCAAGGAGGCCCATGACCTACACGCCCCCCGCCGCCGAGCAGCGCTTCGTGCTGGATCAGGTCGTCCGCATCGGCGAGCTTGTCGACGACTCCGATCTGGTCGACGCGATCATCGACGGCGCCGGCGCGTTCGCCGCGGGCGAATATGCGCCGCTCAATCGCATCGGCGACGAAATCGGCGCGCGCTGGGAGGACGGCCGGGTCGTCATGCCGGAGGGCTTCCGCGCGGCCTATCGGGCCTTCGTCGAAAGCGGCTGGGGCAGCATCAGCGCGCCCGAGGCGTTCGGCGGGCAGGGCCTGCCGTTTTCGCTCGCGACCGTCGTCATGGAAGACCTCGGCACGGCGAACATGGGCTTTTCGCTGATCAATATGCTGACGCCGGGCGCGATCGAGGCTTTGGTCTCGCACGGATCGCCGGAGCTGCAGGCCGGCTATCTGCCGAAGCTTGTGACCGGCGAGTGGAACGGCACGATGAACCTGACGGAGCCGCAGGCGGGATCGGATGTCGGCGCGCTCCGCACGTCCGCGACGCCGGCCGCCGATGGGAGTTGGCGGATCAAGGGCACGAAGATATTCATCACCTTTGGCGAACACGATCTGACCGACAACATCGTCCACCTGGTGCTTGCCCGCACGCCCGGTGCGCCGGCGGGGACCAAGGGCATTTCGCTGTTCCTGGTCCCCAAATTCCGGCTCAACCCGGACGGCACGCCGGGCGAATTCAACGATGTTCGCTGTGTCTCGATCGAGCACAAGCTCGGCATCCACGCATCGCCGACCTGCACGCTTTCGTTCGGCGATCATGGCGATTGCCATGGCTGGCTGATCGGCGACGAAATGGGCGGCATGCGCGCCATGTTCACGATGATGAACAATGCGCGGCTGAACGTCGGCCTTCAGGGCGTGCAGATCGCCGAGCGGGCGACGCAGGCGGCGCTCGCCTATGCGCAGGAGCGGGTGCAACTCGGGCGTCCGATCGTCGAGCATCCGGACGTGCGCCGGATGCTGATGCGGATGCGCGCGCTGACCCAGGGCGCGCGGGCGCTGATCTACTACGCGGCCGGTCAGGTGGACCGCGCGCACTTGGGCGACGCAGCGGCCAAGGCACGGCTCGACCTGCTGACCCCGCTTGCAAAGGCATGGGGGACCGACGTCGGCTGCGAGGTCGCGTCGCTGGGCGTGCAGGTGCATGGGGGCATGGGCTTCGTCGAAGAAACCGGGGCGGCCCAGCACTACCGGGACATCCGGATCGCCCCGATCTACGAAGGAACGAACGGCATCCAGGCGGCCGACCTCGTCAACCGCAAGCTGCCGATGCAGGGCGGCGAGGTGCTGGCGTCGCTGCTGGCCGATATCAGGGCGGAAGCGGAGGACGAAGCCGCGCTGATGGACCTGGTCGACCGGGTCGAGGCGGTCGCGCGCTGGATGCTCGGCAATGAAGCGACGGCGGAGGACCGGCTCGCCGGCAGCTATCCGCTGCTGACGATGCTGTCGGTGGCGGTCGCGGGCTGGCTGCTTGCACGGCAGTCGCGGGCGGCGGCGGGCGACACGCCGTTCGAGCAGATGAAGCGCGCGG
Source organism: Sphingomonas changbaiensis NBRC 104936 (assembly GCF_000974765.1). Lineage (GTDB taxonomy): Bacteria > Pseudomonadota > Alphaproteobacteria > Sphingomonadales > Sphingomonadaceae > Sphingomonas_B > Sphingomonas_B changbaiensis. The sequence goes on along the minus strand of NZ_BBWU01000025.1, from coordinate 9,176 downwards.
TGGCGCGGTTTTTCCTGCACCGGATCGTTCCGGAGGCGGCTGGACTGGCGGCGTCGGCGCGGGGCGGAGCGGGTGAGTTGTACGCAGTCAGCGCCGAGGTGCTCGCGGCCTGAAAAGGGCCGTTCGTATCGAGCGCAGTCGAGATACGCTTCTCGACTTCGCTCGAAGCGAACGGAGCATCTACGTGCTCAAATACCACCTCTCGCCGGCTTCAAGGCCGAGCGCGGTCAGGCGGCCGCTGGCGAAGGCGCCGGTGTCGATGCCGATGCGGTTCGGGCGTTCCTCGACCGCGTCGGTGATGGTGTGGCCATGGACTATCACCGCGCCATGATCGCCGCGGAAATCCAGGAATTCGGAGCGGATCCAGCGCAGGTCGCCGCCGGATTGCTCGTCGATCGGCACGCGCGGACGGATGCCCGCATGGACGAACAGATAATCGCCGATCGCGATCCGGTCCTCGAAGCTCTTGAGGAAGGCGACATGCTCGGCCGGCACGCGCGCGATCAGCTCCGGCATCAGCGCGTCGTAATCGAGCCGGTCATATTCCGCTTCGTCGAAACCATAGCTGAGGATCGTCGCCCGGCCGCCGATCTTCACGAAGAAGCGCAACGCCTCGAGGCTGCCGCCGAGCGCCTTGAGGAAGACTTCCTCGTGATTGCCCATCAGGAAGCGAGCCGCGCGGCCACTTTGCCTGACTTCGAGCGCCCGTTGGACGACGCCCGCGGAATTCGGGCCGCGATCGACTAGGTCGCCAAGGAAGATGAGCTGAGTCTCGGCGCCTCCGCGCGCCTGATCGTCGGTGTCGATGCGGAACAGCAACTGATCGAGCAGGTCCAGCCGGCCGTGGATATCGCCGATCGCATATATGCGCGTGCCCGCCGGCACTTGCGCGGCGGACGGAGCGGGTTCGATGGCGCGGCGGAGAAGCTTCAGGACCATGTGAGTCGATCGATGGGAGGCGTGCGATATAGGCGTTTGGTCGCTGAACGCCAGATGATCAGGCCCGGGCCGGGCCCGAATAGGCCAGCAATGCGGCGGCCCGAAGGTCGAGGCGGATATCGGCGCGGCCGGTCACCGACCAGCACTGTCCCGCCTCGAATGGCTGGTCGTCGATACGCCCGTTCCCGGTCACCGGCACCAGCCACCCAGTCGCGTCTCCCAAGTCTACGGTACGGGCGCCGGCCTCCAGCCGCTCGACCGTGAATTTTGGTCCGCTGGCGAGCAGGTCCGGGCGCGCCGGCTGCGGCGGCGAGTTGAACGGCGTCAGCGTCGACACGGCAATTCCCTCGTCGAGGTGCAGCGCGCGCGGGCGGCCATAGTCATAGAGCCGATAGGTGAGATCGAGGTTCTGCTGGACCTCGATCACGGTCAGACCGGCGCCGATCGCGTGAATGGTTCCGGCCGGCGAGTAGATGAAGTCGCCGGCCTTGACCGGCCGCCAGTCGAGCAGGTCGACGATGCTTCCATCGAGCGCGGCGGTGCGGAGCTGGCCGGCGGAAAGGGGGTGCTTCGGCCCCAGCGCGATTTTCGACTCCGGCTCGGCCGCGAGCACCAGCCACGCCTCGTCCTTGCCGCGCGCATGGCCGCGGGCGCGGGCGGCTTCGTCATCGGGGTGAACCTGGACCGACAGCCGGTCGCTGGTGAACAGATATTTGATGAGCAGATCGGGGTCATTCCCCGGAGGGGAAGGGAACCAGATTTCGCCGATCGGCTCCTCGCCGGGCGCGGGGTCGCCGAAGCCGGGCCACAGCGAGTGTCGGCCCCACGGCTTGGCGACGCGTTTGGTGGAAAGCAGGACGGCAGTCATGCGCGGCCCCTAGCGGGCTCAGGCGCGCTCGAACAGTTCGGCGGGATCGATGTGCAGCCGCTCGATCACCTGGCGGATGCGCGGCCATTCTTCGTCCAGGAAGGCGCGGCGCTCGCGGTCGAGCAGACGCTTGGTCGCGCCGTCCGCCACGAACATACCGACGCCGCGCTTCACGACGATCAGCCCTTCCTCCTGGAACAGCTGGTAAGCCTTCGCGACCGTCAGCGGATTGGCGCCCTGCTCGGCCGCAAAGGCGCGCACCGACGGCAGCATATCGCCTTCGCGATAGCGGCCTTCCAGGATCGCTTCGGCGATGCGGTCGCGGAGCTGAAGATAGACGGGACGATCGGCGGCAGCCATGCTGGATTAGTGCCCTAACACAGCCGTGCACGTCAAGGCCAATGATGCACCACTTCGTCGTAAACAGGGCGGGGACGCTCCTCCAGCTCGCGGCCGGGCGAGCCGATGAAGATGAAGCCGGCGATACGGTCGTTGCCGCCGCCGCCGAGCGCCTTCAACACGTGCGGATCATAGGCGGCCCAACCGGTCAGCCATCCGGCGACGAAGCCGTGCGCGGCCGCGGCGGCGACCAGGTTCATGCAGATGGCGCCCGAGGACAATTGCTGTTCCCAGAGCGGAATCTTGCTCGGCTCGACCGGGGTCGACAGAACCGCGACGAGCGTGGGCGACTGCCTGGCGAACTGGTCGATCGCACGAACATCCTCGGTGTCCGGCGCGCCGCGCTGGGCGCGGAAGGCGTTCTGCAGCAGCACCGCGAACGAATCGCGATCGTCGATGACGACGAAGCGCCAGGGCGCCAATTTGCCGTGATCGGGCACGCGCATCGCGGCGGAAAGAATCGCGCGGAGCTGGTCCGGACCCGGGCCCGGCGCGACCATGTCGCGGGGCTTGCCGGAACGGCGCGTGGACAGAAAGGCTGCCGGCGAGGAGAGATCGTTGAACATGCCGGCCATCTGGGCGGCTGGCGGGCCGCGATCAAGCCGCTAAGGAGGGGCCATGGTGTTTGCGTTGATGCTGGCCGCCGCGGCCCCGTCGGTCGACCCTGCATCGCTGAAGGCGTTGGCCGCGGCCGATGCGCGGCTTGTCGCGATCGGGCGCAGGCTGGCGCGGGGCGGCGCCGGACTATGCGCCGGCACGGTCAGCAATCCGGGCTGGACGATCGAGGACGCGGAGCAATACGCGCCCGCGCTGCGGGACGAGGTCCGCGCGGCGCTTGGGCTCGGACGGAACCCGACCATTGTCGCGGTCGAGCCTGGAAGCGCGGCGGCCAGGGCCGGCGTGCAGGTCGGTGATGAACTGGTGTCGGTGGATGGACGCTCACTGCCGGCTGCATCCGGGGGCGCCGCGCGCGTGCGCCAGGCCGCGATCGAGATGGCGCTCGCACGCGGAGCGACCCAGCTGACCCTCCAACGGAACGGCCGTCCTGTTCCGGTGCAGCTCGCGCCCGAGCCGGGCTGCGCCAGCGAGTTCCTGATCGGGCGCGATCATGGGCTTCGCGCGGCGAGCAGCGACGGTCTGCGGGTGACGGTCTCGGCGGAGATCATCGACTTTGCCGCGAGCGACGATGAGCTCGCGCTGATCCTGGCGCATGAGTTCGCGCACAACATCCTCGGCCACAACAAGGGATATCCGCCGCAGCGGATCGCAGGCGCGGACCGGAGCGGGAAGGGGACGCGCAATCGCGAGCGCGAGGCGGATCGCTGGGCGCTCTACCTGATGGCGCGCGCCGGATATGATGTGAGCGTCGCGCCGGGCTTCTGGCGGCGCTGGGGCCCGAAGACCGGATTCGGCATCCTGAGCGACGGCAGCCATCCCGACTGGCGCGACCGGGCCGCGCAGGCCGAGGCGGAGATCGCGCGGATACGAGCGGAGCAGGCGGCCGGGCGGCTAGCTGTGCCGTAACAACTGGTACTTCACAGCGCGGATTTCGGCGTTAGGGTCGCGCGCAATCGGGTCGCCCGAGCGGCCCTCCTGCCTTTGGAAGAGGATCTGCATGGTCAACGTCAACGCGGACGAGACGTTCGAGCCGCAATCGCCGCATGTGAGCCGAAGCGACCAGGAAACCTGGTTCGGCCATCCGCGACAACTCGCGCGCCTGTTCACCACCGAAGCGTGGGAGCGGTTCGGCTATTACGGCATGCGGGCGCTGCTGACGCTCTATCTGACCACGCATTTCCTGTTCAACGATACCGTCGCCACCGGCCTTTATGGCGGCTTCACCGCGCTGGTTTACCTGACGCCGCTCGTCGGCGGGCTGCTGGCGGACCGCTACCTGGGCTCCAAGAAGTCGGTGAAGTTCGGCGCGATCCTGATGTCGCTTGGGTATTTCACCCTGTGTTTCGGCGGTCCGGCAGCCAAGCCCTATGCGATGATCGACGGCCAGCGCTACGAAGTGCAGGTCGCCGGCCACGGCGCGGAACGTACCCAGTATGTCGTCGCCGGCGATCAGCGGCTGCAGATCAAGGGCAATGACGACAAGAGCGTGTCGCTGCTCGGAACGAACGGCGCCGAAGTGCGGCGGATCGCGCCCGACAAGTTCGAATCCGGCGGCGACCGGTCGTCCTTCTTCACGATGCTGATGCTGATCGCGCTGTCGATGGTCACGGTCGGCAACGGCTTCTTCAAGCCGAACATCTCGACGATCGTGGGTTCCTTGTACGAACAAGGCGACCGGCGGCGCGATGCCGGCTTCACGATCTTCTATATGGGCATCAACCTGGGCTCGATCTTCTCGCAGATCCTGTGCCCGATCCTGGCGGTCGCGTTCGGCTGGTGGGCGGGCTTCGGCCTGGCCGCGGTGGGCATGCTGATTTCCTGGGCGCTGATCCAGTTCGATGGCGGCAAGCTCGCCGGCTATGGCGAAGCGCCGGCGAACCAGCCGGCCGACCGGTCGATCCCGATCTATATCGGCGCGATCCTTGCCATTCCGATCGCGTGGTTCCTGTTCGTCAACGTGATGAACGCGTCGGCCTCGCACCAGGCGGGAGCGGGCATCCTCGCCTACCTTGCCGGGCTGTCGATCCTCGGCAAGGTGCTGTTCTTCACCTTCATCCTGTCGGTGATCGCGATCCCGCTCTGGTCGGCTAAGGTCGGAAGTAAGGTCGAGTTCCAGATGATGCTGGCGGCGATCGTACTGGTCGTCTTCAACGTCGTCTTCTGGACCCTGTTCGAGCAGGCGGGCTCGTCGCTCACGCTGTTCGCACAGCGCAACACCGACCTGTCGGTGTTCGGCCTGTTCTCGATCAGCGCCGCGCAGACCCAGTTCTTCAACCCCTTCTCTATCGTGATCCTCGCGCCGATTTTCAGCATCATGTGGACGTCGCTGGCGAAGCGGGGCCTGGAGCCGTCGATTCCGGTCAAGTTCGCTATCGCCCTCGCGGGCGTTGGCGTCGGCTTCCTGTTCCTTGTCTGGGGCGCGCAGTTCGCCGGACCCGATTTCAAGGTGGGCCTGTGGTGGCTCGCCGGCCTGTATCTGATCCACTCCGCCGCGGAACTGTGCATCTCGCCGGTCGGGCTCAGCATGATCACCAAGCTGTCGATCGCGCGGATCGTCGGCTTCATGATGGGCGTGTGGTTCCTGTCGATCTCGTGCGCGCAATATGTGGCCGGCGTGGTCGCACAGTTCGCCAGCGTCGAAACGGTCGGCGGCCAGGTCACTAACCTGAAGGTCAGTCTGGAAACCTATGTCGGCGTGTTCTGGACGATCGGCCTTGTCGCCGCGGGCATCGGCGTCGTCCTCCTGATCCTCTCTCCCGTCATCAAGAAGTGGATGCATGGTGTTCAATAAGGGTGTTTTCGCCGCGCTGATCCTCAGCACGGCGCTGGCCGGCTGCGCGACTGCGAAGGCCAAGCCGCAAACGGCTTCGACGGAGAGGGTGCCGCTTCCCTACAAGCAGGACCCGTATCCCTCGACCTACCACGCCTACCCGGGCGTGCCCACGCTCGTCACCAACGTCACGATCTATGACGGCGAGGGCGGGCGCATCAACAATGGTCAGGTGCTGTTCGCCAACGGCAAGATCGTCGCGGTCGGGCAGACGATCGACGCGCCGGCGGGCACGACGACGATCGACGGCACCGGCAAGTGGGTCACGCCCGGCGTGATCGACATCCACAGCCATCTGGGCGACTATCCCTCGCCGTCGGTGCAGGCGCTGTCGGACGGCAACGAGGCGACCGGCCCGGTGCGGCCGGAGGTCTGGGCCGAGCACAGCGTGTGGCCGCAGGATCCCGGCTTCAGCCGCGCGCTCGCCAATGGCGGCGTGACCACGCTCGAAATCCTGCCGGGCTCGGCCAATCTGTTCGGCGGTCGCTCGGTGGTGCTGAAGAACGTCGCCGCCCGCACGGTGCAGGCGATGAAATTCCCCGGCGCGCCGTACGGCCTCAAGATGGCGTGCGGCGAAAATCCGAAGCGCGTCTATGGGTCGCGCAACCAGATGCCGTCGACGCGGATGGGCAACATCGCCGTCGACCGCCAGACCTGGGCGAGGGCGCAGGAATATAAGCGCAAGTGGGACAAGTATGAGCGCGATGGCGGTGAGCCGCCCGCCCGCGACATCGCGATGGATACGCTGAGCGGCGTGCTTGCCGGCGACATCCTGGTCCAGAACCACTGCTACCGCGCCGACGAAATGGCCATCGTTTTGGATATGGCGAAGGAGTTCGGCTACAAGGTAACTGCGTTCCACCACGCGGTCGAGGCATACAAGATCGCTGACCTGCTGAAAGCGAATGGCGTCTGCGCCGCCGTCTGGGCGGACTGGTGGGGCTTCAAGATGGAAGCCTATGACGCGATCAACGAGAACATGCCGCTGCTCCAGAAGGCGGGCGTGTGCACGATCACCCATTCGGACGACGCGAACGGCATCCAGCGGCTGAACCAGGAAGCGGCCAAGGCGCTCGCGAACGGCCGCCGCATGGGCATCGACATTCCCGATGAAGTCGCCTGGGAATGGCTCAGCATCAATCCGGCCAGGGCGCTGCACATCGACGACCGGACCGGCAGCCTGAGGCCCGGCAAGATGGCGGACGTGGTGTTGTGGAACGGCAATCCGTTCAGCGTCTACACGCGGCCCGAAAAGGTCTGGATCGACGGTGCGCTGATGTACGACGCGCTCGATCCGAAGCGCCGCCCGGTCAGTGATTTCGAGCTCGGCCAGCCGGGCGAGGGAGATGTGAAGTGAAGGCGTTGCAGGTTTCAGGGGGCCGCTCGTCCCGAGCGAAGTCGAGGGGCGCGCGTGCAGAGGCCGGGGCAGTCGCCCCTCGACTTCGCTCGGGACGAGCGAGCCTCGTGGCTGCGCTTGCCTTGCTGCTTACGACCCCCGCGCTCGCCGAGACTGTCGCGATCACCGGCGGCACGGTCGCGATCGGGGACGGCTCGGCGCCGATCCCGGGCGGGACAGTCGTGATCCGCGACGGGCGCATCGTCGCGGCCGGGCAGGGCGTCGCCGTGCCCGCGGGCGCCCGGACGATCGACGCGACCGGCAAGTGGGTCGCGCCCGGCTTTGTCGCCGGCTTCACCCGCGTCGGCCTGGTCGAGGTCGATGCCGTCGATCCGACCAACGACACGGTCGCGCGCCGTTCGCCATATTCGGCGGCGATCGACGTGGTGCCCGGCATCAATCCGCGCGTGTCGGCGATCGCCGTCAGCCGCGTCGGCGGCGTCACGCGCGCGATCGTCGCGCCTTCGACGGCGAACATGATCTTCGCCGGGCAAGGCGCGGTGATCGACACCGGCGCCGATCCGGACGCGGTGACGGTGCCGCATGCGTTCCAGTTCGTCGAGCTGGGCGAGGACGGGGCGCAGGCGGCGGGAGGCAGCCGTCCGGCCGCCTATCTCCAATTCCGCCAATCGCTTGAGGCCGCGCAGCGTTATGCCCGGAATCCGGCGGCCTATAACGGCGACAGCAAGGATGCGCTGCTGACCCGCGCCGACGCGGCCGCGCTGGTGCCTGTCGTGACCGGCAAGATGCCGCTGCTGATCCATGTCGAGAGCGCGAGCGACATCCGCAATGTCCTGAAGCTGAAGCAGGAATATCCTGCGCTGAAGCTCGTAATCGTCGGCGCGGCGGAAGGCTGGACCGTCGCGCGCGAGATTGCGGCCGCTGGCGTGCCGGTGATCGCGAACGCGCTGACCGACCTGCCGGCAGCGTTCGAGCAGCTTGCCGCCACCCAGTCGAACATCGGGCGGATGAAGGCGGCGGGCGTGCGCGTGTCGATCGGGATGAACAACGAGGATGACGCGCGGCAGGCCCGCTACGCGCCGCAATATGCGGGCAACCTGGTTGCGCTGACCAAGATTCCGGGCGCGACCGGCCTCAGCTGGGGTGACGCACTGGCCGCGATCACCTCAGGACCCGCCGACGCGCTGGGACTGGGCGGCGAGCTCGGGTCGCTGCGGCCCGGCCGGCGCGCGGACGTTGTGCTGTGGGACGGCGATCCGCTTGAGCTGTCGAGCCATGCCGATCGGGTGTGGATCGACGGCGTCGAACAGCCGCTGGTCGATCGCCAGACCAAGCTCCGCGACCGCTATGCGCAGCCGGAAGAGGGCAACCTGCCGAAGGCGTACGAATACTGACGCCCTCCGTCATGCCGAACCTGATCCGGCATCCACCTTTCTTTCCCGCGGCGGACAAGTAAGGTGGCCCCCGGATCAAGTCCGGGGTGACGGAATGGGGGCGCTCACAGAAGTTCTGGCAGCCACCGCGGCGTTCGTCGGCACGCACCTGCTGATGTCGCATCCGTTGCGCGCGCCCTTGGTCTCACGGCTGGGCGAGCGCGGGTTCCTGGGCGTCTATACGCTGGTCAGCTTCGCCACGCTCGGCTGGTTGATCTGGGCGATGCTGCATGTCGGGCCGGAGCCGTTCCTGTGGGCCGCGCCGCTCTGGGTCTGGTGGCTGGCCGGCGCGGTCATGCTGGTCGCGAGCATCCTGCTGGTGGGCTCGCTGATCGGCAATCCGGCGCTGCCGGGCATGCCCGCGCTCAAGCGCACGCCCCGGGGCGTGTTCGCGATCACGCGGCACCCGATGATGTGGAGCTTTGCGCTCTGGGCCTGCGCCCATGCGCTGGTCTGGCCGCAGCCATCGGTGCTGGTCCTGACCGCCGGCATCGCCTTGCTCGCGCTCGCCGGCGCGGCGGGGCAGGATGCGAAGAAATCGCGGTTGCAGCCGGATTTCTGGCCGGCATGGCGGGCTCAGACGGCGTTCGTGCCGTTCACCGGCCCGGCATCGTCGCGCGACTGGTGGCCCGGTTGGGGCGTGATGCTGGGTGGCCTGGCGCTGTGGCTCGTCGCGACGTGGCTGCACCCAGTGTTTGGTGGACCGGCGGTGGGGGTTTGGGGATAACAAGC
>NZ_BBWU01000026.1 GCF_000974765.1 Sphingomonas changbaiensis NBRC 104936 | reverse complement strand
CCGCGCGAACCCAAATTCCTTCGCGCCTTCGCGTCTTCGCGTGAACCGAATTCATATCACCCAGCTCCCGGCATTCGGATCGGCCGGCTTCAGTGTCAGGTCCGGGCGCACCGTGGGGCCGAGCGCGCGGATGCGGTCCTTGATGTGGGCGGGGCGGGGGCCTTCGGCCGTGGCGATCGCCTCGATGATATAGGCGTTGTTGACGCGGCGCGCGCCTTCCTCGCGGGTCAGGATCGCCTCGCCGGTCTCCCCGACATCGACGGCATCTTCGACGTGGATCGACCAGTAGCTGCCCGCCCACCAGATCACGGCGCCGGATGGAAGATCACTGCCAGTCAATATTTTCACAGTGCTCTCCCTCGGTTTGGGCTGAGCTTGTCGAAGCCCTCCCTTTCCTTTCCTGAGCTGCCGAACAAAGAAGGGAGGTCTTCGACAGGCTCAGGCCAAGCCGAGCTTTGGGTCAGACCCTGTAGGCAATCGACCGCGTCGGACCGATCGACCACTTCGCCAACGACGAGGATCGCCGGGCTCTTCACGTCCTCGCGCGCGATCAGTCCACCCAGGTCGGCGAGCAGCGAGCGCAGCGCGCGCGCGCCGGGCCGGGTGCCGTTCTCCAGCACCGCGACCGGCATGTCGGGCGATACGCCGTCCGCGATCAGCTTTTCGGCGATGTCGGCCCCGGTCGCGACGCCCATATAGATGACAAGTGTGCGGCCTTTGCCGGCAAGGCCGGACCAGTCCTGGTCGGTGAGCCCCTTGCACTGGCCGGCGACGAAGCTGACCGCGCTCGACAGGTCGCGGTGCGTAAGCGGCAGCATCGCCTCCGCCGCGCAACCCAGCGCAGCACTGACGCCCGGCACGACCTCGACCGGCACACCCGCCGCCCGGCACGCCTCGGCCTCCTCGCCGCCGCGGCCGAAAATGAAGGGATCGCCCCCCTTCAGCCGCACGACCCGCTTGCCGGCCAGCGCTTCCTCGACCAGCAGCAGGTTGATCGCATGCTGCGCAAGCGTGTGGCGGCTGCGCTGCTTGGCGACGGAGATGCGCGGCGCCTGGCTCAGCGCCAGGATGCGGGGATCGACCAGCCCGTCATGGACGATCAGATCGGCCGTGCGGAGCAGCTCCGCGGCGCGCAGCGTCAGCAGCCCGGGATCGCCGGGGCCTGCACCTACAAGATAGACATGGCCTTGTTCCATGGCCCGCAGATGGGCCGCTCCCGCCCGCGCGACAAAGCAAGGATGCTTGGGCAGGGTTTAGCGTGGCTTTCGGCTCAACGAAGGCCGACCGGGATCGTCGCCTCCGCTTTGTCCACTTCGGTCGAAACCACCGGGTACGCGACGTAATCGGCCGCGTAATAGGCGCTCGGCCGGTGGTTGCCGCTCAGACCGATGCCGCCGAACGGGGCTGCGGACGAGGCGCCGTTGGTCGGGCGGTTCCAGTTGACGATGCCGGCGCGCGCGCCCGCCCAGAAGCGGTCGAACAGGGTCTGGTCGCCGCCGATCAGCGAGGCGGAGAGGCCGTACCGCGTGTCGTTCGCCTCGGCGATAGCAGCGTCGAAATCGGGGACGCGGATCAGCTGGAGCACCGGCCCGAACAGCTCCGCGTCCGGCCGGTTCGGCACATCGGTCACGTCGATCAGCGCAGGCGTCAGGAACGGGCGATTGGCATCCGGCCGGTCGAGCGGGTGGATCACCTGGCCGCCGCGCTCGACCAGCGACAGAAACGCCTCGACCAGCGCGTCGGCCGCATCGTTGTCGATCACCGGTCCCATGAAGGTCGCCGGCTCCTCGTGCGGCGCGCCGACGATCAGCCGATCGATCAGCCGCTCGAGCTCCCGCAGCAGCGGCCCTTCGGCGCCGTCCTGCACGATCAACCGCCGCGCTGCCGTGCAGCGCTGGCCTGCGGTCATGTACGCGGATTGCACGATCAGCACCGCGGCGGCGGCAAGGTCGTCCGCGTCCCACACGATGATCGGATTGTTGCCGCCCATCTCCAGCGCCAGGATCTTCTCCGGCGTGTCGGCGAATTGCCGATTGAGCGCGAGACCGGTGCGCGCCGAGCCGGTGAACAGCAGCCCGTCGATGTCCGGATGGGCAGAAAGCGCCCGCCCTTCGCCCGGGCCGCCGACCAGCAGCCGTGCGGCGCCGTCCGGCACGCCCGCTTCATGGTAGAGGCTGATCAGCATCGCCCCGCTTGCCGGCGTTTTCTCGGACGGCTTGAACACCACCGCGTTCCCGGCCAGCAGCGCCGGCACCATGTGCCCGTTCGCAAGGTGCGCGGGGAAATTGTACGGCCCGAGCACCGCCAGCACGCCATGCGGCTTGTGGCGCAGATGCGCGCCGGCGCCCAGGTCGCGCGCGCCGGTCCGCTCCTGGTGCGCGCGGATCGAAATCTCGACCTTGTTGACGACGGTGTCGACCTCGGTCCGCGCTTCCCATAGCGGCTTCCCCGTCTCGCGCGCGATCAGGTCGGCGAACAGCTCCTTCCGCTCCTTTGCGAGCTCGGCGAAGCGGCGGAGGATCGCGATCCGCTCGTCGAGCGGCCGCCTTGCCCAATCGGCCCAGGCGGCGCGCGCGGCCGCGACTTCGGCATCGGCATTCCCGATCGGCGCGCGCCAAAGCTCCGCGCCGGTCGCGGGTTCGTAGGAGATGAGGTCGGTCATGGGGAGGGCTTAACAAATCCTCCCCTCGCTTGGCGAGGGGAGGGGGACCGCTCGCCGCAGGCGAGTGGTGGAGGGGCCGGAGCGAAGCGGAGGGGGGGGCAGTCCTCGCTTCGCTGCGGCCCCTCCACCATGCTTCGCATGGTCCCCCTCCCCGAGCGAGCTCGGGGAGGATCAAGAAAGCGCCGCCCCCATGTCCCGAATTTGCGCCACCTTCGCATACAGCGCGGACCAATCATCCGCCTCCGCGATCCTCGCCCAGATCGCCTCCACCTCCTCGATGTGCATCGAGCATGGCTCACCGGCCCAATAAGGGGGATCGAGCCCCCGCGCCGGCGCGTAGGCCGCGATCCGCTCCCGGAACGGCGCGAACGCCTCGCCCGCATAGGTGTCGGAGGCGCGCCGCAAGTCGCCCCCGGCCCAATCGAAAAAGAATCGATCGATCCCGACGCCGCTCTCGACCAGCCCCTGCTCGATCGCCTGTACCAACCCGATATCCTCTTCCCCGCGCAAGACGACGCCCAGCCGCCACAGGAACCGCTCGACCAACGCCTCGCGATACAGCGCCGGAAACCGGTCCAGCTCCGCGATCATCGCGTCCACGTCGGCGATCGTGCGCAGCGCGCCCGCCAGCTGCACCACGTCCCACTGGATCGCCTCGGCCTGCCGCCCGAAGCTGTAGAGCCCGGCATGGTCGAAATAGGCGGCGGTGAAATCCGGATCGAACGTCGGCGCGAACCGCCACGGGCCGTAGTCGAAGCTTTCGGCGGTGATGTTGATGTTGTCGGAATTGAGCACGCCGTGCACAAACCCCGCGGCCATATAGCTCGCCGCCAGCCGCGCGGTGCCTTCGACCACATGACGCAGCAGCTCGATCGGGTCTGCGCTCGCCGACCCGAAATAGGTGCGCAGCGAATAGTCGGTGAGCCGCTTCAGCTCCTCGTCGCTGCGCAGGTAAGCGAGCCGCTGGAAGCTGCCGATGCGGATATGGCCGTGGCTGAGCCGCACCAGCACCGACGAGCGGGTGGGGGAGGGCTCGTCACCGCGGTGCAGCTCCTCGCCGGTCTCGATCAGCGAGAACGTGCGCGAGGTGTTCACGCCGAGCGCCTCCAGCATCTCGGTTGCAAGGATTTCGCGCACCCCGCCCTTCAGCGTCAGCCGGCCGTCGCCGAAGCGGCTGTATGGCGTCTGCCCCGATCCCTTGGTGCCAAGGTCGAGCCAGCGCCCGCGTTGGTCCTTCAACTGCGCGAACAGGAACCCGCGTCCGTCACCGATATCCGGATTGTACACGCGGAACTGATGGCCGTGATATCTGAGCGCCAGCGGCTGCGGCAGGTTGCCCGGCAGCGGCTCGAAACGGCCGAAATGCCGGACCCACGCGTCGTCGCTCAGCCCGTCCAGCCCCACCTCCGCGGCGGCGCGGTCGTTGCGGAAGCGCAGGATCGTCTCCGGAAAATCCGCCGCCGGCACCGGATCGGCCAGCATGTCGGCGATTTCGAGGATCGGTGGTTGCGGGGGCTCGGCCATACGGCGATATGAGGCGCGGGCGTTCAGGGGACAAGCGTGGCCGATTTCACGGATGGCTATTGGGAAAGCGACGGCCTTCGGCTCCATTACCGCGACTATGCGGGCGGCAGCGACGGCCGGCCGGCGGTCCTGTGCCTGCCGGGCCTGACCCGCAACGTCCGCGACTTCGCCGGCCTGGCCGAGCGGCTTGCGCCCGAATGGCGCGTGATCGCGGTCGATTTCCGCGGACGCGGCGAGAGCGCCTACAGCAAGGATCCGGCATCCTACGTCCCGCCCGTCTATGCGCAGGACGTGCAGGCCCTGATCGGCGCACTGGGATTGAGCGCGTTCGTCTGCATCGGGACGTCGCTGGGCGGGCTGGTGACGATGCTGATGGCCGCTGCCGAGCAGGGCCGAATCAAGGGTGTCGTCTTCAACGATGTCGGGCCTGAGGTCGAGGCTGCCGGCATCGCCCGCATCCGCAGCTATGTCGGCCGCAGCGGCAATTGGCCGACCTGGCTGCACGCGGCGCGCAGCCTTTCCGCCAACCAGCGTCATGTTTATCCGGATTACAGGATCGAGGACTGGCTGCAGATGGCCAAGCGCCTCTACCGCCTGTCCGGCAACGGCCGCATTGTGATCGATTACGATCCGCGCATATCCGAGCCGATGCGCACCGCCGGCGATCAGCCGCCGGTCGATCTGTGGCCGTTGATCGAGCCGCTGAAGCCGGTGCCCGTCCTGATCCTGCGCGGCGAACGATCCGACGTGCTCTCCCCGGCGACGATTGCGCGGATGACGGCGGCGTTGCCCCGCGCCGAGGCGGTCACGGTGCCTGGTGTGGGCCATGCGCCGACTCTCGACGAGCCGGAGGCGCGCGCCGCGATCGATCGGCTGTTGGCAAAGGTGCTGGCGGGCTGAACGACAAAAGGCCCGCCGGATAAGGGGTGGGGGACCCGGCGGGCCGAAGCTGTCTTGGCCTGGTGCCTCCTCAACCGTCGGCAGAGCCTTCGGGTTCCCTCTGTGTCTCGTTTCGGGACGAAAAATGCGGGAGCATGCGCAGGCGCCGCGCGTTTTTCGCTGCACCCAAACTTCTTTGCGCGGAGGGAAAAACCCCTGCTATAGGCCGGCCGATGAACGCAGCGACAATGGGTTTCAAGGGCCTGAAGCCGATCCTCTATGCCGGACGCGAAGTCTGGCCGATTATCGAGGGCGGCAAGGGCGTGTCCGCCACCAATCACGCAAGCTCGGGCGCCTGGGCGGCGGCCGGCGGCATCGGCACCGTCTCGGCGGTCAATGCCGACAGCTATGATCCGACCGGCAAGATCGTGCCCCAGATCTATCAGAGCCGCACCCGGCGCGAGCGCCACGAAGAGCTGATCCATTACGCGATCGAAGGCGCGGTCGAGCAGGTCCGGCGCGCGTTCGAGCTGGCCGGCGGCAAGGGCGCGATCAACATCAACGTGCTCTGGGAAATGGGCGGCGCGCAGCGCGTGCTGCACGGCGTGCTGGAGCGGACCAAGGGCCTGGTTGCCGGCGTCACGTGCGGCGCGGGCATGCCCTACAAGCTGTCGGAGATCGCCGCCTCGTACGGCGTCAATTACCTGCCGATCATCAGCTCCGCGCGCGCGTTCAGCGCCTTGTGGAAGCGCGCCTATTCCAAGGCCGCCGAATGGCTGGCCGCAGTGGTGTACGAGGATCCCTGGCTGGCCGGCGGGCATAACGGCCTGTCCAACGCCGAGGACCCGTTGCAGCCCCAGGACCCGTATCCGCGCGTGAAGGCGCTGCGCGAGACGATGCGCGCCGGCGGCATTGCCGACGACGTGCCGATCATCATGGCCGGCGGCGTCTGGTATCTGCGTGACTGGAACCACTGGATCGACAATCCGGAGCTCGGCTCGATCGCGTTCCAGTTCGGCACCCGGCCGCTGCTCACCCGCGAAAGCCCGATTCCGGACGAGTGGAAGCAGGCGCTGATGACGCTCGACGAAGGCGACGTGCTGCTGCACCGCTTCTCGCCCACCGGCTTCTATTCCTCCGCGGTGCGCAATCCATTCCTGCGCAACCTGGAGGCGCGGTCGCACCGCCAGATCCCGTTTTCGGGCGAAATGGCGGGCGATCACACGCATCAGCTCGATGTCGGCGTCAAAGGCCGTAATTTCTGGGTGACGCCGGGCGATCTGATGCGCGCGCGCGAATGGTACGGCCTCGGCTTCACCGAGGCGTTGAAGACGCCGGACAACACGCTCCTGTTCGTCACGCCCGAGGAAAAGGCGGTGATCCGCAAGGACCAGGCGGATTGCATGGGCTGCCTTAGCCAGTGCGCCTTCTCGTCCTGGGCCGATAACGAGACCAACTCGACCGGCCGCCTCGCCGATCCGCGCAGCTTCTGCATCCAGAAGACGCTGCAGGACATCGCCCATGGCGGACCGATCGACCAGAACCTGATGTTCGCCGGCCACAACGCCTACAATTTCAAGCGCGACCCCTTCTATTCGAACGGCTTCGTGCCGTCGGTGAAGCAGCTTGTGGACCGGATTCTGACGGGGGATTGATCGTGGGGCTCGGAAGAGATTAGCTTAATTTTCTTATAGTTAAGCTGAACGTGCTTCTGCTGGGAATTGCCTGAAATATTGCCGGCTTTGATGAGCTCGCCTTAGTGGCTGCAATAATTTCGGCTTTGGCGTGGTCGGTAATGCGGGAGCCGAGAATAACTTCTTTGAGAGCTACCGGAGGGAAATGCCTGAGCCGACTTTCAATGTCTTGATTGATCATTCTCCACTCGCGCTCATAGCTCCAATCTGCAGCCTTCGTTAGGAGTATTTTCTCTAACAACTCCTCGCCCTGTCCCTTTCGGATTAAGTTGATCGTAGGGCGATCCTGCCGATAAATCACTTCAAAAGCGCACGCGAAATCGATGGCTTCCAGGGATGGCTCAAATCCGAGGCACAGTCCGGTATGAGAGGACGCATAGTGCGACCACATCAGTATGTTGTCAGAGTGTTCGGTTAGAGAGCAAATGCCTACTCGCTGAAGCAATTTCATATTTGCTTCAGTCATAGCGTCGGCAATGTCAACCGGTTTTCTCCGCCGTCCCTCCGCGACCATCCGTCGACGTTCGACGCGACTTTTTCCTCTCCCTAGGACATTGGCAGCCTTCTTTGCATTGTCTTGGTGGCTGTTTGTTAGTCCCCCTATACTCGTGATTTGGTACGCAATCGAATGGATCGTTGGATGTAAGAGGACTTGGCCAGTAAAGTCGGCAATTTTGAATGGAGTCGCACGCTTGTTGAAGATGTTCCTCCGTCGCTAGGGCGCGGTATTTATACAATCGCGGAGGTATCTTCTGACCTTGGCTCAATTAAAAATCCTTACATGACCCCGAACAAATGCCCCGCGACTTTCCGCATCTGGATTTCCTCGGAGCCTTTGGCGATGCGATAGCGGCTGTGGTGGCGATAGATGTGCTCGAACGGCTTCGTACCGTTGATGAAGCAACTCGTCGACGGGTTCGGCGGGGCAGGGGCGGCGCTAGGCGGCGGCCGAGGCGCCGATCAGCGATCGGTTTTCCGCCTTCAGCAGCTGCACCTGCTCGACAAGCTCCGACGTCCGCTTTTCCAGCTGCTCCACCCGTAGCGCATGCAGGTCGAGGCCTATTTGGTGCGCGGCCTGGGCGAGCAGTTCCTGTTCGTCGGGGCGGTAATGCTCGCCGCGCGCCTTGGGACCGAGCAGGACCAGCCCGATCAGCGATGCGCGCTGGAACATCGGCAGCGCAATAACGGCCGAGCCGGCACTGTTGTCGTCGCCAATCTCGACACCGGACCGATGGGCGCGAAGGGCGACCGGAGCCGGATGGTCGATGTCGATGGAATCCGGCATGCGCCCGGCCCTGACCTCCGCCCGGTAGCCCGCATCGCCTTCGCCCAGATACAGCGCGTAATCCGCGCCGCCGGTGAATCGCGACAGCTCGCGCGCGAAAGCGGCCAGCAGCGCCTCCGGCCGGGTGATGAAGCTCGCTTCGAACACGAACCGGCGCAGCGTTCGCTCATTATCGTGCCAGCTCCGGAAGAACAGCGCTTCCAGATGATGTTCGACGAAATCGCGGACCCGGTGAAACGTCAGGAAAATGCCGAGCGCGATCAGCGCGTCGATGATGGCGCTGACCTGGTGCCCCTCGGGCTTCAGCCATTTGTCGACGCCCCATTCGGTAAGCCCGAAGGCGGTCAGCAGGATCAGGCTGACCGCGCCGTAGACCAATGTGCGGTTCACGACGAAGCCGAGATCGACGACCCGATGGCGCAGGACCGCGTAGCTGAACAGCAGCGGGCCCAACAGGCTCAGCACGACATTCACGTCGTAGAGCGGGTTGTCCGGGTCCATCTTTGCGCGCTTCAGCACCAGGAACGAGAAGGTCTGGACCAGCGACAGCGCAAAGGTGAGCAGAAGCGCGATCAGCAGCAGCGAATAGCGCCGTCTCAGGTCGCCATCCGCACGGCGGTAACCGCCGGCCAGCACAGAGACCGTGCCGCCATAGGCAAGCGTGATTTCGACCATCAGCGCAAGCACGTTTCCGTGGATCAGCGGTGACGTGAAGGCAGTGAGGTTGGAATAGAAGGCGATCAGAAAGCTGATCGCGAGCGCGCCGCAGAGCACCGCATAGGCGTGCCGCTCGCCGTTTCGGATGGGGCGCGTATGTCGGTCGAAGAATGACAACGCGAAGGCAAGCATCAGGAACGGCACCGCTGCGACGCCGGCATAGGCGAGCGTAATCCAGAGCATCGACCAGAGCGGCGGCGCCGGGAAATTGCTGGTGATCGTCGCCGCGATGAAGGCGATGCCCAGCGCTTCGGCGCCGGTGTCGCCGAAGCAGCGCCAGAACAGGAGGAGGCCCAGGCTCAGGTCGAACAGCGTGATCAGGAACCGAACGTTCGCCACGTTCTTCGAGCTGCCGGTGAAATCCGGGACGGTGATCGCCAGGTGCTGCCAAGGACCAGGCGCAACCCGCGTGAAGCCGAACGTTTCGCCGGTTCCGATCGTACGGAAGTCGTTCCAGGGTATGTCGAGCCGCAGCCGGTCGCCTTCCCTGACCACCGCCGCGAGCGGGGTTCCCGGCTTCAGGTCCCGAACGATGACGTCGATCCGGCCGCGATCGGTCGTCCGCTCGAGCTTCGCCCCCAGCGACGCCGAAGCGACCCCGCCGTAACTCTCCGGGTGGAACAGCGCCATCTGGGCATAGAGCGCGGACGACACGATCGCGGCCGCAATGCAGGCGCAGGCGAAGAGGAGCCATGCAGGCCTCGCGATCGGGCGTCCGGCGAACGGGAGCGCTTTCGGCACGGCAGTCCCCAGCTTCTGCCGCCGCTCTTTAACATGCTTGGCGGCTGCGCAGAAGCAGAGGGTCTGCCTATCCGCCCATGAACCCGAACAAATGCCCCGCCACTTTCCGCATCTGGATCTCCTCGGAGCCTTCGGTGATGCGATAGCGGCGGTGGTGGCGGTAGATGTGCTCGAACGGCTTGTGGCGCGAATAACCGATGCCGCCATGCACCTGCATCGCGAAGTCCGCCGCCTGGCAGACCAGCCGGTTCGCGCGGTAGTTGCACATGCTGACCTTGTCGGAGAGACGCAGCGCCACCTCGGGCTTGGACATGGTGTCCATCTCCGCCGCCGTCTTCCAGATCAGCAGCCGCAGCATCTCCGCCTCGGTCGCGAGCTCGACCAGCGGGAATTGGATCGCCTGATTAACCGCCAGCGGCTTGCCGAACGGCTTGCGCGCCTTCGCGTAATTCACCGCCTCGTCGATGCAATATTGCGCCGCACCGACCGAGCTTGCCGCCTGGCGGATGCGGTTCTCGTGGACGAAGTGCTGCGCGACGGCGAGGCCGTCGTCCAGCCGCCCGAGGATCGCGGTTTCGGGCACCCACACGCCGTCACAGCGGAGCTTCGGGTGGTCGGTCGGCATGTTGAAGGTCCACAGATACTCGCCGACCTCGAACCCCGGCGCGTCGGTCGGCACGATGAAGCAGGTGATGCCGCTTGCCCTTCCGTCCTCGCCGGACGTGCGCGCGAAGGTCATCACATGCGTCGCGACGTGAGTCCCCGTGATCCACATCTTCTCGCCGTCGATGCGCCAGCCGGGGATGCCGCCCCGCACCTCCGGCACCGCACGCGTCTCCATATGCGTCGCGTCGGAGCCATGCGCTTCCTCGGTCAGCCCGAACGCCCAGCGCATGTCGCCCGTCAGCATCGGCGGGATGAATTCGCGCTTCTGTGCGTCGGTGCCGAAGTCGCGCAGCATCAGCACCTGGACGAGGTTGCCGACGATACTGGATTCATTCTGCAGGTCATTGTGCAGCCCCAGCCCCTTGGCCGCGAGGTGATGCCGGATCACGGCCATCGCCAGGTTCGACCCGTCGCGCCCGCCGAACTCCGCCGGGATCGCGAACCGGTAATGCCCGGCGGCGTCCGCCCGCCGCCGCATCTCGGCCAGCAGCGCCTCCCACTCCGCCCGCGGCAGCCCACCCCGATCCCAGTCCGTCCGCGCATGTTCGCGGCGGTGATCGAAGAAGCGGATATTGTCGTCGGCCGCCTCAAGCGGCTTGATCTCCGCCTCGATAAACGCGTCGAGCTCGGCGAGATAGTCGGTGATCTCGCGCGGGATGTCGAACAGCATCAGCCGAAACTCTCCTCCAGCATCGCGAACGTCATCGCCCAGGCGCGCCCATTCGCTTTCGCGTCGTATCGGAAACCGGGATAGTTGAGCGCGTCGACCGCGGCATCGGTGAAGCTGTGTCCGGCGCCGCCGAACAGATGGAGCTGCCAGTCGGCCCCGGCCTCGTCCATTTCGGCCCGGAAGGTGTCGCGGTCCTCCGCCGGGATCAGCGGGTCCTGGTCGCCGATCATCATCAGCACCTTGCCTTGGGGGAGGCCGGACGAGCCCTCCGGCTTCCTGAAGCTCGGATGGCAGGCGATCGCGCAGGCAAGCGGCGCTCGGTCGCGCAACATTTCCAGCGCCACGATCCCGCCGAAGCAGAAGCCGAGCACCGCATGCGGTCCTGCCGAAACTGTCGCAAGCTGGTCCAGTCCCGCCCGCGCGCGGCGGCGAAGCAGCGCCGCGTCGCCCATCAGCGCGCCCATCAACCCGCTCGCCTGCTCGACCGACGTCGCGGTGCTGCCATACATGTCGAGCGCGAAGGCGACATAGCCCTGTTCCGCCAACCGCGCGGCCGCCTCTTTGGTGTGATCGGTGATGCCCATCCCCTGGTGCACCACCAGCACGCCGGGCGTAGCTTTTCCGCCCGATCCGTCCGCGAGCCACCCGGTCAGGCTCTGGCCGTCGCAATCGTAAGTGATCGGGCGCAGCTGCATGTTTCAGCTCCTCGAGTGAAGATAATCGCGCAGTCGACGCTGGTGGTGTGGGACGGCGTCGTCCTTTGCGAGATACTCCGCGACCGGCACCAGAGCCCAGCGCTGCCCTTCCGATCCGAACCGCACCTGATCGAGCATTTCCGCCGGAATTGGCGCAACCAGGAACGCATCATCGGCGCGATCCGGGAAGACGCTCGGATAAACACGCGACCAGATGAAGTTCGCCGGGTCGATCGCGATCCCGAACTCCTCCATCACCTCACGACAGATGCATTCGGTGACGCTCTCATCCCCCTCGCGGCCGCCTCCGGGCAAGTCCCAGCGCCCGGGCCAATCGATGTCCGGCTTGTCGTCGCGAAGGAAGGTGACGATCGCGTCGCCCACGAGCAGCGCAATCTTGGCGCCATGGAAGCTGGTCACGTCGAGGGTCATGGCTCAGCTCCACATCTCTCGCGCCTTGGCGAGCGCGCTGTATTTCGGTTGATCGGCTTCGAGCTTGGCGAGCGTGTCGCGCTTCAGCCGCGCCAGCAAGCCCGGCGTGGCGAGCGTCGCGCGGCCGGCGAGAAGGTCGTCGCTCAGCGGCCGGTCGAACGCGTCCGGCCCGTCGCGCCGCAGCATGCCGAGCGCATTCAGCGCGACATTGGCCTGGAACCGGTCGCGGCCGGAAAGCTTAGGCTTCACGTCCCGCTCGATCCATTCCAACAGCGCCTCCAGCAGCTCCACGCCGGATGGCTCGCCCTGGCGGCGGACCGGCGCGGGCGAGGGCAGGGAGACCGGGCCCCGCTCCGCCGCCGGTGCCTCTTCCTCCAGCAGCATCAGCAGGTCGATCTCGGTCTCCGATGCCCGTCGCCCGATCACCGCGCGTTCAAGGCTGCGGTCGCGGCCGGAGCGCCAGATGTCGGCCATTTCCAGGCAGCACATGCCCCACCAGAGCGTCGAATAGACCCGCCAGAATCGGAACCGCGCCGGCTCGACCGCGACTCCGCTCTCCCGCTGATAGGCGGCGAACAGCGCGTCGAGCTGGCCGACCCCGAATGCCGGCCGGTCGATCTTCCCGAACCGCCAGCTGTTGATGCAGCCAAAGGCGAGGTCCTGGTGCCGGTCGCCGATATGCGCCAGCTCCCAATCGAGCACCGCCGCAAGTCCGTCCGCGCCGACCATCAGATTGCCGACCCGGAAGTCGCCGTGCAGCAGCACCGGTTCGGCGGGCGCGGGCAGGTGGTCGCGCAGCCATCGGAGCGCGAGCGCCATCACCGGCCGGTCGCCGCCGTAGCATTCGAAGCGCGCCGAAAGCGCCTCGACCATCGCGCCCGGATCGCTGCCGGGGATGCCGTCCGGCACCTGCTTGAGCGGGATCGCGTGGATGCGCGCCAGCTCCCGCGCAATGTCATCGATCAGGCGCCGGGGCGGATCGGCCAGGATCGCGCGCGGATCGGTCGTGCCCTCGACGCGGCGCATCAAATAGCCGCTGCCGAGCCCGTCGGCGTCCACCAGCTCGCCCACCACGTCCGGCGCGCGCATGCCCCGCGCATGCGCCAGGCGGATCAGCGCCGCCTCGACATCATGGCCATAGCTCCGCCCCGCCATCAGCGCATCGCCGGGCGCCCGCCGCAGCACATAGCCGGAGCCATCGCGGTCGAACGACCAGCTTTCCATATTCGCCCCGCCGGTCAGGCGGGTGAGGTTTTCGGGCGGGCCGCCGGAGCCCAGCATCCGAGTCAGGGCGAGGTGGAGGAGAGCGACGTCCATCTAAGCTCCTCCCCGGAACGGG
>NZ_BBWU01000027.1 GCF_000974765.1 Sphingomonas changbaiensis NBRC 104936 | reverse complement strand
TTTTGGGCGCGCAGACGCGCGCCCCCACCCCAGACCCCTCCCCTGAAGGGGAGGGGCTTGCCGTTGTGCAACTCACCCATAGATCGCCTCCTTGAACGGCTCGAAGCCGACCCGCCGGTACGTGTCGAGGAACCGCTCGCCCGGAGTCCGCACGTCGCGATATTTCTCGATCGCCCTCTCGACCGCATCGACGATGCCGTCCTCGTCGAAGCCGGGGCCGGTGATCTTGGCTGAGCTCGTGTCCTCCGCGCCCGATCCGCCGAGCAGCAGCTGGTAATTCTCGGTGCCTTTCCGGTCGACGCCCAGGATGCCGATATGTCCGGCATGGTGGTGGCCGCAGGCGTTGATGCAGCCGCTGATCTTGATCTTCAACTCGCCCAGGTCGAGTTGCCGATCCATGTCGGCGAACCGCTCGGCGATCTTCTGCGCGATCGGGATCGAGCGGGCATTGGCCAGACTGCAATAGTCGAGCCCCGGGCAGGCGATGATGTCCGTCACCAGATCCAGATTGACGTCGGCCAGCCCCGCCGCATCCAGCGCCTGCCAGACGGTGTAGAGGTCCCGCTTCGCCACGTAAGGAAGCACCAGATTCTGCGCATGGCTGACGCGCAATTCGTCGAAGCTGTATTGCTCGGCGAGGTCGGCCACGGTCTCCATCTGCTCGGCGGTGATGTCGCCCCCGATGCCGCCCACCTTCTTCAGGCTGACATTGACGATCGCATAGCCGGGGGCCTTGTGCGCGGCGGTCTGGCGATCGACCCACAACGCGAAGTCGGGATCGGACCGGTCGATCTCCTCGGGCAGCCCCGTCTCGAGCGGCGGCGGCGCGAAATAGGCCGCGATCCGCTCATATTCCACGCGCGGGAAATCGGTGCCGCGCTTCAGGATATGCCCGAATTCCTCTTCCACCTGACGGGTGAACTCGTCCTCGCCCAGCTCATGGACCAGAATCTTCATCCGCTGCTTGTGGATATTGTCGCGCCGCGCGTGCCGGTTCCACACGCGCAGCACCGCCTGCAGATACGAGAAGATCTGCTCGGCGGGCAGGAACGCGCGGATCGGATAGGCGATGAAGGGCGTGCGCCCCATGCCGCCGCCGGCGAACACCTCGAAGCCGGTCTCTCCCGCCTCGTTGCGCACGATCCTGAGCGCGAAGTCGTGCCAGCGCAGCGCCGCCCTGTCGCCCGGCGACGCGGTCAGCGCGATCTTGAACTTGCGCGGCAGGTAGCTGAACTCCGGATGGAAGGTCGTCGCCTGGCGCAGCAGCTCGGCCCAGGGGCGCGGGTCCTCGATCTCGTCGGCCGCGGCACCGGCATAGTGGTCGGCGGAGATGTTGCGGATGCTCTCGCCCGATGTCTGGATTGCGTGCATCTCGACGGTCGCAAGCTCGGCCAGGATGTCCGGCGCCTGTTCCAGCTTGATCCAGTGGTACTGGATGTTCTGCCGCGTCGTGAAATGCCCATAGCCGCGGTCATAGGTGCGGGCGATGTGGGCCAGCATGCGCATCTGCCGGCCGTTGAGCGTGCCGTACGGGATCGCGACGCGCAGCATGTACGCGTGGAGCTGGAGATAGAGACCGTTCTTCAGCCGCAGCGGCTTGAACTGATCCTCGGTGATCTCGCCGGCAATCCGCCGCCGCACCTGATCGCGAAATTCGTCCACGCGCGCATCGACAATCGCCTGGTCGTAAACGTCGTACTTATACATGGTGATAGTGCCCGATCGGGTT
>NZ_BBWU01000028.1 GCF_000974765.1 Sphingomonas changbaiensis NBRC 104936 | reverse complement strand
CCCGTTCCGGGGAGGAGCTTTAAGTCAGCGGCCCGTGCGCGATCCGCGGCAGCACATGACGCGCGAACAGGTCGGCCTCCGCCTGATGCGGATAGCCTGAGAGGATGAACGCCTCGATCCCCATGTCCTGATAGCGCCGCAGCTTTGCCAGCACCTGGTCGGGGTCGCCGACGATCGCCGCGCCGCAGCCGGAGCGGGCGCGGCCGATGCCGGTCCACAGCCCGTCCTCGACAAAGCCTTCATCGTCCGCGGCATCGCGCAGCGCGGCCTGGGCGGTCACGCCGACCGAGGTCGAGTCGAGCGACTTCTGGCGAATTGCGGCGCCGGTCTCGGCATCGAGCTTCGACAGCAACCGCCGGGCATAGGCGCGCGCCTCATCCTCGGTGTCGCGAACGATCACATGCGCGCGGTAGCCGAAGCGCAGCGTGCGGCCATAGCTGGCGGCGCGCGCGCGCATGTCGGCGATGATATCGCGCACCGCTTCTTCGCGGTCGGGCCACATCAGATAGACGTCGCAGCCCTGCGCGGCGGCATCCCGCGCATCCGGTGAGAGACCGCCGAAATAGAGCGGCGGGCACTTGCCCGAGACCGTGCCGACCCGCGGCGGATCGAGCTTCAGCTTCCAGAACTCACCGTCATGATCGAGCGGCTCGCCGTTCAGCATCGTCTTCAGGATTTTCATCACCTCGACGGTGCGGGCGTAGCGCGGCGCCGACGGCAGCGATTCGCCGGGCATTTCGGATGAAATGATGTTGACCGTCAGCCGCCCGCCCAGGGTGCGATCGATGGTCGCAATCTGGCGCGCGAGCTGCGGCGGCCAGCTTTCGCCGACCCGGACCGCCATCAGCAGCCGGATGCGGCGGACCAGCGTCGCGATCGCGGCGGCGAAGGCTGTCGTGTCGATGCCCAGCGCGTAACCGGAAGGCAGCAGGATATTGTCGAAGCCGCCGGTTTCCGCCGTCAGCACGATGTCCCGGCAATGCTCCCAGCTCGATCGGAGCATGGGGTCCGGCACACCCAGGAATTCATAGTCATCGTCGCAGAGCGCCGAGAACCAGCTGATTTCGCATTGCCCCGTCACGGCAGTTTTTCCCCCATTGAAGCTTGCAGCACCGCATACCATTCGGCCCGCGTCCAGCGCGGCTCGAGCGCCTGCGGAATCAGCGCGATTCGGTCCGGCCGCTGAGTGCCGACGATCGGGATCGGCCGCGCCGGGTGCGCCATGATCCAGCTGAGCGCGGCCGCGCTGCGATCGACGCCGAACTCGGCGGCCTTGCGGTCGAACAGTGCCGCAACCTCCAGCGAGCGGGCATCGCGCGGCTCCATCAGCGTTCCTCGCGCGAGCGGCGACCAGGCGAGCACGGCCAGGTCCATGGTCATCGCCTGGTCGAGCAGGCCCGAGCGGATCGGGTCGAGCGCCAACGCGGAGAATTCAGGCTGAGTGCTGGCGATCGGAATCGTCAGGAACTGCTGCAGCGCCGCCGTCTGCCACGTCGTGAAGTTCGACACCCCGACGGCTGAAATCTTGCCCGCCGCCTGCGCCTTTTCCAGAGCGCGCGCGACTTCCTGCGGGTGCGCCAGAATGTCCGGACGATGAATCTGCCACAGGTCGACATGCTCGACGCCCAGGCGCTTCAGCGAGGCGTCGATTGCCTGTTCCAGATACGCGGCGCCGGAATCATACGGCGTGCCGATGACGATGCCGCCCTTGGTCGCGAGCACCATCCGCGCGCGGAGACCGGGCGACTCGGCGAACACCCTTCCCAGCAGCGACTCGGCGGCGCCGAATCGCTCGCCATTATCGGGCCCGTAGATGTCGGCCGT
Source organism: Sphingomonas changbaiensis NBRC 104936 (assembly GCF_000974765.1). Lineage (GTDB taxonomy): Bacteria > Pseudomonadota > Alphaproteobacteria > Sphingomonadales > Sphingomonadaceae > Sphingomonas_B > Sphingomonas_B changbaiensis. The sequence continues at coordinate 165,309 of NZ_BBWU01000028.1, read as the reverse complement.
GTCGAACAGCGTCACGCCGGCATCGACGGCCGCTTCCACCTTGCGGCGCGCGGCGTTTACGTCGTCGCCGGCGAAGCGCCACATGCCCCAGGCGATCGGCGAAACCATGATCCCGCTCTTGCCGAGCGGCCTCGGATCGGGTGAGAAGGGCAGATATGTCATCGCTGTCATATGGCACGAAGGGATCGGAAATGGGAAGCAGAGTTCGCTATGGCTTGATCGGAACCGGGATGATGGGTGTCGAGCACATCCAGAATCTTCGCGTGACGCCCGGCGCCGAGCTGACGGCCATCTACGATCCCGTGCCGACCTCGCTCGATTGGGCCCGCACCGCATCGGAAGGCTGGAGCAACCCGAAGGCGTTCGAGAGCGGTGAGGCGATGGTCCGCTCAGGCGAAGTCGACGCGGTGATCATCGCCAGCCCCAACTACACGCATCGCGCCGTGCTCGAGCCGCTGATGGATGCGCCTGTTCACATCCTGTGCGAGAAGCCGCTGGCGACCACCGTTGCCGACGCGCGCTGGATCGCCGAGCGGGCAGCTCAGCGCCCGGAGGTGTTCTGGACGGCGATGGAATACCGCTTCATGCCGCCGGCGGCGAAGTTCATCGAACAGGTGCATGGCGGGCGAACGGGGAAGCTGCAGATGCTGTCCATCCGCGAGCACCGCTTCCCGTTCCTGCCCAAGGTCGGCGACTGGAACCGCTTTTCCCGAAATACCGGCGGCACGATGGTCGAGAAATGCTGCCACTTCTTCGACCTGATGCGGCTGATCGTGCAGTCGGAGGCGGTGCGCGTCTATTGCTCGGGTGCGATGGACGTTAATCATCAGGATGAGCGTTATGACGGCGAAAAGCCGGACATCATCGACAACAGCTTTACCACCGTCGATTTCGAGAATGGCGTGCGTGCGCTGCTCGACCTGTCGATGTTCGCGGACGGCGCCGAGAACCAGGAGGAAATCACCGCTGTCGGCGACAAGGCGCGCCTGGACGTGCTGATCCCCGAAGGCTCGCTCGTCTTCAGCCCCCGCGTCGGCTTCATGAATCCCAAGCAGGTGACGCGCGAGCATGTGTCCGTCGACGAGACCGCGCTGGCGGTCGGCCAGCATCACGGCTCGACCTATTACCAGCACCAGGCCTTCAACGCCGCGGTGCGCGGGGAGGGGCCGGTGATCGTCACCGCCGAGGACGGGCTGCGGGCGGTCGAAATCGGCGCCGCCGCCGAACTCAGCGCAAGAGAGAAGCGCGCCGTGACCCTGGACGAGGTGCGGAGCTGAATCGCTCAGCCGGAGTTCAGGTGTGACCTAATACGAGGTGTGATTATGGCCAAAATCTCGCGATTCATCATCGGTGCCGCGCTTGCTGCCGCGGCGATCACGCCCGCTTTCGGTGCCCGGGTATCGCCCGAGGCCCAGCTCGACAAGATGATCGGGGATCGGGTGCCGGGCACGCCGGTTCATTGCATCAATCTGCGCGATATCCAGTCGAGCCAGATTATCGACGGCACCGCGATCGTTTACCGGATCGGCAGCAGGCTGTATGTCAATCGGCCGCAAAGCGGCGCGAATTGGCTCGACGATGACGACATTCTCGCGACCCGCACGATCGGCTCGCAGCTTTGCCGGATCGATACCGTCAACCTTATCGACCGTGCGTCACGTTTCCAGCGGGGCTTCGTCGTCCTGGGCGATTTTGTTCCCTACACGAGGCGCTGATCCGGCGGCCGGCGCATTCGCCGCCGCCGCGACTGATGCAGTCGCGCAACAATCCCCCACCAAATGCCAGCTTCGTGCGCGCCGGGCTTTCGCCCGACGTCAAAATCTGCTTACTGATTTATGACAACGCTATCAAAAAGCAGTTTGGGGGATCTGACATGCGCGGTTTCTGCTTGAGCACCAGCCTGATCGCGATGGCCTTCGCAGCGGCTCCGGCCCTTGCGCAGGATGCCGCGCCGGCCCCGACGGCGGGGGCGCCGACCGCGGCGGACGAGGCCGGCTATGGCGACATCGTCGTCACCGCCCAGAAGCGCGAGGAAAATCTTCAGAGCGTCCCGGCGGCGATCAGCGTCGTCAGCGGCGAGCAGCTCGAAAATCGTGGCGTCGTCAACATCACCTCGCTCCAGCAGCTGGTGCCCAGCCTCAACTTCAAGGACAGCGCGACGACGATCGACTCGTCGGTGTTCCTGCGCGGCGTCGGCACGATCAATTTCTCGATCGCGGCAGAGCCGAGCGTCGGCTTCGTAGTCGACGGCGTAACTTATGCGCGCTCCGGCGAGGCCTTCGGCGATCTCTACGACATCGAGCGGGTCGAAGTGCTGCGCGGGCCGCAGGGGACCTTGTTCGGCAAGAATGCGTCGGCCGGCGTGATCAGCATCACCACGCGGCGGCCGGGCAATGAGCTTGGCGGTTTCGTCGAAGGGCAGGCGACCACCGACGACGAATACAAATTGCGCGGCGCGATCGACCTGCCGATCAACGACAGCATCAAGACCCGCTTCACCGGCAATTACGGCTGGTACGACGGCATGGTCCGCAACATCACGCTCAATCGGACGGTCAACGGCTATGAGCGCTGGGGCGTGCGCGGCATGGTGGTCGCAGAGGCGACGCCGAGCCTCAGCTTCACGCTGATCGGCGATTATCGCCACCAGAACAGCGATTGCTGCGCGGAAGTGATCGGCACCACGCCGGCCGGCGCGCTCGCGGCGGCGCTGGACGGCGTCGAGCTGCGCGGGGACGAGACGCGGAAGATCCGCCAGAACACGCTCACCGAAACGCGCGAGACGAGCTGGGGCGTGTCGCTAGAAGGCGATCTCGATGTCGGCGCGCTCGGCACGCTGACGTCGATCACCGCCTATCGCAAATACCGCAATTTCGGCGTCCGCGACGGCGACTTCATCGACAAGGTGTATAACATCGCGGGCGGCAACCAGCTCGACGATTTCGGGCCGCAGCCGTCGAAGACGTTTACTCAGGAAGTCCGGATCGCCTCGCCCGGCAACCAGAAATTCGAATATGTCCTGGGCGCCTTTTATTACAACGCGAAGCAGCAGCGGACGTTCGAGCGTGACGACATCGTCTGTTCGGCGACGACGCTGCCGCCGGTCGCGCCGGGGCTTGCGCCATGCGCCGCCGGCTCGTCGACGCTGCGGTTCCCGAGCGCCGTCGGCACGTTCGGCTCGACCATCGAAAATTATGCCTTTTTCGGCAACCTGACCTACAACGTCACCGACTGGTTCCGGCTGATCGGCGGCGGCCGCTACACCCACGACAATGTGGACGCGTTCAACCGCCGCACGCCGGCCACGAACGGCGGCGGCCCCGGCCTTGCCAATGCCGGCGCCAATTATCAGCTCCACACGAGCAATAACGATTTCTCGTGGCGGGCCGGCGCCCAGTTCGACGTGAATCCCGACTGGATGCTCTACGGAACCTACAGCCAGGGCTATAAGGGGCCGGCATTCAACGTCTTCTTCAACCAGAATGACGGTCAGCTCGCGCCGATCGCGGCGGAGACGGCCGACGCCTACGAACTCGGCTCCAAATACCGGACGGCGGACGGAACCTTCACGCTGAACACGGCGCTGTTCTACGCCAAATATCACAATTTCCAGGCGAACAGCTTCGTCAACCTGAACGGGTCGGTGATCACGCAGCTGACCAATGCCGGCGACGTTTCGACGCGCGGCATCGAGATCGACACGCTGATCCGTCCGACCCGAAACTTCACGTTGAACGGCGGCCTCGCCTTCACCGACGCGCACATCGATCGCTTCAACGTGCCGCCGGGCGCGCCTGCGGGCACGAGCACGCGCCAGGGCGAACAGCTGCCGCTGGCGCCCAAGTGGAAAGGCAATCTGGGCGCGACCTGGAAGATCGAAACCGGCGGCTTTGCCGACATCGAACTCGGCAGCCAGCTTTCGATCACCAGTGACCAGGTCTCGTCGCTGGAGCCGAACCCGGTCACGCGTCGCGCGATCACTATCGACGGCTATGCGATTCTCGATGCCAACATCGCGCTGGTCGATCCGAACGGGGTCTGGCGGGTCAACTTCATCGGCCGCAACCTGACCGACCAGAGCTATGCGACCCTGATCACGCCGGGCGGCCCGGGCGGCAGCTTCCGCTATCTGCTGCCGCGCGACGTGGATCGTTATTTCGGCGTGAACCTGCGGCTCAATTACTGAGGACGGTCGTGACCTTCGAGCAGCAATCCCGCCAGTTCGCCGAGCAAGGCTTCGCCGTGTTCCCCGGCGCGCTGGCGGGGGAAGCGCTCCAGCTGTTGCGGCGGGAATGCGACGCCTTCGTCGCCCGCGAGGACGCGCGTATGGATGCGCTTGGCGTCGACACGCTGGGCATCAGCCATCGCGGCAAGCGCTATTTCGCCAACGAGTGCCAGCGCGTCGCGCCTGAGCTGCGCTCGGTGCTGTTCAGCCGGGTCATGGCCGACATTTGCCGCGCGACCCTGGGGGACGACGCCTATTTCTTCTTCGACCAATATGTCGTGAAGGGGCCGGAAGGCGGCATGCCGTTTTCCTGGCATCAGGATTCGGGCTATGTCGTCGGCAATGGCGGCCCTTCCGATCATGCGCCCTATCTCACCTGCTGGTGCCCGCTCGACGACGCAAACCAGGAAAACGGCACGGTGCGGCTGATTCCCGGCAGCCACAGGAACGGCATTTTGCCGCACGACCGCCAGCCCGGCAGCAACGACCTGGTCGGCGCGCCCGCGCAATCGGAAGGGCAGCTCGTGGAGGCCAGGGCAGGGGACGTGGTCGCCTTTTCCAGTCTGACGCTGCACGCGACCGGCGCCAATCGATCGGGCAAGCCGCGGCGGGTTTACCTCGCGCAATACACGCCCGAGGCGATGCTCGACCCCGGCACCCGGCACCTGCGACGCAATGCGATCCCGATCTTGCGCAATGGCGAGCAGGTGACGACCGGCTGATGCCGACGTGACGTTCTCCCGCGGCCGCCGCTGGTTCCTGTTCGCGCTCGCGCTCAGCGCCACGATCCTGAACCTGGTCGATCGCCAGATCATCTCTGTCCTGAAGCCGGACATCGCCGGCGATCTCGGCTGGAGCGACAATGATTACGGTACGCTTGCCGCCTGGTTCCAGGGCGCGGCGGCGGTGGCGTTCCTGTTCACTGGCTGGATCGTCGACCGGCTCGGCGTCAAATGGGCCAACCCGGTCGGCGTCGCGCTCTGGAGCGTGGCGGCGATGGCGCATGCGGTCGCCCGTACATTCGGCCAATTCGTGCTCTGCCGAATCGGCCTTGGCGCGACCGAGGCCATGGGCACGCCGGCGGCGATTAAGACGATCGCGGCGATCTTTCCGCCGGCGCAGCGGTCGCAAGGCTATGGATTGCTGAACGCGGTGGGCAGCCTCGGCGCGATCGTGACGCCGCTGCTGATTCCGTTCGTGGCGCTCGCCTGGGGCTGGCGAGCGGCGTTCCTGCTGGGCGGCGTGCTGGGCCTGGTCTGGTCGTTGCTCTGGGTCGTCGCCGCGCGCGGGCTGCACTTCCAGGGCGACCATGACGATCCGGGCGACCGTCCGGCGACGGGACGCGGCCGCAGCATTCTCACGGAACGGCGAAGCTGGGCGATCGCCATCGCCAAATTCCTGTCCGACGCGACCTGGTGGCTGATGCTGTTCTGGATGCCGGATTTCTTTCACCGCAGCTTCGGCCTGTCCGGCGTCGCGCTTGGGCCGCCGCTCGCAATCGCCTACACATGCGCGGCCCTCGGCGCGGTGATCGCCGGGACGATCACGACCCGGATGATCGCCGCCGGCCATAGCCTCGAACGCGTCCGCAAAGGCGCGCTCCTCGTCGCGGCGCTGTTCGCGACGCCCCTGCCATTCGCAGACCTGGCGCATGACTATTGGCTGGCGGTCGCGCTGCTCGGCCTTGTCATGGCCGCGCACCAGGGCTTTTCGTCGAGCCTGTTCACGCTGATCGCCGACGTGTCGCCGCCGGAGAAGGTCGGCCGGGTGACGAGCTTCGGCGCCTTTGCGGGCAATATCGGCGGCATGGTCATCGCCAAGGTCGCAGGACTCGTGCTAGGCGCCGGGCTCGGTTACCTGCCGCTGTTCCTGTTCGCCGGCTTTTCCTATCTGCTCGCGTTCGCCGCGATCCAGCTGCTGCTGCCCCGCCTGCCGCTGGAGGGCGTCGGGTCAGGCCAGGTGCTGCAGCCCGCGCACTAACCCCAGCGCGGCGCGGTCGAGGCGCGCTCGATCAGCTCCGATTGCAACACGACCTGTTCCGCGGTGCCGGAAAAGAGCAATTCGGCCGCGCGCTCCGCCATCGCGCGGATCGGTTGGCGCATCGTCGTGAGGGGCGGCCAAACGAGCTTGGCGAGATCCGTGTCGTCGAAGCCCGCAATCGAAAGCTGGTCGGGAACCCTGATCCTGCGCTGGTGGGCGACGCTGAGCATGCCCGCCGCCATGTCGTCGCTGCTGGCGAAGATGGCGGTCGGCGCGTCCGGCAGCGCGAGCAATTCCTCGGCCGCGGCCTGGCCGGACCGAAAGTCGAACCATCCTTGCTGCACCAGGCTCAGGTCGAGCGGGATGCCCGCCTCGCGCAGCGCGTCCAGATAGCCGGACAGGCGCTGATTGCTGACCGCAAAACTCCTGTGGCCCACGACGAAACCGATGCGGCGATGGCCGAGCGCGATCAGGCGGCGCGTCATGGCGCGGGCGGCGCCTTCATTGTCGATCGCCACCGACGCGCTCCGCTCCGGCTGCACCCCGGGAGAGATGCGCACATAGGGCGTCCCCGCACGATCGAGCTCGTCCAGCACCGGCTCGTTGTCGACGATCGGCGGCGTCAGGATCGCGCCGTCGAACCCCATCTGGCGAAAAAAGGTGAGCACATCGGCGCCCAGTTCGTCCGCTTCGACTTCATAGGCGTGGACGATCAGCCGCACGCCCTCGGCAGCACAGCGTCCGCGCAGGCCGGCGATCAGGCCGTGCAGATAGTAAGGGCCGGGATTCGAGCAGACCAGCGCGATCTGGAACGATTTGCCGCCGGCCAGCGCGCGCGCCGCCTGGCTCGGCTGGAAGCCCAGCGCCGCCATCGCTTCCTCGACCCGTGCGCGCGTGGCGGGGCGGACATAGCGCTCGTTGTTGATGACGCGGGAAACCGTCTTGATCGAGACCCCCGCAGCTTTGGACACGTCCTTGATATTGGCCCGCATGGCCTCGTTCTGGGCAGAGACAACGAGCCTGTCCAGCCTTGTCAAAGCGTCCTGATCTGAAACAGAATTTAACCACCTTCGGCGCGAGACAGAAACGTAAACGAAACGTTAACATGCTCGTCATGAAACGCAGACTTGTCCTCAGCAACGAAGCCGCGCGACACCCGTTTCGCCAAAGGCTTCCCCGTCCCTCCATGCAGGCGATCGAAGCCGTGCGCGACGATCGCCACGATCTTCGCCTGTTCGCGGTGAGCTTCACCGCGTTCTTCGTCGCGATCTACGGCCTGTTCGGCTGACTGCTGCGGGACTGGCAATATCCGCTAAGCGGGGGCGGACGTTCGATATCAGTCGGGCGCAGCGCCGCATGTGGGGCAGTCAAATGGCCAAGGCCAGAAAATACGGCCCGGCCCAAGGCTAAGCGGCCCATGCCCACAGGATCGGCGGGACTGGATTATGCTGAACGCATAACCGGCACCCACGAGCGGCCCTACAAAGGCAAGCTGCTGCCACCCTTGCGGAAGGGCAAGCAAAGCCACCGCTAAGCTTGCGGGTATAAACAGGTAGGCGGCGATCAGCCGCTTCTTGGCGGTCATGCGCGCAAACTGCCGGACCGCAGCGATGTCCGCAATGGGGCGGAAGGAGACGTCGGCGATCGGCCACCGCCCCGATACGCGGGCACTCGTCAACGCCGCCCAGAACTCTTCCGGAGATCAATCGCAGGCGAGGTGGAGCTTCCAGGCTAGCCAGGCCGACACGAAGCACATGCCCGTGACCATCAGCAGCTGGTCGACCGCGAGCACGCCGAGTGCGCTGAGCGTGAAGGCGAGCAGCGAGCCGACGACCATTGCGCCTGAATTGACGATATTGTTGGCCGCAACCGTCCGCGCGGTCTGGTCCTTGTCCACGGTGGTGGTGAGGAACGCATAGAGCGGCACCACGAACATGCCGCCCGTCACCGCCACGCCCAAGAGCGCGATCAGCAGCACCAGCGCCGACGGGTGGCGGACGAATTCATGGATGTCGTAAAGCTGGCCGGGATGGTCGCCGATCCAGCTCCGCGCGACGGCGTAGAGCAGCAGGATGAAGCCCGCCATCGCGATCACGCTGCCGGGCGCGTAGCGGGCCGAGACCTGGCCCTTGAGCAGCCGGTTGATCGCGACCGATCCGATCGCGACGCCGACCGAAAATACGGCAAGGAACAGACTCGCCACTTGCTGATCCGACGTGAGCACGTTCTTCACCAGCGGCGGAAATTCGATGATCAGCACCGCGCCGATTGTCCAGAAAAAGCTGATCGCACAGATCGCCAGGAACAGGCGCGGGATGTGCATCGTCGCGTTCACCAGCCGCACCGAGGCGCGGACGATATGCCAGTCGAACGTATGTTCCTCATGAAGCGGCGGGGCCGGCGGCACCTGGCGGCCGGCGAACCAGCCGAGCAGCGCGACGCCCAGCACGATCATCGTCGCTTCCTTGGGCGATATGAAACCTGCCAGGATCGTGCCGGCCAGGATTGAGATATAGGTTCCCGCCTCGACCAGGCCGGTGCCGCCCAGCACTTCGTCCGGTTCCAGATGCTGCGGCAGGATCGCGTATTTGATCGGCCCGAAAAAGGTCGAATGCACGCCCATCGCGAGCACCGCTGCCAGCATCAGCGGAATCGACGGCAGCAGCAGCCCCGCGCCGCCGGCGACCATGATCCCGATCTCGGCCGTCTTGACGATCCGCACGATGCCGGCCTTGTCGCGCGTGTCGGCGAGCTGCCCGGACAGCGCGGAAAGCAGGAAGAAGGGAAGGATGAACAGCCCGGTCGCCAGCGCATTGAACTGGGTTTCGACCTTCGGGTCCGAATAGACCTGATAGGTCGCAAACAGCACCATCGAGGTCTTGAACAGATTGTCGTTGAACGCGCCGAGAAACTGCGTCGTGAAAATCGGCAGGAAGCGCCGACGGCCAAGGAGCCGCATCGAAGTCTGCATGAGGTGCGGTGGGCCGTAACCGTTGAAACCGCGTGAGGCTTTACCGGCAAAGGCGCGGAACGGGAAGGGGAGGTTAGGGTGCATGGGTCTGGACCCTCGCCCGGATTGCCCGCTAAGCATTCTGGCGAATGCTGACGCTGCCGAACCTGCTGACCCTGTCCCGCATCTTCGCGGTGCCGATCCTCGTGTTCCTGCTCTGGTATCCCGGCTGGCGGGTCGGCTTCGGCTTTGGATTCGTGCTCTACTGCATCGTCGGCATCACCGATTACCTGGACGGCTACCTGGCCCGCGCGCAGGGGACGGTGTCGAAGCTCGGCGTGTTCCTCGATCCGATCGCCGACAAGATCATGGTTGGCGCGGTGATCGTCATGCTGATCTCGACCGAGGGCGGGCCGCAAAATCATCCGATGATTCACGGCTGGGACGTGATCCCCGCGCTGATCATCCTGCTGCGCGAAATCGCGGTCTCCGGCCTGCGCGAGTTCCTGGCGCAGCTCAGCGTGTCGGTGCCGGTCAGCAAGCTCGCCAAGTGGAAGACGACGTTCCAGATGGTCTCCCTGGGTGCGCTGATCCTGGCCGGCGCGCTGCCGGACCAGGTCTGGATCCACGGCGTCGGGCGCATCTCGCTCTGGGCGGCGGCGGTGCTGACCCTGATCACCGGCTGGGACTATCTGCGCGTCGGCCTGAAGCACATGGACTGATGACGCTGACGATTCTCTATTTTGCTTGGGTGCGGGAGCGGATCGGGGCCAGCGAAGAAGCGGTCGATCTGCCGCAGGCGGTGGCGACCCCGCGCGCGCTGGCGGCCTGGCTTGCGGAGCGCAGTCCCGGCCATCGCGCCGCCCTGTCCGACCTCGCCCGCATCCGGGTCGCGATCGACCAGGAATTCGCCGATCTCGACGCGTCCATCGCGGGCGCGCGGGAGGTGGCCTTCTTTCCGCCGGTGACGGGCGGATGATCGCGGTCGCCGTCCGGCAGGCGCCGTTCTCGATCGATGCTGCTTTGGCGCCGCTCGAGGCGCTCGGCGGCGGCGCGATCGCCAGCTTTGTGGGGCTGGTCCGCGGCGACGATGCCGTCGAGACGCTGACGCTCGAGCATTATCCGGGGATGACGGAAGCCGCGCTCCGTCGATTGGCCGAGGAAGCGGCGGCGCGCTGGTCGCTGCTCGGCGCGACGATCATTCACCGCGTCGGGCCGCTGCGCCGGGGCGAGCGCATCGTCCTTGTCGCCGCCTGCGCCCCGCACCGCCGCGACGCGCTCGACGCCTGCGCCTATCTGATCGACCGGCTGAAGACCGACGCGCCGTTCTGGAAGCGCGAGACACGCGGCGAGGAAGCATCTTGGGTCGAGGCCCGCGCCGCCGATGACGACGCGGCGGAGCGCTGGCGCTAGCGCGCAGCGCTCCGCAGCAGGTCCGCCAGCAGCCGAAAGTCCTTTTCCCGCGGGCTGTTCCTGCGCCAGATGAGCGCGATCTCGCGGGCGGTATGCTCGCCTTCCAGCGGGCGCGCTACGATGCGGGTGTGGTCGAGAATGCCGGCATCGAGGGCCATTTCGGGCAGCATGGTCACGCCCAGCCCGTTGTCGACCATCTGCACCAGCGTGTGCAGCGAGGTGCCGAGCATCGTCGCGTGCGCGCGCAGTTCCGGCCGGTTGCAGGCGGCAAGCGCGTGGTCGCGGAGGCAGTGGCCGTCTTCCAGCAACAGCAGCTTTTCCGGGTCGATCAGATCGGCCGTGACATGCTCGGGCGGCGCGCCGTCTTCTTGCGGAAAGGCGACCATCAGCTGGTCCTCGAGCAGCACCTCGCAATCGACGTCGCCGCAGGCATAGGGGAGCGCGAGCAGCACGCAGTCGGCGCCGCCGCGGCTCAGCGACTCGCAGGCCGCCGCGCTCGGCTCCTCGCGCAGATAGAGCTTCAGCTCCGGCCGCTCCTTGCGGATGTGCGGCAGGATGCGCGGCAGCAGGAACGGCGCGATCGTCGGGATCACGCTCATCCGCATTTCGCCGGACAGCGGCTTGCCGGCGGCTCGGGCGAGATCGGCCAGCTCCTCTGCCTCGCGGAGCACCCGCCGGGCCTTTTCCGCGATCTTCTCGCCTGTCGGCGTGAAACGAACCACCCGGCGGGTGCGTTCGACCAGTGTGATGCCGATAAGCGATTCGAGTTCGCGCAGCCCGGCCGACAGTGTGGATTGCGTGACGAAACAGGCGTCGGCGGCGCGGCCGAAATGGCCATAGTCGTGCAGGGCGACGAGATACTGCAGTTGCTTCAGCGTCGGCAGGTAGGTGCTGCTCACCACATCGTCCCAGTCGATCAATAGGGATTGAATAATCTATTGGATCGATTTGTGCCAGCCCCTATATCGGCCAGCGTTGAGCGGGAACGACGAGTCGTGCCCGCCTTGCAGGTTCAAACACAAGGAGACGAAACCATGCTGACCGTTGGCGACAAGCTTCCCGCACTCACCCTTCCCGTCCAGCAGGGCACTTCGGCGCTTCCCGCCGGCGAAACGATCGACCTTGGCCAGACCAACGGCAAGTGGAAGATCCTGTTCTACTGGCCGAAGGATTTCACCTTCGTCTGCCCGACCGAGATTGTCGGCTATGGCAGTCTGAAGGGCGATTTCGCGGATCGCGACGCCGAGCTGATCGGCGCCTCGACCGACACCGCGCACGTCCATTTTGCATGGCGGCGCTCCGATCCGGAGCTGGCCCAGGCGGATTTCCCCTGGGTTGCCGATAACGGCGCCAAGCTGGCCGAAGCGCTGGGCATTCTCGATAAGGATGAGCACGTCGCTTACCGCGCGACCTTCATTGTCGACCCCGACAATGTGATCCAGCACGTGACGGTTAACGGCCTGAACGTCGGCCGCAATCCGCAGGAGACCCTGCGCGTCCTCGACGCGCTGCAGACTGACGAGCTCTGCCCCTGCAACTGGAGCAAGGGCGAAGAAACCCTTCACCCGATCGCGGCGTAAGCCTCAAACGGGCGCGGGGTTCCACGACTCCGCGCCCGAACTCTGTCTGGAGATCATCCATGTCCCTCAAGCAATTCGCGGACACGCTTCCCGATTTCGCGAAGGATCTGCGGCTGAACGTCAGCTCGATCCTCAACGACCAATTGCTGGGCGACCAGCGCAAATATGGGCTGCTGCTCGCGACCGCGCACGGCACCGGTTATCGTCCGCTCGTGGCGGCGGCGGAGGCCGAGGTCGAAGGCAAGCTGAGCGCCGAGGCCGCCAATGCGGCGCGTGCGGCGGCGGCGGTGATGGCGATGAACAACGTGTATTACCGCTTCACCCACCTCGCCTCGAACCCCGAATACCAGACCATGCCGGCCAAGCTGCGCATGAACGTGATCGGCAATCCCGGCATCGACAAGGCGGACTTTGAGCTGTTCAGCCTCGCCGTCTCCGCCCAGAACGGCTGCGGCATGTGCATCGACAGCCACGAAAAGGTGCTGCGCCAGCATGGCGTGAATGCGGAAACGATCCAGGCCGCGGCGCGCGTGGGCGCCGTGATGACCGCGGTCGCGACCGTGCATTCGGCGATCAACTAAGTCCCAAATCCTCCCCGGAACGGGGAGGGGGACCAAGGCGCGAAGCGGCTTGGTGGAGGGGCCGGAGCGAAGCGGAGGTGGCGGCATCCTCGCTGCGCTGCGGCCCCTCCACCACTCGCCTGCGGCGAGCGGTCCCCCTCCCCGTTCCGGGGAGGAGTTTAGTTCCGCGGCGCTTGGCGGCGATAGCTCAGCGCTTCGGCCACATGGATGCGGCCGACCGTGTCCGCGCCCGCAAGGTCTGCGATCGTCCGCGCCACGCGCTGGATGCGCGTATAGCCGCGCGCCGACAGCCGCATTGCCTCCGCCGCCTGCGCCAGCAGCTTGCGGCCCGGCTCGTCGGGCGTGGCGACGGCCTCCAGCACGGCGCCGTCCGCTTCCGCATTGGTACGCACGCCATTGCCGTTATAGCGCAGCGTCTGGACCTCCCGCGCCGCCCGCACGCGCGCGCCGACTTCGGCCGAGCCTTCGCTGGGCGGCGGCAGCACCAGGTCGGCAGCGCTCACGGCGCCGACTTCCACGTGCAGGTCGATGCGGTCGAGCAGCGGGCCACTGACCTTGGCCTGGTAATCGGCGGCGCAGCGCGGCGCGCGGGCGCAGGCGAGGGCAGGGTCGCCCAGATGCCCGCAGCGGCACGGGTTCATCGCCGCGATCAACTGCACCCGCGCCGGAAAGGTTACATGCGCATTGGCGCGCGCGACGCTGACATTGCCGGTCTCGAGCGGCTGGCGGAGCGAATCGAGCACCGTGCGCTGGAACTCGGGCAACTCGTCCAGGAACAGCACGCCCAGATGCGCGAGGCTGACTTCGCCCGGCTTTGCGCGAATGCCGCCGCCGACCAATGCCGCCATCGATGCCGAATGATGGGGGCTGCGAAAGGGCCGGGTGCGCGAGATTCGCCCTCCTTCGAGTGCGCCGGCCACGCTCGCGACCATCGACACTTCGAGCGCTTCGCCGGCCGTGAGCTCGGGAAGGATGCCGGGCAGGCACGCCGCCATCAGCGACTTGCCCGCGCCCGGTGGGCCGATCATCAGCAGATTGTGCCCGCCCGCCGCCGCGATCTCCAGCGCGCGCTTCGCGGTCTCCTGGCCTCTGACCTGGGAGAGATTCGGGCCCCGTTCCGGATCGTCGGCCAGGCCTGGAGTGGGGGCCGGCAGCAAAGCCGTACCTCGCAAGTGATTCAGCAAGGAGAGCAGGTCGGGCGCGGGAATCACTTCGATCGAGCCGGCCCAGGCCGCCTCGCCCCCCTGCGCCGCAGGGCAGATCAGGCCGAGCTGCCGCTCCGATGCGTGAAGCGCCGCCAGCAACACGCCCGGAGAGGAAGCGACACGGCCGTCCAGCCCCAGTTCCCCGACGATCAGATATTGGCTGAGCGTCTCCGCATCGACCACGCCCATCGCAGCGAGCAGGCCGAGGGCGATCGGCAGGTCGTAATGCGATCCTTCCTTCGGCAGGTCTGCGGGGGAGAGATTGACCGTGATATGCTTGGGCGGCAGCGACAGGCCCAGCGCCGCGATTGCGCTCCGCACCCGCTCGCGGCTTTCGGCCACCATCTTGTCGGGCAGGCCGACCACGACGAATTTCGGCAGGCCCGGCGTCAGCTGGACCTGAACTTCGACGGCGCGCGCTTCCAGCCCTAAATAGGCTGCCGTCGAGACGATGGCGACCATGATTACTCCCCCTGATCAGGCACATAGCCATAAGGCTGACGTCATGTCGAGCCGTGCCGCTTGCACCGGGGGGCCGCCCGTCCCATGTGCTCGGCCGTGAAAGCGCCTCCCGATTCCGTTCTCCGTATCGTCTATCTGGGCCTGGGCTGGCTGCTGATCGTGCTGACTCCGATCGTCGGCGCGTTGCCGGGGCCGGGCGGCATCTTCGTGTTCGCGGGCGGCGCGGCGCTATTGCTCAAGAATTCGAACTGGGTGAAGCGCGCTTATGTCCGCTACACGCGCCGCTATCCCAGTCATGGGCGGCTTGCGGACAAGGTGTTGCGCCGCGCACCGGCGCCGCGTGGCCGCGCCAAGCCGGAGAGATCGGATTGACTTTGCGCGGCATTCCGCATAACCGCGCCGCAACGGTGTGGCCGCCCTTGTTTGGCGGCCCTTTTTGTTCAGAATTTTAAGGAATGAGCGATGAAGCGCACGTTTCAGCCGAGCAACCTGGTGCGCAAGCGGCGCCACGGGTTCCGCGCGCGGATGGCGACAGTGGGCGGCCGCAAGGTGATCGCGGCGCGCCGCAATCGCGGCCGCAAGGTCCTGTCGGCCTAAAGAAACTCATTCGTCGCGCGGATTTCCTCGCGGCGAATGCAGGCCGCAGGGCGCCGATGCCCGGCTTCGTCCTTCTGGTCCGCCCGCGCGGCGACGACGATCCGGCCATGCGCTACGGCATTACCGTCACGAAGAAGATCGGCGGCGCGGTTATCCGGAACCGGATGAAGCGCCGCTTTCGTGCGCTTGCGGCCGAGCTGCTGCCGGAACGAGGCCTGGCCGGCGCCGATCACGTGCTGATCGGACGCGCGGGTGGGGTGGAACGCGACTTCTCACTGCTGCGAGCGGAACTGGTGAAAGCGTTGGGGAGATTGGCTCAAGAGCCGGTTCGGCCTGAGCCTGTCGAAGGCCTCCCTTCTTCTGGCGGCGCTGAAAGGAAAGGGAGGGCTTCGACAGGCTCAGCCCAAACCGGGAGGAGAGCATGACCTCAGTGCTCGTCCGCCTTGCCCGCTTCTGGCAGCGCTATCCGTCCGCGATCCTCCCGCCCTCGTGCCGCTACACGCCGTCATGTTCGGCCTATGCAATCGAGGCAGTGGAGCGCTATGGCGCGGCGCGGGGCGGTTGGCTGGCGGTGAAGCGCCTGTGCCGCTGCCACCCCTTTGGCGGGCATGGATACGACCCCGTCCCATGATTGGAGCGAGACTTGGATAACCAGCGCAACATGATCCTTGCGATCGTGCTTTCGGCCATCGTGTTGTTCGGCTGGAGCGCGCTGTCGAATCGCTTCCTGCCGACCGCCAACCCGCCGGTGACCAAGGTCGTGCACGGCAAGCAGGTGCCGCTGCCGAACCCCGCCGCCGACGCGACGGCCGACAAGCCGCAGGCGCTGCGCAGCCGCGCGATCGTGCTGGGCGAAACGCCGCGGGTGCGGATCGACACGCCGTCGGTCGCCGGCTCGATCAACCTGAAGGGCGCGCGCGTCGACGATCTGGTGCTGAAGCGCCACCGCGAATCGATCGCGAAGAACTCGCCGCCGGTGCGGCTGCTGTCGCCCGAAGGCGCGCCGGGCGCGGTCTATGCGCAATTCGGATGGGCCGGGCAGGGCCTCGCGGTGCCCGGCAACGACACCGTCTGGCAGGCGGATGGCCAACTGCTCGCGCCGGGCAAGCCGGTCACGCTCAGCTGGACCAACGGCGCCGGCCAGACCTTCCGCATCCGCCTCGCGATCGACCAAAATTACATGATCACCGCCGATCAGAGCGTCGCCAACGGCGGAGCGGCCCCGGTCGCGGTGCGTCCGTTCGCGCTGGTGAAGCGCACCGGCGTCTCGACGGACCCGAGCACCTGGACGCAGCACACCGGCCCGATCGGGGTG
Organism: Sphingomonas changbaiensis NBRC 104936; assembly: GCF_000974765.1. Lineage (GTDB taxonomy): Bacteria > Pseudomonadota > Alphaproteobacteria > Sphingomonadales > Sphingomonadaceae > Sphingomonas_B > Sphingomonas_B changbaiensis. The sequence goes on along the minus strand of NZ_BBWU01000028.1, from coordinate 149,001 downwards.
TTCGACGGCACCGCGAACTACAAGGTCAACTTCAAGGATCTGGATAGCGCCGGGCCGCAGGGCCAGAGCTTTACCTCGACCGGCGGCTGGCTGGGCTTCACCGACAAATATTGGCTGACGGCGCTCGCGCCGGCGCCCAATGCGCACATCAACGCCTCATTCCGTGCGATCGGCGACAAGGTGTATCTGGCGGCGTTGACGCCGACGGACCAGACGGTCGTCGCGCCGGGCAAGGTCGCGACGACGTCGCTGCACCTCTTCTCCGGTGCGAAGGAAGTGTCGGTCCTTCAGAATTATGAGAACGATCTCAACATCGCCGGTTTCGACAAGGCGATCGACTGGGGCTGGTTCAGTTTCTTCGAGCGGCCGATCTTCTGGTTGCTCGATACGATGTTCAAGGCGGTCGGCAATTTCGGCGTCGCCATCATCCTGCTGACGCTGATCGTGCGCGGCGCGATGTTCCCGATCGCGCAGCGCCAGTTCGCGTCGATGGCTGCGATGCGCTCGCTGCAGCCCAAAGTGAAAGCGCTGCAGGAGCGGCACAAGGACGACAAGGCGAAGCTGCAGCAGGAAATGCTGGAACTCTACAAGCGTGAGAAAGTGAACCCGCTCGCCGGCTGCCTGCCGATCGTGCTGCAAATCCCGATCTTCTACGCGCTCTACAAGGTGCTGATGCTGACGATCGAGATGCGGCACCAGCCGTTCGTGCTGTGGATCAAGGACCTGTCCGCGCCCGATCCGGCAACGCCGATCAACCTGTTCGGCTATCTGAACTTCACGCCGCCGCACATGCTGGCGCTGGGTGTGCTGCCGATCCTGCTCGGCGTCACCATGTACATCCAGTTCAAGCTGAATCCGGCCCAGATGGACCCGGTCCAGCAGCAGGTCTTCTCGATCATGCCCTGGATCTTCATGTTCATCATGGCGCCGTACGCGGCCGGGCTGCAGCTCTACTGGACGGTCTCGAACCTGCTCGCGATCGCGCAGCAGAAGTGGCTCTACAGCCGCTATCCTGCGCTCAAGAACAACCCGAACACCGCGACCACCTGATGGACGAGGAACTGATCGAACAGGCGCGGAAGCTGTTCGCGGGGCCGATCGCGTTTTTGAAGTCGGCGCCGGAGCTCAAGTTCCTGCCCGATCCGGATGCGCCCGAAGTCGCGTTCGCGGGCCGTTCGAACGTCGGCAAGTCGTCGCTGCTGAACGCGCTGACCGGCCGCAACGGCCTGGCGCGGACCTCGAACACGCCGGGACGAACGCAGGAGCTCAATTTCTTCGATGTCGGCGATCCGCTGCAGCTGCGGCTCGTCGACATGCCCGGCTATGGGTTCGCTAAGGCGCCCAAAGACCTGATGCGGCGGTGGAAATACCTCGTGAACGATTTCCTCCGCGGCCGCGCGGTGCTGAAGCGCGTGCTGGTGCTGGTCGACAGCCGCCACGGGCTGAAGGATGTCGACCGCGAGCTGATGGACATGCTGGACAAGGCCGCCGTGTCCTACCGCCTCGTCCTCACCAAGGCCGACAAGGTGAAGGCGACCGAACTCGCCAAGGTCCGCGATGCGACCAGCGCGGAGGCCCGCAAGCACCCCGCTGCCCATCCGGACGTGATCGCGACGTCCAGCGAAAAGGGCATGGGGATTCCGGAGCTTCGTGCGGCGGTGCTGGAATCCACCCTCGCTTAGCGGCTACAGGGCCCCGCATGTTGAAGCTCTTCATCGGCAACAAAGCCTATTCCAGCTGGTCGATGCGCGGCTGGCTTGCGGTCAAGCAGTCCGGCCTCGCGTTCGAGGAAGCGACCGTCCCGCTGTTCGACGAGGACTGGAACCGCAGGCGGGAGGGCGACGAGTTCGCGCCAAGCCAGGGCAAGGTGCCGATCCTGTGGGAAGGCGACGTGGTCGTCTGGGATTCGCTCGCGATCATCGACTGGCTGGCGGACAAGGTCGGCCGCGACATTTTCTGGCCCAAGGACGAAGGCGCGCGGGCGATGGCGCGGTCGATGGCGGCGGAAATGCACTCCAGCTATCCGAACCTGCGCCGCGACCTGCCGATGAACGTCCGCAGGCAATTCCCGCCCGGTCGGCTCAGCCCGGAGGTGGTGCAGGAAATCGGCCGCATTCTCGGCCTCTGGGCGCAAGCCCGCGCGCGCTATGGCGGTACCGGCAAGTTCCTGTTCGGCGACTATAGCGCGGCCGACATCATGTTCGCGCCGGTCGCGACCCGCTTCGTCACCTACTCCGTCCCGCTGCCCGGCTTTGCCGCGACCTATGTCGAGGCGCTGTTCACCCACCCCCATATCCGCCAGTGGATCGAGGACGCGCAGGATGAGGCCTGGACGATCGAGAAATACGAGCAGCCGGTCGCCTGATCACCAGTTCATGTCGGCGAGCAGCCCGGCATAAACCTCGATCCCGTCCCAGAGATTGCCCAGCCGCAGATTCTCGTTTCGCGCGTGCTGGTTGTCGTCGAAATTCGCGATGCTGACGCCGACCATCGGCACGTCCAGCGCATTCACGACGTCCGCAATGCCCGAGCTGCCGCCGCTGATCGGCAGCTTCAGCACCGGATAGCCGACCGTGCGGCCGATCGACTGCGCGACCGCGCCTGCTGCCGGCGTATCCAGCGGCGTCTTGACCGCTTCCGAGCTTCCCTCGTCCCAATCGACGCGCACGATCTTGGGATGCGCAAGACGCGTGGCGGCATCGGGCGTGGCGTGGACGACGAACCAGCCCTGGCCGGCCAAATGACGCTCGACCTGCTCCCGGACCCGCGCCGGCTTCTGGTTCGGCACCAGCCGGATGTCGAACGACGCGGTCGCTTCGGTGGCGATGGCATTGGCCGCGTCCGGCCCTTCATCGCCGACATGGATCGCGCGGACGTTGAAGGTCGGCTGGAGATAGCCGTTCGCCAGCCGCTCCGTGAGCGTGCGCCCAATCGCGAACTGCCGGCGCAAATCATCTTCGATCGGCGGCAGCGCGGCGAGCGCATCCCGATCGGCGGCGGTCAGCGGCGCCACATCGTCATAGATGCCGGGGATCAGGATCTTTCCGTCGTCATCGCGCATCGACGCGATCAGCCGCGCCATCATCACCGACGGGCTGGGCACCCAGCTGCCGTAATGGCCGTCGTGCAGCGGCCGGTTCGGGCCATAGACGGTCATCCGGAATCCGGTGATGCCGCGATTGCCGAAATTGATCATCTGCTTGCCTGACTGGTGCATCGGCCCGTCGCCCATGATCAGCAGGTCGGCCTTCAGCAGGTCGCGGTTGGCGCGCACGATCTCGGCCAGATGCGGCGAGCCTTGTTCCTCCTCGCCTTCCCAGATGATCTTGATGTTGACGCTGGGCTTGATGCCGCGCGCCTTCAGCGCGTCGAGCGCGCTCAGCATCGCCTGGACGGACGCCTTGTCGTCCCCGGTGCCGCGACCGTAGATGCGCCAGTCGGGGTTCAGCGGGCCGGAAGCGCTGCGCCAGTCCACGATCTGATCGCCGGCGCGCACAACCGGCTCGAAGGGTTTGCTGGTCCAGCCCTTCTGTCCGATCGGCTGACCGTCATAATGGGCGTAGAACAGCACGGTCCGCTTGGCTCCCGGCGTACGCCTCTCGCCATAGACGGTGGCCGGAGTGCCTTCGCTCGCGCGCAGCAGCCGGGTCGTAAAGCCGCGGGCCTGAAGCTGCCCGGAAAGAAAGGCCGCGTTCCGGTCCACGTCCGCCAGCGTGGTGGCGACGTTCGGCATTGCGACGAATGCCGAGAAATCCTCCAGCAGCTGCCGCTCATGGGCATGCCGCCAGGCGCGGACGTCGGGCGCCGGCGTCTTGGCGGGAAGGGCGGTGGCAATGAAGGCCAGGCAAAGCAACGCGCGTTTCATTTCGTCTCCCAATCGAAGTCGCTGCCGTCCTTGCGCTTCTGGCGGCCGGTGCCGGCGAACAGGTGCATGTCGATATCCGGATAGTGGCAGTCGGTGACCGCTGGCCGGCCGATGGCGACGTAGACGCAGTCGGCATCGCTTTCGTTGACCAGCATATGGCCGTTGCCGTCGTTCTTGGGAAAGGCGGCGACGTCGCCGGCGCGCATCGGCGTGCGTCCATCGTCGTCGACCAGGGTCGCTTCGCCCGCGATCATCACGACCAGCTCATCCTCGCCCTCATGCCAATGGCGCTGGGCCGACCAGGCGCCGGGCTTCAGCACGACATGGCTGACGCCGAAATCTGTGATGCCGGACGCAGGCGCGAGGCGCCGATACCAGCGCTCCTTCACTTGCACGGCATATTCGGGCGGATAGCCGGTGGCATTGGTCTGCGGGATTTGGTCGAGATCGAGCTTGGGCATACCCCCCTCCGCGTCATTCCGGCGAACGCCGGAATCCACCTTCTTCTTTTCCGCCGAACCCGTCAGAAGAAAAGATGGATTCCCGCTTTCGCCGGTATGACGGAGAATAAATGAGCGTCGTCGAGCTTACGAAGCAGCTGATTGCGTGCCCCAGCATCACGCCCGCGCGGGGTGCTGTGTTCGACGCGGTCGAGGCTATGCTCACCGCCCGGGGCTTCACGATCGACCGTTTCGCGGCCGGCGAAGCGCCGGACGGTCCGGTCGAGAACCTGCTCGCCTGGCGGGGCGAGGGCGGGCCGCATTTCGCCTTTGCCGGCCACCTCGACGTCGTGCCGCCGGGCGAGGGCTGGTCGGCCGACCCGTTCGCGGCCGAAGTGCGGGGCGATCTGCTGTACGGCCGTGGCGCCGTCGACATGAAGGGCGCGATCGCCGCTTTCATCGCCGCGCTGGACCGCCTCGAGCAGGGCCGGGGCACGATCAGCCTGATCCTGACCGGCGACGAGGAAGGGCCGGCGATCTTCGGCACCCGCGCCCTGATCGAGCGCATGGGAGAGCGCGGGCTGAAGCCGGACCTCTGCCTGGTCGGCGAGCCCACATCGGTCCACCGCCTCGGCGACACGATCAAGATCGGCCGCCGCGGCTCGGTCAACATCTGGATCGAGGTTCCCGGCATCCAAGGGCATGTCGCCTACCCGACGCTCGCCGACAATCCGATCCCGAAGCTGGTGCGCGCGCTCGCCGCGATCGACGCTGTCCATCTGGACGACGGCACCGACTGGTTCCAGCCGTCGAATATCGAGATCACCGACCTCGAGGTCGGCAATCCGGCGACCAACGTGATTCCGGCACGCGCCAAGGCCCGGCTCAGCATCCGCTTCAACGATCTGCACCGGGGGGACGATCTCGCCGCCCGCGTGCGCGATCTGGTGCTGGCAGAGGCGCCCGACGTCGTCGTCACGCCGCGCGTGTCGGGCGAGGCGTTCCTGACCGAGCCGGGGCCGCTGTCGACCCTGGTCGCATCGGCGATCCGCACGCACACCGGCATCGAGGCGGAGCTTTCGACCAGCGGCGGCACATCCGACGCCCGTTTCCTGTCGAAGCTGTGCCCGGTCGTCGAGTTCGGCCTTCCCAACGCGACGATGCACAAGCTGGACGAGGCCGTCGCGCTCGCCGATCTGGAAGCTCTGGTCGAAATCTATGCCGAGATCGTGCGCCGCGCCTTAGGCTAGCGCGCCGTAGATCGAAAAGCCGGACGTCGCCACCAGCAAGCTGCCGACGAAGCCCATCAGTTTGCGCGCCGACAGGCGCTTGACCAGCACGGCCCCGAACGGCGCGGCCGCCAGTCCGCCGATCAGGATGCCGATCGTCTGCGCGGTGAACGCAGCCCAGCCGAGCGTCCATAGGAACGTCGCCGAGATCGTCGCGGTCAGGAAGAATTCGGCGGTGTTCACAGTGCCGACGGTCTTGCGCGGGTTCGCGCCCTGAACCAGCAGGTTGGACGTGACCACCGGACCCCAACCGCCGCCGCCCGCCGCGTCGAGGAAGCCGCCGGCCAGGCCCAGCGGCTCGACGAAGCGAGGCGTGCGATGCTCATGCTCGCCCTGCCAGGCGCGGAACAGCAGATACACGCCGATCGCGCCGAGATAGGCCATGACGAACGGCCGGGCCACGCTCGCGTCAATGTTGCTGAGCAGATAGGCGCCAATCGCGCCGCCGATCACGCCCGGGATCATCAGCCGCAGAAACAGCTTCCAGTCGACATTGCGGTGGAAGGTATGGCTGATGCCCGATGCCGCGGTCGTGAACGTTTCGACCGCATGCACGCTGGCGGACGCTGCGGCGGGGGGCACCCCCATGACGCTCATCAGCAACGTGGAGTTGATCACCCCGAACGCCATGCCGAGCGCGCCGTCGATCAGCTGCGCGGCAAAGCCGATGCCGACGAACGGAAGCAGCGAGATCAGGTCCGAAGGGCTCAACCGGCATACTCCCGCTCGTGGTCAAGCCTGAATTGCGCCTCAGGCTCCTGTCCGGCAAGACAGAAGCGCTTGGGCGATGCGAAGCCGAAACATTCATCAACTGGCAATCCGATCTGGGCATTCCTAGATATCCGGCGTAAGGGAGGCACACGCATGGCGAGCCGGCTATTCGCTTATCTGGATTCGATCCGCGCGCGCGATCCCGCGCCCCGCAGCCGGTGGGAGATTCTGCTCTACCCGGGGGTGCTGGCGGTCGCGCTTCACCGCATTGCGCACTGGCTGTTCGAAGGCGAGCTGTTCTTCCTCGCGCGCTTCGTCAACCATCTATCGCGTTTCCTGACCGCGATTGACATTCATCCGGGCGCGAAGATCGGGCGCAACCTGTTCATCGACCACGGCTTTACCGTGATCGGCGAGACTGCCGAGATCGGCAACGACGTCACGATCTATCAATGCGTGACGCTGGGCGGCACCAACCCCGCCGACGGCGTTGCCGGCAAGCGCCACCCGACGCTTGAAGACGGCGTGATCATCGGATCGGGCGCGCAGGTGCTCGGACCGATCACGGTCGGCAAGGGTGCGCGCATCGGCGCCAACGCGGTCGTCACGAAAGAGGTGCCGGACGGCGCGGTGATGGTCGGGATTCCGGCCAAGCCGACGCTGGTCGATGCGGTCGAATATCAGAAGGATTTCGTGCCCTATGGCACGCCGTGCTCGGACCTTTGCGACCCGGCCGGGCAGCGGCTGGAAGGCATGAAGGCGGAAATCGACCGGCTGCAGGCCAAGATCGACGCGCTGCTGACCGAGCGCAAGCAAACAGCGGAGCGGCAAGACCTCTTCGGATGAGCAACATTCACCCTTTTCCGGTATCGCAGCGCTGGGGCGGGCAGGTCGGCTTCGACCGGCCGGAACTGATGCGCATCCTCGATCTCTATGGCCGGATGGTCGCGGCCGGCATGTGGCGGGATTATGCGATCGATCTGGGCCGCGATGCCGCCGTGTTCAGCGGCTTCCGCAGGACCGCCGAACGTCCCGAATTCCGCATCGAAAAACGCCCGGCCTTGCGCCACCGGCAGGGCCAATGGGCGCTGATCGGCGAAGGCGGCACTGTGCTGAAGCGCGGCCATGAGCTCGGCCCGGTGCTGGCGCCCGTCGAGCGGCGGCTGCTGAAATTGGTCCAGAACTGAATCCCTCTCCGGTTCGGAGAGGGAGGGGCCCGTTCGCGAAGCGAGTGGGAGGGTGAGGGCGAACTGATTTATCACCCTCACCCCGCTCGGGCTGCGCCCGAGTCGACCCTCTCCCGAAGGGAGAGGGTCAGGCCGTCCGCGCCTCCGCAGCCACCGCCACCTCATGCGTCGGCGGCAGCTTTGCGCGCAGCCCTTCCGGCAACCGCTCGACGATCACGGCGCGCACCGTATGCCAGTAGGCGGAGAGCAGCAGCAGCGCCGATCCGATCACCAGTGCGGTCAGCGCGACGTTGAGCCCCACCGCGCCCAGCTCCCGGAACAAGGCGCTCAGCGCGTACAGCACATAGGCCAGCGCCGACACCATCAGCGCGCGCCGGTCGATGATCAGCGCGACCCCTGCCAGCAGCACGTAGAGCAGGACCACGATCACCGCGCTTGCCATCGACACATTGTTATCGAGCACGCCCAGCGCCTGGAACACTGGATGGACGATCAGCGGAGCTGCGAGCAGGTGCAGCCAGAAGGCGACATCGGCGCGGCGGGTCGTGCGCTCCCGGTCCGACGCATCCCAGCGCATCGCGACGCCGAACACTGCCAGGCCAAGCAGGAAGGCACTGGCCAACATCGCGTCACGCAGGGCAGGGCTGTCTCCGAGTGCGGTGGCGATAAGCGCGATGATCAGGCCGACACCCGCGGCCGCCCCCGCCGCGACCGTGATCGGCACGCGGAAGCGCCGCCAGTGCAGCCAGGTCGCGCCCGCTGCGACCGCGGCGGCAGCGGCTGCGATCATGGCGACCGTGCGTGGATCGGCTTCGTTGTTCAGCGTCGTCTTGTCCAATGTCAGGCCGATCCCGATTGCGACCGTCGCGAACACGCCACCGGTGAAGGCAAGCAGCAACAGGATGCTCGGCAGTGCCAGCCGGCGCTTGCGCGTGAAGAACTCGGCCAGCGCCCAGCTCGCCGCGGCGACGAGCACGCCCGAGCTCAGCGACGGCCCTTCGCCGCCCAGCCGCGGCCCGATGTCCTGCCCGATCCAGGCCAGGGCGACCAGCAGCAGCACGCTGGCGATCGCGACGAAGATGTCATTGAAGCCGCTGAGCAGCCGGAACTGCTCCTCGTCCACAACGGGCGTGGCGCTCTTTTCAGCGAGGTAGCGCCTGAGCGCCCCCGCCGCTTCGGCCGAGATAGCCCCCGCGGCGACGGCACGTTCGAGATCGGTATCGCTGTACATCGGCAATCCTCCCGGGCCGACGCATAGCAGAAGTGTATTGGTCTAGCAATACAGTGCTATCCGCCCTGCAGCAGCTTCAGGATCGCCATCGATTGCTCGCCGCCGGATTGCGGGACGATCTCGCCGCTGCGGTCGGTGATTTCGGCCCAATGCGCGGCGATGCCCTCCGGCGTGCGCTCGCTCTCGGGCAGCAGCACGCCCGGCGTCATCGTCACATAGGCGGCGTGGAACGCGCCGGCGCCCGCGCCGATGATCATGTTGGACGGCGCATCCTCGCTGACCAGGTACAGCGCGGCGGGCACGACATTCTCGGGCGCGAACGCCTTGAACGCCTCGGGTGGGAACAGGTCTTCGGTCATCCGCGTGCCGGCGACCGGCGCGATCGTGTTGACCCGCACGTTATACTTGGCGCCTTCGAGGTTCAGCGTCTTGGTGAGGCCGGCGAGGCCGAGCTTTGCGGCGCCGTAATTGGCTTGGCCGAAATTGCCGTAGAGACCGGTCGAAGAAGCAGTCATCAGGATCCGGCCATAGGCCTGCTCGCGCATCGTGTCCCAGACGGCCTTGGTGCAGTTGGCGGAGCCGTTCAGGTGGACGTCGACGACGAAGCGGAAGTCCGCCGGCTCCATCTTGGCGAAGCTCTTGTCGCGCAGCACGCCGGCGTTGTTGATCAGGATATGGACGCCGCCCCAGCGCTCCTTCGCCTTGGCGACCATCTCGACCATCTGCTCATATTCGGTGACGCTGCCGCCGTTCGACATCGCCTCGCCGCCCGCCGCCTCGATCTCGGCGACAACCTTGAGCGCCGCATCCGAGTGGCCGGTGCCGTCGCGGGCGCCGCCGAGATCGTTGACGACGACCTTGGCGCCGCGCCGGGCGAGTTCCAGCGCATAGGCGCGGCCGAGCCCGCCGCCGGCGCCGGTGACGATCGCGACGCGGTCCTTGAAGCTGATGGTCATGTGAAAAGAGCCTCCCGAAACTGGTTCGGAAGGCTCTTTGCTCGACAAGCAGGCGAACCCGCAAGCCTTAGCGGCGACGATGCGCGGGCGGGCCGCCCTTCGTGTCGGACTCGCGCGCCGGGCTCTGCCGGCAATGATCGGTGATCGTGCGCGAGCAGCGCGGATACGGCCCGGTCGAGGCCGGCGGCGCCGTCATGTTGCCGCCCTCCTGCACCATCACGGTGCCGGAGCCCGACGTGCCCATCGAGCTCGTCGACGATCCCATGCTGGTGCTGTTCGACATCGACCCGCTCGACATCGTGCCGCTGGACATGGTGCCACTCGACATCGTGCTGTTCGGGGTGGTCACGGTGCCGTTCGGCTGAACGGTGGCCGCGTTGCTGCCCATGGTGTCGCGCTCGCCCATCGTCGTGCCCGGCGTGAGCGTGGCGCCGGAACCGATCGGCTGGCCCGCGTCGCGCGGATCGGCCTGCGCAAAGGCCACGCCGCTGATCATCAGGGCGGAAACCAACAAAATGCTTCTCATAACCGTCTCCTCGTTGCGAGCGGCGCGAGGCCACTTGCTTCAAAGCCCCGTGCCCAAGCGCGGTAACGCGCGCGAGGGGTGTAACGAACTAGGTTCGGAGCGGTTTCAGCGCGTTGCCAAGATTCATGCGGCAAGACCTTCGAACTGCAGCCGGGCGAGACGGGCATAGAGGCCGCCCGCGGCGCTGAGGCTGTCATGGGTGCCGGCCTCGACGATGCGGCCTTCGTCCATGACGATGATGCGGTCGGCGGCCCGTACGGTCGCGAGGCGATGGGCGATGACGACGGTGGTGCGGTTCTCCATCAGCCGCTCGAGCGCATCCTGCACGAGGCGTTCGGATTCGGCATCGAGCGCACTGGTTGCCTCGTCGAGAAGCAGGATCGGCGAGTCCCTGAGGATCGCGCGGGCGATGGCGAGCCGCTGGCGCTGCCCGCCCGACAGACGCGCGCCGCCTTCGCCCATGAAGGTGTCGAGTCCCTGCGGCAGCGCTTTCAGAAAATTGGCGGCATTGGCTGCTTCGGCAGCCGCCCAGAGCTCGGCATCCGACGCATCCCATCGGCCGTAGCGCAGGTTGTCGCGGGCGGACGCGGCGAAAATGACGGTTTCCTGCGGCACCATCGCCAGCCGCGCGCGCACCTCGGCCGGGTCCGCCTCGCGCAGATCGACGCCGTCCAGCCGCACCGCGCCCAGCTGCGGATCGTAGAAGCGCTGGGCGAGCTGGAGCAGGGTCGATTTGCCCGCGCCCGATGGGCCGACAACGGCGACGGTCTCGCCGAGAGCGACGTCGAGCGAGAAATCGTGGAGGGCGCTGGTGTCCGGCCGCGTCGGATAGCGGAAGGTCACATGCTCGAAGCTCAGCCTGCCCCGCGCAGGCACGGGCAGCGGGACCGGATCGGCGGGTGCCTTGATCTCCGGGCGTTCGGCCAGCAGCTCGGACAATCGTCCCGCCGCGCCCGCGCCGCGAAGCAGGTCGCCATAGACTTCGGTCAACGCGCCGAAAGCGCCCGCGACCAGGCCGCCGGTCAGCACGAACGCGGCGATCGACCCGCCGCTCAACCGGCCCGCGGCGACGTCGGTGACGCCTTCCTTCAGCACCAGCGTGATCGATCCGAAGATCAGCGCGATCACCACGGCGGTCATGATCGCGCGGATGAAGATGCGGCGCTTTGCGACGCCGAAGGTCGCCTCGACGGCGGTCGCAAACCGGCCCTTTTCCCGCTCTTCCTGTCCGAACGCCTGCACGATCTTCATCGCGCCCAATGTTTCGGCGACGATCGCGCCGACATCGGCGATCCGGTCCTGGCTTGCGCGCGAGAAGGAGCGCACCCGCCGGCCGAGCACCACGATCGGCACGACGATCAGCGGGATGCCGATCATCAGCGAGCCGGCAAGCTTGGGCGACAGCACGAACAGATAGACGACGCCGCCGAACCCGGTGAACAGGTTGCGCAACGCGACCGACACGGTGGTGCCGACGATCTGCTCGATCACCGACGTATCGGATGTCATTCGCGATGCGATCTCCGACGGCCGGTTTTCCTCGAAGAAGCGCGGCGCGAGCGTGACCAGGTTCGCATGCACCGCCTTGCGGATGTCGCCGACCACGCGTTCGCCCAGCCAGGACACGAAATAATAGCGAAACGCCGTCGCCAGCGCCAAAACGCCGACGATCATCAGCAGATAATAAAAGGCCGTGGACACTGCATGCGTGTCACCGCCGCTCGAAAAGCCGCGATCGATCACCCGCTTGAAGCCGTAGGGGATCGCGACGGTCGCGCCCGATGCGACGACCAGAGCCATCGCGGCGCAGGCGATATGGCCGGGATAACGCGCCGCGAATTGCCAGACCATCGCCAGGCTGGAGAGTTTGCGGGCCTTCGGCGCCGCTTCGATGTCCTGGGCCATGATGTCGCGACTAGCAGGAGCGAGGCGGGGCCTCAACATGGGGATAGTCGGGCAGGCGGCGTTGCACGGGGGGACGGATTGAGCCAAACCGGTGACGAAGCGTTCAGGGGTGGGCGCTACTGAAGGACGCTGATGCTGTACGATGCTTATGAATGGCAGCGCTCGCTGCTCGCGGGGGCCAGCGCCTTCGCCAATGCAGGCGCCGAGTTTCTTTCCAATCCCGCCAATCCGATGGCCTATTTCGGCGGAGGGCCGCTGGTCGCTTCCGCCCTTGAAGTCTTCGCCCATGCCGCGGCGCCGCGCGGCAAGCCCGAATTCGGACTGCCCTATACCACGATCGACGATCGCAAGGTGGTCGTGGAAGAAGACATCGTCCTCAGAAAACCGTTCGGCCAGCTGAAGCGCTTCCGGCGCGAAGGCGTGGAGGGCGGACAGAAATTGCTGATCGTCGCGCCGATGTCCGGCCACTACGCGACGCTGCTGCGCGGCACCGTCGAGCGGATGCTGCCGAGGCACGACGTCTACATCACCGACTGGCGCGACGCGAAGCTGGTGCCGCTGGCGGAAGGCAGCTTTGATCTTGAGGATTATGTCGATTACCTGATCGAGTTCCTCGAGACGATCGGGCCCGGCGCGCACATGCTGGCGGTTTGCCAGCCATCGGTGCCCTGCTATGCAGCGGCGGCCCTGATGGCCGCGGGCAAGCATCCGTGCCGGCCGAAGACGCTGACGATGATGGGCGGCCCGATCGACACGCGCGAGGCGCCGACCGCAGTCAACACGCTCGCGACCCAGCGGCCGCACGCCTGGTTCCAGCAGAATGTGATCGCGACCGTGCCGTTCAGCTATCCGGGCGCAGGGCGGAAAGTCTATCCGGGCTTCCTGCAGCTCGCCGGCTTCATGTCGATGAACCTTGGCGATCACCTGATGAGCCATTGGGAGATGTTCAAGCACCTGGTCCAGGGCGATGGCGAAAGCGCGGACCGGACCAAGGAGTTCTACGACGAGTATCGCTCCGTCTGCGACATGACCGCCGAATTCTACCTGGAGACGGTCGACCTGGTGTTCCAGCGCCACGCCTTGCCGAAAGGCGAATGGGTGCATCGCGGCGTGAAGGTCGATCCCGGCGCGATCACCGATATCGGCCTGCTGGCGATCGAGGGCGAGCGCGACGACATTTCTGGAATCGGCCAGACCAAGGCCGCGCTGACGCTCGCGACCAACCTGCCCAAGGCGGACAAGAAATATCTGCTCGCCAAGGGCGTCGGCCATTACGGCATCTTCAACGGCAGCAAATGGCGCGAGAAGATCGCGCCTGTGCTCGAAGAGTGGATCGCCGCCCACGCGGGGTAAGGCGAGCGGCTGATCCTCCCCTTGCCGGGGAGGTGACTCGACCGGCGCGAGGGAGCGGTGTCAGCCGTCGAGTTTGATTCTTCACCGCTGACACCCCTCCACCGCCCGGCTGCGCCGGGCGGTCCCCCTCCCCTTGCAGGGGAGGATTTATCAATTTGGGGTAGCGGCCGGAGGTGGCCGACATGGACGACATTCACATGGATTCCGGAAAATTTCCGATGTCCGGCTCTGGCGGGACGAACGGTTCGCCGTCGCCGGTCCAGCTCCAGCCCGGCGGAATCCAGGTGACTCCATTGTACTGGACCCAGCCCGCCTCGCGCCGTTCCTGATCGCGTCGGGCACCCAAGCGCATGAGCTGTTGCGTCAGCTTCTCGATGCCCTCGGCGGCCGTTCGCTTGTCGATTTGCCGCCATTCCTCCCGAACCTCGCGTTCGATTTCCCGGCGGAAGGCGGCGGTCAGACGTTTGCGCGTGAAGCCGGCGCGGGGGCCGTATTTGTTCGGCTTGCAGCCCTGAAGCAGCAGCTTCAGGATCATGTCAGACCGTTTGATGCGGGTGCCGACGACCTTGCCATAGGCGAGGACTTCCTCCTCGATTCCGATCACGCCGCGTTCCCAGGCGTGCAGCTCGATATCGGTGCCGGCCATGTCGATCGCGATCCGGCAATGATGCGCGAACGCGGCATCGCGGGCCTGGTGGTTGTACACGGTCGCCGGTGCGACCCCTGCGGCCCGGGCCGCATCGCGGACGCAGCCGGTTTTGGCGAGAGCGTCGAGAAACGCGCGCCGGCGCTTGCCGGCAAAGGCGTCATGACGCCTCGGCGCCTCCTCGTCCGCGGCCTCCGCCCAGGGAACAAGGGCGTGATCTGTCGTGCTGTGCTGATCCATTCTCCGCCTCCTCACGAAGGCAAAGATAACCTGTTTGGTTATATGTAGGACAGCATTATTTCCACGCCTGTGCGGCCGGGAAGCGTCAAACCGGATCGGCTTCCCGGCCGAGCGATTCAGCTCGTCATTGCCGTGACGCGCGTCCGACGCCGTGCCGCTGCGCCGAGCAGGCCGAAGCCGCCGAGCATCATGGCCCAGGTCGCCGGTTCGGGAACGGCGGGCGGGGGCGGGGTGACGCCGGCGAGCGCGCCGAGCCGCACCTGGCGGATGTCGTCGACGCCGGACCCGCTGGTGTCGAACGAAACGGCGGTGATCAGGTCGCCGCCGCTGGTGCGGGCCGAGAACCAATTGTTGCCGTTGCCCAGATCGAACGTGCGCGTTTCGGTGCCGAAATCGCCGAAGAAGGTCACGTTGACCGTGTCGGTGTCGCGCGCGGCCTTGTGCAGGTCGAACTCGACCTCGCCGAAGCCCGCGCCGTCTGTCCGGAAAAATCGAAGCGCATCGAGCGACCCGGTAAGCGCCTGGACCCGCGCCTGGCCGTTGCCGAAGCCTTGCAGGGTGACGCCGTTCGCCAGCGACAGGAAGCTGACGCTGGTGTTGCTCTTGTTGGTATGGCCGAACACGGTCTGGCCGGTCAGGCCGCCATCGACCAGCACGTTTTCGGAAGGTTGGACGCTGCCGGGAGAATTGAAGATCTCGATCGAAGCGGCTGCCGGGCCGGCAAAGGCGAACGCGGCTGCAACCGCGGCAATGGAAGCAATTCTGGATACGGTCATTTGTGACACCCCTTAGATAACCCCGAAGCCCTGCGCGTTCGTATGCGCGCACCTGCAATGGTTAACGCGGGATTCCCCAATCGGTTTCTAGGCTTGTTGGGTATTGTTCCGAACTTCGCCGAAGAATGGGCTCGGTTCGCCGCGGGCTTTCAATCCGGGCGGATGGGATGCTAGGCAGCATGTCCATGAAGAAGACGCTGATCGCGCTCGCCCTGGGCTCTGCCGCCCTGACCCCCACCATCGCCGAAGCCCGCCCGATGACGGCGACCGATCTGGCCACGATGCGGCGGATCGGCGCGCCGGCCACGTCGCCGGACGGGCGCTGGCTGGTCTATCAGCTGCGCGAGACCGATCTTGCCGCGAACAAGGGGCGCAATCACCTCTGGCTGCTCGACCTGAAGGCGAAGAATGCGGCGCCGGTACGGATCGCGTCCGGGCCGGCCGACAAGAGCGAGCATGATCCGGCCTTCTCGGCCGACGGCAAGTGGATCTATTTCCTGAGCGATGCCGGCGGCTCGGATCAGCTATGGCGCGTCGCGGCCTCGGGCGGTGCGCCCGAGCAGCTGACCAGCCTTTCGACCGACATTGGCGGCTTCCTGCTCGCGCCCACCGGCGACCGGATCGCGATCTGGGGCGACCGGCCGCTCGACTGCACGGATTACAACTGCACCGCGGATGCGAAACCCGACGCGTCCAAGGGCGGGAGCGGCCGGACCTATGACCAATTGTTCGTGCGCCACTGGGACACCTGGGCGGAGCCGGGCACGCGCTCGCGCATCTTCGTGCTGCCGATGGCGGACGGGAAGCCCAGCGGGGCGGGCGTGCCGGTTGCGACCAAGCTGGTCGGCGACGCCCCGTCCAAGCCGTTCGGCGGCAGCGAGGAGCTGGCCTGGAGCCCGGACGGCAAGACGCTCTATTTCGCGCTGCGCGAGGCCGGGCGGATCGAGCCGCTGTCGACCAATCTCGACATCTTCGCCGCCGGCCCGAACGGCGAGCCGGTCAACCTGACCGACGCCAACGACGCGACCGACACCTATCCGGCGGTCTCCCCCGACGGCAAATGGCTCGCCTATGCGGCGATGAAGCGGCCCCGCTATGAAGCCGACCGGCTGGGCATCATGCTGCGCAATGTGGCGACCGGCGCGACGCGCGAGGTCGCGCCGAACTGGGATCGGTCGGTCGGCTCGATCGCCTGGGCGGCGGATGGCAAGAGCCTGCTGGTGACCGCGGGCGAAGTGCTCGACGAGCCGCTGTTCCGGATCGATATCGCCACCGGCAAGGCGACGCGGCTGACCGAGGGCGGCACGGTCGGCAATGTGAAGCCGCTGGCCGATGGCTCGGTCGTCTACACGCTGAACAGCATCCAGGCGCCCGACGACCTGTATCGCTGGAAGGGCGGCAAGTCGGTGCGGCTGACCGCGGTCAATGCCGACAAATTGAAGGAGATCGACCCGGTCAGCGTGAAGCGCTTCAGCTTTGCCGGCGCCAACGGCGACACCGTCTGGGGCCAGATCATCAAGACCGAGGGCGCGGCGGGCAAGCTGCCGGTCGAGCTGCTCGTCCATGGCGGGCCGCAGGGATCGTTCGGCAACAGCTGGTCCTATCGCTGGAACCCGAAGCTGTTCGTCGCCCCCGGCTATGCCGCGGTCACGATCGATTTCCACGGCTCGACCGGCTATGGCCAGGCCTTCACCGACAGCATCAACAAGGATTGGGGCGGCAAGCCCTTGCAGGACCTGAAGCTGGGCCTGCCCGCCGCCGCCCGGGAAGACCCGCAGCTCGACATCGACAATGCCTGCGCGCTGGGCGGCAGCTATGGCGGCTATATGATGAACTGGATCGAGGGGAATTGGCCCGACCGGTTCAAATGCATCGTCATGCACGACGGCGTCTTCGATGCGCGGGCGATGGCGTACGAGACCGAAGAGCTCTGGTTCGACGAGTGGGAGCATGGCGGCCATCCATACTACGAGGCGCCGCAGGAATATGAGAAATGGAACCCGGTGAACTTCGTCGACAAGTGGAAGACGCCGATGCTGGTGATCCACGGCGAGAAGGATTTCCGGATTCCCTATACGCAGGGGCTGGCGGCGTTCACCGCGCTGCAGCGGCGGGACATTCCGTCGCGGCTGCTGATCTTTCCGGACGAGAACCACTGGGTGCTGAAGCCCCGCAACTCGATCCAATGGTACAGCGAGGTGTTCGCCTGGCTGGACCGGTGGCTGAGGCCTTCCGGAGGCTCCCAATAACAAATCCGTTCGTATCGAGCGAAGTCGAGATACGCTTCTCGACTTCGCTCGAAGCGAACGGCTAAGGGGGCGGCACAACCCACCCGTTAGGATGGGCGAGCGGGATTCCATGTCGATTCTTCACACCATCATCGCCGCCATGGCGACGTTCATCATCGCGGTCATTTCGGCCGGCGGCTATCTCGGCATCGTGCTGCTGATGGCGATCGAGAGCGCGTGCATTCCGCTGCCCTCCGAGATCATCATGCCGTTCGGCGGCTATCTGGTCTCGACCGGCGAGCTGAACCTGTACCTGGTCGCGACCGCGGGCGCGCTCGGCTGCAACCTGGGGTCGATCCCGGCCTATGAAGTGGGCAAGCGCGGCGGACGCGCGGCGATCCTGCGCTGGGGCAAATATGTGCTGCTCGACGCGCACGATCTGGAGCTTTCGGAGCGGTTCTTCGCGCGGTTCGGCAGCATCGCGGTGCTGATCGCGCGCATGCTGCCGGTGGTGCGGTCGTTCATCGCGCTCCCCGCCGGGGTCGCGGCGATGCCGCTCGGGCGATTCCACCTCTACACCTTCATCGGCTCCTGGCCGTTCTGCTTCGGGCTGGCCTGGATCGGCATGAAGCTGGGCGAAGCCTGGGACAGCGATCCGCGGCTGAAGGACTGGTTCCACCGGCTGGACGCGGTGATCGTCGTCGCCGGTCTGGTCGTCGTCGGCTGGTTCCTGTGGACCCGCTGGAAGCGCCGGGTGCGCTAGAGGATCTCGCGCACCTTGTCCGCGGGCCGGCAGAGGCGGACGCCTTTTTCGGTTTCGACCAGCGGACGTTCGATCAGGATCGGGTTCGCGGCCATCGCGTCGAGGACTGCCGCGTCGGCGGCACCCGAGAGCCCCGCTGCGGCCTCTTCCTTGGCCCGCAGGCCGTCGCGCGGGCTGATCCCGGCGCGCGCGTAGAGCCGTGCGAGCTCGTCCCGGCTGGGCGGGGTTTTCAGATAGTCGATGACGGTCAGGTCGATGCCCGGCTCGGCTTCGAGCATGGCCAAGGTGTTGCGCGAGGTGCCGCAGCGCGGGTTGTGGAAGATGGTGGCTTTCATGCGCCCCGCTCAGCACAGAAGAGGCGCGTGGAAAAGAGCGGATCGCGATGCGTTCCGTTTCGTTCACGAATCGGAGGTGGAGCACCATGGGTGACTTGGCCGATAACGAACGTGCCGCCGCGGAGATCGCCGAGCGCACCGCCGAGCTGGAGCGCGCGCAGCAGCAGCTGAGGGAAAGCGAAGAACTCTACCGGCACGTCGTCGAGCTCAGCAGCCTCATCCCGTGGACGGCGGACGGGCAGGGCCGCATCCTGGCGGTCGGCAAGCGCTGGCGCGACTGGACCGGCGCCGCGCCGCACCAGGCGACAGGCACCGGCTGGCAGGATTTCGTGCACCCCGAGGATGCCGACGGGCTGCTTCAGGCATGGACGCAGGCGGTCTGGACCGGACGGCGTTTCGAGCGCGAATGGCGGGTGCGCGGCGCCGACGGCAGCTATCGCTGGTGCCACGCCCGCGCGGCCAAGCGGGCCGACGACGGCGGAGACGAGGTCGTCTGGTACGGCACCCTTGAAGACGTGCAGGAGCGCCATGAGGCCGAGGAGGGCTATCGGCGCGCAGAAGCAGAGCTGGCCCATGTCTCGCGGCTGAGCGCGATGGGCGCGATGGCGACGGCGATCGCGCACGACCTGAACCAGCCGCTGACCGCGATCGCCCAATATGTCCGCGGCTGCAAACGGCTGCTGGCCGACGTCGAGGGGCCAGGCAGGGAGGAGCTTGCCGACGGCCTGGAGAATGCCGATCGCAATACGGTGCGCGCCTCAGAGATCGTACGGCGCGTCCGCGAATTCGTCACGCGCGGAACGGTCGAGACGCGGCGCGAGAATCTGGCGGAGCTGGTGGAAGAGGCATGCCGCTTCGCGATGGCCGATCCTGGGGCCAACGGCGTTCGCTGCCGGCTTGGCCTGGACGGTGAATGCACGGTTCTGGCGGATCGAATCCAGATCCGGCAGGTCCTGGTGAACCTGATCCGCAATGCGGTGGACGCGATGCAAGGCCGCCGCCGGCGCGACATCGTGATTCAAACCGGATGCGGCCGCCCCGGCTATTGCGAAGTATCGGTCACCGATACCGGCCCGGGCATCGCGCCGGCGGACACGGCGCGGATCTTCGACCCGCTCTATACCACCCGCCCGGACGGCATGGGCGTGGGTTTGTCGATCAGCCGCACGATCGTCGAGGCGCATGGCGGCACGATCTGGATCGACTCGCGCGACGGCGAGGGCGCCACGATCCGCTTCACTCTTCCGGTGGCGGCGCCAGCGGACGGGCAAGCTCCTGAAGCAGCCGCATGAGGTTGCGCAGCGCATAGCCGTCGGGCTCGCCGTTTTCGGCCAGCGCGCGCTCGACGATTCCGGCGGCGAAGGTCGAATGGCCGACATAGACGAGCGACCATCTGGAAAAGCGGCGGGCAGCGACGGGCCCTTGATCGATGGTGACGACATCGCAGTGCCGGGCATCGCGCGCGATGCTGGCCATGATGTCGAGCACCGCCGCTTCCTCGCCTTCGAGCAATTGCGCGAACCGGGTGCCGGTGTAGAGCAACGCCCCCGTCACCCCGGCTGCCGCGTTGCGCGCCGTCGAGACGTTGACGATCGAATCGATCTCTGCGGCGGCCTGCCCGGAGGGCAGCAGGCTCCGGGAGACATAGACAAGCGAATACACGCGCGACCTTTCCTGTAGCGGGCGGGCGCTGCTACCGGCCGGACCTCAGCGCTTCGCAAAAATCGCCACCGTATTGCTACGGTCCAACGCGCGGGCCGACGAAATGGTCATGGGTGGCGGTCAAAGGAACCGTCCGGCGCAATCGCTGGTTGACCGGTATCCGAAGCGGCGGGTGTAGCCGTCATGATGTTGAAGCCAGGACCGGCCCCAGTCTCGGGCCATGAGAGCACGTCGGAGCGGATCGTCTATGTGCTGGACGACGAGAGCGAAGTGCGCCGGTCGCTGGGCTTTTTCCTGAAGGCCGCCGGATTTCGCCCGCGGCCCTATCTGAACGGAGAGGATTTCCTGGCCGAAGCGCGCGATCTGCCGCCCGGTTGCGTGCTGCTGGACATGCGCATGCCCGAGCTCGACGGGCTGACCGTGATCGAGCGGCTCAGGACGCGGCTGCGGCGGCTGCCGGTAATCCTGATGACCGGCCACGGCGATATCGGCACGGCGGTACGGGCGATGAAGCTGGGCGCGATCGATTTCCTGGAAAAGCCGTTCGAGGAACCGGTGCTGATCGCCGCGCTGGAGCGGGGCTTCGCGATGCTGTCCCGCGATGCCGAGGAGGAGCGCGAGCGGCGCGAGGCGGAGCAGCAGATGGAAGCGCTGACGCCGCGCGAGCGGGACGTGCTCGCGCTGCTGTCCGAAGGGAAATCGAACAAGGAAGTGGCCATCGCGCTCGACCTGAGCGTCCGCACCGTCGAGATGCACCGCGCGACCATGTTCGACCGGCTGGGCGTCCGCACGCTGCCGGAGGCGCTGCGGCTGGCTTTTCGCGCGGGCATCGACCTGGCCCAGCCGGCCGATCTTCACTGACTCGTCGAAACAATCCGCCGCTTCGTCGCGCGGCCAGTAGCGGCGCGGGTCGGGATCGGCTTTCCTTGCCGCATGGCCGAGCTGGATGAATTGCACGCACAGGCACGCCGGTGCCGCATGCTCGCGGGGGGACTGTCCAACCGCGACGACATCCGTGCGCTCGAAGACCTGGCGCGCGAGCTCGAGGAGCGGGCCCAGCGGCTCCGCCATGGCATGCAGGCGGTGCCCCCCACGACGGGAATCGCGGCCTAGGCTATTGAGTCCTCGACCTAGAGCGTGTCGATATTACGCATTTGAGGGCGCAGACGAGCGTCAAATCCTCCCCTTAGAGGGGAGGGGGACCGCCCGGCGCAGCCGGGTGGTGGAGGGGTGTCGGCGCTGGAGATTCATTCTCAATCGCTGACACCCCTCCGTCAGCCCTTCGGGCTGCCACCTCCCCTCGAAGGGGAGGATTGCTGAATGTCGATACAGCCTAGTCTTCCCTGAGTGCGCTGCGGATCACTCGTTCGTAGGTGCGCCCCACCCGAACTTCGGTCCCGTCGTCCAGGACAGCCGTCAGCGACGCGAACGGGCCGCGCCGAAAGCTGTGCAACCGGCGGCGATGGATGACGGCGCTGCGATGCACGCGGATGAAGCTGGCCGGATCGAGCCGTTCGGTCATGGCGGCCAGGCTCTCGTGATAAAGGAATGAGCGCTGGCCGGTGTGCAGGCGCACATAGTCGCGCTCCGCCTGGATCCAGACGATATCGATGGCGGGCACACGGAAGGTCTCGCCACGTGAGGTAACCCAGAAGCAGGCGTCGGCATCGGCCCGCTCTCTCAGTTCGCCGCGCAACGCCGCCACCACGGTGCGCAGCTCCGTCAATTGCTGTTCCTGTTCCTGCCGGGCAATCACGCCGCGGGCGCGCTCGACGGCGAGCGCGAGGCGGTCGAACGCGACCGGCTTCAGCACATAATCGACCGCGTGCGCTTCGAAGGCGGCGATCGCATATTGATCGAAAGCCGTGACGAAAACGATCGCCGGCGCCGAACCTTCCAGCTCCGCCAGCAGATCGAAACCGCTGCCGTTCGGCATCTGAACGTCCAGCAGCAGCAGGTTGGGCGCGTGTTCGGCGATCAGCGCGCGGCCTTCGCGGATGTTGCCGGCTTCGCCGACCACGGCGATCCGATCCACGGTGGCGAGGGCGCGCCGGATGCGGCGGCGCGCCAGCGGCTCGTCATCGAGGATCAGCGCCCGGATCATCCCGGCGTGAACCTCAGCGGCAGCGACACGGTCGCGCGGAACCGCCCGTCGGCCGTGCGGCCGCCATCCAGCCGCCCCGCGTCGCCGAACCGGGTTGAGAGGCGCTCGGCGACGTTCTTGAGGCCGAGCCCGGTGCCCGTGGAGGGCCTGGGCCGTTCCGGCGCATCATTGTCGATGTGAATGCCCAGGATGTTGCGGTCCGCGCCCGCGCTGATCCGGATCCGGACCGCGCCGTCGACGGCCCCGACGCCGTGCTTCACGGCATTTTCGACCAGCGGCTGCAGGATCAGGCTCGGCACCTTGGCGCGGTGAAGCTCGGCCGGCACGTCGATGTCCACCGTCAGCCGGTCGGAGAACCGCTCGCGTTCGATGTCCAGATAGCGGCTCTGGATGTCCAGCTCTTCGCCCAGCGTGATATCTTGCATCGGGTCAAGCGCCAGCGTGGAGCGCAGGAACCCCGACAGCGACAGCACCATCCGCTCGGCCGGGCCGACATCCCGTTCCTCGATCAGCGTCGCAAGCGCGTTCAGCGTGTTGAACAGGAAGTGCGGATTGATCTGGTAGCGGAGCGCCCGCATCTGCGCGCCATAGGCCTGGGCGCGAAGCTCCGACAGCTGACGCTCGCGGTCGATCACTTCGGCGCTGTATTGCTGCGCCAGGAACAGCGCCGACCAGCTGAGATACGCGCCGATCCAGAACAGGATGTTGCTGAGCATGTCGCCCAGCTTCATCGGCGTCGGGTTCATATCCACAAATCTGAAGGCGAAAAACGCGACCAGCGCATGAACGGTCGCGACCACCACGGCCGCGGCGCAGACCAGGATCGCCTTGACCGAGAAGGCGGGGCTTCGGTTGTGCGTGACGAGCAGGATGATCAGCCAGCTCATCGCCACCGCGAACGCCGTCATCAGGCAGCGGATTGCGGATACGCCCCAGCTGCCCATGCTGTTCACGGCGCCGAGCCCGGTCAGCACGGCCAGCAGAACCAGCCAATAGATCAGACTGAGCTTGAGGCCCGCGCGCGTGATTCGGGCGTCCGATTCTCGCGACGAGACCATCTGGGAGGCAGCAGGCTGGTCCATGAACCGCATAACGACACCGCACGAAGGCTAAGTCGAGAGCCGTTCGTCCGTCGCCATTCGCCATTCGCAGAATCCCGCCAATTTTCGTCAGCGCCGAATCGCGGTTGATCGAAGCCACGCTACAGTTCGGGCCTCTGTCGCATCACTCTTACACCCGGAGCGACGGCATAAGGGGTGTCGGACGTGAGTGGCGCGTTGGCCATGCGGGAGATGGAAGGGCTCGGGCGATCCCGCGCACCTGCCTTCCTGCCGGCCGACCTTGCCCCCGAACCGCAGGGCGGGCTTTACCAGGGACTCTATAAGCGGCTGCGCGCCTTCATTCTCGACGGGGTCTGGCCGCCGGGCACGCGACTGCCTTCGTCGCGCACGCTGGCGGCCGATCTGCGCGTGTCCCGCAACACCGCGATCCTGGCGGTGGAACAGCTGGTCGCCGACGGATGGGCGGAATCGCGCAGCCGGTCGGGCGTCTATGTGTCGGCCGGACCGGCCGTTGCTTCGTCCGCGCTGCCGCAGACGAGCGCACGCGATGCGGTCGAGCTGCCGCCGTTCGCGTTGCAGCGGCCGGCAGCCGACCTGTTTCCGGCCCAGATCTGGAAACAATTGCAGGCGCGCGCCTGGGCCGAGATCGAGCCGCAGCGCCTCGCCAGCGCCGATCCGGCCGGGGACGCTGGCCTGCGCGAGACGATCGCGCGGCTGGTCTGCGCGCCGCGCGGGCTGCGGTGCCATCCGGACCAGATCCTGATCGTCCCCACCGCGACGGCCGCGATCGACCTTGCCGCAGCGGCGCTGTTGCGGGCCGGCGACACCGCTTTGGTCGAGGATGCGAGCCGACCCGCGGTCCGCCAGCTGCTGGCCGCGCGCGGCGCACGCTTGCAGACGATCGGCCAGGGCGGAACGGAACGCCTGGCCCGGCTCGCCTGCGTTGCGCCCGCGGTCTCGTTCCCGACCTGCACCTCGCTCGACAGCGGAACGCGCGCATGGCTGCTCGGCTGGGCGCGGGAGCAGGATGGCTGGATCGTCGAGGACGACCGCGATTCCGAGCTCTGGTTCGACGAGGCGCCGCCGCCGCCGCCGCTCGCGGTGGAGGACGGCGCGCGCGTGCTGCTGGTCGGCAGCTTCAATCGCATCCTTTTCCCGGGCCTGTGCGTCGCGTTCCTGGTTGCGCCGCCCGCATTGGCCGAGCGTTTGCGCACTGCCCACGGAATCGTCGGCGGGCGGGCGAGCCTGGCCTCGCAATTGGCGCTGCGCGCGTTCATCGCCGAGGGGCATTTCGCGCGCCATCTGCGCCGCCGGCGGCAGGCCTATGTCGAACGGCGGGCGGCGCTGATCGAGGCGCTTGCCGGCATCGTCGACCCTGCCAGCGTCAACCGCGCGGGGTTGCATCTGGTGGTGAATGTCGGGGCCGGTCGCGCCTCCGCGGTCGCAGCACGGCTGGCGGCGGCCCGGCTGGGTGGCGCGGCCGCCGGCGACCTCATGGTCGAGCGCGGGGCCGATTCCGCGCTGCTGCTCGGCCTGGGCGCGACGCCCGAGGCGATCCGCCTCGAAGGCCCGCGGCTCGCTGCCGTCATTTCGGAAGGAGGCATATCATGTACGCGTCCGAGCAGGTGTTCCGCGTGAGGGGCCGCAAGGGCCGCACCCTGACGACCGCCGCCCGCATCGAAGCCAAATTCCTGGAACTGCTGGCGGAACGGCCCTTTCATCACATCTCCGTCGCCGACATCGCCGACGGCTGCGCGATTGCGCGCTCCACCTTCTATCGCCTCTACGCTGATCCGGTGGAGACGCTGTGGGCGGTCGCGCTGCCGGTCTTCGAGACGGCGTTCGATGCGGCGCTCAGGGGCAATGCGGCCGGGTTCGTCGATGCCTTCGGCCGGCTCTGGGCCGTGCCGGGCCTGGTCGACGCCCTCAACCATGCCAAGGCAAATGCGCGGGTGCGCACCAAGCTGACCGCGATCGTGCATGCGCGGTTGCGCCAGCATGGCTGCGCGCGCGGCGGCGACACCTGCGCGCTGGTCATGGTCGCGGCCTGCCTGACGGTGATCGCGCAAGGCCGGAGCGGCCCGCCGGCCGAGGCGGAGCTGGGCGAGCTGATGTCGCTGATCTACATCGCCGCCTATCTGACACCCGGCGCGCTCCAGTCGATCGCGCGGCAGCAGGCACGGCGCGGGCTGAAGGGAGGCTTCCCGCCCGCCGTTTCGGTCGAGGAGTCGCTTGCGTCGGACGATCACATCCTGTCGATGATTGACGGCCGGCCCTATCGCTCGCTGACCCGCCACATCGCCCGGTACGGCATGACGCCGGCCGATTACCGCCGCTGCTTCGACCTTGGCGACGATTATCCGATGGTGGCGGCGAGCTATTCCGAGCGGCGGCGCGCGCTGGCGATCAGCGCCGGCTTCGGCGTCCGCCGCGGCAGCGCAGGCTGCGCCGCAGCCGCCTGATTTCGCGGGTGTTGCAGTGTTGCAACACGGCCGCGGCAAAAGCATCCGATCAGCGATTTCCGGCCGTTTCCGGGCCCGGCGTTCGTCGGCCCAACCTCGCTATGCGGAGAGGCTATGGAGCTGAAAAGAAAGGAATTATCAGTTCGCGCGCATGACGGCTTTTCGGGCCGTTCAAACTGGACCCATCGGCCGTCCAAGTCTGGTTCTTTCCTCCCCAAGGCCGCCCGCTACCCCGAACCTGCACTGCCAGCGCGCAGCAAGAAAAAGGGGATTTTTCCATGCCTACCGCCACCACTTCGCGGCTTCGGACTCTTCTGTCGTTGAGCGCCGCGACTGCCGCGCTCTGCGCCGCCCCGGCTTTCGCCCAGGACCAGACTGCCGAGGCTGCGCCCGCGGACGAGGGCACGATCGTCGTCACCGGATCGCTGATCACCAACCCGAACCTCGAGCGCTCGACGCCGGTCAACGTGACCACGTCGGAAGAGGTGGAGCTGCGCCAGACCAACGTCGCCGAGCAGCTGCTCCGCGAAGTTCCGGGCGTGGTGCCGTCGACCGGTTCGGCGGTGAACAACGGCAACAACGGCGCATCGTTCGTCAACCTGCGCGGCCTCGGCTCCAACCGGAACCTGGTGCTGCTCGACGGCGTACGCATCACGCCGTCGAACCAGCTCGGCCGTGTCGACTTGAACAATATTCCGCTCGCGCTGATCGAGCGCACCGAGGTCCTGACCGGCGGCGCATCGACGACCTATGGTGCCGACGCGGTCTCCGGCGTGGTGAACTTCATCACCAAGAAGGACTTCACCGGCCTCGAAATCTCCGCATCCGAGCAGATCACCGAGCGCGGCGACGGCAACGTCTTCCGTGTCGACACGACGATCGGCGCGAACTTCGACGACAATCGCGGCAATGCGACGTTCTCGATCGGCTATCAGGAAGCCGATCCGGTCACGCAGGGCGCGCGCGACTTCAGCCGGTTCAACATCAGCGCCTTCACCGGCAATGTCTCCGGCTCCGGCACGACCTTCCCGACCCGCTTCTCGGTGCCGGGCCTGCCGCTGCAGACCGTCAACCCGACGACCGGCGCGCTTCAGTCAGCATTCACGGCGTTCAATTTCAATCCGTTCAACATCTTCCAGACGCCGTTCCAGCGCTTCAACATTTTCGGACAGGCAAATTATCAAATCGCCGACGGCATCGAGGTGTACACGCGCGGCCTGTTCTCGAAGAACACCGTGAAGACGATCATCGCGCCGTCGGGCGCGTTCGGGATCGCCGTGCAAGTTCCGGTCAGCAACCCGTTCCTGCCGGCTGCCGCGCGTGCGACCTTCTGCGCCAACAGCGACTTCGACCCGCTCGCCGACGGCGTCCAGACGCTGACGCCTGCGCAGTGCGCCGCGGCGGCGGCGGCAACCGATCCGAACGATCCGAACTACCGCGAATTCGTCACCCAGATCTCCCGCCGCGCGATCGAAAACGGGCCCCGCATCAGCGAGTTCAGGACGCAGATTTTCGACTACCGTCTCGGCTTCCGTGGATCGATCACCGACAGCATCAACTGGGACGTGTTCGGCTCCTACGGCGAATCCGAAAACACGCAGTTCATCCAGAATTACACATTGAACTCGCGCTTCCGTCAGGGGCTGCTGACGACGCGGGATGCAAACGGCAACTTCATCTGCCAGGACACCAGCAACGGCTGCGTGCCCGTCAACGTATTCGGCACGATCACTCCTGCGATGGCGAACTTCCTTTCCGCGGAGAGCACCACGCTGAATCGCACCAGCCTGGCCCAGGCGCGCGCGACGATTTCGGGCGACTTCGGTGCCGTGCTGCCATGGGCGTCGGACGCGATCAGCTTCGCGGTCGGCGGCGAGTATCGCAAATATACGGCGCTGCAGCGGGGCGACACGCTCTCCGGCTCCGGCGACCTGGGCGGCTCCGGCGGGCCGACCGCGCTCGTCGATGGCGCATTCGACGTCTATGAAGCGTTCGGCGAGCTCGTCGCGCCGATCGTGCAGGACAAGCCGTTCTTCAAGAACCTGACCCTGGAAGGCGGTATCCGCTATTCGCACTACACGGTCGATGCGCCGAGCCGGCCCAAGTTCAACACGACGACCTGGAAGGTCGGGGCGAGCTGGGAGCCGGTCGATTCGATCAAGTTCCGCGGCAACTTCGCGCGCGCGGTCCGGGCCCCGAACATCAACGAACTGTTCGCGCCGCTCGTCACCGGCCTGACGACGATCGCCAACGACCCGTGCGCGTCGATCGACGATGACGGCAACGTGGTGCGTCCGGCGCCGACGGGCACGCTGGCCGCAGTCTGCCGCGCGCAGGGCGCTCCGGCGTTCACGCTCGGCTCGATCCCGCAGCCGACCGCAGGCCAGGGCAATGCATCGGCCAGCGGATCGCTGACGCTGAAGCCCGAAAAATCGAACAGCTACACCTTCGGCGTGGTGTTCCAGCCCGACTTCCTGCCCGGCTTCTCCGCCTCGATCGATTACTACCACATCAAGATCAACCGGGCGATCACGGCGCCGACGCCGGGCGACGCCATCCAGGCCTGCTTCGGCGCCCCGGACGCGAACGGTAATTTCAGCCCGGCCGCGGGGGCGGAGACCAGCGTCGCCTGCACGGTCATCCGCCGCAACGCGCTGACCGGCGGTCTTGCCGGCGACCCGACCGATACGCCGGGCCTGTTCCTGCCGCTGTCGAACCTCGGCAAGGTGAAGAGCGACGGCATCGACGTCACGATGAACTACAACACGGATATGGGCTTCGCGAAGCTGGCGCTCAGCTTCGCCGGCAACTGGTCGCACAGCCAGAAATTCCAGGCGACCGCCTATCCGAACGCCAGCAACCTGCCGATCTCGCTCAACCGGGAATGCGTCGGCTTCTTCAGCGGCAACTGCGGCTCGCCGGCCGGCACGGCCGCGGATGTCGGCTCGATCCAGCCGGAGTTCAGCTGGACCCAGCGCACCACGCTCACCTTCGACAATGTCGATCTGTCGCTGCTGTGGCGCCACATCAGCGCCGTCCAGCACGAGCCGGACGACGTGCTGAACGGCAACGGCCCGTCCTATTCGGGTCCGGTGCCGGGGACCCAGTCGAACCTGCCGGGCGCCCCCGCACCGGGCACCTTCGGCACGCATGATTTCAACTTCCTGCCTTCGGCCGACTATTTCGACCTCGCCGCGCGGATCGGCGTGGGCGACAATCTGACGATGACGATCACAGTGGCAAACCTGTTCGACAAGCAGCCGCCCTTCACCGGCCAGGACGTCGGTTCCGCCTCGTTCAACAGCGGCAACATCTATCCGTCGACCTATGATGCCCTGGGCCGCACCTATCGCGTCGGTGCCCGCTTGCGGTTCTGACGCCGATAAAGCCGAGGCGCGCCCTCCCGGACGCGCCCCGTCTTTCTTACCCTGGACTTGAGCGGGCGGAGTCGAACGGCTCCGCCCCCTTTTTTCGTGTCGTTCGGTCATCCTCACCCTTCCGGCGCTGCGCGCCTCCCTCCCTCTCCCGGCGGGAGAGGGAAGGGGCCCGCTCGTCCCGAGCGAAGCCGAGGGACGAGTGGGAAGGGTGAGGTCGATCTGATATCTGTCAGTTGTTCGTGGCTGCGGCCGCAGTCGGGATCGGGAAGCCCTTGTCCTTCAGCCAGGCGTTGACGCTCGGGTCGCGGCCGCGGAAATTGCGGTAGGCGATTGCCGGATCGACCGTGTTGCCGATCGACAGGATGTCGTCGTGGAAGCGCTTGGCGGTCGCCGGATCGAACGGATTGCCGGCCTCGACGAACGCCTGGTACGCGTCCTGGTCGAGCACTTCGGCCCACAGATAGCCGTAATAGCCGGCCGCATAGCCTTCGCCTGCGAAGACATGGCCGAATTGCGGGATGCGGTGGCGCATCACGATCTCGCTCGGCATGCCGAGCTCCGCCAGCGTCGTCTTCTCGAACGCGTGCGGCTCGACCGGTTTGTCGCCCATCAGGTGCATCTTCATGTCGACGATCGCGCTCGCCTGCGCCTCGACCACCGAAAAGGCCTGGTTGAAGGTCTGCGCCGCCTTGATCTTGTCGACCAGTGCCTGCGGCATCGGCTCGCCCTTCGCGTTCACCAGGAACTTCATCACCTGCGGCGTGGTGAGGAAATGCTCGTTGAACTGCGACGGAAACTCCACATAGTCGCGCGCCACGTTCGTGCCGGCGAGCGTCGGGTAATGCACCGCCGAGTTCAGGCCGTGCAGCGCATGGCCGAATTCGTGGAACATCGTCTCGGCATCGTCGAACGAGATCGTCACCGGCTCGCCGGGCGCGGCCTTCACGAAATTTGCGTTGTTCGACACGATCGTCGGGATCGCGCCGTCGAAGTTCGACTGGGTGCGATACTCGTTCATCCAGGCGCCGGAGTTCTTGCCCGGCCGCGCATAGGGGTCGAAATACCACAGGCCGACATGCTTGCCGTCGCGGCCCTTCACTTCATAGACGGTCACGTCGGGATTGAAGACCGGCAGCCCCTTCACCGGCGTGAAGGTGAAGCCGTAGAGCTGCCCCGCCGCCCAGAACATGGCGTCGCGGACGTGATCGAGCTGCAGGTACGGCTTTACCTCGCTCATATCGAGGTCGTATTTCGCCTTCCTGAGCTTCTCCGCGTAGAAGCGGTAGTCCCAGGGCGCGATCTTGAACGAGCCGCCTTCCTTGTCGACGATCGCCTGCATGTCGGCGACGTCCTTGTGGACCTGCGCGACCGCCGGCTTCCACGCCGCCATCATCAGATTGAGCGCATTGTCGGGCGTCTTCGCCATCGTGTCGGCAAGATGCCAGTGCGCATAGGTCGGATAGCCGAGCAGCTTCGCTTTCTGCGCGCGAAGGGCGAGGATCTTCGTCACGATCGGATTGTTGTCGTGCGCGCCCGGATGGTCGCCGCGGCTGGTCCAGATCTCGAACGCCTTCTGGCGCAGCGAACGGTCGGTCGCGTTGACGAGGAAAGGCTCCATCGCCGAGCGGGTGTTCGCGAACACCCATTTGCCCTTCATGCCCCGGCGTTCGGCTTCCTGCGCGGCCGCCGTGATCTGCGCCTGGCTGAGCCCACCCAATTGGGCCTGGTTGTCGAGCACCAGCGCGTCATGTTCCTCGTCGTACAGCTCGTTCTGCGCGAACGTCGTGTAAAGCCCGGCGAGCTGCTGGTTGACCTGACTCAGCGCAGCCTTGTCGGCCGCATTGAGCTTCGCGCCCTGCTGGGTGAAATTGTTCCAATAGACCCAGACCAGCCGCTGCTGCTCCGGCGTCAGCTTCGCCTTTTCGGGCGAATTGTAGATCGCGTCGATGCGGCGGAAGAGCTTTTCGTTCTGGACGATCTTGTCCTGGTGCGCCGACAGCTTCGGCGACATCTCCGCCTCGACCTTCTGGAACTCGGGCGAGGACAGGTTCGACGACCAGATGCCGAAGATCGTGTAGACGCGGTTCAGCGTGCGCCCCGCCTGCTCCAGCGGCACGAAGGTGTTGGCGAAGGTCGGCGCGGCCCGGTTGTTCGCGATCGCATCAATCTCGCGCAGATTCTCGGCCATTGCCGCTTCGAGCGCGGGCTTGAACTGCGAGATCTGCACCTTGCCGAACGGCGGCACGCCGCCATAGGGGCCGGTCCACGGCGCGAGCAGGGGATTGGCGGTCTGGGCGGCGGTGGCCGCCGGCGCGGCGAGCGCGGCCGGCGACACGGCCGCCAGCAGCGATGCTGCAAAGATGTGAAATGTTTTCATGGATTTGCCCCTTGCACGACGAAGATGATCCACCGCTGAACGGTGTCGTCGGCGCGCTTTCCAGCACGAGACGCGGCGCGGGGCAATGGCAGCGGCGGATTGGCGCGCCGGGCTGATCGATGTTATACGGGGCGGATCGCCGGCGCGTCACCAAGACGCCTTGTGGCCAGTATCCGTCGGGTCGCTCCCAAAACCGAACGGAGACATGCCATGCTGTCGCTGAAACCCGCTTGCTGTTCCGTGCTGATCCTGTCCGCCGCCGCCTGGAGCGCGCCTGCGGCCGCCGTGCCGTCCGGCGCCAGCCACTCGGGCGAGCTGACGGTGACCGAATATAATCCCGGGGCGCATTCTGTATTTCATGAAAAGATCGACTCGCAGCCGGTGCCGTTCAACGAAGGACGCAACGACTTCGACTACAGCGTCGGCGCTTCGGCGTTGGACGACCATCTGGGCCTCGTGCACGCAGGCGGGACCGCGTTCGAGAAGGAGGTGCAGGCGAACAGCCTGATCGCCTATAACTGGGGCGTCGAGGGACCGGAG
This sequence comes from Sphingomonas changbaiensis NBRC 104936, assembly GCF_000974765.1. Lineage (GTDB taxonomy): Bacteria > Pseudomonadota > Alphaproteobacteria > Sphingomonadales > Sphingomonadaceae > Sphingomonas_B > Sphingomonas_B changbaiensis. Next base: position 116,967 of record NZ_BBWU01000028.1, on the reverse strand, counting down.
AACGGGGTCGACGTGCCCGTGACCGTGACGTTCAGGGGGCACCTCTCCGCATCGGGAAATGGCAAGGCAGAGACGCGCATTCTCCTGCTTGGTGCTGACGCGCCATGGTTCGATAGCGCGATTGCGACGAGTGCCGATGGCACCGGCAAGGATGTGACTTTCTCGCGCGTGCTGACGACCAGTTCCGGCGGCAACGTCATCCTGACGATGCTTGTTTCGGCGCAGGTGAATTTGAGCGGGCAGTGCAGCAGGAACGTCATGGGAATCTGTGACGTCAGCAGCGCCAACGCAGTTCTCGATCCGATGTTCACGATCGATCCGGCGTTTGCGGCCGATTATCACCTGGTCGGCGGGCTGTTCGATACGGTTGTGCCGACCGTGCCGGAGCCGTCGGAATGGGCGCTGATGATCGTCGGCGTGGCGGCCGCCGGTGCCGCGGCGCGACGCCGCCGCGCGGCGGCGGTTACGGGACCGGACGTGCGACCGCTGATCGGCTGAAGCTTATCATGGGTTGATTTCGGCCTTTCCCCTGGGGGCCCGATCTGCCACGCTGGCGCTTTCACGACATAGAGGAAGCACCATGCAGGGTCGAATGGTCAGGGCTGCGCTGTTGTCGGCGACGATGCTGGCTGCGTGTCCGGCGGCGGCGCAGGCCCCGCTCGCGAACGGTCAGCCGCAGCAGGACACGATCGATTCCGTGGTGACGCAGCTGCCGCGCACCGCCGTGCCGCGCCATTATGCGATCGAGGTCACGCCCGATGCGCCGAATCTGCGCTTCAGCGGGCGGGTCGCGATCGACGTCGATGTGGTGAAGCCGACCGACCGGCTGGTGCTGAACGCCAAGGAACTGACGTTCGATTCCGTCTCGATCCGGGCGGGCAGCGGCGCGCCGAAGCCTGGAACGGCGACGATCGATCCGAAGGCCCAGACCGTCACGCTGGCGTTCGGCAGCCAGCTGGCGCCGGGCCGGTATCGGCTCGACATCGCCTATCGCGGCGTGATCCACCAGCAGGCCAACGGCTTCTTCGCGCTCGATTCCAAGGCGCCCGACGGGTCGCCGCGCCGATCGCTGTTCACGCAGTTCGAAGCCGCCGACGCGCGCGCGTTCGTGCCCAGCTGGGACGAGCCGGACTATAAGGCCCGCTGGGACCTGTCGGTGGTCGCGCCTGCGAACCTGATGGCGGTCGGCAACATGCCCGCGGCGCGCACCGAGCCGCTGCCCGGCAACCTGAAGCGCGTCACCTTCCGGCAGACGCCGCTGATGTCGAGCTATCTGCTGTTCCTGGGCGTCGGCGATTTCGGACGGATCAAGACAATGTCCGGCAACACCGAAGTGGCGATCACGATGGGCCGCGGCAACGAAGCCAAGGCGCAGACCGCGCTCGACGCCGAGGCGCAGGTGCTGACCTATTACAACCAGTATTTCGGCACGCCCTATCCGCTGCCGAAGCTGGAGAATGTGGCGGGGCCGGGCCAGTCGCAATTCTTTGGCGCGATGGAGAATTGGGGCGCGATCTTCACCTTCGAGCGCATCCTGCTCGACGATCCGGCGATCACCACCGACGCGGAGCGCCAGGCGATCTTCGGCGTGCAGGCGCACGAAATGGCGCACCAGTGGTTCGGCGACCTGGTGACGATGGCGTGGTGGGACGATCTGTGGCTGAACGAAGGCTTTGCCAGCTGGATGGCCAATAAGACCACCCAGCATTTCCATCCCGACTGGGGCGCCGATGTCGAGCATGTCGCATCGCGCGAGGAGGCGCTGGACATCGACGCCTTTGCGACGACTCATCCGATCGTGCAGAGTGTGCGGACCGTCGAGCAGGCCAACCAGGCGTTCGACACGATCACCTATTCGAAGGGTGAGTCCGTCCTGACGATGCTGGAGGGCTTTGCCGGGCCCGATGTGTGGCAGAAGGGCATCCAGGCCTATATCGCGGCCCATAAATACCGGAACACGCGCACCGACGATCTGTGGCACGCGGTGGAGCAGGCGGGCGCGGCCGGGATCACCCAGATCGCGCACGACTTCACGTTGCAGCCCGGCGTGCCGCTGATCCGCGTCGGCGCCGCGAGCTGCGCGGGCGGATCGACGACGGTGTCCGTCACCCAGGGCCAGTTCAGCGAGGACAAGCCGGATGCGGCGCCGCTGCGCTGGCACGTGCCGGTCCGCGCGATGACGCTGGGCGGGGCGCCGATGCGCGCGATCGTCGCGAACGGCAGCGGGGAGCTGAAGGTCGCGGGCTGTGCGCCGCTGCTGATCAACGCCGGCCAGACCGGCTATTACCGGACGCTCTACCAGCCCGATCAGATCGCCCAGCTGACCAAGGCTTATGCGAGCCTGGCGCCGGTCGACCAATATGGGCTGCTGGCGGACAATCTTGCGCTGGCCAGCGCCAATTACCAGCCGATGGCGGTCGGGCTCGACCTGCTCGCTGCCGTTCCCGCCGATGCGCAGCCGAAGGTCACCGAGCTTGCGGTGCAGGAATGGAGCGCGCTCTACCAGCTATTCGACGGCGATGCTGCGACCCAGGCGCGGATCGCGGCGGATATGTCGGCGCGGTTCGGGCCTGTCTTGCAGCGCCTGGGCATGGCGCCCCGCGCCGGCGAGCCCGTGCTGGAGGCGACGCTTCGCCCCGTGCTGATCCGCGCGCTCGGCCGGGTCGGCGACCAGACGGTCACGGCGGAAGCGCGGCGGCTGTTCCAGGATCCCGCGAGCATCCCCGGCAGCCTCAAGTCCGCCTGGCTGCGCGTGGTCGCCGAGAACGCCGACGCCGCCACCTGGGACCGGCTGCACGCGCTTGCAAAGGGCGCCAGCGGCGCGGTCGAGCGCAGCACCTTCTACGACCTGCTCGGCCGCACCCGCGACCCCGCGCTTGCCCAGCGCGCGCTCGATCTGTCGCTCACCGATGAGCCGGGGCCGACGATCAGCAGCGACATGATCGGCGCGGTTGCCAACCGGCATTCGGAGCTCGCGCTCGATTTCGTGCTCGCGCATCTGGACCGGGTCCGCCAGCTGACCGACACGTCCGGCTGGTCGCGGTTCATCGCGCGGCTGGGCGAAAGCAGCCATCAGCCGACGACGATCGACAAGCTCGACGCCTATGCGACGGCCCATGTCGCCGCGACCGACAGGAAGCCGATCGACCAGACGATCGCTCATCTGCGCACCCGCTTTGCCCGGCAGGCGCGGTTGCAGGAGCAGACCCGCGCGTGGCTTGCGGCCCACGCGTCCTGAGGGTCAGTCGATCAGGCTGCTGACCTGCATCACCGGCCGTGCGTCGGTGAAGTTGGCGATGTCGGCCATGATCTCTGCCGCGTGCGGACCGCCCATCGCCTGCTGCAGCTCGGCGGGCGAGGGGAAAGTCAGCTCGGCCATGATCTGATAGGCCGGCTTGGCGCCGTCGGGCGCGGGCAGCCCCTTGAGCACGCGCGCATCGCTCAGGAGCCCATGCCAGCGCTCGCGGACCAGCGGCATGTGCGTGGCGAGGTAATAATCCTCGTCGAACCTTGCGTCCGGGCCGTACATCACGCTGACGACGATCATCTCTCCGCCTCCTCGCTTGCCTACTCGCCTCATGCCCGGTGAACTGGCCCGGCCGCAAGTCCGGTGCGTCGCTCCGGCGATTGGATCAATTCATCCGGCGGGCCGGTCATTCCGGCATAGCTGTCGAGAGCCTATCCGGTAGCGGCTCAGGCAAGACAGCGATTGCGCCTGTGCTCGCGACCGGGAGGACCGCATGGATTTCCGCTTTGCGTTCAAGGTGATCAGGATGGCGATCCTGGGCTTCTGGATCATCATCTTCGCTTCGGCCGGCCTTGCCATCGTATGCCCCGTCCGCGCCGCGGTGCCGCGCTGCGAGCCGATGATTGGCGCCGAGACTACTGCTTGCGCGCCATGACCCGGAACGTCGAATCGGAGCCCGGAGACGTCGTCGCGATCTCCAGCGACTTGCCGTCGGGCAGGAGAGTGAAGGTCCGGGTCGCGACGAGCTTGCCGTCCTGCTTCAGTGTCGCCACGATCTGGCGGTCGCCGTTCCGCGTGACTGCGGCCATGATCTTGCCGCGATAGGGCCCGTGAACCGGAACGGCATCGCCGCCGAACGTCGCGCTGTACGAGGCGCCGATCGGCACGCGGTAGCGGAAGCGGCTTCCGGTGACGTGCAATTCAGTCGTGCGGAGCTGCACGGGCACGGCCACATAGCGGAGCCCCTGCCATTTGCCCGAAACCGCGTGCGCGCCCGGCGGAGCGGCCGCCGCGCGCCGCGCCAGATACTCGGTCCGCAGCGGTCCTTTGACGCCTGGCCGATGGTCGATCGAGACATAGGTTGCCGTCTGGCCATCGGGCGAGACGGTCATCGTCGTCGACCGCGTCATGGCCGGGCTGACAATGCGCGTCAGGATCGACCGGGGGCCGGTGACGGTGACCGCCTCCGACGTCACGTTCTCATCGCCGGCGATCGCGTGCGGCTTGCCGTCGGCCGGATAGGATCGGGGCGGCGAGCAGCTTCGGCAGGAATAGATGCCGCCCGACAAAAGGTAATCGTCTTCGGGCAATCCGCCCTGCGACGTCAGGTCGGCGATCCATGTGCCGTCGAACGGGCTTACAGCCGCCGCCGCAGCGCTGCCGAGCGGCAGGGCGGCGATGCCGAGCGCGATGGCGGCGGCCGGTCCGGGCAAGCGGGTCACGCCCGGTGCACCGGGATCACGGCCAGCGTGATGCGGGACAGGCAGATGAGCCTGTCCTGCTCATCCACGATGCGGATCGTCCAGACCTGAGTGGTGCGGCCGAGCGCTTCGGCCCTGGCGGTGCCATAGACCCAGCCGTCCTTGGCCGGGCGGATATGGTTGGCGTTGATTTCCATGCCCACCACCAGACTCACCGCCGGGTCCACCGTCAGCGAGCCGGCGATCGAGCCGACCGTCTCAGCCAGCGCGACCGATGCGCCGCCATGCAGGCGTCCGAAGGGCTGGTGCGTGCGGCGATCGACCGGCATGCGCGCTGTCAGCCAGTCATCGCCGATAGCGACGAATTCGATACCGATATATCCCGGCAGGGCGTTCTCGCCGAGCCGCGTGAGCGCTTGCAGGTCAATCTCCGCGCTGTGCCACACGCGCATTCCTGCCTTCTCCCCGATTGCCGGCCGGCCTGCCTCGGCTATCGGGGGCTCCGGCCCTTGTCAAAGGCTTGAGCCGTACCGGGCGGCACAAACCGGACGTCCATTTGTTGACGGCAAATGGTCGGTCCTGCGCAATCGGAAGTACAGAACTGGTTGCTCCGGGCGCTGCCGCCGGAGGCGTTCGGCCTGCTCGGCCCGCATCTGAAGCGGATCGATACGCCGAAAGGCATGACGATCTTCGACGCCGACCAGCCGCCTGAGTTCGGCTATTTCTTCGACGGCGGAATGGGATCGGTGATCGTCGAGGTGGCGAGCGGTCAGGCCGTCGAGATCGGGCTGTACGGGATCGACGGGTTCGGCGGCATCCCGCTGATCCTGCAATCGGGCCACTCACCGCACCGGCTGGACATGCAGATCGGCGGCTCTGCCTGGATCATCCCCGCTCCCGAGTTCGCGGGACTGCTTGAGACCAGCCCGCCCATTCGGATGCTGATGCTGCGCTACGTGCAGTTCTTCCTGCTGCAGTCCGCCCAGACCTGCCTTTCGAACGCGCTCCGCCCGATCGAGGAGCGCCTGACGCGCTGGCTGCTGATGAGCCACGACCGCTTGCCCGGCGACGATGTTCCGCTGACTCACGACTATCTGGCCATCATGCTCGGGTCGTCGCGCACGACCGTGACTTTCGCTCTGGGCAGCCTCAGCCAACAGGGCGCGATCCGGACAGCGCGCGGAACAATCGCGGTGCTCGATCGGGCGCTGCTCGAGCGCATTGTCGGCGACGGCTACGGGGTGCCGGAGCGGGAATATAATCGCCTGATCGCGAAGCGTTTCGGGAACGCCGGATGATCCGACGCCGTTTTTCCAGACGTGTAAGGGGAGCTTTGGTTTGCCGCGTTATTTTTTCCACATCGTCGACGGACGAACGGTGCGGGATGAGGAAGGGCAGGAGTGCCCGGGCCTGGACGAAGCGCGGGCGGAGGCTGTCGCCAGCGCACGGTCTATCATGCGCGAAGCGTTGTGGTCCGGCCGGCTGCCGCTCAACGAGTGCATCGAGATCGCCGACGAGAAGGGGCAAATCCTGCTCACGGTGCCGTTCCGCGAGGCGGTAACGATCGAGGAGTAATCCGCGCGGCCGCGGCCGTCAGGCAAGTGCGACGGCGCTGGAGCCGGTGTCGCGCGCGATGACCGCTACCCTGCGCCCGAGTTCCCAAATCTCGCAATCGTCGCCGGGATGATTGTCCCGCGCATACTGGATCGCGGCCGCGTCGGTATCGGCCTCGATATCGGCTCGCGCGGTGATGTGCTTGTCGCGATCCAGGCAGTAAAGACGATAGACGGGCATGCGGATCCCCCGGGTGAAGGATGCCGTTAGCATGCCGGTGGTCCTTCGTCGGTCACCTGGACGACAAAGGGCGGAAAAGAAGCGCTTCAGCCTGGCCTGGACACCTTCGGCATCGGCGCGAACGGCTCGATGCCGAACTCCGGATAGACCTCCGCCGGGTAGTAGACCGTGCCGTCCTTGACCACCATCGCGATGGATTTGATCGCCTTCAGGTCCTTGGTCGGGTCGCCCGGCACCAGGAAGAAGTCGGCGAGCTTGCCTTTCTCGATCGAGCCGAGCCGCTGATCCTGGCCCAGATAATGGGCCATGTCCCAAGTCGCGCGCTTCAGGATCTGCGGCGGCGTCATGCCGACCGTCTGATACAGCTCCAGCTCGCGGTGATAGGTGAAGCTGCCGCCGGTATCGGTGCCGGGGACGATCATCACGCCCTTGTCGTTCAGCATCCGGATCGTCTGGACGATCTTGTCATAGGCGCCGCGATAGGCCGCGTCGTCGCCCGGCGCCGAGGTGTCGATCCATGCCTGCTTCATGCCGCGCTGGGTGCCGATCGGCATATGCGAGATATAGTCGGCCGCGCCCGGCGGCACCTGGCCGTCGCGGTTCAGCAGCAGATTCTCGTGAATGCCCAGCGTCACGTCCATCGGGATGTGCCGGTCGGCGACCAGGTTGATCGAGTGCTGCACGCGCGGGCTGTTGAGGTCGAGGCCTGGAAGCCGTTTCAGCGCGGTCAGCCGGAACAAGGTCCGCGTGTCCTCGGTCGGCTTGATCACCCATTGCAGCATGAACTGGTTGATGTGCGTCAGCTCGTCGAACCCGTCCTCGACCATCTGGTCGGCGGTCGCGAAGGCGGGGACATGGCCCTGGACCTTGAGACCAAGGCGATGCGCTTCCTTCACCATCGCCGGAATCCAGGCCGGGTTCATGCTGTTGTACGACTTGATCGACCAGAAATCGTGCGCCGCGTACCAGCGGACCGCGTCGACTGCTTCCTGCTCGCTGTTGACCAGGATGCCGTTGTTCGCGCTGTAGGGGCTCTTGCCCTCGACGAAGCCGGCGCGGACGATGCGCGGGCCGGCGATCGTGCCGTCGTCGATCCGCTCGATCAGCTTGGCGAGCACGTCATTGTCGTTGCCCATGTCGCGCATCGTCGTGATGCCGGCGATCAGGTTCAGCAGTGCGCCTTCCTGGCTGGTGTGGGCGTGCATCTCGTACATGCCGGGAACCAGCGTGCCGCCGGCGCCGTCGATCGTCACCTCGCCTTTGGTCGCCGGCTCGTCGAGCGGCTCGACCGCCGCGATGTGATTGCCGGAGACGAGCACCGAGACCGGCCCGGTCAGTGCCTGAGTCTTCGGGTCGAAGATGCGGACATTGCGGATGCGGACCGGCGCATCATAGTTATGCGCGACCTTTTTCTGGATATCGACGAAACGGTCGGTCGACCATTTGGCCGCGAGCGTCTTCAGCCGCTCCGCCTCGCCTTCGTAGCCGGCCCGGACGATCACCTGGCGGGGCGAGACATAGGCGAACATTTCGCCCTGCGGGTCCATCAGGATCGTATCGGGCGCAGTCTCGATGCCGCCCAGATCGTAGCGGGTCACCTGGAGCGGCCCGCCATCGCCGTTGACCGACAGCGTCTCGCCCTTGGTCAGCTTCAGCGTGCCGCCGGGCAGCGCGGGCAGGGTGCTGCCGCCCGCCTTGATGATCGCGCGGGCATAGAGTCCGGTCGACCAGGGGCTGCCGCTCTGCGCGACATAGACGGCGCGCTCCTTGGTCGCGGCGCTGCCCTTGCCGGTCGCGTCGGTCCATATCGCCTTGGCGCCGCTCTTCGCGAAATGCTCCTCGACCTTGGAGCCGAAGGTGGTCGCGCCGGTAATGTCCCACGCGGTCGGCAGGCCGTTCGCGTCGAGCTTGATCGACTCCTTCATCGTCGGGCCGCGGCCGTTGTTCTTGTAGTCGTAGTCGATCACCGTCTGCGCGCCCTGCACGTCGGCGTTCAGATGGCCGACATTCTTGCCGCCAAAGATGACGCTGTAGCGCTGCATTTCGGCCGAAGCGGGAGCGGCGAGGACCGCGGCGAGAGCGGCCAGCGCCGCGGTGGTCAGGAGTTTCATGCTGGCGCTTGCCTAAGGCGCGAATTCGGGCCGTGCAATCCCGTCGCGCCGCGCTGCAGTTTCGTCGACAGGATATTTCTCTGGGAAGCGGTTCGACGCATCAAAACTGTGCGACCCGAGGCATTCGAAAGAATGCTGACCCTAAAGCCCGGCCGGCCTCAAAAACCGGTCGGGCTTTTTTTGACTTTCGATCCTCCCCTGGAAGGGGAGGGGGACCGTCCCCGCGAAAGCGGGGATGGTGGAGGGGTATCGCAGTCCGGGATAGTTCTGAAGCGCTGACACCCCTCCGTCAGCCCTTCGGGCTGCCACCTCCCCTCTAAGGGGAGGATTACGCTGCGAGTGTCAGCGGCGGTTCGGTCGCGGCGGCGGCGATGCGCAGCGGCATCGTCAGCGTGACGCGGAAGCCCTGTCCGTCTGCGTCCACCTGCATCTGCCCGTCCCCGCCATAGCTCAGCCGCAGCCGCTCGCGGACATTGGCGAGGCCGACGCCGGTTCCGGCGCTGGCGCCTTCGCTGTCGGCGCCGCTGTCGCTCACCTCCAGCTCCAGCCGGCCGTCCCGCTCGCGCGCGGCGATCTCGACCCGCACTTCGGTGCGCGACGGGGCGACCGCGTATTTGACGGCGTTCTCGACCAGGGGCTGGAGCAGGAACGGCGGCACCTGCGCGCGGGCAAGCTCGTACGGCAGGTGGATCGCGGTCACCAGCCGCTCGCCGAAGCGGACGCTTTCGATATCGAGATAATTGTCCAGCATCTCGAACTCGTCCTCGACCGCGACCATGCGGTCCGGATCGGCGGCGAGGCTGCCGCGCAGGAAGGAGGAGAGGCGGTCGATCATCGATTCCGCCTCGTCGGTGCGGCGCAGCACGACCAGGCTGGAGATCGCGTTCAGCGTGTTGAACAGGAAATGCGGATTGAGCTGAAAGCGGAGCGCCAGCATCTGCGCCTCGCGCTCACGCTGGCGCGCTTCGCCCAGCAGCGCCTGGTTGCGCTGCAGCGCCATGTAAGCGCCCTGGAATGCGAACAGGCCGGCCAGCATGCCGCTGTTGTAGGTGTTGAGCGTCGCGGCGCGGATGTAGGACTGGCGCAGGGTCATCGTCAGCGTGTCGGCCCAGATGCGCAGCTGCGTGTCCCAGAACGCCTGGATTAGCGCGATCGCCAACACTGCGACGGTGACGATGCTCCAGCGCAGCAGCGGGCGCAGGTCGGTCGTCCAGCGCAGGACGTGATAGAGCTGAAAGCCGAGGAACCCGTCGATCAGCATCATCGGCAGCCCGAGCACCAGCGATTCGTGCAGGCTTTCGGGGCCGCGGAAATAGCCGGACGCGGTGAAGACGATCAGCGTGAACAGGTTGAACATCACCGCCATCGCAATGGCCGCGCGCAACGGATGGCGATCGTTCGTCAGGATGCTCATCTGCCCCATTTCCGAACCGTAACAGTGAGTGAGGAAAGCACAAGAATCGTTCCTCTCCCTTGAGTGGAGAGGGTGGATCAGGCGCGTTCCTTGGTGGCCGAGAAGCGCAGGTTCGGGTTGCGTTCTTTCACGTAATTGAGCTCCCACGCGTCCTTGGCCATGAAGACCAAAGCGCCGTCGCGGTCGCGGGCGAGCGCGCCGCGGTGGATCGTGGCGAAGGCGTCGATGTCCCTGGCGTCGCCGGCGAGCCAGCGCGCCGTATCCCAGGGCGAGGGTTCCAGCTTTGCGTCGACCTTGTATTCGACTTCCAGGCGCGAGATCAGCACCTCGAGCTGGAGCTGGCCGACCACGCCCACCACCCAGGCGCTGCCGACTTCGGGGTAGAAGACCTGGATGATGCCTTCTTCCGCCAAGTCATCGAGCGCCTTGCGCAGCTGCTTGGTCTTGGTCGGGTCCTTGAGCGCGATCCGGCGCAGGATTTCCGGCGCGAAATTGGGCAGGCCGGTGATCGTCTTCGGCGGCCCGTCGGTCAGCGTGTCGCCGACGCGCAAGGTGCCGTGGTTCGGGATGCCGATGATGTCGCCGGGCCAGGCCTCTTCCGCCGTCTCGCGGTTCTGGGCGAAGAACAGGATCGGGCTGTGCACCGCAATCGCCTTGCCGGTGCCGACCTGATTGAGCTTCATGCCGCGTTTGAACTTGCCCGAGCAGAGGCGCATGAAGGCGACGCGGTCTCGGTGCATCGGGTTCATGTTGGCCTGCACCTTGAAGATGAAGCCGGTGACGGCGGCATCGTCGGGCGACACGGCCTCGGGCTCGGCCGGCTGCGGGCGCGGCGAAGGGGCGAAGCGGGCCAGGGCGTCGATCAGCTCGCTCACGCCGAAATCCTTCAGCGCGGAGCCGAAGAAGACCGGCGTCAGGTCGCCGTGGCGGTAGGCGACTTCGTCGAACGCGGCATAGCCGGCGTCGATCAGCGCCAGTTCTTCGCCGACCGGGTCGTGGCCCGACAGGTCGGCCGGCGCGGTGGTGCCGTCCGGCTTGGTCAGCTGCTTGGTCTCCAGATTGTAGAGACCTTCGAACGTGCCGCCCATGCCGACCGGCCAGTTCATGGGGCTGACGTCCAGCGCCAGGTCCGACGCGATCTCGTCCAGCAGGTCGAACGGGTGGCGGCCTTCGCGGTCGACCTTGTTGACGAAGGTGATGATCGGGACGGAGCGCAGCCGGCAGACCTCGAACAGCTTGCGCGTCTGCGCCTCGATGCCGCGCGCCGCGTCGATCACCATCACCGCGGAATCGACCGCCGTCAGTGTGCGGTAGGTGTCCTCGCTGAAATCCTCGTGGCCCGGCGTGTCGAGCAGATTGAAGGTGAGACCGTCGCGCTCGAACGTCATCACCGACGAGGTGACGGAAATGCCGCGCTGCTGCTCGATCTTCATCCAGTCGGAGCGCGCGCGCCGGGCCTGCCCCCGCGCCTTCACTTCGCCCGCGGCATGGATCGCGCCGCCGAACAGCAGCAGCTTTTCGGTCAGCGTCGTCTTGCCGGCGTCCGGGTGGGAAATGATCGCGAAAGTGCGCCGATCCGGGCGCGTGGTCGGTCGGGAGTCCATGAAAGCCTTGATCGCAGAAGCAGCGCGCTCGTCCCGAGCGCAGGTCGGGCGCCATGTAGCGATCGAATCCCCGCTTGACGAGAGGGCGGGAATGCAGTGGCACTCCCGGCATGGACCTCGACGCGCTGCTCCATCACTATTTCGGCCGCACGCGGCTGGACACGCTGGCGCCCGAAGCGGTGACACGCGGCAGAGAAGCGCTCGCGATCGACTTCGGCGTGGAGCAGGAGCCGGGCCGCAAATTCGCGCTGTGGGTGCTGATGCACGCGCTCGGCATCGCGCCGCTGCCGGCCGAGGCGTTTCCGAAGCATCCGGAACTCAAGCGGGCGGCGGAGGACTGGCTGACGGCGTCGGAACGCGTCGTCAACTCGACCCTTGATCGGAGCGCCCCCGATGAAGGATGATGGGGCGGTCTTGGACCTGCGAGCGGAGGATTGAGAACCTTGGACGCGCTTGCCGCCCGGGTGATGCACCATGGCGATGACCCGGCCATGCTCGGGCTGCTGGAAGAGGTCTGCGCCGCGACCGGCATGGGCTTCGCAGCCGTCGCCTGCGTGACCGAGGATCGCTGGATCGCCTGCCAGGTGCTGGACAATATCGAGTTCGGCCTGAGGCCCGGCGACGAACTCGATATCGCGACCACGATCTGCGACGATGTGCGCAAGACGCAGCACGGGATCGTTATCGACCATGTTGCCATGGACATGGACTGGCGCACGCATCCGGTGCCGATCCTGTACGGCTTTCAAAGCTATGTTTCGCTGCCGCTGACGCTGGAGGACGGCAGCTTTTACGGCACGCTGTGCGCGATCGATCCGAAGCCGCGCCTGCTGCATGCGGCCGACATGATCGAGGCGCTGGAGGATATCGCGCGCCGGGTTGCGATCTTGCTGTCCGAGCGGGCCGGCGTTTCAGTCAGGCCGGCGCCGTTCCGGGAAGGCTGAACGGCGCAAACGCGACGCCCGGCCGCGGCGTCTCGTCCACCTGCAGCCGGAAGACGTCCGGTCGGGAATAATGGCCGACCGCGTCGAAATCGTAGCGGGCGCGGACGATCTCGGCCGTGTCGATCTCGGCCGTGACCAGCCCGGTTTCGTGCTCCAGAGGGCCGGCGAGCACGTCACCCAGCGGCCCGACGATCATGCTGCCGCCGCGGATCAGCGGACGATCCGCCGGCCAGCCCTCGACCTCGCGGCCCAATTCGGCCGGCGAGGGCTGCACCTGGCACGCGCTGATCACGAAGCAGCGGCCTTCATGCGCGATGTGCCGCATCGATGCGCGCCACACGTCCCGCTCGTCGACCGTCGGCGCGCACCAGATCTCGATGCCTTTCGCATACATGGCTGTCCGGAACAGCGGCATGTGGTTTTCCCAGCAGATCGCCGCGCCGATCCTGCCGGCACGGCTTTCGACCACCGGCATCGTCGAGCCGTCGCCCTGGCCCCAGATCAGCCGCTCGGTGCCGGTCGGCATCAGCTTGCGGTGTTTGGCGATCAGGCCGCGTTCGGGATCGATGAACAAGGCGGTGCAGTAGAGCGTGGCGCCCGCCCGCTCGATCACCCCCAGCACCAGGGTCGCGCCGGTGCGGCGGCTGAGCCCGGCCAGGGCCTCGATCTCGGGCGCGTCCAGATCGACCGCATTGGCGTGATAGGCCGCGAACGCCTCGCGCCCCTCCGGCATCCGATAGCCGAGGCGGGTGCCGAAATCCGAGCCTTTCGGATAGCCGCCGAGCAGGGCTTCGGGCATGACGACGAGCGCGGCTTGGGAGTCCGCGATCTGTTGCTCGAACGACAGAATCGCATCCAGCGTTGCCGCTTTGCCCTCCGGCCGGGAGCCGATCTGGAGCGCGGCGACGGTGGTCTTGGTCATGGGTCGTCCAATTCCGGTTTGGCCTGAGCTTGTCGAAGGCCTCCCTTTTCTTCCTGGCATCTCAGAAAAGAACAAGGGAGGGCTTCGACAAGCTCAGCCCAAACCGGTTGAGGAGCGCCGGAGGTCATGCCGCCCGCCCGGCCTCCGTCGCCGCGCTTGTCCAGCCCAGATGCGGCAGCGCGATCGAGCGGCCGCCGGCGAGGTCGGTGCGAATGACGATCACGCCGCGTTCCTCCATATGGCCGAGCATCCGCTTGACGCGGCCCATCGACGCGGTGCCGTAGATGCGGGCGAGTTCGGCATCGTCGGGACAGGGCGCGCCGTCCCGAGCGGCGCGGGCAATGCGGAGGAACGGCGCCAGCATTTCCTCAGGCAGCGCAGCGGCGAGGGCGAGCGTCTCGGCCCAGCCCTCCTCGCCGTCGATGCCGGCCAGTGCCAGCGCGAACAGGCGGCGGAAATCGGCCAGCGGGGGGATGGGCGCAATCCCAGCCATCCGGCAGCCGACGGTGAATTCCTGATACAGCGCCGGCGCTGGCTGTCCGCTGAAGGTCGCGGCGAGCCCGGAGAGGATCGCGCCGATGCGCGACGTGCGCTCCTCCTCGTCCAGCGACGGCAGATTGGGAACCGGCGGGGGCGCCTCGATCGCGCGGATCAGCTCGGCGGGACGCGGCGGGGGAGGGGGCGGGGCTACGATTTCGCGCGGGGCAGGTTCCAGATTGAGCAGCAGCTCGGCGCCTGCATCGGCGCCCGGCAGCGGCAGCAGCACCGGCGCGGCGTTGTTGGTGCCTGTCCTGACCGCGCCGACCCGCACCAGGACCGGACGTCGCGCGATCGCGGGGCCGAGGCCCAGGAATTGCCCACGCTCCAGGTCGCGGATCGCCTCGGCCTGGCGGCGTTCCATGCCGAGCAGGTCCGCCGCGCGCAGCATGTCGATGTCGAGGAAAGTGCGGCCCATCAGGAAATTGGAGGCTTCGGCCGCGACGTTCTTGGCGAGCTTCGCCAGCCGCTGCGTCGCGATCACGCCGGCCAGCCCGCGCTTGCGTCCGCGGCACATCAGGTTGGTCATCGCGGAAAGCGACGTCTTGCGCGCATCGTCCGCGACTTCGCCGGCCGCGGCGGGGGCGAACAATTGCGCTTCGTCGACCACGACCAGGGCCGGGAACCAATGCTCGCGTGGCGCTTCGAACAGCGCGTTCAGGAACACCGCCGCGCAGCGCATCTGGTCGTCAATCTCGAGCCCGTCGAGGCTCAGCACCGCCGACGCGCGATGCTCGCGGATGCGCGCGCCGATCGTCGCGACTTCGCCCAGCGAATAGGATGCCGCGTCGATCACCGTATGCCCGAACGCGTCGGACAGGGTCACGAAATCACCCTCGGGATCGATGACCACCTGCTGCACCGTGCCGGCGCTGCCCTCCAGCAGCCTTCTCAGCAGATGCGACTTGCCCGACCCCGAATTGCCCTGGACCAGCAGCCGCGTGGACAGAAGCTCGCCCAGATCGAGCTCGACCGGCTGCCCCCGCTCGCTGCTTCCAAGATCGACGCCGAAACTCATGCACTTGCGTTTCGGCCACCCGCCCGATTCAGGGCAAGGGCGGCAGGATAAAAAGCTGGGGACGAATGGAAATCTTCACAGGGCCAATGTGCGGAGCGGGGTGCGTTTGACCGGACCGTCGATGACTTGCGCCTTGAGCGCCCGCCGAATGGTGGCGGCCTGATCGGCGTTCGTCAGCACGACGCGGGTGCCGCGCGGGAAAAGAGGCTCGATCGCACTGATCACTGCCTTGTGTTTCAAGACGGCGGCCTGGACCTGATCGTGCGTAAGGTTGAGGTTGATGGCTCTGCTCATGGTTTTCTCCGGACGGATGTAAGAATCAAAACGGTGTTCGGGGAGACGAGCCCTTCGTTCCAGTTGCGCTGGAGACCAGTCGCAGCCGCTCCCTCGCAATGAGCGCACGGAGCTCGGCCGCCCGGCCGAAATGGCGGGCGATTTCCGTCGGATCGAGCGATCGCATACCGAGCCGGCGTTCCTCGAGCTCGCGTTGTCGGTTCAGTGTCTCGGTAGAGGTCATGTGATGCTCTCTTCGCGAATCCCGAACCGGCGCGCTGGCGAACGGGAGCAGCCATAGTCCCAGCCAAGGAGCCAATGCCTGCCCTCGAAGAAGTGGGGCGGAAATGGGCATGCCGATCGCGCCGAGCCTCGCGCGAAATCCTTCATGCCGAGGCCGAAAGGGTCGGAGCGAGCGTGCGCGCCGCTCATGTCAGCATTCCGAACGCGAGCCGTCGATGAGGATACAAGGTGAGACGCAGGCTTCTTCCGTGATCGGCGGCGAGCGCGAGATGGCGGTCGCGAACGTCGGCTGCCGGCGCAAAGCGCGCGTGAAGCAGCGAGACCTGCTCCCTGGCCAAAAGCGAATTGATATCCAAGATGTGCTCTCCCGAGTTCGAGAGCGGAATGCTCTCTGGCACGAGAAGCGAGCTACCAGCTGCAGGTGATGGCAGGGCTATAGCACGGCCGCCCGTGGAAGCTGGTATGGAATCGTCAGTCGGTGAGGGAAAAACGCCGTCGCTCACGTGATTTGCGTATCGGGCAGCAGCGCTTCTATGGTCGCCGCACAAACAAAAAAGGGGATTCCATGACGGGCCGTATCGCTGCGCTGTTGCTCGCCACCACGATCTTTGCCGCGCCGGCGCTTGCGAGCGATCCACCGGCCAAGGTGCTGGAAGGGACGACGGCGCAGACCGGCCTCATTCCGCTGCATGTCGACCGCAAGGCCGGGCGGATCATAGCAACCCTGCCGGCGCCCGACGCAGACGGGGTGTCGGGGCGGTACATCTATACCGCATCGCTGGAGACCGGGCTCGGCTCGCCGGCGCTCGGGCTGGATTACGCGCTGAACTCGGGGTCGCGACTGCTGGTGTTCCGGCGTGTCGGCAAGAAGGTGCTGGCGGAGATCGAGAATCCCCGGTTTCGCGCGGTCGGCGCCTCGCCACAGGAGCAGGCGGGTGTGCGGCGGTCGTTCGCCACGTCGACGATCTGGATGGGCGATGTCGCCGCCGAGCAGCCGGACGGCAGCTTTCTGGTGGACCTGAGCTCCTTCCTTGCCCGCGATGACCTTGGCATCGCGCGGGCGCTGAAGGAGCAGGGCGGAGCCGATTACAAGCTGGTGCCCGAGCTGAGCGTCGCCGATCCGAACGCGACGCGCGATTTCCCGCGCAACGTCGAGCTTGAGGCACGGCTGACCTTCGCCACGGCAAAGCCCGGGCCGGAGGTCGACAATATCGCGCCCGCGACCGGCAATGTCAGCTTCATCATCCGCCATTCGTTGATCGCGCTGCCGGAGCCCGGCTATGTGCCGCGCCGCTTCGATCCGCGCGCGGGCAGCTTCGGCACGCAGGTGGTCGATTTCAACGCGCCGCTGGGCTCGCCTCTGGTGTACGAGCTGGCGAACCGCTTCCGGCTGGAAAAGACCGACCCGAACGCCGCGCGCTCGCCGGTCAAGAAGCCGATCGTCTTCTACATCGACTCGGCCGCGCCCGAGCCGATCCGCACCGCGCTGGTCGAAGGCGTGTCATGGTGGCGGGACGCGTTCGACGCGGCCGGCTTCGTCGATGCGTTCAAGGTCGCGGTGCTGCCGGCCGACGCCGACCCGCTCGATATCCGCTACAACGTCGTCAACTGGGTCAACCGCGCGACCCGCGGCTGGTCCTATGGCCAGCCGATCACCGATCCGCGCACCGGCGAGATCATCAAGGGCCAGGTGCTGCTTGGCTCGCTGCGCGTGCGGCAGGACATGATGATCTTCCAGGCTCTGGTCGGCGCGGGGCTGACCGGGACCGGCGACCCGAACGACCCGATCACCGCCGCGCTGGGGCGCATTCGCCAGCTTGGTGCGCACGAAGTCGGCCATGCGATCGGCCTGGCGCATAACTTCGCCGCCTCGATTGCCGGACGCTATTCGGTAATGGACTATCCCGGGCCGCGCGTGAAGCTGACCGACGGCAAGATCGACCTGACCGATGCCTATGGCGCAGGGGTCGGCCGCTGGGACAAATTCGCGGTCGACTGGCTTTATGGCGCGCGCACCGATGCGGACGCGCAGCCGATCATGGCGGCGGGGCTTGCGGAGGGCCTGCGCTATGTGCCCGACCAGGACGCGCGCGCGGCCGACGCGGCGCAGCCGCTCGGCAGCCTGTGGGACGACGGGGCCGATCCTGTCGTCGAGCTTCGGCGCGTGATGGAGGTGCGCCAGGCTGCGGTCGCGCGGTTCGGGCCGGCGGCGCTGAAGCCCGGCGATCCGCAGTCGCAGCTTCGCCGCGCGTTCGTGCCGATCTGGCTGCTCCATCGCTATCAGGTGGAAGCAACGGCGAAGATGCTGGGCGGCGTCGATTTCACCTATGCCGTGACCGGCGACGGGCATGGCGAGTCGCGGCCCGTCTCGGCGGAGGATCAGCGCCGCGCGCTCGATGCGCTGCTCGACACGCTTTCGCCCGCGGTGCTGACCGTTCCCCCTCAGCTGCTGCCGAACCTGTCGACCGGCTGGTCCGGCGAGTCCGATCGCCAGACGGATATCGAGGTCATGCCGACCGCCGGCGGGCCCGTGTTCGATCCGCTCGCGGCGACCGAGACCGGGGCGGCCATGACGCTGATCGACCTGCTGGCCCCGACGCGGCTGAACCGGCTGGAGATCCAGAACCAGGCCGATCCGGCCGTCCCGTCCGCGCACGAAGTGATCGACAAATTGATCGACCGCAGCTTCGCCTTCCCACGTGACGAGGCCGGTGCGGCGGTTCAGCGCCGTATCGCGACGACGGTCGTGCTGGCCCTCGCCCGCACGCAGCGCGACGGCGCTTTGTCCCCGACGATCGCGCTCGCCCTGTCGGAACGATTGAACCGGCTCGGCACCGGCCTTGCGAAAACCGGCGGCACCGGCGTTCAGGCGGATTGGAGCCGCGGCCTCGGCCGGCTGCTGCTCGACCGCGACGCGCTGACCGCAGCCCTTGCGGATCAGCATCGCCTTCCCAAGGTTCCGCCGGGCATGCCGATCGGATGAGGTGATTATGGCACGGGTAGCACGAATCGAGCGGACCGGCGGTCCCGAGGTGATCGAATGGGCCGATGTCGACCTGCCGCCACCCAGGCCCGGCGAGGTGCGGATGCGCAACACCGCCGTGGGCCTGAACTATATCGACACCTATCACCGGGGCGGCGTCTATCCGGTCGAGATGCCGGCCGCGCTGGGACTTGAGGCCGCGGGCGTGGTGGAGGCGGTGGGCGAGGGCGTGACCGAGTGGAAACCGGGCGATCGGGTCGGAACCTATGGTCCGCAGCGCGGCGCCTATGCGACCGAGAGGAACCTGCCTGCGTCCAGCCTGCTGCCGATTCCCGACGATATCAGCGACGAGGTGGCGGCCGCGTCGCTGCTCAAAGGCTGCACGGCCGAGTTCCTGGTGGAGCGCTGCGCCAGGGTGGAGGCGGGCTGGCCGGTGCTGGTCCATGCCGCGGCGGGCGGCGTCGGCTCGATCCTGGTCCAGTGGCTGAAGGCGGTCGGCGCACGCGTGATCGGCACCGTCTCCACCGACGAAAAGGCCGCCATGGCGCGCGAGGCCGGTGCGGACGAGATCATCCTCTACACGCGCGAGGACACCGCATCGCGGGTCCGCGAGCTGACCGGCGGCGCGGGCGTGCGCGTCACCTTCGACGGCGTCGGCATGGCCACCTGGGACGCGTCGCTCGGCAGCACGGCCCGTCGCGGGCTGCTGGTCAGCTATGGTAATGCGGGCGGGCCGGTCAGCGGCGTCAATCTGGGCGTGCTGGCGCAGAAGGGGTCGCTGTTCGTCACCCGGCCGACGCTGTTCGACTATTATGTGGGGGCCGAGGAACGGCGCGCCGGCGTCGCGCGGCTGTGGGACATGATCCGATCGGGCAAGGTCGCGATCACGATCGGCCAGCGCTACCCGCTGGAGCAGGCCGCACAGGCGCACCGCGATTTGGAGGCACGCAAGACCAGCGGGTCGACGATCCTCACCCCCTGACGAAAGCCGGCGTCCACCGCCCGGCGCGTCGTTCCAGCCGGGCGTCGAGCGCTTCGCCGTCATAGTCGGACGGGGCGGCGGCCGCGAGAAAGGCATCGCGGTCTGCCAGGCAGTCGACGCGCACGACGCCGTGCAAGCCGCTCCCCATCTCCGCCACCACGGCCGGGACCACCCCGCACCTGCCGCAGACCAGGAAATCCGCCGTGCCGGTGCCGAAGCGGTAACGGTTCACCGGCCCGGCGATCCGCACCTCGAGCGACCCAGCCGGATCGGATGTCCAGGACGCGCCATGCGCCCGGCAGAAGCTGCACTGGCACGTTCGGGCGCCGAGTTCGGCCGGTGTCTTGGCGGACGTGAATTCGGCCCGGATCGCGCCGCAATGGCATCCGCCTTGATAGCTCGTCATCCTGCCTCTCCTGCGAAGCGGATCGCGGGGGCGATGTGGTGCGCGCCGTCCTGCTCGATCCAGAGGCCGCGTTCGGCGACATGGGGCGGGTCGAGCGCTTCGCGGAAATCGAGCACGGGGGCGAAGGCGACGTCCTTGTCCGCGAACCAGTCGATCCATTCGGCGCGCGTGCGGCCGGCGAAGGTGTCGCGCAGGAAGGCGGTCAGCGGCGCCTGAGGCGCGCCGGCCTCCGCCGAGCCGAGCGGGATCAGGTCGCGGCGATCGAGCGCGGCGAGCAGGGTCGCGACGAATTTTTCCTCGCGCCCGCCAAGCACGATGTGGCGCCCGTCGGCGGTGCGATAGACCTGATAGAAGGCGGCCGCGCCTAGAGATCGCTGATTGTCAGAGCGGGGACTCTCGCCGCCCGCGATCGCGCTGCCGGCCGTGTGCGCGCACCAGGGCAGCAGGCTGTCGAACATCGCGATGTCGAGATAGTCGCCGCGCCCGGTCCGCTCGCGCCCGATCAGCGCCATCAGCACGCCCGAGAGCGCCGTCAGTCCGGCCGCCATGTCCGCCGAGGCGACGCCCGGCACGACCGGATCCCCGCCCGGCGCATTGTTGACCGAAAGGAAGCCGGCCTGCGCCTGCACGGCCAGGTCGTGCGCCGGATGCTGGACGAGGGGGCCGTGCTGACCGAACGCGGAAATCGAGCAATAGACGATCCGCGGATTGCGCGCGGCGACGGCCTGATAGCCGAAGCCCAATCGCCCGATCACGCCGGGGCGGAAGCTTTCGACGAAGACGTCGGCGCGCTCGATCTCCTCCCACAACCGCGCCTTGCCCTCGTCGGTCTTGAGATCGAGCGTCAGGCATGTCTTGCCGCGGTTGAGGTTGCGGAACCAGACCGACTGGCCGGCCTCGAACGGCCCCATCGTTCGCGCCGGATCGCCGCCCGGCGGCTCGATCTTCAGCACGTCGGCGCCCTGATCCGCCATCATCTGCGTCATCATCGGGCCGGGCAGGAACAGGGTGAGGTCGACGACGCGGAGGGAGGCGAGCTTGCCGTTCATCAGCCCTCTCCCTCCAGGGGAGAGGGCAGGCCCGCCCTGCGGGCCGGGAGAGGGGCCGAGAGCGCCTCCTGAATCAGTCGAAGGACCCCTTCAAGATTCTCATCGACATCATTGTTCCAGAAGCGGAGGACGCGATAACCTTCGCGTTCGAGGAACGAGGTTCGAGCTGCGTCATATTCCTGTTGTGCGCCGTGCTGGCCGCCGTCCAGCTCGATAATCAGTTTAGCTGCGGGGCAGCAGAAGTCCGGGACAAACCGTCCCAAAGGCGACTGGTGACGGAACTTCCACCCATCAAGTCGCTTGGCTCGAAGCTTTTCCCATAGCGCTTCTTCCTGCGGCGTGGGTTCTCTCCGCATCTGACGGGCGTGTTCGAGCAAAAGTTCCGGCGTCTTGCCGCGTCTGGTCGGCCCCTCTCCCGGCTCGCTGCGCGAGCCTGCCCTCTCCCCTGGAGGGAGAGGGCCGTAATAGTACCGCTCCCCCATCAATCGTCCGCCGGGCCGAAGCCGCGTTTCCAGACCAGCACCGTGCGGGTGAATGTGCATACGATTTCGCCATGCTGGTTCTTGCCTGTCGTGCGGACGGTGACCACGCCTTGCTCCGGCCGCGACTTGCTCTCGCGCTTTTCCAGCACTTCGCTTTCAGCATAGAGCGTGTCACCGGGGAACAGCGGGTGGGTCAGGCGGATGTCGGTCCAGCCGAGGTTCGCGACCGCCTTCTGGCTGACGTCCGACACCGACATGCCGACCATCAGCGCGACGGTGAAGGGCGAGCAGACGAGCGGACGGCCGAACTCCGTCTTCTTCGCGTATTCGTAATCGAAATGGGTCGGGTGCGTGTTCATCGTCAGCAGCGTGAACCACACATTGTCGGCGTCGGTGATCGTGCGGCCGGGGCGATGCTCGTAGACGTCGCCGACGGTGAAATCCTCGTAATAGCGGCCGAACGTCTCACGATAGCGGCCCGGCGCTACTTCGATCACCCCGTCACGCATCGCCCTGTCCCCGCTCCAAGCTTTCGGAAAGCTCAGTGCGCCAGACCGCTTCGCCTGAAAAGAGCGATATCGCGGGCTGGCTCAGCTCGCGTTCTTGAGCGGCGCGATCAGCGCCACCCTGCGTCCCAATTCCCAGAGTTCGCAATTGCTGTGGGCATAAGTCGCGCGGGCAAACGCGATTGCCGCATCGTCGTCATCGGCGTCGAAATCGCGCCGATCGCTGATGTGGCCGCCTTCATCGAGGCAGAAGAGTCTGTAACCGGCCAACGACATACCCCCCGGAACGTCTTGAGCATTGAAATATAGCGCATTTAAAACGCGGAGTCTGTCGGCAATCCGACATAGAATCGACCAGACGCGCGCCCGCTCTTGTTTTCTGGCGTGGAGGGTTCATATGTCTGCCGCTCCAGTCGCAAACTGACGGTCTTTGGCGCTTTGCGGCTCCTTCTTCCTTCTCTCCCTGCAGCTGATGCACGGGCGTGCCGACAGTCGGCACACCCCGAGTAAGGAAGTCTCTCTCATGATCACCGGCACCGTCAAATTCTTCAATGCGGACAAGGGCTATGGTTTCATCCAGCCCGAGGACGGCAGCGCGGACGCGTTCGTTCACATTTCGGCCGTCGAGCGGGCGGGCATGCGCACCCTCGATCGCGACCAGCGCGTTTCCTACGAGCTGGAGACCGATCGGCGCGGCAAGACCAGCGCCGTCAACCTCCAGAGCGCTTGATTGCCGAAGGACGGGCCGGCTCTGCCGCGCCCGTCCTTTACCATTGTTGTCGGGAGACGAGGGATGACAAGCCAGGCCAGTCAATATCGCGCCCAGGCATTGGCCGCGGAAGAAGCGGCAGAGGCCGCGACCCTCGACAATGTTCGCGACCGCTGTCTGCGCTCGGCCGCCGCCTGGAACGAAATGGCCGCGCGGATTGAGCTGACGGACCGACTGCGCGCCGAGCGCATCGCGGCTGCGCCGCACCCGGCAAAAGTCGAAGGCTAGCGCCACAAATTACGGCGCCGATGGACAGAAATCGTTCCTCATGCGTTACGCTCATGAAAGGAGCGTTGCTTTGGACGGACAGACTACCCTCGAGAGAGCTTTCATCCTGGCCGAAACCGGATCGTGCAGGACCGTGAGCGACATTCGCACTCAATTGAAGAAAGAACAGCGCGATTCGGTCGACGCGCACCTGGCCGGATCTGTGATCCAGCGCCAGCTCAAGGAGCGGCTGACCGCCAAGCTCGCCGGCTGACGCGCCCGGCTCTTCTGCCCCTGAAGGCGGATTGGCAATTGCCTCTGGAACGGCCATTGCAAAGCTGATGGCCGATCAATCACAGCCCCGGCCCCCGGCGACGATGTCGCCCCTGTCGGTCCCGATTTTTCGGGCTGTCTGGATTTCGAGCATCGTTTCGAATTTCGGCGGACTGATCCAGTCGGTCGGCGCGTCGTGGCTGATGATTTCCCTCGGCGCCTCGCCGCAGCTGATCGCGCTGGTGCAGGCCTCGACGACGCTGCCGATCATGCTGCTGTCGCTGCTTGCCGGCGCGATTGCGGACAATCGCGACCGGCGGCGGGTGATGCTGACCGCGCAGATCTTCATGCTGCTGGTCTCGGCCGTGCTGTCGGTGTTCGCCTGGGCGGGGTGGCTGACGCCGTGGCTGCTGCTCGGTTTCACTTTCCTGATCGGCTGTGGGACCGCGCTGAACGGCCCCGCTTGGCAGGCCTCGGTCGGCGATATGGTCCCGCGCGCCGCGCTGCCCGGCGCGGTCGCGATGAACAGCATGGGGTTCAACATCGCGCGCAGCGTCGGCCCGGCAATCGGCGGTGCGATCGTGGCAGTCGCCGGCGCGGCCACGGCCTTCCTGGCCAACGCGATCAGCTATCTCGGATTGATCGCGGTGCTGGCGCGGTGGAAGCCGCATAGGCCCCAGACGCAGCTGCCGCCTGAGCGGATCGGCACGGCCATGCTGGCGGGCGTTCGCTATGTCGCCATGTCGCCGGGGCTGCGCCTGGTCCTGATGCGGGCGCTGGTGTTCGGTCTTGCGGCAAGCGCGGTGCCGGCGATGATGCCGCTGGTCGCGCGCGACCTGGTGAGCGGCGGGCCGCTGACCTACGGCCTGCTGCTCGGCGGTTTCGGGCTCGGCGCGATCGCGGGAGCACTTGGCAGCACGCGCCTGCGGAACCGCCTTTCGCCCGAAGGCGTGGTGCGCGGTGCCGTGCTGGTGCTGTCGGCCGGAGCCGCCATCGCCGCGACCAGCCGTGCCTTGCCGGTGACGATCATCGGCCTGCTGCTCGCCGGCGGCGGCTGGGTGCTGGCGCTGTCGACGTTCAACGTGTCGGTCCAGCTGTCGACGCCGCGCTGGGTCGTCGCCCGCGCGCTCGCGCTATACCAGATGGCGGCCTTCGGCGGCATGGCGGCGGGCAGCTGGCTGTTCGGCATCGTCGCGGATGTGGACGGCGTCGCGACCGCCCTGCTGGCGGCAGCCGCGCTCCAGCTGGTGAGCTTGGTGCTCGGTTTCTTCTTCGCTTTGCCGGGCCTTGCCGATATCGACCTCGATCTGCGCGACTGGACAGTGCCGGTGATCAACGTGCCGATCGAGCAGAGGAGCGGCCCGATCGTGACGACGATCGAATACCGGATCGCCGCCGAGGACCTGCCGCGCTTCCTGGCAGTGATGGACGAGCGCAAGCGCATCCGCCGGCGCGACGGCGCGCGCCACTGGACTTTGCTCCGCGATCTGATGGAGCCGGAGCTCTGGATCGAGCGCTACCATGTCGCAACCTGGCTCGATTATGTCCGCCACAACCAACGGCGCACGCATGCGGATACCGAAAACGGCCGCGAGATCCTTGCGCTGCATCGTGGTGGCAGCCCGCCCGTCGTCCACCGCCGCATCGAGCGGCAGACCCGCGCGCCCGCGATCAGCCGCGGCACGATCGACCCGGAACTGGCGGACCCGCTGACCGATCCCAGCCGGTCGAGCTGACGTCAGGTCCGATCGCGAACGAACATCGCCAGCTCGGTCCGCGAGCCGATGCCCAGCTTCTCGTACAGCGTGTGGAGATACATCTTCACCGTGCCTTCGGTGATGCGGAGCTCACCGGCGATTTCCTTGTTGCGCAGGCCCAGCTTGACGAGCTCGGCGACCTGACGCTCGCGCGGCGTCAGGTCGGGACCCGATTGCTGGGCGCGCGACATCGCCTCGACGACGAGCTTCATCGCTTCCTTGTCGATCCACGGCACGCCCGCCAATGCCGAGCGCAGGCACAGCAGCAGGACTTCGCTTGCCGCGTGCTTGAGCACCAGTCCGTCCACGTTCAGGTTGACCGCCTCGACCAGCGGGGCGGGATCGAGAGACGCGGTCAGCAGCACGATCCGCGTCGGCCAGCCCTCGCGCCGCGCCTCGCGCAGCAGGTCCAGCCCGGTTACGCCCGGCATGTTGATGTCCAGTACGGCGCCCTCGGGCCGGTGGTGCAGGATCGCGTCGCGCGCCGCCGCTCCATCGGCAAAGCGTCCGACGACCGACAGGTCGGTGCCGTCGAAGATGGCCGCGACGCCGTCGAGGATCAGCGGATGATCGTCGGCAATGATCACGCGGGCGCTCATCGGCGGACTCCCGCAGGCAGCGTCACCAGCACCTTGGTTCCGTCGCGGCCGCTCTCGATCCGGAGCCGGCCCGACAGGGATGCCGCTCGTTCGCGGAGCGAGCGCGGCCCCGAGCCGTTTGTGTCCATGTCTTCATCCGTCCAGCAGATGGGGGCCGGAAAACCCTGGCCGTTGTCCTCGATCGAAACCAGCAAGGCATCGTCCTCCGCTCGCGCCTGCACGCAAACGGCGGTCGCTTTGCCGTGGCGGACGGCATTCGCCACCGCCTCGCGAACGATGCGGCTCAGGTCGAATGCCATGCTCTGATCGACCTGAAGCGTCTGCGGCTGGACGTCTACGTCGATGCCGATCTCCCACGAGCGCGCCAGGCGCTCGGCGAGCGCGCCAAGCTCGTCGCGCAGCGGCGCAGGGCGGGCAGCGCCGTGCGATGGCCGAAGGTTGGTGATCAGCGCGCGAAGCTCGCGCTGCTCTTCGCTCAGCGATCCCTTCAGCAGACGCAGGCGCTCACGATCCTCCGGCGCCAGCCCGCCGCGCCGCGCGATCGAATCGAGCTGCAGCCCGGCGCCCGCCATGAACTGCAGCACGCCGTCGTGAAGATCGCGCGCAAGGCGCAGCCGTTCTTCGCTGGCGACGATCTCCCGCCGGGTCTGGTGCGATCGCCAGCGCTCGATGAACATCGACAGCTGGGCCGCCACCATCGTTCCGATCGCCAGATTCTCGTTGGCCGGATCGGTGTGGTCGAGGATCGCGAGCCACGCGACGCTGTCCTGCTGCTCGGTGCGCAGCAGCAAGGCGTGGGAATAATCGGCGCAGCCGTTCAGCACGGGAAGGAAAGGGGGCGGGGTCACGGCCGTGATGGTCGAGCCCGCACGCGCGATCGTCCGGCCGTCCCTGTCGCACAGATAGGCCGACGCTGCCGTTTCGGGCTCGAACAGGCCGGGCGGCAGGTCGGAAAGCGTGTGCCGCGCCCTGGCAGCATCGCCCGATGCGATCAGCAGCGTGCCGTGCGGCTCTTCTCCGTCGAGCCACAGCAGGACTCCGCGCCGGGCCGCGAACACACCGAGCGCCTGGTCCAGAGCGGCCTCCAGCGGCGGCTCCGGGCTGTCCGCGAAATCGCCGATCGGGACGGAAAGCCGGGACAGCTCCTCGAATATCCGTTCGACGTGACGCGCGAACGTCCAGAGCAGGAAGGCCATGACCGGCAAATAACCCGCCCTCAGGATGAAGTGCGATCCGGTGTCGGCGCTGGATGAACCGGCGAACGCGATCACGCCCGACGGCATGAACAATCCCGAGACCAGCAGCCCCATGTACAGCGCCCCGCGGGATCCCCATTGCAGGCCCGCCGCGAGCACCAGGAAGATGAAGGGACTGAAGAAAGGACTGTCGGCGCCGCCGGTCATGTAGAGCAGCGCTGTGAAGACGATCAGGTCGATCGCGGTCAGAAGGACCGCCCTGGGCTGAACCAGAAAAACCAGCGCGCGATAGCGGAACGCAAGGACAAGCAGGATCGCGTAGCAGGTGTAGGGGAGCAGGATCAGGTCGGACGCGTCGAGCACGCCGAGCGGACTGTTGTTGGCCAAGCTCGACGCGCAGAGAAATGCGGCCAGCACCGCGCGCGCCGTCGCGACGGCACGCGTGCCGCTGGTCGAGATCAGCCTGGTGCTCATCTGCCCCCTTGTCGTCATCCCCCTATCCCCGACCATCAGCTTTGCCGCATTCCCACCCGTTGGCGACCCTATCGAACGATAGGGCGCGACACCTACCGAACCGCAAATAGTCTGCCTGCCCCGCGCCAGCTATCCCGGTCGGACCCGAAGAAGCCGGGATCGCCGGGCGAAACGGGGTGTTGATTGCAAAGGGGGTTATCGTGGGAAACGGTTTGAAAATCGCTGCGGCCGGGCTGGCGCTGGCCTTCGGCGCCGCGGCCGGCGAAGCGGCCGTCGTCGTTCATGTGGGGACGCTGGCCCCGGATACCTTCTATAACACGGCACCGGCGCAGGTCTCCGCCATCTCCAACTTTAAGCCCGGCAGCACGGTCTATTTCTCGTTCCGCCTGGGGAGCGCGGTCGAGCTGCAATCGTCCATGCTGCTGACCTACACGCCCAAGGGGCACCCGGCGGTGAACGCGCCCGTCCAGTACAGCCTGTTCAAGGGGGCCTGCAGCGCGACCACCTGTACGCCAACGGGCGGCGCGCTCGACACCTCGCCCTTGGCGCCCGGAGCGGCGCTGGCCGACACGCTTTCGGCAGGTGATTATTTCCTCAAAGTCATCGGCGCCACCGTGCCGAGCAATCTGGCGAGCTACCGGATCGGCCCGACGCTCTCGGCGACGTTCCTGGCAGTGGTCCCGGAGCCGGCGACCTGGGCGACGATGATCCTGGGCTTCGGCGTGATCGGGGCCATGCTCCGGCGTCGGACGACAGGTCAGAGCGTGCCGACCCTCGCCTGAACGCGGCAATATCAAATCAGCGACACTGACGTTCGCTCGGCCGATTGGACCCGGTCGGGCGAACATTTTCCTGTGCGGCAAAATAGGACGCGAGCCACTCCGTAGCCGGCATAAATCATGGCGGAGAGGGAGGCCGGCAAAAGTTGTCGAAAACCGCAGAAAAAGTGCGATTCAAACGGATGCAGCGACCGGTTCCCGGTCTTCCCTGAAAATCGCTACCTGATTGACACACCACAACTATAGAGCGACGCCGAAGCTGTTGCGGCCGATGTGCGAGAGCGGTGGCGCGACGTGCTGGGCGACGATCCCGACCTGCGCGACAACCTAAGCTGGGCCGATCTCGTTCAGTTTGTGCTGCGCCAGGCACGCGAGCAGGCCTTAACCATCGATAGGCTCATATCGCCAGAACAGATGATAGGAGAACAGGGCAATGAGCCCGAGTTGGACGTAGCTGTTGATCTTCGCCCCATCGAACGGGACGAAAAATAGCTCAAAGAGCAATCCGCCAAAGCCCAGCAGCGCCAAAACTACGAATACAACCTGCGGGTGGTAGCCGCTCAGCCACTTGTCGCATGCAATGCGGGCGGCGAACATGCCGGCCACTGTCCCAATCAGGACTGAAAAGAAGCCGATGATGCCGGGCCGGATGACCGTGAAGATGTTCATTAGGATCGCGTTGACGCCGCCCCATAGCATCGCGACGACAATCAGCGCGATTGGCGCCAACAAACAGGCTGCCAGTGTTTTAAGCAGCCCCGCTCCGGTCGCTTGTTGGGCTTCCATCTGGCCGTCCTCCTAACGCGCTCGGACGAGCGCATTGCGGCCCGCAGCGACAACAAAAAAGAGGAGCGCCCCACCGATCACGGAGCCACCCGTCATCTCAATGTTGTCGGCCGACGAATATGCCGCATTGTCGGTCAGGTTGTGCCATACGCCGACGAGCAGTCCGAAGAACGCCCCATAGGCGGCAGCGCGAACTAAGTTCCACTTTTGCGGCATGTTATCTCCCCCCGTTCGTCATGCAATGGGCGCTTCGGCGCTGCCGGTTCGACCTTTTTTTGGTCATGCCCATATTTATCCGGGAATAGCTTCATGAGCGCGAGAACAATCAACCACGGCCAAAGCAGGAATAGCGCGAACACGCCAACGGTGAGGCCGTCTTGCATTCCATGGGCCCGTCCATAGGAATCGATGGCGTCCATCCATCCGGTGAGGCCAAGCGCCTGAAATGTGAAAGACACGCCGAAGAGGATGGCGACATTCAGAAAACCCCAAGCGATGTCGCGGTCGTCCCGATTAGGGTTCTTCGCCGGTCGTTTCTCGATCCCCGTCACCCTATAGAAAAGATCGGAGAGGCCCAATCCGCCGAAGAAGAAGATGCCAAGGCCAATGATTGCCAAGAACATCCCCCCGACCCAGCGGACAAGGATGCCAACAAACCCATTGTCGGTGAAACCCGCGCTGCCGAGGGCATAGACGCCCCACACCATCACCGCGACGCCCGCGATGGACAGCACAACCTCGACCAGTTGCTTAATCCCCGACGCGATTGCGTTCCCGCGCGTGATGAGGATGTAGGCGAGCACTAGGCCGCTAGCGACTCCAAGTGCAATTTCCAATGAGAATATCATGGCATGCCCCCTGTGCAGTTAGCTTGGGGCAAGCCAAGAGAAAGCTCAAGCCGCTCTAATGGCGAGGCGGCACTCTGACAACGAAAGGGGGGGACCGACTGGACCGCCCCCAACTATGACTACGTCATCTTCATCAGCCGGAACGCCTTCGGATTGAGCGGCCCGGCGCCCACCCGCTTCGTCGCGCAGAACCTGACAAGTGCGTGGCGGAGAGGGAGGGAAACTAACCCTCCCAATCGACAGGCAAAAATATCAGATACTTAACTGCTCAATCGAAACAGGTTTGTATCAGGTTTTGTAGCGCCAACGCCGATTATAGAGCGACATCAGGAGGTCTTGATATGTTGAGGGGGGTAAGGGCCATCATCTCGCACCCAAGCGTCTTAGGGCTCCGAAATGCCGCCCGCTACAACGGGGAGCAACTCCCGGAGGCGACGCTGCAAAGAGGCGTATGGCTCTGTGAGTGCAAATCTCGGGGCGCTTCTTTTCGGAGCCCGGCTTCTAAGCCTTACACGCGCTACAAGCCCCTCCCTTTCGAGTGCGCCGATGATTGACCCATTGTTGGTCTCGTCTACCATTATCCCGCCGTCGATCAGGAGCGTTGCTATAGTTTCGCTCGCTGCGTCAGCGTCGGATGCAGCAGCGCGGAACACCTTCCGGAAGATTGCGACTAGGTCCGCCAACGTCGGCGCATCAGGCTCGTCAAACTGCAATCCAATCGTCCCCCACGGGACCTGCTCATGGGAATGACGCTTGTCGGCTCTCAAGAGACGAAAAAGGTTCTCGAACGTCTCTGGAGCCCTCGACCTCGCTACCCCGGCCTTGCCCGTTCTTTGAACCTCAAAGCGCAGGCGGCGGCGCTCTTTCGCGTAGATCACGAGAGTTCGAGACTTGCTCAGCGAGAGCCGGATTGAGAGCGCTCCACCGCTTCGATCAACGCTACTCCGACCATATTGGGTAACTGTGCTCTGCACATCGTTATCCAAGATGGACATGCTCGCTCGTCGGACTGCCTCAAGAGCATTGTTATGATACCGCTCGAAATAGACTTCGCAGCGCGTCAGCGAAACACTGCTCCAGTGCAGCCGGACTTCGCTGGAGCCCAGCATCACGTCTGAGCCTCCTTCTGAACGCCAGTCGGCCTCCAATGAAGGAGAGAGACTTTGCTGGAGGAGGTGGCGGAGTTTGCCAAAAAATATCGGCATGAAGACGCCGAACAGGTCGGGATTGCCAAACGCCGCTTGTGCCTCGCCCGGCCTGCTGATCCAGTTATCGCTCCCGTCGAGACCGAGAGGCACGCTGCCCGGACCCGCAGACGCGAAAAAATCCACGGCCGGAAGATCAGCGAGAGCCTCGGGTGTGCTCTGCTCACCAAAGCGGGCTAGAAGGTGCGAGAGGCTCCTCGTGGGGTTGCAGATCACTTCGACCCTAAGCGATCCGATATTATGGTTTAGGCCCCCTGCATCTATCGTGACCCTGGAAAGGGTCATTGGAGCCTGTCGACTTGTTCCCCAAGAGAACCGCCCCTGCGAGATCGCGGGGTTGGTAAACCACGCCATCAAATCAGGATTGCCGGGCAGGCTTTCCCACAGATCACTAGACGAGTGCCGTGTCTGCCATGATCCGCCGAGGCGCAGTCTGATTTGATCAAAGCGCCACTCATGATCTAGCGGCCGGAGGTTGCGGTCGAAGCCGGGCAGGCCGGGTATCCTCCCACGTTGCCGTGGTCGGACGATGGGTGAACGCGTCATTCCTTCCTCAGTGCTGTTCTGATGTGCGCAGCGTTATCTTCCCTCTATAGAGCACAGGCGACCCCATCCTCAGCGCCCAACGTCAGTGCTCATCTAGAAACTCTTGCATGAGTTCTTCAACGAGCCCCTGCGCCTCGCCGAGCCGGAAAAAATCCCGCTCAACAGCAGCCAAGGTGCGCGCCCTTTGCCGCCATGTTGGCTCGTTATCAGACAATGGATCGTGACCGAGGAGGTGCGCTTGGATTTGCAGAACCCGCGCCACAGCACGAGCCCGCCGAGCACTAGCCCGCTCGAAGGCTCGCCATCCCCCCTTATATGCGTTTTGCGATGACCGGGCCTTCCCGGCCTCAGAGGTCGGCCCCGTCGACTTCGTCCAGGGCTTAACCCGACGAATGACTTCGGACTGTTTGGCACGCCGTTCTGGCGTCCATGCTGCACTCGTGCCCATGCCGTTGTATAGTTCGTTTGGCGTTCTCACGTCGATAGTGAGGGCGTGAGCATCTTAATCAGGCGGTCGACCGGGAGCGGTTCGCGAGTGCGATGAACCATTCGGTGGCAGTTTGCGCAAAGAAGCGCGAGGTCTTCTGGTTTCGTTCGCTCGCCCGGCCGCATCTGGAATACCGGCCGCTTGTGATGCACCTCGATGTAACCATCGCCGTGTGCACCATACCGCTCTCGGAAGTCCAACTCACAAACCTCGCATCGGAGCGCGCCGGTGGTGTGGCGCACCTGACGCTTCTTCTTTTCGATCACTTTTCTGTCGCGCTCGTAGACACGGTGAAGGCGGTGAGTGAAGCCGCCCTCCACCGCGCCTTCATCATCCCCGTCGCCGATGGCTGCGATCTCATCCACCAAATCGCGATTTTGCACCGAACCCCGGATCAACGCGGCAGCGCGACGAAGTTCGGGAAGCCGGTTCGCAAACTCAGTCCAGATCGGCTCCTCTAGTTTGCCACCACGCGCCATGCCGGTCCTGCCACTCGATGTGTATTGCGGATCAAAACGTCGGAAGTTCATCATCTTCAGGTAGACGCCGTTCCGGTTGCGGTATTTGGCCGTCCTGGCAACTCCTGTTGCGAGCGCCAGCAAGTTCAGCACTTGCGAAAGTTCGGCGACTTCGGCGCTCCCCTTACCGGGCGGCGACCGACGATTTCGCATGTAGAGTTCTAACGCCAGGATTAGTTCTTCTCGTGTCCATTTTGGCCCGCGTTCGTTCGCGCTGTTCGCACCCCCAAAGGTTGGGCGCGCGCCCTTGTGAACTTGGAACCCGGCTTTTTGCAGGCCACGGACCGACCAAGCCACGCCGCCGCTTAGCATCATGTCGCGGGTGAACGGACGACCCATACCAATCGCTTGCGCCACATTTGCAATGGCCTTCGAGACATACGACCGACCATTGTGGATCAGCCAATAGTCGCGGGAGAGATCAAAACCATATTCCTTCAAAAAGGCTGTCTCGCCTTTCCGGTCGTGTTCGGCAATGGCGGCTAGAACTGATTTCTTGGTAATGTGACTGACTGCCATGACTTCCCCCCCCCGATGAGCCAATCAAGGCATCATGGTAGGGCCTTAATCAAGTGCTCTCCGCGAACCACCGCGATGAAATATCTCGCCCGTTCGGCGGACCCGCCAAAGCGTGGGGCTCACTGACCCGATAGCCACAGTTGCAGTCTGGGCCGCTGATTTTACGGTAACGCTTCCACGGAGGTAAGTTGCCCATCCTCAAATACGCAGGCGGCGGTCCTGTTCACCTCCAGCCCAAGCCGGTTCTTTGCAGTCACGCCTACAGTGAAGCGAGCGCGATTTCCGTCCGTTGTGAACGTAGTGTCGAGAGGATCGAAGGCTACGGACCTCGGGTCGGCAACCGCTGCCTTGAAGGCTTCTGAGCAGCGCATGAAGGCATCTACTTTGCTGATGGACGAGGAAGAAGCCGCAGCTTTCTCCTTGGCAAGCACAGCCTCGGCCTGAGCAACCGCTCGTTCCTCGGCAGTGGGTGGGTCTGGTTCAAGCGTGCCAATCAACTTCTGACAGCCTGCGACCAGCAGAGAGAGCAGCCCAATCGCAACGATGATAATGAGGCAGCCGAGTAGGCTCTGCCCGAATATAGCTTTCGTCTGATCGCCTTCTGCGGCCGGTGCCCCTGCTTCGTCGTCCATCGCGTCGCCCCCAAACTACTCTCATCGTCTGTAGACTGATAGTCAGCAACGGCTTGATCTCAAAGGGTGGACGTCTGTCGCCGCCTTGGGAGGAATATCCGTGCACTCCGGGAGCGAACTGGATTGTCACAAGAGGCGTTCGCCGACCACGTGGGGCTCCATCGAACCTACATATCCGATCTAGAGCGAGGCACTAGAAACCCGACAGTGCGGGTCGTGGAGAAGATCGCACTCGCGCTGGGCACCGAAGCGGGCTCCCTTCTCGACTGACTAAGGTGGTGGGAGCCCCGCAGAATATGTCTCATCGAAAGGCCGGAACTGCGAGGCAGGGTCCAGCGAGAGGTGAGCCGCCCACCCTGTGTGCCCCGTTCGCGCCAACAGCCTTTTCCAGCGGCTCGGCTGATCAAAACGAGCGTGCAATGCCCAGTGGCAGTCGCGGCAGCAGCCGTAGCCTTCCAGCGGCCGGTCATATCGCTCTTGGTGGAGCATCAGATAGCGGCGTGATGTATCACCCGGCTCCTTCTTGAAGCCGCAGATGGAACACTGGCGCGGGCGCTCAAGTTCGCCGCTCCGGTATGCTGCCCGCTGGATCGGCAGCGTCGCAAGCCGAGCTTGAGGCGACCAGCCATTATAGTAGCCGATGCGGCTCATGCTGACTTGCCGCCCAGAACGCGAAGGAGTGAGATCACCAGCCGGTCGAGCCGGACGATCCCCTCATGAAGGGCTCCGGCAAGCTGCTCACCAGCGTCGGCACTTAGGTCAGGCCGTTGGCCCTCTACAGCGATGCCGTGCAGGTCCTCGATGGCTGCGGTTGCATCGGCGAACAGGCGCTGGACCGACTTCATGTTCCGGCGCTCTCCGGAAGCGCAGGCTCATTCGTTTTTCCGGCGTTAGCCGTGGGAGCGGGTCTGTTCGTTTTTCCGGTCTCCTCTGAAAGCAGACGATACACCGATGCGCGGGATGTTTGAGTGCGGGCCGCGATTTCAGCGGGCTTTAGCCCCTCGCTGTGAAGCTGCCGCATCAAGGCTGCTTTCCGCCTCGCCGTTGGCGCTCTACCGCGATATTTTCCCTCCGCCTTGGCCTTCGCAATCCCCTCTCTCTGGCGTTGAAGAAGCAACTCCCGCTCGAACTGGGCCACTGCGCCGAACATCGTCACGAGGAAGCGGCCGGACGGTGACTTGGTGTCGACCTCGCTGCCGCCGAAATCCAAAATGCGGAGCGCTACGCCCTTACGCTCCAGCACATCGAGTATTGAGAGAAGGTCGGACGTAGACCGGGCCAGCCTGTCGAGCCGCGTCACGATGAACGCATCGCCTTCGCGAACGAACTCCAGCGCTGCGCGAAGCTGCGGTCGGTCCGAAACAGACGAAACCTGCTCCACGAATATCTTGATCTCGCCAGTGCAACCCGTTGCACGGGCAAGGTCCCTCTCCTGCGCCTCAAGGCCCGCGACTTGATCCACGGTGCTGGTGCGAGCGTATCCGACAAACATGCCCTCTAACCTCTTGCTCTACATGATAAAACTAGCCGAGTGAGGAGTATGGTCTAGGTCTTAGTGAGCCCAGCCACCTCATTTTCTGGTGCGCGGTAACGCTCGCACACGAGACGCACCTCCACTGTCCATTATATTTTCCGGTGGGCTGGAGAGCGCTCGACTGCTCATTGTGCAGGCACCACAAAGCCGCCAGTCTGATCGCTCACAGAGGGGGAGCGACGACATTGGGGGCGATCAGAAACACATACGGGAACACTGGATCGACGGGCTACACGCTGAACTGGTTTTCGGATTGCACAGCTGACGCTTGCGACGCCTATCTTGCCAGTCCCTTCTTTACGACGTGCAAGCCAGTCGAGACGCTCGTGAAACGAGGGTGCAAAGTGCATCTACTGGTTCGGCTCTGCTCAATCACCCGGCCGCCCGTGCTGAAGGACGCTATGGGTCTGCCGGGGGTCACGATCCGCTACTACACCGACAGAGAGTTCCACGCGAAGCTATACGTTGTCGGCGACACGGCGCTCGTAGGCTCGGCTAATCTCACCGAAAGCGGGCTCATGAGCAATCGCGAGGTTTCCGTTGTCCTCACGAAGGAGCGTGACGAAGGGTTTGCCGATCTGGTCGGCCTGTTTGAGTTGTTCTGGTCAAACGCGATCACCCTCACTGCCGAGGTCCTAAAGCAATACGAACTTGCCTACCGCAGGATCGGAAATCCTCAGGAGGAGGCAGATTTCCAAAAGGCGTTAGAGGCGCTCGTTCCAAAGGCCATTGTCCCCAGTGCCAAGGTAGGCAGCGACAAGGTCTCGAAGGAGCGAGCCTTCCTTCAACGCTACCAACGCAAATATGATGAACAGCTAATCCCCGCGTTCCGAGAGGTGGAAGGCGTTTTCGAGGACTTTGGGCAACGTCGGCCCGATTTCGAAAATGAGGACCGGCTGGTCGAGCTGGGCAGGTTCTTAGGGTGGTGCAGGCTGGCCAAAGCGCCCGGCGATGAGTGGCAGACAACGGCATTGGCCCCAGCACCACAGCGTCGGGAGCGGATTGTCGCCCAGCTTGCGGATTGGCTTACTTCCACGGACACCCGAGCGGGCGATTTATACGACGCTGCGAAGGAGAGCGCCCGCATTTCCGGCCTCCGTAAGGCGATGGGCTCCGAGCAGGTTATCGCAGCCCTGAACTATGATGATCTGTTCGGTGCGCTCATCGGCGTTCACGCCTTTCACGACAGGCTGCGACACGTAAAAGGCGGCGAAAGGGGATTGAAGGAGGAGTTCAGGCTAAACCCGCTTAGCCGGATAAAAGAGACGCTGACCTATCTCTTATATGGTCCTGGCCTCTCACTGGAACGCGCTTACGACTGCATCCAGAACGAGCGTTGGAAGCTGGTCGGCTTCGGGGAGGCTTCTGTGATGGAGTTGCTGGGCTGGATGGACGAGGAGCGCCCGCCGATCAACGGGCGAACGATCAAAGCGCTGCGCTTCCTAGGGTTCGACGTCCGGGACTGACAAGCCCTGTCAAACAAGCCTCTAGACCCAGTGCGAAATCGTCTAAATTCGAGTGAGGCGATGTATGTGAGACCCATCCACTGCTCGTTCGCCGTCTAGCATGGGAAAGCCTCATCGAGATCGATTGATAAGGCCGTGCTGCACGAGCAACTCCGATAGATGGTCAGATTTTGCTTCACATTCCCAAATCACGATTACTCGCCATCCTAACGCCGTTAGCGCGGCACGAACCCGCTCATCTCTCGCTTGATTTTGTTCGAACTTCTGCGCCCAGAATAATGGCTGAGTTTTTGGTAGCCGAGCGATGGAGCAATCGCGGT
Organism: Sphingomonas changbaiensis NBRC 104936; assembly: GCF_000974765.1. Lineage (GTDB taxonomy): Bacteria > Pseudomonadota > Alphaproteobacteria > Sphingomonadales > Sphingomonadaceae > Sphingomonas_B > Sphingomonas_B changbaiensis. The sequence continues at coordinate 80,116 of NZ_BBWU01000028.1, read as the reverse complement.
GGCCGTGCCAGAAACAACCGTGTACGAAAACCACTGTTCGATCCCTTGGCAACGCGATGTCGGGCTTTCCAGGCAAGTCTCCTCGATGCAGGCGAAAGCGTCTTCCGGCAGCGTGCAGCGCCCTTCGGACCAAAATTTCTGGTTTGGTATCCTTGCCTCGAAACCGGGCCATCAGCCTCCTTCGTTGATCCGGGCTCATTGTCGGCATAGGTATCCTATCTGGTGTATTCGGGGGGAGCATGGCGAGCACAGAGCATTTTCGAGTAAGTTCGCATCTGAAAGATATCATTGGGCGCGACCTCGTAACGAACGAGTTCGTGGCCGTGTTCGAACTCGTCAAAAATGCCTTCGATGCGCAGGCAAAGCGCGTGGATATCGCGTTCGATCTGGACAAGAACGAGATTTGGATTGTCGACAACGGCAAGGGGATGGACGAAGCGGCGATCCGCGAGCGATGGTTGTTCGTTGCTTATTCGGCGAAGGCGGACGGTTCGGAAGACGCTGAGATAAGTGGCGATTACAGGGATCGTATCCGTCCACAGGGGCAGTTTGCTGGTAGCAAAGGTATCGGCCGATTTTCGTGCGATACTCTGGGTGCGACGCTCCAACTTTATTCGCGCCGAAAGAAAGGTGCGCCTACGCAGCGGCTCGACGTCGAATGGGACCGCTTCGAAGCTGACAGCAAGAAGCTATTCCAAACGATTGGTGTTCGCCTCCAGACCCAGCCTGACTTTCCCGCTGATGCTCCGATAAGGCTTCCCCCCGGCTCAGGCACGGCGCTACGCATCGGCCATCTCCGTGGCTCGTGGTGGCCGGACGACATAACGCGGCTCCGGCAATACCTAGAAAAGTTGATTGATCCTTTTGGCACGACGAAGGACACGCCGGTCCATATATCCGTTCGCGATAAGGATTTGGACGAGGAGCAGATCGCAGAACTCGAAGGCCCGGTGGGCAATGATTTGCGCGACCTACTGACTGAGAAGACCACCCGAATTGATGTGCAGATCACAAACGACGGGATAGTCACCAGCTTGGTCGACAGGGGGTTGCGCATCTACACTATCCGCGAGAAGAACGAATTTTCTGGGTTGATTGGCGCAGAGGTAAGGGCCGAGATATTCTACCTGAACCGTAGCGCTAAGGCGACCTTCACCCGGAGAATGGGGGTGCGCCCGGTTGAGTTTGGCAGCATCTTTCTTTTCCTCAACGGCTTTCGTATTTTTCCAATCGGCGAGGAAAACGACGACACGTTGGGCCTGAACCGACGCAAGCAGCAGGGTTCGTCGCGATATCTCGGCACGCGGGACATAATGGGCCGGGTGGATGTTCTTGCTCCTCCCAGAATGTTCCGCGAAGCATCAAGTCGCGATGCTGGGCTGATTGAAGACGCACATTCGCGCGACCTCTATCAGGCCATTATAAGAAAGGCTGTAGTCCGCCTGGAACGCTACGTTGTGGGAGTAACGTGGCAAGATAAGACCGATGCAGACCGGGATGACGCGAGCGGCATCCAATTTGGTGAGACAAAGGGTCGCGTTGCGCAAGTAATTGCCCAGTTGGCCGCGACCCGTGACCTCACTCTGGAATACTTCAACCCCGTGATCATCGAGATTTTTGACGATGGTCAGCGCTCCCTCGATGGCGCGATGAAGGCGCTCACGACTATTGCGGAAAAGCAGGGCGACGAGGCCCTTCTTCGTAGAATTGAGGAAGCGCGGGCGCGACAGGCCGAACTTGAAGAAGCCGAGAGAGAAGCGACACGCGCGGCAAGGGAGGCGCTGGCCGCAAAGGCGCTGGCGGATGCACGGATATCTCGCCTCGAAAGACAGGCTAGATATCTTGCGTCTACCCAAGACATGACTGTTGAGCAGATGACGCTGCTTCTGCATCAGGTGATGATTTATTCTGGTCATATCGGAGCGGCAATTGATCGTGCTCTCGGGGATGCCAACGCGGTCCTCGCTGCTGCCGCCGATCTACTGAACGAGCACGAGGATGATGATCTTCAGGACGCGGCCGCTTCGATTAGGGCTCGAACACGAAGGGTAATCGACGACCTCGACTACATTCATCTGGAGAATGATCGTCTGACCGCTGTCGCCCGCTTTGCTTCAAACGCGCGGTTCGACCTTGAGACTGACTTACTTGAAGGCGACGTGGTCGAGTTCCTCGACGAGTATGTCAATCAGGTTCGGGCCAACCGCGATGCGACTGCAAACGTGAGGTTTGAGGCAAACGGTCTCTCTCAGGACGCTCGTTTCAGACCGGTGGACCTTGTGGTGGTCGTCGATAACATGCTGGACAATGCCCGAAAACATGGCGCGACGATCATGACCCTCGCCGCCCGTCAAGCGAAAGGCAGCAAGAAGGTCGAAATCACGATCTCAGATGACGGGCGAGGTATCGACGAAACGAGGATCGACCCGACGAAGATTTTTGAAAAGGGTTACACCTCCACGGTGGAGGGCACCGGGCTCGGTTTGTTTCACGCCCGGAAAGTAGTTGAGGCAATGGGCGGGAATTTGATCCTCGACCCCGACAGAGCGCCCGGAAGAGCGGAGTTCATCATGACGCTGCCGAGTAAGAAGGCATGAACCTCACCTTCAATGTGTGCTGGATAGAGGACCAGGCAAGTAATGCTGAAGTCGATGCGATCAAGGCAGCAATCCGGCAAAACGGCTTTCACCCGGAAGTCCAGAGAGTGGAGACCGAGGAGGAAATAAAAGCGTTTGCCCAGCGGCAGAACCACTACCATGATTTTGAGTTGATCCTGCTCGATTTGCGGCTCGGCGAGGGATTGCGCGGAAACGATCTGGCGAAGGATGTTCGTCGACATTTTCCGTCCACACCGCTCCTATTTTATAGTGGCGTCGATGAAGGCTCGCTACGTGAAATGATGTTCAAGGCAGGGATTGAGGGGGTCTACTGCGTCCATCGAGACAGGCTCGCCCAGCGAGTAGCCGAGTTGATCCGCGATCTTTCTCCGGCATTGAACAGGCTGAACGCCATGCGTGGCTTGGCGGCTCAGGTTGTCGCGGATTGTGACCAGCAACTTCGGAACATTTTAATCCACTTCGGCAAGGATGATCAGAAATCGAAAGAAATTGTCACAAGCATCAAAGACAAAATCGTTGACGGAGCGAAGCGCCAGGTCGAAAGCTTAGCGGATTACAAAACGCTAAATGACCTGATATTCGGCTTGCCGGTGCCGAGCGGATTACTTTTTTCGGAAGCTAGGGATAGGGCCAGAAGTGAAAACGGGTCTGATGAGGTAAGAGACCTATTGCGGGCGTTGAGGAATTATCCGTCGAAGGTTTTGTTTCGGCGAAATACGCTTGCGCACGCCCTAGAGGAACGAACAGAAGACGGGTGGATCATTCGAAGGAAGGAAGGAGCCGCACTAACTCGCGGCGACTTTGAGCGCTATCGCGCCGAATTTCTCTCTTACCACCGGGATATCTGCGCGCTCAGGGACCTGTTGGTCGCGTAGCAAACGGCGAAGCATGTCACCGATGGCTTCTGCCAGCATCGGCGGCACCGCATTTCCAACCTGAGTATATCTTGGACAGGCGACTTGTCGCCTCGGGCCGCCACTCGTGTATGGTCCGCGAAATGAAAACCAGTCCGGAAAGGACTGCAATCTTGCTAACTCGCGGACGCTCATCGTTCTCGCGTCGGAGTAGTGAATAAAGTCGTCAGGCAAGGTCGTTACGGTTGGAGAAGGCGCATCCGCATCTAACAGCGTTGTCGTTCGTTTTCCCATGCCCAACCGCTTCCTGTCAGTCGGTGTTATGTTGCGGCCGGCCCGGCAAGTGTCGAGGATTTCCCTCATTCTCGATCTAGTAGATGCCGAGTGCCTAGGGATGCGGCAATCCGATGGTTGCCCATTGCACCCGGCTCTCATAATCTGCTGATACTGGGTCAGCGTCCGGTCGTCGTGCCGTGAGACTGCGCCGAAACCCAGATGGCCCCACTCTCGATCAGCTATCGGCTGCTGCCCGTCCAATGCCAGGTCGGATAGCGCTTCTCTCGTCGTAACGGGCTCAATTCCTAACCCTTTTTCGCGCAAAAACCGCAGTCGCGATGCACGCAATCTTGCCAAGGGGTTGATACCGGGGATGCTGCCCTTTCGAGCCGCGATGCAAATATATCTCGGCCTTCGCTGCGGCACGCCAAAATCGGAAGCCAGAAATACGTCGGCCCACGCATCATAGCCCAACGCCCCCAATCGCCTTTTCACAGCGTCGGAATAAGAGCCTCCGTCAGCGTGAGGCATCGACGTGAAGCCACGAACATTTTCGATCAAGACAAGCGGCGGCTGCACCAGTTCGACAATGTCGAGATAGGCGTCTACCATTCGGCTGCGCGGATCGTCTGGATTTCGTCGCCCGTTGGTGGAGAAACCCTGACAGGGTGGACCGCCAGCAATCAGATCGACGGCACCCCGAAGCGAAGCCAAGTGCGCTTTGTGATCTCGGGCGATTGCCACGACGTCGTGTGGTCCAACCTCCAGCCAATCAGGCCAACTGTGCGCTCTAATTTCTCCGTCGATCAAATTTGCGCGATAAGTGGAAAACGCATCCGCATGGGCTTCCACTGCAAAGTTGCACACGAACCCCGCACGGATAAGCCCAAGGGAAAGCCCGCCGCAGCCGGCAAACAAATCGATGAAGGTAGGCACCTTCAGCGCCATAATGGATGAAGCGCTAGTATGTCCAGGTTAGCCGGACGGCCGTGCGGAAGATCGGCGGACCCCTGCCTCGACGCAAGGCGGATTTGCATCTCGGTCACGTGAATGGGCCGCACCGGTGCGGTAGGCTCATAGCCCATAGAGATTTTCGACATCCCCATTGGCCCAGGCGACGAGAGCCGTCTGAAGTTTCCGAATACCAGCGCCCTCACAGTTGATACCGAGGGATCAGGTTGATCTCCCGTGCCGTGACGGAAGGCGGTTGCTCGCCATATTTGCTTCCCTCAGTCCGACCCGCATGGCCCTGGATATATTCGCAAACCTCAGCGTCCATCCTGACCCGTCGGGCAACTGTTTTGAACCTGTGACGCCAGCCGTGATTGGGTTGGACGCGAGGATCAGTCACCTTGGCTTCGGTTCGCACCCAGCGAGCCAGGAACTCGCCGCACTTCTTGCTCTGCGGATTACCCTTTTTCCCACCACGATACTGTGCCGGATCGTAAAATAGCGGTCCTCGCAAGTTGGAGACAGCCTCAAGGAAGCCCTGTTCCAGAATGTGATTGTGCAAGGCAACCGCTCGGTAGCGATGATTTTTCGTGCTGCCGGCCTCGGGGGTGATGCGGATTACCCAAACACCTTCCTCCTGATATATGTCATCGGCTCTCAACTGTGTGACTTCGTTGACCCGAGCACCTGTGTAGGCGCAAATCCACGGCACCCATCGGATCGCCAGTGCTCTCTGAGACGAAACTCCGATTGGTGGCGACCGCAACGAGGCTCTCAGGATTGCAGTCGCCTCTCCATCAGAGAAGCTAGCATCGCGAGTGCGCTGGCGACGGGGACCGTATACGCGGATGCCGCTCGCCGCATTAGCTGACAGCAGTCGATTAGAAACACCCCATCCGAGAACAGTGCGCAGGGCAGCCAGATATGTCTCATTGACGGTTTTGGCAGACCTGCATTGGCCGGCAGCAATAGGTTCAGAGGCGAGGTGATCCTTCCAACGAAGGACATCGTCAGGAGTGATCGCCGCTGCATCGTCATGGCCGATGAACTCGACCCAAGCCGCAATGAAGCGAGACCAGGCTTTCTCTGTGGCCGCAGCGGGCTTCCGCTCAGCTAGATACTTCGCGAAAAGGCTCCGGATGCTTACATGTGCGGCAGGCCGCGCTTTGGCCCTCTCTTCATCTAGCCGAAAGTTTTCGGCCGAAAACATTTCATCGTCGGTTCTGCGTGGCAGAAGGGCCAAGTCTTGGCGCTGCCGCCCAAGAGCCGCGAGTTGCCCTCTCGCCACGAGCCGACTGAGCCGTCGAAACGTATTGCTGCCCGCCTCAACACTCCAGCCATTTTGCTCGATCATGTCCTGAGCGATCCAGGCCGTCGTAACTGGCGTCTCGGCACCCAAGGACGTGGCGAGCCGTTGCAGGTCGGCCCGTTGCGCTTCGATGCTCGTGAACGGTTCTTGACCGGGATCGGCGGTTCCGTCGAAATCAGGTCGTTCAACTCGTTCTCGAAACCAACTGCGAACAGCCGCCTCCATCAGTTCCGGCGACGGGGAGGGCTTCCCCCCGGTTATCGCGTGGACAGTGCGATTGGCGGATTGCGCCGTGGCCTCAAAGTCTTCGATCAAGCGGTTTAGTTCTCGTCTGCGACCCGGCCAATCCACAGCAGAGAGTGTTTTCACAACCTCCGACCGGCCACCAAAAAGCGCGCGCACTGACGCAGGTATTCCTCGCCGGAAAACATAGGCCCCATTCTGGCGGCGAAAGAGATATCGCTGTCCCGCAACCCGCTTCATTGTGGCCCGTTTGTATCAGGTTTTGTATCAGCCTAGACGATCATAACCCTCAGTAAAGGGCCGATCCTAAAGATTGTCTCTGGAGCGGGAAGTAAGTGGCGGAGAGGGAGGGATTCGAACCCTCGGTACCGTTGCCGGCACGCCGCATTTCGAGTGCGGTGCTTTCGACCACTCAGCCACCTCTCCGCGAGATGCTTGGGGCCCTGGAACGGGCGCCCGGTCGAGGAAGCGGTGCCCCTAGCGGAACGGGAAGCGGGGCACAAGCGTCTGCTTGGCGGACGCGCATCGCGTCCCTACATAGGCTCGGACCATGGACAAGTCATTTCCTTTGGCCGAAACCCAGGTCACCGCGCCGGCGATCGTGCATGCGCGCTTTGCCGTCGGCGATGTTGTCCGGCACCGGCTGTTCGATTTCCGCGGTGTCGTGTTCGACATCGACCCGGTCTTCGCCAATTCCGAGGAATGGTACCAGGCGATTCCCGAAGACGTCCGCCCGCGCAAGGACCAGCCCTTTTACCACCTGCTCGCCGAGAACTCCGACAGCAGCTACATCGCGTATGTGAGCCAGCAGAATCTGCTGGCGGACGATGAGGCGGAGCCGGTCGACCATCCGGCCATCCGCGGCCTGTTCGACGGCTTTCGCGACGGCCGCTACCAGCTTCGCCGCGAGCACCGGCACTAGCCGGCCTTGGAGTCGACCACTTTCTGCGGGCGCGCGTCGGGCAGGACCGCGCGGAAATGGTTCTGCACGTCGCGATAGCATTCGCACGCGCATTGCTCGATCGCGGCGCGGTCGAGAATCACCATCCGACCGCGGCTGTAGCTGATCAATCCGCGTTCCTGGAGCACGCGCGCCACGCCGCTGACGGTCGTGCGCTGCACGCCCAGCATTTCGGCAAGATATTCCTGGGTCAGCGCGATCTCGTCTGAATCGACCCGGTCGTGCGTGGTCAGGAGCCAGCGGCACAGCCGCGCGTCGATCGCGTGCAGCGCGTTGCAGGCGACCGATTGCATGGTCTGGGCAAGCAGGGTGTCGGCATAGCGGCTGAACAGGTCGCGGATCGCGCCCGAGCGCTCTTTGGCGCTTTCCAGCGCCGCCGTCTCCATCTTGAGCGCGATGCCGCCGATCTGCACGACCGCGCGGGCGAATGCCGGCTTATTCCCCGCGCTGACGATGCCGCCGATCGCGCCTTCGCGGCCGATCGTCACCGCCTCGACCGCGCGGCCGTCGGTCATCGTCACGACCAGCGAGGCGACCACGCCGGGGCCGGGGAAGTAGGTGTGCGACACGTCCTCGCCGGGTTCGAACAGGACGTCGCCGCGATTGAGCAGCACGCTCGACATCGCCGGCTCGAGGATGGCGCGATCGGTCGGATTCAGCGACGCCAGCAGCCGGTTGCCGGCGAATTGAAGCGCCACGCTGAGGGTCGCACCGGCACTGCGGCTGTTATTGTTGTCGTTACTCATTTCGCCCCCCGGCGTGGCTGGCCCACCACGGGCGCAACCGAATACTCGCGCCACGATTATCGCCCCTTGATCGGCACGTCTGTCCGCAAGCCGACATAAGATCATACAATGATCCTGTGCCGCTTCGGCACAACTAATTAGGTTAGTGAGCGAAGGCTTTGCGAAGAATGCCGGTCAGCGTCGCCGGGCGCGCGCCGCATCGCTAGCGAGCTTGTCGGCGCGTTCGTTGTCCGGATGGCCGGCATGGCCCTTGACCCAGGTCCATTCGATCCGGTGCGGCGCTGCGGCGGCGATCAGCGCCTGCCACAGGTCGGCATTCTTGACCGGCTTTTTGTCGGCCGTCTTCCAGCCGTTCTTCTGCCAGCCTTTCAGCCATTTGGTGAGCCCGTCCATCACGTAGCGGCTGTCGGTGGACAGCTTGACGCGGCACGGGCGCTTCAGCGCGTTCAGCGCCTCGATCGCGGCGGTCAGCTCCATCCGATTGTTGGTCGTGTCGGGCTCGCCGCCGGACAGGTCCTTTTCGGTGGAGCCGAAACGCAGCACGGCGCCCCAGCCGCCGGGCCCCGGATTGCCCTTGCACGCGCCATCGGTGGCGATCTCGACCAGCGGAAGTTCGTTCACAGCGCCGCGTAGTGGTCGAGACGGCGCAGAAAGGCGAGAGGGTCCTTGCGCGTGACGAGCGCATCGGCGGGCGTGTTGAGCCAATCCCAGGCGCGCGTCAGCAGGAACCGCAGGCACGCGCCGCGAGCCAGGGCGGGAAAGGCGGCGCGTTCTTCGGGCAGCAAGGGGTGCTCCGCATCATAGCCGGCGATCAGCGCGTCGCCGAGCGCCGTGTCGAACTGCCGGCCGTCGCCACTGAAGCACCAGGCCGCATGCATCACCGCCAGGTCCCAGGCGCGGAGTTCGGTGCATGAGAAATAGAAGTCGATCAGGCCCGTCACCCGTTCGCCGAGCATCAGCACATTGTCCGGGAACAGGTCGGCATGGACGACGGAGCGGGGCAGGGCGGACGGCCAATGCGCGTCAAGCCAGGCGAGCTCGCCGGTCACGCGCGTCCGCAGGCCCGGCGCGATCGCGTCGAGCTGGGCGCCGCAGCGGTTCGCCAGCGCGTGCCATCCGGCAGGGCCCAGGCTGTTGGGGCGCTCGCCCTCAAAGCTTTGCAGCGCGACGTGCATGCGCCCGAGCGCTCCGCCCGCCGCCCGCGCCTGCACTGGGGTCGGCTGAGTCGGCCAGACGCCGGGCAGAAACTCGATCAGGCATGCCGGCCGCCCGGCGACGCGCTGGATCTGGCGGCCATGCGTATCCCGCAGCGCGCGCGGCACCGGATTGCCGCTTTCCGCGAGATGGTCGAGCAGCGCGAGGAAGAAAGGCAGATCGGCCTCGTCGACCCGTTTTTCATACAGCGTCAGGATGAAGCGGCCGCCGGTCGCGTCGACCAGGTAATTGCTGTTCTCCACCCCCTCGGCAATGCCTTTGGCGGAAACGAGCGTGCCCACCCGGTAAAGCGCGATCAGCGCTTCCAGCTCTTCGGTGGGAACCTGGGTATAGACGGCCATGCGACCCCTGATTGGGCAGCGACACGGAAAAGGAAAGCGCGAGAGTCGCGAAGCCCGCGCCGATCCTGTATGCACGTGGCGGGAGGAGCGGGCCGATGGCGTCTCGTCTCTGGGCTGGTGACGCCGCGCCGCGGACGCTGATCCGCTGTTGGGGCGAGTTCGCGATCGAGAACGCCGCGACTGGCGCCGACCTGCGCCCGCGCGGCCGCAAGGCGCGAGCTTTGCTCGCCTATTTGGCACTGCACCCCGGGAAGGCGGTTGGCCGCGAGCGTCTGATGGGGCTGCTGTGGGGCGAACGCGCCGAAGAGCAGGCGCGGGGCAGCCTGCGGCAAACCCTGTTCGAGCTGCGCGACCTGTCACATGGCGATCATGCGCCGCTTCACGTCGGACGTGAGGCGGTCGAACTGGACGTGGAGGGGATCGAGACGGACGTGGACCGCTGGCGGATGCTGGCGGCCGAACGGCACTTCGAGGACCTGCTCGCCGCCTTGCCGGACGCCGACGACCTGCTGTTCGCCAACCTTGACGGCGTCGATGCCGGGTTCGACGAATGGCTGCAGGTCGAACGGACCCGGCAGCGCGAGGTGCTGATCGCGATCGTCGCCGATGCCTCTGCCGCCGCAGTGGCCGCCGGGCAGACGCGCAGCGCGCGGGCGCTTCACGCCCGGCTCGTCGAGTTCAATCCCGAAGAGGGCACGCCGGCGCCGGCAGCGCCACCACCCGACCGGGCGCCCCCGTCGGCGGCGGTGCCGCAGTCGCGCCGGCGCTTCATCGCCCCCATCGCAGCCGGACTGTTCGTTTCGGCGCTGGCTGGCGCGGTCTGGCTCGAAAACGGCAAACCAGCCCCGCCTGCGTCATCGCCGACTCCGGCCCGCGAGGCCGGCGATCTCTACGAGAATGCGCAGGCCATCATCTATCACCGCAATGGACCTCAGCTTCCCGTTGCCGAAAAGCTGCTCCGGCGCGCACTGACGCTCGACCCGAATTATGTGCCGGCGATCGCCGGCCTGGCCGCGGTCATCGAGATGAGTGATCCGACGCAGGACCGGCATCAGGAAGCCGAGCGGCTGGCGCGGCGCGCTGTTCAGCTCGATCCGAACAATGCCAGGGCGAACGGCGTTCTCGGCATGGTGCTGCGGTTCGAGAGCGACGATGCGCGCGCCGCCATCAAAAGAGCGGCGTCGCTCGACGGCAGCGATCCCGAGATTCAGTTCTGGCTCAGCAACGTCCTCGGCATCGAGGGCGACTATGTCGGACGGCTGCAGGCCTTGCGCCGGGCCGCGGCGATCGACCCTTATTGGCATCGCGCGTCTGGACCCGCGTCATTGGCATCCTGGGAAATGGGCTACCCGGAAGAGGCCGAGCGCCATGCGGCGCGGCTGCGCGAAGCCGACCTGAGCGAATCCTTCCTGTGCGACTATTCCATCGACTGGGCGAAGGGCGATTATTCCGAGGTCGTGCGCGATACTTTGGCTGCCCGCGATCGACTGGCGAGCTCCGGGCTTGTCGATTTGAAGCTGGGAATGGCGCTCCTGGTCTTGGGCCATGAGCAGCCCGCCCGATTGTTGCTGCGGCTTTCACCGGCGCTTTGGCGCGTGGCGAGCGACGCTGGTCCGGCACCGGGCGAGCTCGAGCCGCTGCTGATCGCAGGTGAGACGGAGGGCCGCGCCGACTTCTTTGTGCCGACCGCGCTCCGGCAGCTGGTGAGGGACGGCCGGGCGGACGAGGTCGTGGCGGCCTATGATCGGCGGGTGGCCCGGCTCGGCAGAATCGCGTCGGGCACCGCGGCCAATTCCGAGTTGATCGACGAGGGGCTGCAGGTCGCGCTGGCGCTACGGGCGCAGAAGCGTGAAGCGGAAGCGGCGAGGCTGCTGGCGCAGGCCGATGCGGCCATTCGGAAGAGCATGGCCTATGGCCGGATTCCCAACTGGATGTATGCCTCGGCGGCAGGAGTGTGGGCGGCACAAGGGCGGCACGAAGATGCTCTGGGTGCCCTCAAGACGGCCCTCGACAGCGGCTGGCATTATTCGCCGATGACGCCGCACCCCGACATGCGCGACATTCCGTCCTTCGCCAGCTTGCGCGACGACCCGCGGTTCGAGCAGATGCGCCGGCACGAGCTCGACCATCTCGCCCGGGAACAGCGGGAAACCGGGCCCGTGCCGGTTTAGGACAAAAGCGACATAAACCACGCCGCTGATACGATTTAACGCGCGCCTGACGCTCCTCTGACGGTCACCGAACTGACGATCGGCATGTTCCCGATTCGTGGTCCGCTGTGACCCGATCAGGGAGTGCAAAGAATGAAGACGAGCGTAAAAGCGACACTGGCGTTGGCGACGGCACTGGCGTGGGCCGGACCGATCGGCGCCGCGATCACCGTCAATGACGATCCCGTCCTGTACTGGAACGACCTTGCGGTCAGGACATTCGGCGGCAATCCGCTGACCCAGTCACGGGCGGTCGCGATGGTGAACACCGCGATGTATGATGCGGTGAACCGCACGTACAACGGCGCCGGCCATTATTATAATCAGGGCGTGACCGCGCCGGGCGGCAATGTTCGCGCCGCCGCGTCGGTCGCCGCGCACGATGTGCTGGTTGCCGTCGATCCATCCCATGCGAGCACATATGACGCCGCGCTGGCATCGAGCCTGGCGCTGGTCGGCGCGGGGATGGCGAAAGCCAACGGCCAGGCCACGGGTGCCGCTTATGCGTCCGCCATGCTCGCCAACCGGCAGAATGACGGATCGACTGCGGTCGTTTCCTACACGCCCGGGACGCTGCCTGGCCAATGGCGGCCGACACCGCCGAACAACCTGCCCGCCGCTGCGCCGCAATGGGCCGACGTCAAGCCGTTTCTGATGATGGCGAACGATCAATTCCGGGCGGCGCCCCCGCCTGCGCTCACCAGCGCGGAATATACGGCCGCGTTCAATGAAGTGAAAGCGATCGGCGCACACGACAGCGCGATCCGCACTGTCGACCAGACCGACAGCGCCTTGTTCTGGGACACGTCGAACGGCCTGACCTGGATCCGCATCGGCGTCGACGTGATCGCCGACGACCATCTTTCGACCTTCAACAATGCGCGGGTTCTGGCCAAGCTGTCGACCGCCATCGCGGACTCGTTCGTTTCCGTCTGGGACACGAAATACGAGTATAATTTCTGGCGTCCGATCACGGCCATTCGGGGAGCCGGTACCGATGGGAACGACGACACCGAGGCTGACGCGAACTGGAGTCCCCTGTTCGGAACGCCGAATCATCCGAGCTATGCCTCGGCGCATTCGATCCAGTCCGGTGCCGCCGCGGCGGTGTTGCTCGATCTGGTTGCGGACCAGAGTTTCTGCAACACGATCGGCCCGGATACGCGGTGCTTTGCCGGCCTTGCGCAGGCGGCGCAGGATGCTGCCGACAGCCGGCTCTGGGGTGGCATTCACTGGCGGTTCGACAACGAAGCCGGCCTCACCGCCGGCGGCCAGATCGGCCGCTTCGCGCTCGCGCAGGATGCGTTCAACCCCGTGCCGGAACCGGCGAGCTGGGCGATGATGATCATGGGCTTCGGGATTGCCGGCGCGACTATGCGGCGGCGGATGCCGCGCGTCGCTTACGCCTGACACGAAAAGGGGCGGCCCGTTGCCGGACCGCCCCTTTGTTTTCCTTCGGCTGAGGCCGTCACGGGAGTAAATCCCGTGACGTCAGTCGGCGCGAGGCGCCGCTGGCCGGCCTTGCGCGAGTGCGATTTAGCGTGGCTAAATCGTCTCCGCGCTGCAGCTTACTTGAGTTCGACGGTCGCGCCGGCTTCCTCGAGCTGCTTCTTGATCTTCTCGGCTTCGTCCTTGTTCACGCCTTCCTTGACGGCCTTCGGCGCGCCCTCGACGAGGGCCTTCGCCTCGGTCAGGCCGAGGTTGGTGATCGCGCGGACTTCCTTGATCACGTTGATCTTCTTGCCGCCGTCGCCGGTCAGGATGACGTCGAATTCGGTCTTCTCTTCCGCAGCCGGAGCGCCAGCGCCGGCGCCACCGGCCGGAGCCGCAACCGCGACCGCAGCGGCGGCCGAGACGCCCCACTTCTCTTCGAGCATTTTGGAAAGATCGGCCGCTTCCAGAACGGTCAGCGACGAAAGCTGGTCAACGAGGGACTGAAGGTCTGCCATGATAAATCTCCGTATCTAAAGGGTCTTCAAGCTTCTTCTTTGGCGGCGTAGGCGCCGAACACGCGGGCAAGCTGGGCCGCCGGTGCCTGAGCGATCTGCGCGAGCTTCGTCGCGGGCGCCTGGATGAGGCCCACGATCTTGGCGCGCAGCTCGTCGAGCGACGGCAGCGAAGCGAGCGCGGTGACACCCGCCACGTCCAGGGCAGTCTCGCCCATCGCCCCGCCGACGATCTCGAACTTGTCGGTCGTCTTCGCGAAATCGACGGCCACCTTGGCGGCCGCGACCGGGTCGTTGGAATAAGCGAGGCCGGTCGGCCCGGTCAGCATCGTGCCGATGCTGGCATAGGGCGTTCCCTGGATCGCGATCTTCGCCAGGCGGTTCTTGGCCACCTGATAGCTGGCGCCGGCATCCCGCATCTTGTTCCGCAGATCCGTGGACTGCTTGACGGTCAGACCCTTGCTGCGGGTCACGACCACCACGCCCATGGTGGACAAGGTGCTGTTCAGACCTTCGACCAGCTCTGATTTTTGAGCTCGATCCATGCCATTCTCCTTTGTGACGCACGAAAAACGCTCCGTGCGCCGGCTCATTTGTCCGAGGGGAATGGTTCAACGGTGCAGCGGCCCGGCCCAAAGGCGCGGAGCGGCGGCAGACCCGAATATCTCTTCCCCGTCTCGGCTGGAGATTAAGGGGCGAGCCCCACCAGCTGTCTCGGACGGCAACGACCAGGGCAAGCCCTGGCCGAAGTGCGCGCCTATAGCGAATCTTGCGCCCGCGTCAACCACGGGAACGGCTGGCATTCCCTGCACGTTCGAGGCTAACACCGTAACGATAGCACCAAGGGGAGAGACATGGCCGACACGCCCGCTCCGGAAAAGCCCAAGCGCCGCAGCACCACCAAAGCCGCGGAGGGCGACGCCAAGCCCGCGCGCCGCGCCGCGCCTGCGAAGGCCAAAGCCACCAGCCTCAAGCCGGCCAAGGCCGAAGGGGCCGCCAAGCCCGCGCCCGCGCGGCAATCGCGCGCGCCCGCGGTGAAGGCCGAGACGGCCGTTGCCAAGCCCAAGCGGGCCGCCCGCAAGCCGGCCGCGTCCAAGTCCGCGGCGCCCAAGCCGTCTCCTTCGCCAAAGCCGAGTCCCGCGCCCAAGACAAAGGCCGCTGTCGCTCCGGCGGTCGAGAAAGCCGTCGACAGCGTCAAGCGCGCGGTCGCGGAGGTGCCGCCGCGCACCGGCCTGCTGGCTGCGCTCGGCACCGTCGCTGTTGCTGCGGGGGCATTCTTCGTCTGGCGTGCGTCGCGCGCCGAGGAGCCGCGCTACCAGACGATCGAGTCCGACAACACGATCGAAATCCGCAAATATCCGGCGCTGGTGACGGCGGGCACGGAGCATCGCGGCGACCGCCAGTCGGCGCTGAACGAAGGCTTCCGCATGCTTGCCGATTATCTGTTCGCCCGGTCGCGCCAGGGTGACAAGCTGCCGATGACAGCGCCGGTATTGTCCGACACCGACGGCGACGGCAGCTGGCGTACGCGCTTTCTCATGCCCACCGGCAAGGCGCGAGGTGAATTGCCTACGCCGCCGTCCGGCGTGGAGCTGACGTCGGAGCCCGCCCAGCGGGTCGCCGCGATCCGCTTCTCCGGCCGCGCGGACGACGCCGCGCTGTCGGCGAAGGAAGGCGCGCTCCGCTCGTGGCTGCAGATCCGCGGCCTGCCCAGCGAAGGCAAGGCTGTGCACGCCTATTACAATGCCCCGTTCCTGCCGGGGCCGATGCGGCGCAACGAGGTGCTTATCATGCTGAGCGAGGAGGGCGGCATGGGGGCGTGAGCCCCCCGGAGCGCCTATTTGCCCGACATGCTGCCCGAGGAGGAGCGGCTCTCGATTTCGTCGCGCGTCGCGTCGGAAAGCTTCTGCCACTGCTTGGCGGTGTAGCAGATCTTCTTACCCTTGATCAGCGACCCGGTCTCGATCTCGCGGCGGCAGATTTTCTTCTCGGCGGGCTGCTCGGCCGGCGCGGGCGACGTCTCCGAAGTCGTCGCGGCGTCGGGTGCTGCGGCAAGAAGAAGTCCGGTCACGAGTCCAAGCAACATAGCAAAAGCCTCCCTGTTTCGACCGGGTTCATAACAAGCACTGACGAGGTTCGCCAAGGGGCGCGACGAAGCTGTTGCATTCCGAGACGAATCGCCCAACGAAAAAGGCCGGAGCTCGCGCCCCGGCCTTTCCCGTTTTTGATTGAAGCGAAGGTTTAGACCGCGGCGACTTCCGCCACGTCGACCTTGATGCCCGGGCCCATCGAAGAGCTGACGGCCACCTTCTTCACATACTTGCCCTTGGCGCCCGACGGCTTCGCCTTCACGACGGCATCGACCAGCGCGTCGAAGTTCGCGCGCAGGTCTTCGGCCGGGAAGCTCGCCTTGCCGATGCCGGAATGGATGATGCCAGCCTTTTCGACGCGATATTCGACCTGGCCGCCCTTGGCGTCCTTGACGGCCTGGCCGACGTTCATCGTCACCGTGCCGAGCTTCGGGTTCGGCATCAGGCCCTTGGGGCCCAGCACCTTACCGAGACGGCCGACGAGGCCCATCATGTCCGGGGTGGCAATGCAGCGGTCGAAGTCGATGGTGCCGCCCTGCACGGTTTCCAGCAGGTCTTCGGCACCGACGATGTCGGCGCCCGCTTCGCGCGCCTCGTCCGCCTTCGCGCCCTTGGCGAAGACGGCGACGCGGACGGTCTTGCCGGTGCCCTTCGGCAGCGTCACGACGCCGCGGACCATCTGGTCGGCGTGGCGCGGATCGACGCCCAGGTTCAGCGCGACTTCGATCGTCTCGTCGAACTTGGCGGTGGCATACTGCTTGGCGAGGCCGATCGCCTCATCGACGCCGTAAAGCTTCTCGGCGTCGACGGCCCAATTCTTCTGCTTCTTGGTCAGCTTGGCCATTGGATCAGCCCTCCACCACTTCGAGGCCCATGGCGCGGGCGGAGCCTTCGATGATCTTCGTTGCGGCCGCGAGGTCGTTCGCGTTCAGGTCTTTCATCTTCGCGTTCGCGATGTCTTCCAGCTGCGAGCGCTTGATCTTGCCCGCAACCGCCTTGCCCGGCTCCTTGGAGCCGGACTTCAGGCCGGCGGCCTTCTTCAGCAGGAACGACGCCGGCGGCGTCTTGGTCTCGAAGCTGAACGAGCGGTCGGCATAGACGGTGATCACGGTGGGCAGCGGCGTACCCTTTTCCTGATCGCCGGTCTGCGCGTTGAACGCCTTGCAGAATTCCATGATGTTGACGCCGCGCTGGCCCAGGGCCGGGCCGATCGGCGGCGACGGATTGGCGGCGCCGGCGGGCACCTGCAGCTTGATATAGCCGGTAATTTTCTTTGCCATGTCACTCTCTCACTTGGACGATCCACGCGCGCGCGGCCCGTCCGGTTCAAGTCGAGCGGTCCAAGCGGATGCCGAGGCATCCTCCCGCAGTTTTCCAGAGCTGTCGCTTGGAAGCGCGGCCCCTTAGCGTAAAGCGCGGCGCAAGGGAAGGGTGCGCACATGGACGATGTCGAGCATCGTTCACGGAAGCGATTTCTGGCGGGACCGCGCCATCGCGCCGTACAATGTGTCCGGCCCCCATTTCGCGTTCAACACCGGAAAGCTGGCTGCGTTCAAGCGTCGCGCCTCGTCGGGATTGGTGTGGGCAAGGCAATAGGCGCGGGTATTGTCGACCCATGCGACGCGCCACGGGTCGCCGGGATAGTCCTTGGCGGTGATCGGCCGCGCTTCGTCGAGCAATTTGAGGCCGCCGGACTCGTCCTTCGAACGGCATCGGAGGTCGGCCAGCTCGGTCAGGATCGGGCCAAGGTTGCGATGCTGGCGCAGCCGCGCGGTGCGGGCGGCGCGCCGAAGGAGTTGCTCCGCCTTTCCGAAAGCTCCGACCCCACGCTCCGCGATCGCCAGATTGGAGAGCGGGAAGATGATGTCGTCGTGGTCCGGCCCTTTTTCGCGCATGTTCACGGCCACCGCGTGCTCCAGAAGCGGCAGCGCTTCGCGAAAGCCCTGCCGCTCGATCATGATCCGCGCGAGATTGTTCTCGGTCGTCGCCACTTCGGGATGCTCGGGGCCCAACATCAGTCGGTAACTGTCCAGGGCGCGGCGATAATCGGCTTCCGCGAGCTCGACGTTTCCCTGCAGGTAGGCAACGGTACCCAGATTTCCGAAATCCTCCGGCACCCGTGGGTGGCGATCGCCTTGCGTGCGCAATCGAATGGCGACGGCACGTTCGAAATACCGCCTCGATGGTCCGAGGTCGCCTGCGAAAAGGAGATTCAGGCCCCGCGCCTCCAGGTCGACGGCAACATCCGGATGATTCGGCCCGAACGCCGCCTCGTCGAGCCGGAGGCCGGCATCGATCGAGCGTTCCGCGCCGCGATAATCGCCCTTGGCGGACAAGGCGCCACCCAGCCCGACCAGAATACGCGGCACAAGATCCTGGCGTGGCTGGCGTCGATCGCGCGCCAATCGCAGCGCCTGGTTGTACGATCGGATCGCCGCATCGTAATCCGCTTGTCGCGTTTGCGCGTCCGCAAGCGCCAGCAACTGCCGCGTCCGTGTGGCCGTGTCATTGTGCCGGATTCCGGCCATTTCCCGGATCAGCTGGTCGCCCTCACGGTACAGGCCCAGTTCGCTGTAGACTTCTCCCAGCGTGGTCCCCAGTTCGGCTTTGACCGCCGGTTCGTTCTGCAGGCCCGTGCGGATCTCGCGCGCGCCGCGATCGAGGATTTCACGCGCCGTGATCGTCTGTCCGCGCGCTTCGGATGGGTCCGACACTTCGAACAGCGATTTGACGAAACTGACGGTCCGCTCCGCCGTCATCGTCTTGCGATTGGCGATGTCGCGCTCTCGTATCGCTTCGGAACGGGACAGGAATGCGAACACGGCGAGCGCGGCCGTGAAGATGAGGCCGAGCGTGCTGGCCGCTGCAATAATCGTGAGCTGGTGCTGCCGGCGTGCGGCATCGCGCTGACGCAGCTCGTCGAATCCCACTCCCAGCAGTCCGGCGAGGATTTTGAGGCGGGCCGCCTTCTTGCCATCGCCGCCGGGGCGCACGTCGGACGCAAGCGGCTCAAGATGGCCATCTTCGAACAGCGCGGGCGGAAAGCACTCTTCCGCGGGGTCGGCCGCGTGCGGCTCGCCGTCGACGATCAGGCAGAATATGTGCGCCGCGCGCCCCAGCGCGATGAAGCTGCGTATCTCTTCATTGACCCAGCGCGATCGTGCTGCCGCGGGTGAGCAGATGACGATCAGGTTCGCGGATTCCGCCAGGGCAGTCCTGATCTCTTCGGCCAGATCGGACGAGGAGGCGAGCTCGTCGCGGTCGCGAAAGACGTGCGGCAGCCTTGATGACAGGGGGCCGAACGGTCCTTCCCTTCCGATCAGCCGCTTGGGCAGCCGGTAGGTTTCGATCGCGCTGTGCAGCCACCGTGCCCAGCGCTCATCGGCATGGCTGTAGCTGATGAAGGCGCTGTACCGCAGCGTGGTCTCCTGATCGAAAAGCGTTCGATGCCACGATACAACACGTCGGGCGGAGACCGTTTCGGCGCCTGGTGCCGGATTTTGGGCGACTCCGACCGAGCGCCGATCATGACGACGCAAGCCAAAGAAAACAATCGGCTATCCGGAGGCACTGTTCACCAGGCGGCGCGCGGAAACGTGCGAGTGAGGTCCCGCTGATTTCGCCCGTCTGTTGCGTTCCGGGAACGATGCCGCCGTTGCTTTGTTGAGCGCCTGTCCGATCCGGCGCGATCCGGACAGTCAGTTGCTGATGCATGGGTTCCCAGTGAGGAGGACATGATATGCACGTGCCTGACTTTGCAAAATTCGCTGCACTTCTTTGTGCCGTCTGCGGCGCGGGCACGGCTGCATGGGGCAGAGGCGCTGTCATCGACGAAACGACAGGCATCAATTTCGCGAACTGCACGGACAATATCTGCGAGATCCCGCTCGGGCTGACGGTCGATTTCGGGGCCGGGCCGACCAGCAACCTGTTCGTCAGCAGCCGCGGGCTTTTCGCGCTGGGCAGCGCCGATCTCAACAACAGCAGCGCAACGACGCTGAAGGGGTTCGGCAACACGGTCTTCTCGCCGGCCTTTGCAGACGCGATGACCAGCAATTTTCTCTATCGCGGTCCCGATCCGAACGCCCTCAACAACCCCAACGCGTTCAAGCTGCGCTATGACCTGACGTTCGACAACAACAACTTCACGACCGTGCAGCTGATCATCCGGCCGGTCGGGGCGTCGAACGGCTTCGAGCTTGAATATGCCTATGGCGATGGGTCCACCTTCGTGGACCTGGGCACGAATACCGTGATCGGCTATTCCTTCGGCGCGGCTGATCACGAGGTCCTTTCCGGGGATCCGGGAATCAGCGACCGGCTCAACGACCAGCAGAATGCGAGTTTCCTGTTCCGCTTCCCGCTCGCCGCCAGCGTTCCCGAGCCGTCGAACTGGGCATTCATGCTGCTCGGCTTTTCGGTCGCGGGCATCGCGATGCGGCGGTCGACGAAGGGGCCGTTCTCAAGAGCGCCGCTGAGCGCATAGGGTCTACGTCCGCTCGCCCGGTCGGCGAAGGAATAAAAATCTCATCCGTCCCGTCTCTCTCCCGAACCTTCTGGGAGAGAGCGGATGGATATGTTCGACAGGCGCGGAATGCTGCGCTGCATGGGCTGGGCCGGCACGGGCGCGCTCTTCACGCTTGGCGGAGGCATTCCCGGCTCGATCACGCTCGACGCCGCGCTGGGCGCCACGCCGAAACCAGGCTTCAGCTTCCTGCAGATCAGCGACACGCATCTTGGCTTCAACAAGCCGGCCAACCCTGATCCGCTCGGCACGCTGAAGGAGGTGATCGCCAAGGCGAAGGCGCTGCCGGTCCGGCCCGATTTCATCATCCACACCGGCGATGTCACCCACCTCGCCACGCCCGAGCAATTCGACCTGGCGCAGCAGATGCTGGGCGAGTTCGGCGTTCCGATCCATGTCGTGCCGGGCGAGCATGACATCGTCGACGGCAACGACCCGCGCCCCTTCCTCGACCGTTTTGGTCGGGCGGCGCGGGGGGAGGGATGGTACAGCTTCGATGCGGGGGGCGCCCACTTCGTCGCGCTGGTTAACTCGATCCACCTCGGCGATCGCGGCATGGGCACGCTTGGCGAGGCGCAGCTCGCCTGGCTTGGCCAAGACCTGGCCGGGCGCTCGGCTTCGACACCGATCATCGTCTTCGCCCATTTCCCGCTCTGGGACCTGTACTCGGACTGGGGCTGGGGGACGGCGGACGGGGCGCAGGCGTTGTCGCTGCTGAAGCGCTTCGGGTCGGTGACGGTGCTGAACGGGCACATCCACCAGGTCCAGCAGAAGATCGAGGGCGACCTGACCTTCCACACCGCGCGCTCCACGGCCTACCCGCAGCCGGCACCGGGCGAGGGAGCCGGCCCCGGGCCGCTTGTGCTCCCGTCCGTGCAACTCCGCAGCGCGATCGGTCTCAGGAGCGTGACGCTCCGCCAGGGGGCAGGGCCGATCGCGATCACCGACACCCCGCTTGCCTGAAGGCCGGCCATGCCGAACCTGATCCCGTTTGCGCGCGCCGCCACGGCCGCCTGCCTCGCCGCCGTTTTGGCGTTCGTCGTGATGGCGAGCGCCCATGCCGCCCCGGCGCCGTCACTGCCGCACGGCAATGCTGCCGTCGGCCAGAAGCTCTACCAGAGCTGCATGGGCTGCCATTCGCTGGACGAGAATGACGTGGGGCCGCGGCATCGCGGCGTAGTCGGGCGGCCAGCGGCGAGCGTGCCCGGCTACGCCTATTCGACGGCGCTGCGGAAATCCGGCCTGGTCTGGACGCCGGACGTGCTCGACCGCTGGCTGACCAATCCGCAGAAGCTCGTGCCCGGCGCCAAGATGTATTTTTCGGTTGCCAATCCGAACAACCGGGCGGACATCATCGCCTATCTTTCGCAGCAGCGCTGAGCGGAGGGCGGCGTGGTCGCAGGGCAGTCGTGAACGGCTTCCGTCCGCGCCTCGTCTTCAGCCGTCCGGCGCCGACTCCGGTCGCGCCGGACCAGGCCGAGCGCTTCCGCCTGCTGGTGCTGCCGCACCTCGACGCCGCCTACAGCTATGCGCGTTACCTCGCACGCGATCCCGCAGCGGCCGAAGACATCGTTCAGGACGCGTTCCTGCGCGCCTTCCGCGCCTTCGCGTCGTGTCGGGGCAATGAGAAAGCGTGGCTGCTGACGATCGTGCGGAATTGCTTTCTCGACTGGACCCGCGCCAATCGCCGCGCGCCGCCCGATATCGAGGCCGAGACGGTGGACGGCGAGCACCCCGAAACGATCCTCCAGCGGCGGCAGGACGCGGAGGCGGTGCGCGCGACAGTGGAGGCGCTGCCGGAGCCGTTCCGCGAGGCGCTGGTGCTGCGCGAGCTGGAGGAGCTGCCGTACAAGGACATCGCAGCCTTGACTGGGGCGCCGATCGGCACCGTGATGTCGCGGCTGGCGCGGGCGCGGGCGATGCTTGCGACGATGCTGCTGGCGCGTGAAGACGAGGGGTCCGCCGCATGACCGCGTGCATCGACAGGGAAATGGCGGTCCAGAGCCTGGCCGACGGAGAGCTGGACAGCATGAACGCGCTGGAGCTCGAAGCCCATCTGCAGGACTGCCCCGGCTGCGCGGCGACGCTGGCCCGGCTACGCGCGGTTCGCGCCAAGCTCGTCAATGCCGAGCCGCGCTACCGCGCACCGGAGGCGCTGCGCGCGCGCATCGAGGCGATGATCGGCCCGGAAGCGGAAGGCGAGCCGGCCCGGCCCGCTCGTACGCTCCCCTGGTTCGGCGGCGGAGCGATCGGGGCGCTGGCAGCCAGCATGGCCCTGCTGTTTGCCGCGCCGCAACTGACGAGCACCGCGCTGCAAGACCAGCTGATCGCCGGCCATATCCGCTCGCTCCAGGCCAGCCATCTCGTCGACGTCGCGACGTCGGACCGGCATGTGGTCAAGCCGTGGTTCAACGGGCGCGTCGACTTCGCGCCGCCGGTCGCGGAGCTCGCGCCGCAAGGGTTCCCGCTGGTCGGCGGGCGGCTCGACTATCTCGACGGCCGGCCGGTCGCGGCGCTTGTGTATCGCCGCCGGCTGCACAGCATCAACCTGTTCGTCCGCCCCGCGCCGGCCCTGGCGTCGCCGGTCGCGGCAACCACCCATCGCGACGGCTACAGCCTAACGCGATGGGTGGCCGGCGGCCTTGAATATTGGGCGGTGTCCGACATCGACTCTGGCGATCTCCAGGCCTTCCGCACAGCGTTTCGGAAAGCGTCCGGGACGTAGAGCGTGAGCGCCGCTGACGCAGCAATCCTCCCCTCGAAGGAAGGATTGCTGCGTGGCGATTCAGCCTAGGCCAGCGCCCCCAACGCCTTCAGTCGTCCGTCATGACCGGTCACCTGCGCCTCGACGCCGAGGAGCTTTCGTCGCTGGAACCAGTCGCGGATCATTTCGGCGGAGGTGTGGTCGACCGCCTCCAGCGCGCTCAGGTCCAGCGTGACCGGCGCGGAGGCGGGCGCCGCTTCCAGCGCGGCCGACAGCTTCGGCAGCGTCAGGAAGCTGGCGACGCCGTGCAGCCGGATTGCATGGGCGTCGCCCTCCCGATCCGCGGCGACGCGCAGCTTCAGGCGGCGGGCGTGGGGCAGCAGTTCCAGCAGCGACAGACCGATGCCCACGAGCACGCCGGTCAGCAAATCCTCGGCCACCACCACCACCAGGGTCGTCGCCCAGATCAATGCCGGCAGCACGCCATAGTGGCGGAACAGGCTCTTCACATGGCCGACATGGACCAGCCGCCAGCCGGTCACGACCAGCACCGCGGCGAGCGACGCCATCGGGATTTCGCGCAGCACGACGCCAAGCAACGCAACGAACGCGAGGATCCAGGCGCCGTGCATCACCGTCGAGGCGCGAGTGACGGCGCCTGCCTGCACGTTCGCCGAGCTGCGCACGATCACCCCGGTCATCGGCAGGCCCCCGGCCGCACCGCAGAGCAGGTTGCCGACGCCCTGGGCGCGCAGCTCCTTGTTATAATCCGTGCGCACGCCCGTGTGCATCTTGTCCACCGCGGCGGCCGACAGCAGCGTCTCCGCGCTGGCGATGAAGGCGATCGCAAATGCCGCCGTCAGGATCGCGGGGCTGGTCCATGCCTCCAGCAGGCCGGTCGGCAGCGTGATCGCACCGGTGATGTTGGCGGGAACCACCACGCGCGCGACCGGCAGGCCCAGGATGAACGCGACGAGCGTGCCCGTGAGCACGCCGACCAGCGCGCCCGGCACCAGCTTCAGCCGCGCGGGGCGAAGCCGCTCCCAGCCCAGCATCGCCGCGATCGTCGTCACGCCGATCGCGAACGCCAGCTCCGCGCCCGCCGCGCCGCCATTGCCAAGGCCAAGCAGCCGGCCCGGCATTGCGGCCAGGTTCGCGAGCCCGTTCGGCAGCGGCTTTGCGTCGAACAGCACATGGAATTGGCCGACGACGATCAGCACGCCGATGCCGGCCAGCATGCCGTGCACCACGGCGGGCGAAATTGCGCGAAACCAGACGCCGACCTTCAGCACGCCCGCCGCGAATTGGATCGCGCCGGCCAGGATCAGGATCGGCCCGAGCACGCTGAGGCCAAAGTCGCGCACCAGCTCGAACACGATCACCGCCAGGCCGGCGGCGGGGCCGCTCACCTGCAGCGGCGATCCGGCGAGCGCGCCGACGACGAGCCCGCCGATAATGCCGGTGATCAGCCCTTTTTCAGGCGGTACGCCCGAGGCGATCGCGATGCCCATGCAGAGCGGCATCGCGACCAGGAACACGACGATCGACGATGCGAAGTCGCGCGGCAGGGCAGCGAGGGACGGCCGCGACACGCCCGGCCTGGTCATTCCGCCGCCTCCGCCTGGGGGGAGGCCGCCCAGCGCGGCGCGGCAGCCAGCGCGACCGGCACCGGCCTGTCATGCTCGATCGGGCGGAAATGGCCGGTGTCGCCGTCCAGCGCGAGCACTTCGCCGGCGTGGATGTCGAAATACCAGCCGTGCAGGGTCAGCTCGCCGCGCGCGATGCCGGCCGCGACCGACGGATGCGTGCGCAGGTGCGTCAGCTGGACGACGACATTCTCCAGCGCCGCCGCGCGATGCTTCTCCTGTGGCGACAGGTCCGCATAGCCGCCGTCCAGGACCTGACGCGCGGCAAGGCTGTGGCGCAGCCAGGCGGCCACGTTCGGCATGTCGGCCAGCAGCTCGGGATTGATCAGCGCCTTCATCGCGCCGCAGTCCGAATGGCCGCACACGATGATGTCGCGCACGCCCAGCGCCACGACCGCATATTCGACTGTGGAGGTGACGCCGCCGAGCGCCTGCGCAAAGGGCGGGACGATGTTGCCCGCGTTGCGGCACACGAACACCTCGCCCGGCTGTGCGCGCAGGATTTCCTCCGGCACCACGCGCGAATCCGCGCACGAGATCATCAGCGCCTTCGGGCTCTGCCCGTCGGTTGCCAGCCGCTCGTACAGGTCCGAACGGATGGGGAAGACGTCACGCCGGAAATCGAGAACGCGTCCGATCAGCTCATTCACTTTGCTACTCCTCAATGTGCGAAGAGGAGCTAGCGCGTGGCTGTTTCCGGCGTTCGGCTGGATTGTAAGGAAGTGTTGCGGGGCAGTGCGCCAGTTGGGGCGAGCCGTGGTCGCCCCGGGGATTCCGGGACCAAATGCCCGCTTTCATTCAATTGAGAGAACTATGTCGGTCATCGACCCATTGCAGGCATCAACTTCTCTCCCCTTGCGGGAGAGAATAGCTTTGCTTGGCAGCTTGCTGCCTAGCAAAGCTTAGAGAGGGGTGCGGCGCTTGGCGCCGCGCGAGCCTGCGGCTCGCCCCCTCTCCCCGCTCGGCTGCGCCGAGTCGCCCTCTCCCGCAAGGGGAGAGGGGAACGTCCGCTTTCCACCCTTAGCGGACCTTGAAGAGACGCTGGGCACGGTTCGCTGTTCGAGGTGCCCGTCGTGAAGCGGCGAAGCTAGAAGCGCATCAGCGCGGTCGCGCCGACGCTCCTGGTGTCGCCCCAAGGCAGCACGTGGACGCCGGTGTCGTGGCGAGACGTCAGGAGAAATCCCGAGGTTTCGCCGATCGCCGCGCCTGCGACCACATCATACCAGTGGTGCTTGCGTGCTTCGATCCGGGACACGCCCACGAACAAGGCGGCGAGCTGAGCGGGAAGGCCGACCTGCCAACCATATCGGTTCTCGAGCGTCGCGGCGGCGGCGAAGGAGACGGAGGTGTGCCCTGAAGGGAAGCTCTTGCGATCGCTTCCATCGGGCCGGCGCTCAGGGAAGGTTTCCTTCAGCCCATAGGTGACCAGCGCCGCAGCCCCGAGGCTTTCGGCGGCCTGGAGGTCGCCGCGCCAGTCGCCTTTTACGGCGGGAAGACCCAGCGATACTGCGACGAGCGCGTCCCGGACCGCGCTTCCCGCATCATCCCAGGCCTGCTCGTTCCGCGCGGCCGCAGGCTGCGCCGTGGCGAGACTGGCGAGAACGGCAGCGCCGATCACATAGGGCTTCATCTGGCGGGCTCCTTTTCAGCCAGTCGGCGGCCGCTGGCATCCGGTCCAGGAGAGCCAGGGCGAGCAGACGCTACATTGCCATTGTTGGTCCTGTGCCGCGACTATGGATTTGCTGCCGCCGGGATCGTCACCTGCGCTTCAGCACGATCTCGGCCTTCAACCCACCTTCCGGCCGGTTGCCCAGCCGCAGCTCGCCGCCTTCGCGTTCGACGGCACGCGCGACGATGGGAAGGCCCAGGCCGAAGCCGACCGTGTCGCGGGGCCTTGCGGATTCCAGGCGGACGAAGGGCTGAAGCACATCGGCCATGCGATCCTCGGGCAGGCCGGGGCCGTCGTCCTCGACCGCGATCGTGATCGTCTGGCGGTCTTCGATCACGCGGACGACGATGCGGTTGCCGTGGTGGATCGCATTGTCGATCAGGTTGGAGACCGCGCGCTTCAGCCCGAGCGGCCGCACTTTGGCTTCGAGGTGCACCGGCCCTTCATAAGCCACATCATATCCGCGATCCGATGCGTCATCG
Source organism: Sphingomonas changbaiensis NBRC 104936 (assembly GCF_000974765.1). Classification (GTDB taxonomy): domain Bacteria; phylum Pseudomonadota; class Alphaproteobacteria; order Sphingomonadales; family Sphingomonadaceae; genus Sphingomonas_B; species Sphingomonas_B changbaiensis. The sequence continues at coordinate 53,330 of NZ_BBWU01000028.1, read as the reverse complement.
GCCAAGGTCGCGCACAGGATCGCGATGTCGCTGGCGATCGGCGCCTCGGGGTCGTTCTCGCCGCCCAGATAGGCAAGCAGCGAGTCCGTCATCGCTTCCATCTCGGCGATGTCGGCTTCGATCGCCGTCCGAGTCGCGTCGTCGGCGACTCCCTCGGCGCGCAGGCGCAGGCGGGCGAGGGGGGTGCGAAAATCGTGGCCGACCGCCGCGAGCGCCTGGGTGCGGTTGGCGATCAGCTGGTGGATGCGCGCCTGCATCCGGTTGAACGCGCGGATCACGGTCGCGACTTCGCGCGGCCCCTGTTCCGGTACCTGCGCTTCGCCGCCATGCCCAACGCGGTCGGCGGCGACGGCGAGGCTCTGGAGCGGCTTCAGCGCCAGCCGGACCAGCAGCCCGCCGACCAGCATCAGGCCCAGCGCGGGGATCAGCGCCAGCAGCACGCGCTCCGCGCCCAGGTTCAGCCCGTCGAGCGCGTGCAGCGTCTGGAACGCCATCCACGACCCGTCCGGCAGCCGCAGCATGCCGGCGATCATCGGCCGCCGCCCCGGCGAGGCGAGCCACAGCGTCATGGCGTTCTCGCTGAGGCCCGGTTCCCAGGCCAGCACCTGGCGGCGCATGCCGTCCAGCGACGGCGCGATCGCGGGCGTCTGCGGCGGCGCTGGACTCCAGCGGACCAGATAGCGGTCGGTGGTCAGCTCGGCCGCGAGCGAGGGCCGCTCGGGCGGGGCGCGCTCGCCCAGCAGCCGCTCGGCAATGACCAGATGCTCGGCCAGTCGCCGCGCCTCGTCGTCGCGGACGGAGAATTGGCTGGCGCGTTCGTAAAACAGGGTGCTGATGCCGAATTCGACCAGCATCGTCAGCAGCAGGATCGCGATCAGGCGGCCGATCAGCCCGGGCGAAGGGCGCAGCCGGCTCACACCCGTTCTACGCCCGTGTTCAGCATATAGCCGATGCCGCGCACGGTCAGGATCGGCGCCTCCCCGCCGGCGCCGGAAAGCTTGCGGCGCAACCGGCTGACCAGCACATCGATGCTGCGATCGGAACTGTCGCCCAGCCGGGCGCGGGAAAGCTCGATCAGCCGCTCGCGCGCGATCACCCGGCCGGCATTGTCGCAGAGCGCGACCAGCAGGTCGAACTCCGCCCCGGTCAGCTCGACGACGGCGCCGGTTGGCGACAGCAATTCGCGCCGGGGCAGGCTCACCGTCCAGCCGTCGAAGCGGATGCCGTCGGGCTTGCCGCCGGCGCCCTCGGCCAGCGGCGGGCGGCGCAGAACGGCGCGCACGCGCGCGACCAGCTCGCGCGTGCCGAACGGCTTGGGCAGGTAATCGTCGGCGCCGAGCTCCAGCCCGATCACGCGGTCGGTCTCGCTGTCCCTGGCGCTGATGAAGATGATCGGCGCCTGGCTGCGCTGGCGCAGCGCCCGGCACAGGTCATAGCCGCTGGTGCCCGGCAGCATGATATCGAGCAGTACCAGGTCGACCGGCCCGCTTTCGAACGCGGCCCACATTTCGGGCGCGGCGGAGGCGGCGCGCACCGCGAACCCGTTCTCCTTCAGCGCCCGCGCTACCAGCGTGCGAAGCGGCGGGTCGTCCTCGACCAGCAGGATGTTGGGAGCCGTCACCGGTGCGGTGGACTATGCGAGCACGGCGCGGGAGTAAATCCCGCGCCGTCGGTCCGCGCAGGCCGCGGCCGGCCGGGCGTGCGCCGTCTCGCGATCAGCTTCGCTGCCCGCGTGCGGCTGCGCCTTACTTGACGCTCTCGACCTGCTCGAATTCGAGCTCGACCGGCGTCGCGCGGCCGAAGATCGAGACGCTGACCTTGACGCGGCTGCGATCGAAATCGAGTTCCTCGACGACGCCGTTGAAGCTCGCGAACGGGCCGTCTAGCACCTTGACCTGGTCGCCGATCTCGTAATCGACCTTGACGCGGGTCTTGGGTGCAGACGCAGCCGCTTCTTCCTTGGTGCTCAGAATGCGCGCGGCCTCGGCCTCGCTGATCGGCTGCGGCTTGTTGTTGGTGCCAAGGAAGCCAGTCACCTTCGGCGTGTTCTTGACGAGGTGATAAACGTCGTCGTTCATCTCAAGTTTGGCGAGCACATAGCCGGGGAAGAATTTCCGCTCCGACTGGACCTTCTTGCCGCGGCGGACCTCGGTCACCGTCTCGGTCGGCACCTCGACATGCTCGACGAGCCGCTCCAGGCCCATGCGGGTCGCCTCGGCCATGATCGCGTCGCGGACCTTGTTCTCGAAACCGGAATAGGCGTGGATGATATACCAGCGGGACATGAGGTGCGGTTCCTGAAGGTTAGCGGGCCAGCGTCAGCAGCGTGTGCACGATCGCCTTGAACAGCGAATCGATGCCGAAGAAGAAGATGCCCAGCATCGCCGTCATGATGATCACCATCAGTGCGGTCATCATCGTCTCACGGCTGGTCGGCCAGACGACCTTCGCGGTTTCCGCGCGCACCTGCTGCACGAACTGAGGAATATCGCCGAGCTTCATCGCCACTGTGTATCGTCCGTCTTCCGGGTGAGCGCCCCCGTCCGGCCCTGGGGCCGGCGGCAGCGTCACCGATGTAGTGAGAAGATCGGCGCTATAAAAGCGTGTCGTGAGCGGCGCAAGGCGGAACGTCTCCAACACCGTTCGCTTCAAGCGAAGTCGAGAAGCGGTGGGGGCCGACGCGGGAGTGAATCCCGCGTCGTCAGTCGCCGCAATGCGGCGCTGGCCGGCCGTTCGCGTGCCCGAAGGGCACCGACGAATAGCTCCGCTATTCGTCTCGCCCAGGCATGGCAGGAGTGGAGGGACTCGAACCCCCGGCCCTCGGTTTTGGAGACCGATGCTCTACCAACTGAGCTACACTCCTAACGCCGCGCCCCCTAACCCCCGCCGATATCCGACGCAAGCTCTTGATCGGAACGTAGATCGCTACCGCCCAAACGATCCCGTCTATTGCAGGGTGGGCGGGGGAGCGGGCGTTGTCGACGGGGTTTGCAGTTGCAACGGGACTTTCTGGCTCAGCGCCGCACTCAGCGTGCCTTTCGCGCGTCCGCTCTGGGCAAATGCCTGAGCAATTGCGTAGCTATCGGAGCGATTGAAGCCGAGCCGAGCTGCCTCCGCCATGATCACGTCGTTCAAGGCTTGAATATTGGCTTCGATCGCCTTGTTGGCGAGGATCGTATCGGCAGAGGGGGTTTTGGGGTACCCGTTTATCCCCTTGACGCAGGTATCGGAATGTTCTAGTCAGAGGGCATGACGAAGCGCAGCCCTTCCGCCTCTCCCGAGTTCAGCGTCCGCGAATTCTTCGCCCGCTTCCCGAACGAAGATGCCTGCCTTGAGCACATCATGGCGGTTCGGTTCGGTGGCACGCGCTTCACGTGCCCCAAGTGCGGCGTCGTCGATGCCACGTTCCACAAGCTGGCGAACCGCCGCACCTATTCTTGCTCGCATTGCGGGCACCATGTGAACCCGACCGCCGGCACGATCCTGCATGACACGCGGACGCCGCTCGTTTCGTGGTTCTACGCGATGTATCTGTTCTGCACGACGCGCCACGGCGTGAGCGGCAAAGAGCTTCAACGCCAGCTCGGCGTCACCTACAAAACGGCCTATCGCATCGGGCAGCAAATCCGCGACCTGACCATGAAGGCGCAGAGCTTTGACGCGCTGCTGGCGGGCCATGTCGAGCTTGACGAAGCCTATGTTGGCGGTCGCCGTTCTGGCGGCAAGCGCGGCCGTGGCGCACCGGGCAAGACTATTGTGATGGGTCTTGCCGAGCGCGGCGGCAACATGAAGGCGGTCGTGATCCCGAACGTGAAGAAGGACACGCTGCGCGACGTGGTTCTGGACAACGTAGAGGCCGGCTCCGTCGTCTCGACCGACGAACTCTACAGCTACAACTTACTGACTGGCGACGGCTTCCTGCATGGCGCTGTGAAGCATGGACGGAAGGAATATAGCCACTACGACTACCGGAGCGGCGAAACCTTCCACGTCAACACGGTCGAAGGCTTCTGGCGGCTGTTCAAGGCGTCGGTTCGCTCAACCCATGTCCAGATCAGCGCCAAACACATGCAGCGCTACCTGAGCGAGTTCACTTTCCGCGCGAACCACCGCGCGCGGGTGAACGGGATGTTTGACCTTCTGGTTGGGGCGCTGTGATGCGCCCCACCATCGCCTCGAACTGAGCGCGATCGGCGGGCCCAGTGCCCTGCTTCTCGGCTTGGAGAACGAAGTCCCCCAATCGCCCCTTTTCCAGTGCTTCACTGAGGCTGAGGAAAGCGGCCATGAACGACGATTCCTTCGAGAGTAGGCTCCGGGTGTTGCGGCTGTTCCCGGCGCAGCGAACAAACGCGGCTCACCATAGGCGTTCGCGTCGCTTCTGGATACCAACGCTCGAAGCCGATAATCGGCACTGATCTGCCGGCCCAGCCTTTGCCCTTACCTTCATCGGTGGTGTGAAACAGGATGTCGGGAACGTTCAAGACGTCCCGAACCCACAACGTGCTCACGAGAAGGATCGCATCCGGAGTAGCGATGGCGCGCTGCGCCGGCGGATTTGGATCGCCGGGGTTGGTGGACTTGGCGCTCCTCAGCTCCCCCGCCTGGATCAGAATGTTGGGATTCGGCTCAATGGGAATGAAGCTCGCTCCCAGATCATCGAACAGGTCTCGGATGCTGCCGTATTCGCCGCCCTTGAAGAACTCCTGCCTTAGCTCGGCATAGGTGACGGTTGAAAAGTAGATCGTGCGCTTCCCGGCTCGGGCTTCGTCAACGAAACGAGAGATGTCCTGAAAGCACGCCTCTGCGGAATTCCCGACGAGATATCGGATAAAGATGCAGGAATCCCAGAAGAAATTCTTGCCGATCAAGCGTCGTGCTCCCACGACTCGATCTCAAACGGCCGGAACGAACCGCGCCAGCGCGAGAAGTCTCCCCCGTCCTTCACCCGTTCAACATGCGTTACTTCGACCCGCATAGGAAGCGGCGATGTTCCGCTATAAATCGCCCGCCCTGTGACCCGGACGCGTCGGTGCAGAGCCTCGCCGAGCGCGTCGATGTCCTCACGGCGGCAAATGCAGTCGATTTCCTTGGCGCCAGCACTCAGAGTAAGTTTGATCTGTGGTAGCGAACCGCGGATATCCACGTAATCAAGCAGCCCGTCGAACGTGCCGAAAACAACACCGTCGAAGTATTGCTCACCAGCGACTTTGCGGGCGGCCTGTGCGCGCTTCCGGAGAAAATCGTCGATACGGACAACATTGTCGTCGCCTGTCCGCACTTCGGCAAAGCCGAACTTGTCCGCCGTGCCACTGGTCAGAAGGCTGACATGCTTCACCACCGTGGCAAGGCGTTGGACGCGGCCGTCGCGCGCCTTGATGCCTTCCACGGCGTCGTGAAAGACTGGGACCGCAGATAGCCTTTGCTGCACGTCCATTTCGGTCAGCGGCATTTCCTTCAGGATAGCCGTTGGCTCGGACATGTGCATATTCGCCAGCACATAGGCATGCTTAATCTCGCCGTTCGCGATCTTGTCGGCGGCTTCAAGCGCAGAGACTAGCTGCTTCAGTTTGTTGGCAAAAACCCGCGCAGGGACGCGCCCATGATCCTCGGTCGTGAGGCCATGAATCTTAAGCTCGATCTGATCTGGCTGCAGCGTCACCATGCTCAACGTGGCCCCCGCATGTTGAATATACCATTACGCTAGCGAGGGGAATCCAGCAATTTACGATATAAAGATATCCTTATATCTCAATTGCTCTATTCCATGTTCAGCTTCTGCTCGATCGCCTCAATCCGGGATTGTAGCTGGTCCATGCGCTGGTTCACGCCACTTGCGTCAATGGAATCGTCGGCGATGTCCACTATTTCATCGCGCGTGAACATGCGCGCGGCGCCTTCTGAACAGCTCCCCAGCAACAGCCCAGCGGCGATGATGAACTCGTAAGGCAGGCGCTTCGGTAGTTTCGGCATGACTTCCCCCCGTTTGAACGGGAGGAAGGTGCTAGATCATACTACCTGCGTCAAGGGGATAAACGGGTTGGGGTAAGCAGCGACGGTCACCTGGATTTGCGTCAAAATCGAATCGACTCTCTCCATTCCGGACAAATGCTCTTCCAGTGTCTCCGTATCGCGGACCTTGAAATTGTTGATCTGCTCCGGCGCGATCGACTTGTAGATGCTATTGAGCTCATACGTTGAAATGCCGCATCTTGATGGTCGCTCCAGTGAAACCGCGCTGAAGATGGAGGGGCGCGGGCCATCCACGACAAGGCGCCAGCTGCCTATCCTGAAATCCTTTTTCTTGAAAACGCTCCAGTCGTAGGGAAGACTGACGGCTGCCGTAACCTCACCGTCGCCCAATGACAGTGTCCGAGTAACGGACTCGCCGACCCTTTGATTGAAGAATTGCGAAACCGCTCGATCGATGGCGGCGGCGCCCCTTTGAAGCTGGGGCAGATTTTCAGGCGTCACCAGGTCACTTGGTGCAACCGACGTTTTGACGGCTTGGTTGACGATCGAAAGCGCGTCTCCCGCGAACGAAGCCTCGATGCCCGACGATCCCGTAACATCGAAAGTCACTTTGATGACGGTCTGGGGGTCGACTCGAAAGAATGGTGTGAGAAAGTGTTCGACTTCCAGGTCCGAACGCGCGTCCTCGCCCTTTCTGCCGCTATTCCAGGAAACATTCGCCAGCGTGGCCGTGCTCGACAGCTCCGGTTTACTGATGCTCACTCGCGCAAGGGCGACCCGCGATGCCTTCTTCGCGATCAGGGCCCTCCAGACCAGCCAGCGCGACCCCATTTGCCGGCCTTGTGGGTCGAATGTGTCGTCGGCAGGCACCAGCTTCAGTCGAACATAACGGTCGGCGAAATCCGAGGCCTGTCCGCAGGAGCGGCCTGCGCTGTGGTGGATCTGGACGTTCAGGAATCGCAGTGCTGCAGTGTCCAGAGGATTGGCTGCCTGAGCGAACGCCGATGTAGATGTGACCAAAATGGCGGCGGCACACGTCCCCCGACGCAAGGCGCAGAATCGCTTCATGATGATTCCCCCTTCAAAGAGGAGGGTCACCCAAATGCGCGATTCAGTAAAGCCGCATTGGCGTCAAAACGGATCAAATGCTCAGGCCGCCGCGCTCCGCGCATTGCCGGAGAACAGTGCGCGGGCGTCGGCGGCGCTCATCGGGCGGCCGAACAGATAGCCTTGGACCTTGCGGCAGCCGAGCTGGCGGATCATCGCGAGCTCGTCGTCGGTCTCGACGCCTTCGGCCGTCGTCGACATGCCGAGGCTGTCGGCGAGCGCGACCACGGCGCGGATGATCGCGACGTTCTCCGGCGTGTTGCTGGCCGCGCCCTGGACGAAGCTGCGGTCGATCTTGATCGTCGAGAATTTGGTGCGGCTTAGATAGCCGAGCGACGAATAGCCGGTGCCGAAATCGTCGAGCGACAGCTTGATGCCGAGCGCGAGCAGCTCCCGCAGCACGGCGACAGCGTGCGGCGCTTCGTTCATGAACACGCTTTCGGTCACTTCGAGCTCGAGGCGGCTGGCCGGCAGCCCGGTTTCCTGCAGCACGGCGGCGACCAGCTTCGCGAAGTTGCGATTGTGAAGCTGCTCGAACGACACGTTGACGGCGACCCGCACCGTCGATGGCCAGCGGGTTGCTTCCTGGCACGCGGTGCGCAGCACCCATTCGCCGATCGGGCCGATCAGCCGGGCCTGCTCGGCAAGCGGGATGAACTTGGCGGGGGAAACATTGCCAAGCTGCGGATTGGTCCAGCGCAGCAGCGCCTCGAACCCCTCGATCGCGCCCGTCTCGCCGGTGACGACTGGCTGGTAATTGAGGTGCAGCTCTCCGTTGGCGAGGGCACGGCGAAGCGCGATTTCCATCACGCGCCGTTCATCGGCGTCGACGTGCAGCTGCGGCTCATAGGCCTGGAAGGTGCCGCCGCCGAGATCCTTGGCGCGGAACAGCGCCAGATTGGCCGAGCGGATCAGCAGTTCCGCCGTGGCGCCGTCGCGCGGGCCGATCGCGAGGCCGACGCTGGCGCCTACATAAAGGCTGTGCTGATCGATGTCGTAGGGCAGCGACAGCTCGTCGATCATGCGCTGCGCCAGCTTTTCGAGCCGGGCCTGGTCGGATCCGTCGTTGAAGACGATGCCGAATTCGTCGCCGCCCAGCCGGCCGCACAGATCGTTCGGGCCCAGCATCGCCTGAAGCCGCTCGGCGGCGCGGCCCAGAAGGATGTCGCCCACCGCGTGGCCGAGCGTGTCGTTGACGTTCTTGAAGCGGTCGAGGCCGACGATCATCAGCCCGCACCGGCTGCGCCATTGTTCGGCATGGGCCAGCGCCTCGGCGACGACTTCGGAGACGTGCAGCCGGTTCGGCAGTCCGGTCAGCGTGTCATAGCGCGCCATGCGGTTGATCTTGTCGGCCGAATGCCGCTCGGCGGTCACGTCGGTGCCGGTGCCGCGAAAGCCGATGAAGCCGCCGCGCTCGTCTTGTTCCGGTGCGCCGGTCAGCTCCCACCACAGCGTCTCGCCACGGATGCTGACGGGCAGGATCAGGTCCTTGAAGGCTTCGCGATATTTGATTTTGTCGGCCACCGTGCGGAGCGCGGCCGGGAAATTGCCGGTCTCCCAGGTTTCGCCGGCCAGGATCTGCAGGAAGGAACGGCCCTCAAGCGCGCCCGCTTCGTCGCCCAGCGCGAGCGCCAGGCGCGGCGACACGCCGGTGAGGTTCTTGGCGGTGTCGATCTGCCACGACCAGTCGGCATCGCTATATTCGTGATCGATCAGCTTGACCCGCGGGCCGTTGACCGCGTCGGCGAGCACGCGCGACACATGGGTGCCGCTTGCCAGCGCGCGGACATTGGCGAGGCAGCGCGCGATCAGGATCGCGTCGAACGCGATCGTCGCGACCAGCAGCATCAGCAACGGCCACCCCAGCGACAGCCCTCTGAGCGCCACCAGGGAAAGCAATCCGAGCGGCAGCACGGACGCAAGCAGGATCGTCGTCGCCAGCGTCCGCACAAAGCTGTGCGGGATCGACGTATCGGAGGGCAGGGGCCGGAGTCGCTTCACGCGACCCGAATTAAGCCCTGATCGTTAGCAATGCGTAAGCAGGCCGTTCAGGCGGCGAGCGGCTGGATTTCGCCCGACAGATAGAGGTTGCGCGCCTTGGCGCGGGAGAGCTTGCCCGAGCTCGTGCGCGGCAGCGTGCGCGGCGGCACGAGCTCGACCACGCAGTTCATGCCGGTGATGCTGCGCACCTTTTCACGGATCGCGTCGCGCAGGCGGGCGCGCTCTTCCAGGTCGGACGTGCGGCACTGGACCAGCACCGCCGGCGTTTCCTCGCCGCCCGGCGTGGTGATCGCGAAGGCGGCGATGTCGCCCGCCTTGAAACCCGGCAATTGCTCCACGGCCCATTCGATATCCTGCGGCCAGTGGTTCTTGCCGTTGATGATGATCATGTCCTTGGCGCGGCCGACGACGTACAGATAGCCGGCCGACAGATAGCCCATGTCGCCGGTGTCGAGCCAGCCGTCGACCAGGCAGGCGTCGGTCGCTTCCGGATCGCGGAAATAGCCGACCATCACCGACGGACCCTTGCACCAGACCTTGCCGATTGCGCGCTCGGGAAGGGCGCCGCCATTCTCGTCGCGGATTTCGACGGTCATGTCCTTGGCGGGGCGGCCGCAATTGACGACCGCGCGGAAGCGCTGCGGCCCGTCATTGGCGGCGATGCCGCCGGCCAGCTCGGTTTCTTCCACCAGTTCGACGACGATGCCTTCGCCCGGCGGCATGATGGTGACGGCCAGCGTCGCCTCGGCCAGACCGTAGCTCGGCAGGAACGCGCTCGCCTTGAAGCCGGCGTCTGCGAAGGCGTCGACGAACGACTGCATCACGTCCGGCCGGATCATGTCGGCGCCATTACCGGCGAGCCGCCAGCGCGACAGGTCGAACCGGTCCGATGCGCGGGTCTGGCTCGACATGCGCCTGGCGCAGATGTCGTAACCGAAGGTCGGCGAGTAGCTGATCGAGGTGCCGGGATTACGGCTGATCAGGTCCAGCCACGCCAGCGGGCGCCGGGCAAAATCCTCGGTCTTCAGAAAATCGACGGAAACCTGGTTGGCGACCGGCGACAGCATGCAGCCCACCAGGCCCATGTCGTGATACCAGGGCAGCCACGAGATGCAGCGGTCGCTGTCCTGCAGCTCCATGCCGTGGGAATGAGCCGACAGGTTGTTGAGCAACGCGTGGTGCGTGACCGCGACGCCGTGCGGAAAGCGGGTCGAGCCGCTTGAATATTGCAAATAGGCGATGTCTTCCGGTTGCGCCTCTGGCAGCGGCGCACGGGGAGCTGCCGCTTCGCCGAAGGACTCCCACGAAGTGGCGGCGACGCCGGCTTGGCGCGCGGCTTCCTCGGCCATGTTCGCCAGCTCTTGCGGGTAGATCAGCATCACCGGATCGCAGCTTTCGAGCTGCACCTTCAGCTGGTCGACATAGGCTGACGCGCCGCCGAACGAGGTCGGCAGCGGCAGCGGCACCGGCCACGCGCCGGCATAGACAGTGCCGAAGAACAAAGCGGCGAAGTCGGGTCCGGTCTCCGCGATCAGTGCAATGCGGTCACCCGGCGCGATGCCGCGTCCGATCAGTCGATAGGCGTGCGCCAGCGCGTCGTGGCGAAGCTCGGAATAGGGATAGGCGCGGGCGAGCGAGCCCCGGGCGTCGCAGAAATTGAATCCGCGGACCCCGCGCGCAGCGTAGTCGAGGGCTTCGGTGAGAGTCGCGAAATCGGAAAAACGGCGCGGCAGCGCATCGTCCGTCGGCGTGGCGTTCAAATCCGTCATTTCGTTCGCGTACGACCCTGATTTCCGTGCAACGGGCGCTTGCATCATCGCGAGAAGCCCTTTTCCCTTGCCTCAGTTCCCCCGCCGTTAGACATCAACGCGCATGAGGCTCTGCGATCTTTGCTCTTTATTCGCTGCCGCGGTCAAAATCGGACCTGAGTGTGGCACAAACGTGGCGTAGCCGACCGACCGATCCCGACGCAAGACGGACGCGACCGCTGGATCCTGCCGGGCTCGAGCGGATCGCGCTCCGCTATGTCGAGCGCTACGCCACCACCCGCGCGAAACTGGCCGGCTATCTGGGGCGCAAATTGCGGGAGCGCGGCTGGAGCGGGGAGGGCACGGCCGAGGTCGATGCGCTGGTCAGCCGATTCGCCGAGCTCGGCTATGTCGACGACGCGGCATTTGCGAGCGCCCGCGCGGCCGGACTGACGCGCCGCGGCTATGGGCTGCGCCGGGTCTCGGCCACGCTGAAGGCCGCGGGCATCGACGCGGACGACGCGGCGCCGGCCGAAGCCGCCACGCGCGAGCAGGCCTGGGAGGCCGCTCTGGTCTTTGCCCGGCGCAGGAAAATCGGTCCGTTCGCACCGGCCGTGCCCGACCGCGCGGCGCGCGAAAAAGCGTTCGCGGCCCTGCTGCGCGCCGGCCACGACGTCGCGGTCGCGCGCCGGATCGTCCAGTGCGGACCGGGCGATGTCCCGGAAATGGACTTAGGTTAACACATGATGAATCTTTGTTTCGATTCTGCGACGATTTCCGCTATGCTGTGAACACGCACTTTGGGGGTTAAGTCGCGTGACGATGGAGACGATTGCAGCATCGGTTCTCGATGCGCCCGCCGAGCACGGTTGGGCAGGCGATGCGCTGTCCGGCCAAGTGCATGAACTTGAGCGACATTCCGGCACCGTCAAATGGTTCGATGCGACCCGCGGCTTCGGCTTTGTCGTCGCCGACGGTGATTCGGGCGACGTGCTGATTCACTTCTCGGTGCTGCGCGATCATGGCCGTCGCAGCCTTCCCGAAGGGGCCCGAGTCGAATGCCTGGCGGTGCGCCGCGAACGCGGGCTGCAGGCCCGGCGGCTGCTGAGCTTCGATCTCAGCACCGCGACCGGCCCCGATCTCGATTTGTTGAGCGCACCGCGCGATCGCGTCGACCCGCTGGAGCTTACCGACAGCGCCGGGCTGCCGGAGCCGGTCAGGGTCAAATGGTTCAACCGGCTGAAGGGATACGGCTTCCTGATCCGCGACTCCGACAGTGCCGACGTGTTCGTGCACATGGAGACGTTCCGGCGCGCCGGAATCCTGGAAATCGAACCCGACCTGCCGCTGACCGCCCGCATCGCGGAGGGGCGGAAGGGACCGCTCGCGGTTTCCGTCACGGCGCGAATCTAAACCCGCTCCCCGGTGGAGAGAGGATTAGAATAGCCTTCCTTCTGCGCGCCGCGCCCGCTAAACGCGCGCCTATGGGTCTCATCTCTTCCTTCTTCACCTGGTGGAACGGCGCCACCTGGGGCACCTGGATCTACACGCAACTGCGCGGCGCCAAGGTCGGCGAAGACGGCTGGGGGAACGTCTATTTCGAGGCGAAGAAGCGGGATTCCTACGGCGTCCGCCGCCGCTGGGTGATCTATAGCGGCTCCAACGACGCCAGCCGCGTGCCGCCCGAATGGCACAGCTGGTTGCACGGCCAGGCCGAAGACGTGCCCGACAGGGCGTTGCCGCCCGCGCGTCCCTGGCAAAAGCCGCCGATTCCGAACCTGACGGGCACGCACCAGGCCTATCGCCCGCCTGGGGCGCTGGAGGCCGGTGGTATTCGCCCTGCCTCGACCGGCGACTATGAGGCGTGGAGCCCCGATCAGGCATGAACCGCTGGATGATCGCCGGCGGTGCGGCCGTGCTGCTTGCAATCGGCGGCGCCGCGGTCGCGCTGCAGAACGACACCACCGCTCCGGTTTCCACCGACGCGCCAAAAGCTGCACCATCTCCGGCGGCGACCCGCAAAGCCGCCCCGGCGCCGGCCGCGAGCGAAGCGCCACCCGTGACGGCCAAGGAAACGCCGATGAACCAGCGGGTCGCGGTGCTTGGCCTGCTCAACAAGCGCAACGGCGTCTCGCGCGACCTCACGATGAAGCCGGGCCAGGCAGTGCGGGTCGGGGACGTGATCGTGCGGCTGCGTGCCTGCGAGACGACCGCGCCCTGGGAAGCGCAGCAGCTGACCGGTGCGTTCGTTCAGGTCGACGTGCAGGGCTTCGACAAGAAATGGCGCCGGGTCTTTTCCGGGTGGCTGTACAAGGAATCGCCGTCGCTGAACGTGGTCGAGCACCCGATCTACGACGTCTGGCCCAAGAGCTGCACGATGACGCGGCCGGAAATCGGGCCCGATACGGTGCGCGTTTCCTCAGCCTCGATATCGTCGGGCACGGCGGCAGCGAAGCGGTCGAGCGCGCCGAATTCGGCTCCGGTGCCGACGCCGGCGCCATCTCCCAGCGCCTCGCCGAGCAACCCGACGTAAGTGTCGCGCGGCACCTCGATCGCGCCGAGTGACGCGAGGTGGTCGGTCAGGAATTGGCAGTCGAGCAGCCGGTAGCGGCCGACTCGCAACCGCGCGACCAGATGCGCCAGCGCCACTTTCGAGGCGTCGCGAGCGCGCGAGAACATGCTTTCTCCGAAAAAGGCGCCGCCCAGGCTGACGCCGTAAAGACCGCCGACCAGGCGGTCGTCCTGCCAGCATTCGACCGAATGGGCGTGGCCGCGCGAGAAGAGCTCATTGCAGGCCTGCTCGATCTGCGGATTGATCCAGGTGCCCTGCGCGCCGATGCGCGTCTCTGCGCAGGCGGCGATCACGCGGGCGAACGCGCGATCGGCGGTGACCGTGAAGCGATCCGACCGGATCACCTTGGCGAGCGACCGCGACAGGTGAAAGCCGTCGAGCGGAAGAATGCCCCGCATCGCCGGCTCGACCCAATAGACATCCCGCGCCCGACGGCTATCCGCCATCGGGAAAATCCCGGCGGCATAGGCGCGGAGAAGGAGGTTGGTGTCGAGAGGGTGCATCGGAAGACAATAGCCACTCCTCCCCGGAACGGGGAGGGGGCCGGCTCGGGCGATGGTGGTGGCCGGACGGAGCACTCCCCATTCCGATGGTTAGCCGCTAAGGCGCCTCTGCCCGCCCTCAACTCCGGACCTGCCCGTGCAACGCCTCTTTCGATACGCCTTCTGGTTTGCCGTCGCCGCCACCCTGTTCTTCGCGCTTCGCAAAGTGACGGTCGTGATTCCGGCGAGCGACAAGAGCCAGCATGCGGTGACGTTCGCGGTTTTGACGGGCCTTGCCGCGATGGCCTATCCGCGCGCGCGGCTTTGGGCGGCGGCGTTCGCGCTTTCAGGCTTTGGCGCGCTGATCGAATTCCTGCAGCCCTATTTCGAACGCGACCGCGATTACCGGGACTGGATCGCCGACACGATCGGCATTCTGGTTGCCTTCGCCATCGTTTTCGCGGCGCGCAAGCTTCTGTTGCGAGGGCGGAACTCTCCGCTTTGATCCCTCGTTACGCGGCGGAAAGGATGCCGCGTAATGAAGCTCGTGATCTTCGGCCTGACCGTCAGCTCGTCCTGGGGCAATGGCCACGCGACGCTCTGGCGCGGGCTGATCCGGGCCCTGGTGGCGCAAGGGCACGAGGTCATCTTCTACGAGCGCGACGTGCCCTGGTATGCGGGCCATCGTGACCTGACCGAATTGCCGGGCGCGCAGCTCGTCATCTATTCGGACTGGCAGGATGTCGTTGCGCGGACGCAGGAGTTCCTCGACGCCGACGCGCTGTTCGTCACCTCGTATTGCCCCGATGCGGTCGCCGCGAGCCGCCTGATCGCCGACAAGGCGCGCGGCGTGCGCGTCTTCTACGATCTCGATACTCCGGTAACGCTGGGCCGTCTCGCTGCCGGCGAGGAGGTCGAGTATCTGCCGCCTGAGAGGCTGGGCGGCTTCGATCTGGTGCTGAGCTATACCGGCGGCCCCGCGCTCGACGCGCTCGAACGGCAGCTGGGCGCGCGCCGCACAGCGCCGCTCTATGGCCATGTCGATCCGGCGGTTCACCGCCCGGTCGAGCGGCAGGCCATGTTCGGCGGCGACCTTTCCTATCTCGGCACCTTCGCGGCCGATCGGCAGGCGCTGGTGGAAGGGCTGTTCCTGGAACCGGCGCGGCGACGACCCGATCGGCGCTTTGTGCTCGGCGGGTCCGGTTATCCGCAGGATTTTCCCTGGACGGACAATATCTATTTCATGCGCCACGTCGCGCCGCCCGATCACCCGGCCTTCTTCTGCTCGTCGCGCGCGACGCTGAACGTCACCCGGCGCGACATGGCCGCGATGGGCTGGTGTCCCTCCGGCCGGCTGTTCGAGGCGGCCGCCTGCGGCGCCCCGATCCTGTCTGATAATTGGGATGGGCTGGACGCTTTCTTCACGCCGGGAGAGGAGGTACTGCTGGTCTCCGAACCCGAAGACGTGCTCGCCGCACTCGATCGTGACGATGCCGAGCTGCGGCGGATGGCGGCGCGCGCCCGCGAGCGGACGCTGGCCGAGCACAGCTCCGCCGAACGCGCGCGCGAGCTGGTCGGCTTGCTCGAAACCGCGCGGGAGTTCGCCTGATGTGGGGCATCATTCCCGCCGCCGGCAACGGCACGCGCATCCAGCCGCTCGCCTTTTCCAAGGAACTGCTGCCGGTCGGCAGCCGCATCGACCCGAACGGCGTCGAGCGGCCCAGGGCGGTGAGCGAATATCTGATCGAGCGGATGGTGAAGGGCGGGGCGACGAAGATCTGCTTCGTAATCTCGCCGTCGAAGTCGGACATTGTCAGCTATTATGGCGGCGGCATCGGGCGGGTGGATACGGCGTTTGTCGTCCAGCCCCAGGCGGCCGGCCTGTGCGACGCGCTGTTCCGCGCCTGTCCGCTGGTGGCCAGGGACGAGCCGGTGCTGATCGGCCTTCCCGACACGATCTGGTTTCCGGACGACGGCCTGGCGCGGCTGCCGGACGACGGCTTGTCTTTCCTCTGCTTCCCCGTCGACCGGCCGGAGCTGTTCGACGCCGTGGCCATGGACGGGGATGGCGCCGTCGAGGAAATCCAGGTGAAGCAGGAAGGCGCGCGCTCGAATTGGGTTTGGGGTGCGTTCAAGATGCCGGGCCACGTGTTCCACGATCTCTATCGCCTGTGGTGCGAGCCGGGCCGCGGCGACGAATATATCGGCACGCTGGTCAACGCCTGGCTCGCGCGGGGCAATCGCGCGGTGGGCGTGAAGGCGGGCGAAAGCTATGTCGATGTGGGCACGCTCGGCGGCTACCGTTCTGCGATCCAGTTGCTTGCCCGCACCGGCGCGCCGGCCATCCGTGCAGCCTGACTTTGCGACGCGTCTGGCGTCGGGCGAGCGGATCGAGGAGCCGGTCGCGATCGTCGTCGCGCACCCGGACGACGAGAGCCTCTGGCTGGGCACTGTGCTCAACCGGCTGTCGAACGCCACGCTGATTCACCTGACCGACGGCGCGCCGCGGGATATGCGCGATGCCGCTCGGCTCGGGTTCGACACGCGCGCAGCCTATGCGAGTGCGCGGGCCCGCGAGCTGGACGCAGCGCTGGCGGCGCTCGGCGCTGCGCCGCGGCGGCTCGCCTATCGCTTCGTCGATCAGAACCTCGTCTTCCGGGTCGCCGAGCTCATCGAGCGATTGCGCGGGGACCTCGCCGGGATGCGCGCCGTCATCACGCATCCCTATGAAGGCGGCCATCCCGATCATGATGCGGCCGCGCTGGCCGTTCGCGCGGCCTTCCCAGGCGAGGTCATCGAGTTCGCCTGCTATCATTTGGCCGACGGCGAGCGCGTGTTCGGCCGCTTCTGGCCCGATCCGCACGCGCTCGAGCACAGCCGGCTGCTCGGCGCGGAGGAGCAGGCGCGCGTGGACGAGGCCATCCGGGCGCATGCGACGCAGCAAGAGGTTATCGGCGGCTGGCGTCCGACCGAGGAGCGGTGGCGCCGTGCCCCGCGCTACGACTTCACGGCCGTGCCGCCGCCCGGTGCCGCGCTCTACGACGGCTTCGGCTGGGCCCTGACCTCGGCCGAATGGCGGAAGCGGGCCGCGTCATGCTGACCGTGCTCAGCATCGGGTATCCGTTCGCGCCGGTGACCGCCGATCCGGCAGGCGGGGCGGAGCAGGTGCTCGCGCAGCTCGATCGAGCGCTGGTCGCGGCCGGCCACCGCTCGATCGTGATCGCGCCCGAGGGCTCGTACGTGGCGGGCGACCTGCACCTGGTGCCAGCCGTCGAGGGCGACATTGGCGACGCCGCCAGGACCCAGATCTATGCCTTCGTGCGTGATCGGATCGCGGCGGTGCTCGCGGAGAACGAGGTGGACCTGATCCACTATCACGGTCTCGATTTCGACGCCTATCTGCCCGAAAACGCGGTTCCGCAACTCGCGACCATGCATCTGCCGATCGCCTGGTATACGGACGCGGCGCTCCGCTCAGGTGTCCGGCTGCTGCCTGTCTCGCGCGATCAGGCCTCCCGCGCGCCGGCGGGACTGCAGCTGTTGTCGCCCGTTGAGAACGGCGTCGATCTCAACCGCTACCATCCAGCAGGGGCGCGCGGCGATTATGCACTGACGATCGGCCGGATCGCGGAGGAGAAGGGCTTCCACGACGCCATCGCCGCCGCGCGCCGCGCCGTGGTGCCGCTGGTGCTGGCCGGACGTCTATACCCGTATCCGGAGCATCGCCGTTATTTCGAGACGCAGGTCGCGCCCGCGCTCGATGAGGCGGTCCGCTGGGTCGGCGCTGTTTCTGGAGACCCCAAGGCGAAGCTGATCGCCGAAGCGCGGTGCCTGCTGGCGCCTTCGACGGCCCCCGAGACGAGCTCGCTCATCACTATGGAAGCGCTCGCCAGCGGCACGCCGGTCATCGCTTATCGTTCGGGCGCGCTGCCGGAGGTGGTCGAAGACGGGGTAACAGGCTTCATCGTCGATGATGCAGCGGGCATGGCGGACGCGATCGGCCGACTAGACGAGATCGACCCTGCCGCCTGCCGCGCAGCCGCCGAGGCGCGTTTCTCCGCCGCCCGCATGACCGATGAATATCTGCGTCTCTATCGAGAGCTGGCGGCATGACGTCGCCACAGATCGCGCTGGTGCGCCTGTTGTTCGAAGGCGCGCCGCTGCCGGAAAGTGGGCCGATTGCCGACCTCGCCCGCGCGCATCCCGAACGCATCGAGCAGGCGCGGGCGCTTGTCGCGGCCGGGCTCGATCCGCCCGCCAGCATTGCGGGCGCCCGCGCGCTGTTCGACCGGCTCGCCATCGAGGCGCCGGAGGCCGGCGTCGCGCTTTATTCGCTCGGCGAACCTGAATTGCTGGATGCCGCGACTTCGGAACTGATCACAGTGGTGGCGCAATGGCATCCGCTTGCCGGCCAGGACGTACTCGATTTCGGCTGCGGAATCGGGCGTGTGGCGCGGGCGATGGCGGAGCGCGGCGCCAAGGTGATCGGGCTCGATGTGTCGCCTGCAATGATCGACGAAGCGCGAAGGCGGGGCGGCTCGCCCCTTTACATGGTCGGCAACGGCGAGGGGCTGGACGGCATCGCCGACGCGAGCCTTGACCTAGTGCTCGCCGCCGACAGCTTTCCCTACCTTGTCGCGTGCGGGCTGCTCGACCGTCATGTCGCAGAGGCGGCGCGCGTGCTGCGCCCCGGCGGGTCGCTGATCGTGTTCAACTGGTCATACCGCGGCGATACCGCAGCCGATGCGGACGAGGCAGCCCGACTGGCGGACGCCCATGGCTTCGAGGTGCTGCGCTCGGGCGAGCGGCCGTTCGCGATCTGGGATGCGACCGGGTTCCAGCTGGTGCAGCGCCCATGATTCTCGGCGACGCTGCATGGGATCTGTGGCGCAGCGACAGCCGTGCGACGCCCTTCCAATCGCCCGCCTGGCTCAACGCCTGGGCTGCCCATCTGAGCGACCAGCCAATCTTTGTCGCACACGTCCCCGGCCGGGCGATGCTGCCGCTGTTCCTGTGGGATGATAACGGCGTGCGCAGGCTGGTGCCCGCGGGGGCCGGGCACAGCGATTATTGCGACATGGTCGGCGCGGCCGATGCCGTTCCCGAGTTGCTCGAGACCGTTGCCGCGGCGCCGTTCGCCTGGGACGAACTCATGCTTCCGGACCTGCGGCCCGATTCACCGCTGCTCGCGGCGCCGCCGCGCGGCTGGACCGCGACGGACGAGCCGCACGAGACCTGCCCGGTGTTGGCGCTGCCGCCCGGGCAGAAGCTGCCGACACTGCTGTCGAAGACCCAACGCCGCAAGCTGGCGCACGATCGCCACCGCGCCGCCGACGTGGCGGACCTGTCCGTCAAGCTGGCCGAGGCCGACGAGGTGCCCGACGCGATCGAGGCGATGTTCGCGTTGCACGCGGCGCGCTGGGCGGCAGTCGGTGAGCCGGGCGTGCTCGCCGACCCCCGTGTGCAGGCCTTCCACCGCGCGGCCGCTCCCGCGCTCGCTGAAGCCGGACTGCTCCGCATGGTCGTTGTTCGTCACGCCGGCCGCATCGGTGCAGTGCTGCTTGGCTTCTGCGATGCCGAGCGCTTCCACTCCTATATCAGCGGCGTCGATTTTGCGGTTCCCAGGCAAAGCTTCGGCACGCTCGCATTCGCCTGCCTGATCGAAGCTGCGATCGCCGAAGGGGCGCGCGAGTTCCATTTTCTACGCGGCGAGGAGCCGTACAAATATGATTGGGGCGCTGAGCCGGTCGTGACGGTGCGACGAACGCTGAGGCGCGTTTAGACGGGCGCCTTGTCCAGCCAGAGCTGGAACGCGCGCCAGGGCAGCGGCTTGTCGAAGCGGATGCCGGCAACATCGCCCTTGGTCCAGCGCAGCTCCGCATTGGTCGCGCCGACTCCCTCCAGTGAAACGACGATCGGCTCGCCGCGACGCAGCGGCTGGTCGGGGCGACAGCTGAGCCCACCGATCGAGATATCGACAATGTCGCCGAGGACCGGCTCGCCCTCGCCGATCAGCTTGACCGTCCCGCGGCGCACGAAGCGCGGCGCGCGCGGGCGGACGCGCAGCAGCGAGCTCCGCTCCTCGCGCAGCATCTGCTCGACATTGACCTCGGAGTCGAACTCGACGCCGGCCGCCATCGACTTCGCCCAGCGCACGATGCCCGTCATCTGCTTGTCGGACCTGAGCTCGACCGTCACGCGCTGATCGATCGCGGGCGGGTGCAGGCATTCGAACATCAGTCCGCCAGCGGAAAGATTGCGCACCACGCAGAGCTGGTCGCGACCACCCCATACCGTCCGGCCGACACGCAGCACGGAAATATGGCGGGCGCCGGTGCGGCGGTCGTCGTAATCGTCTTCCTGCGGGAAGGGGCGGGCAAGGGCAGTGTTCACAAGGGAGTCGCTAGCTTCAATCGCTTAAAATTCCGCTTAATGCCGCGGCGAGGATTGTGCCGGGTCCGGAACTGTCGCCAGCGGTTCGCGTTGCCCCAAAAAAGGGGTTCCGTTTGAAGGCGATCTGGTTTGCGGCAGCGATGATGGCGTGGGCGCCGAGTGTGCCCGCGCGCGCCCAGCCGCAGCTACCGCCGCCCGGCGACACGATCGTGCCCGACGCGGAGTTCGAGGCTGCATTGCCCAAGGTCGGCGACGATATCAACGCGCCGCTGGCGCCGCTGCAGTCGTTCGACACGCCAGCGCCGCCGCCACCCGATCCGGCGCTGAGCGCCCCGTTGCCGCCACTCTCGACGTTCGACGTCACCACGCCCGCCGAGCCGATCAAGGCGGAAGCGGTCGAGAGTGCCGCCGCCGTGCGCTACCAGGTCGCCGTCGAAGGGCTGAAACAGGTCGGGCTCGAAGGGCGCTTCCGTTCGCTGTCGGCGCTCGACAAGGGCGACGGCCAGGCGGCGAACGGCGCTGTTGTCACCGCGCGGGCACGCGAGGACGAGCGGCTCGCGGCGACCATTCTCCACTCCGAAGGCTATTACGACGCGGTCGTCACCTCCAGCGTCGAGCCGGCGCCGAACCAGCCGAATCGCGTCACGGCGACGATCAGCGCGGTGCCGGGTCCGCGCTATGCATTCGGCGCGATCGCGATCACCGGGCCGGCGACCGTGCCGCCCGGCATCGCCCGCGACGCGCTGAAGCTCAAGTCCGGCGACCCGATCATCGCCGCCGACGTGGAAGCCGCGGAGGCGAACGTGCGGCTGCGCCTGCCGCAGCAAGGTTATCCCTTCGTCGAGATCGGGCAACGCGACGTGCTGCTCGATCCGGCGACGCACCTGGGCGACTATACGCTCCCCGTCGATCCCGGCGCGCGCAGCAGCTTCGGCGGCTTCACGACCGAGGGCAAGCTGGCGTTCGGGGCGGACCATGTCGCGGTCCTGTCCCGCTTCAAGCGCGGCGATCTCTACGACAGCCGCAAGGTCGACGACCTGCGCGAGGCGATGGTCGCTACGGGTCTGTTCTCCAGCGTCGCGGTTGAACCGGTCGCGACCGGCCAGCCCGGGCCGGACGGCACCGAGCTGGTCGACCTGCGCGTGGTGGAGCAGGCGGGCCCGCCGCGCACGCTCGCCGCCCAGGCGGGTTACGCGACGGGCCAGGGCTTCACGCTTCGCGGCAGCTGGACGCACCGTAACCTGTTCCCACCCGAAGGCGCGCTGATCGTGGCCGGCGTGGCGGGAACGCAGGAGCAGGGCGCGACCGTCACCTTCCGCCGCTCGAATGCCGGCAAGCGCGATCGCACCGTCAATCTGGCGCTCAATGCTTCGCATCAGGATTATGCGGCCTATGAAGCGCTCACGGCGTCGCTGACCGGCAGCATCTCGCGCCAGTCGACGCCGATCTGGCAGAAGGTCTGGACCTGGAGCTACGGCTTCGAGCTGGTCACGACCGATGAAAAGCGCAGCGATCCGACCCGCAGGCGCGATGACGGCACTTATTTCATCGCGGCGCTCCCGGCGCAGATCGGGTACGACCGGTCCAACAATCTGCTCGATCCGACCCACGGCTTCCGCCTGGCCGCCCGCGTCAGCCCCGAAGTCTCGCAGCGCGCTCACGGCGCATTCGACCAATATGTCCGCGCCCAAGTCGACGGCAGCATCTATTACCCGGCAAGCGACAGCCTGACGATCGCCGGCCGTGTGCGGCTGGGCTCGATCGTCGGCGCGCCGCGCGACAGCATCGCGCCGTCGCGGCGGCTCTACGCGGGCGGCGGCGGTTCGGTGCGCGGCTATGGCTATCAGGAGCTGGGGCCACGCGACGCCAACAACGATCCGCTGGGCGGGCGCAGCCTGAACGAGTTCGCGCTGGAGGCACGCTACCGCTTCGGCAATTACGGAATCGTGCCGTTCATCGACGCCGGCCAGGTCTATCAAAGCAGCACACCCAAGTTCCGCGACCTGCGCTTCGGCGCCGGCATCGGCGGCCGGCTCTATACCAATTTCGGGCCGATCCGCGTCGATATCGCGACGCCGCTGAACCCGCGTAAGGGCGATGCCCGGTTCACGGCATACGTCTCGATCGGGCAGGCCTTCTGATGACCGCGCGGCGGATCGCGCTCTGGGCCGGCGGCATCGTTCTCGGGCTGGTGGTGCTGCTGGGGCTCGTGCTCGTCGGCCTCAACACCGATCCAGGCCGCCGCTTCATCGCCGACAAGATCGCGGGTTTCACCACCCAGTCGGGGCTGCATTTCCAGGTCGGGCGGATCGACGGCTCGATCTATGGCGAAATGGTGCTGCGCGATGTGCGGGTCAGCGACACCAAGGGCGTGTTCGCGACCGCGCCGCGCATCGAGATCGACTGGCGGCCCTTCGCCTATCTCAGCAATCACATCGACATTCGCTCGGCCGTCGCCCCGCTGATCACATTGAGGCGGCTGCCGGCACTGAAGCCGGTGCCGAACCAGCCGAACGCGCCGATCCTGCCCAATATCGACATCGATATCGGCCGGCTGAAGGTGGACCGGCTGGTGCTGGAGCCGCCGGTCTCCGGCCAGCGGCGCGTCGTCACGATCGAGGGCAGCGCGAAGATCGCGGACCGGCGGGCACAGGTCCGCGCCGATGCGGCGGTGCTGGGCGGCGGCGACCGGCTGAAGCTGGTGCTGGACGCGGTGCCCGACGACAACCGGCTCGCGATCGACGTGCGGCTGAACGCGCCGGCGGGCGGTGCGATCGCCGGCAGGGCGGGATTGAAGGCGCCGCTGGTCGCGCAGATCGGCGGCAAGGGCAGCTGGCAGGCCTGGAACGGGCGATTGCAGGCGGCGCTCGGCGGCGAACAGCTCGCCGATCTTGAACTGATGGCGCGGAACGGCACGTTCACGCTGCGCGGACCGACGCACCCTGGCCTGATCGCGCCCGCTGCCGCGCGGATCACCGCGCCGGTGCTGAACGTGGACCTGACCGCCGCTCTCGACAAGCGCATCGCCGACACCAAGCTCGCGCTCCGGTCCGACGCAATCGCGGTGGACGCGTCCGGCGAGATCGATCTGGCGCACAGCCGCTTCGGCGCATTCCGCGTCGACGCGCGGCTGATCCGGCCGGCGTCGATCGCACCGAACCTCAGCGGGCGCGCCGTTCGGCTGCAGATGATCCTGGACGGGCCGTTCGTCCGGCCGGCGGTCGATTACCGGCTGACCGCGGATGCGATCGGCTTCAACACGACGACCGTGGAGCGGCTGGTCGCAACCGGCCGGGCGCGCGTGAACAGCGATCGCATTCTGATTCCGGTCTCCGCAAAGGCGGCGCGCGTGACCGGGCTCAGCCCAAGCGTCGGCGGACTGCTCACCAACGTCTCGGTCGATGGCCAGCTCGCGATCAGCGGCGACACGATCCTGTCGAACAATCTTCGCATCCGCTCGCCCCAGATCGACGCGACGGCCGTCGTCGTCGCCGACCTGTCGAGCGGCGTCTACCGCGCCGGGCTGAAAGGGCGGATCAACAATTACCTGGTCCAAGGCGTCGGCATCATCGGCCTTACGACCGACGTGAACCTGGTTACGACCGCCAGGGGTTTCGCGCTGACCGGCCGCTTCGCCGCAGAGACGGTGCGGATCGACAATGGCAGCGTCCGCAACCTGCTCGGCGGCCACACCATCGTTACGGGTCGCCTGGCCTATGGGGATGGCGGCGTGGTGCGGATCACGCGGCTCCGCCTTGCCGCGCCCAAGCTGAAGATCAGCGACGGCGGCGGGACCTATCGCCCCGACGGCCGGATCGAGTTCCGCGCAAGCGGCGTCTCCGATCAATATGGTCCGCTCACCGTATTCGTCACCGGCACGGCCGCGCGCCCGCAAATCCGCCTCCGCGCCTCGCGCCCGAACATCGGCGTGCAGCTCAGCAATGTGGACGCGATCGTCCGCTCGACCGGCAATGGCTATGCGATCACGGCGACCGGCGGCTCGCCTTATGGACCGTTCAGCGCCGACCTGTTCGTCGCGACGGCCGGAGGTGGGCCGCTCGCGGTCGATATCCGCCGCGCGCACTTTGCCGGCATCGACTTCAAGGGACGCGTCACCCAGACCCGCGCCGGGCCGTTCGCGGGCCAGCTGAGCCTCGCCGGCTCCGGCTTCACCGGCACCGTGCGCCTGGGCGCGCAGGGGAGCGTGCAGACGGCGCAAATCTCCGCCCGCGCGACCGATGCGACGATTCCGTCCGATCCGCCGATCCGGATCGGACGCGCGATCATCGAGGCGCGGCTGGTGCTCTATGCCAGCGCCCCCCTGGTCGTGGCCGACATCCAGGCGGCCGGCGTGCGCCAGGGCCAAATGCTGATCCAGACGGCGCGCGCGCGCATCAACTATCAAGGCGGCCGGGGCACCGCGGCCCTGGTCGTGCACGGCCGCAGCGGCGCTTCATTCGATATCGCGGCCAACGCCGACCTCTCGCCCGGCCTCTACCGCGTCGCTGCGCAGGGCAAGGTGAACAGCATCGCCTTCCACCTCGCGCGTCCGGCAGTGATCCGGGCGCAGGATGGCGGCTACGCACTCGATCCGACGACAATCGTGCTTCCGCAGGGCGAAATCCGGCTGACCGGCCGCTATGGCCCGGGCATCGAGCTTCGTGCCCGCTTCGACAATCTCGACCTGTCGGTGCTGAACGCGTTCGCCGCCGGCGCGGGCGTCGGCGGCAAGGCGACCGGCAGCCTCGATTTCACCCAGACGGGCAATGCCTTCCCGCGCGCCGACCTACGCCTCAAGGTCGATAACTTCACCCGCTCCGGAGCCGCGGCCGTGTCGGAGCCGGTCGACCTTGACGTGCTGGGTACGCTCCGGCCCGAAGGCGGCGATCTGCGCGCGGTGATCCGGCGGGGCGGGCAGGCGATCGGCCGGTTGCAGGCTCGGCTGCAGCCGGTTGCCGCCGGCGGCAGCTGGACCAGCCGGTTGCTGGCCGCGCCCCTGTCCGGCGGCATCCGCTACAATGGCCCGGCCGATGTGCTCTGGTCGCTCACCGGCATCGCCGACCAGCAGCTGACCGGGCCGATCGGGGTCGCTGCCGATTTCGGCGGACGCGTCGACCAGCCGCAGCTGACCGGCGTCATCCGCGCCAATGCGCTCGGCTATGTGAACGAGACCTATGGCACCCGCATCCGCAACATCCGCCTGTCGGGCCGCTTCACCAACGACCGGCTGGAGATTGCGGAGTTCTCAGGCCAGGCGGGCGAGGGGACGATCACCGGCCGCGGCAGCATCGGCCTGTCTTCCGCGTCCGGCTATCCGATCGACGTCCGCGCTACGCTCGATCACGCCCGGCTCGCCCGGTCGGACGCGCTCGGCGCGACGGCAACCGGCACGATCCAGCTGACCAACAGCAAGGCGGCCGGGGCGGTGATCTCGGGCGACCTGCGGCTGCCCGAGGTTCGTTATCAGATCGTGCGGCAGGGCGCGGCCGAAGTCGCGGTGCTGGAAGGCGTCCGCCGCAAGGGCGCGCCGCCGCCTTCGACCGAGCCGGACGCGCCGCCCGCCCTGCCGGGCCTGTTCAAGCTCGACCTCAGGCTGCGCGCCGACAATCAGGTGTTCGTCAGCGGCATGGGGCTCGAATCCGAATGGGCGGCCGACCTGCGCGTGACCGGCACCAGCGCCGCGCCGCAATTGGTCGGAAGGCTCGATGTGGTGCGCGGCACCTACAGTTTCGCTGGCCGCCGCTTCGATCTCGACGACACCAGCCACGTCACGTTCGAAGGCGGCACGAACCCGGCGCTCGATATCCGCGCGACCGGCGAGGTGTCCGGCACGGCCATCACGATCGTCATCGGCGGGCGCGCGCAGGACCCGCAGATCAGCTTCAGCTCGACGCCGCAGCTGCCGCAGGACGAGCTCTTGTCGCGTGCGCTGTTCGGCGAGTCGATCTCGAGCATTTCGGCGATCCAGGCAGTGCAGCTCGCCGCCGCGCTCAACAGCCTGCGCGGCTCGGGCGGCGGCCTGAATCCGCTCGGCAAGCTCCGCTCCGTCGCCGGCATCGATCGCCTCCGCATCCTTGGCGCCGACGAGACGACCGGCCGCGGCACCGCAGTCGCCGCCGGCACCTACATCTCGAACCGCATCTATGTGGAAATCATCACCGACGCGCGCGGCTTCACGGCGACCCAGATCAACATCGCGCTGTCAAAGGCGCTCAGCATCCTGTCGCAGACCAGCTCCTTCTCCGGAACCAGCGTGGAGCTGAGATACCGGAAGGATTACTAACCGCGCAGCGCCGGGCTGAACGTCAGCTCGAAGCTGCTCCAGCCGAACGCGTAGAGTTCAGCCGGCAGGTGCAGCGGCGAGCAGCGGACGACGGATTCGATTGCCGCTGCGGCCATCTCGTCCGCGAACATCCGGTTGTCGGGCGTGACGCCGCTTTGCGACAGCACCGTCGGCACGCCGACCACATTTCCGTCCGGAGCATAGTTCACCGCCAGCTTCGTAGTGATCCGCCGTCCTTCGCCGAACACGCGCGGCGCGCGGTAACAGCGCTTCACTTGCGCGGCCGCGTCGGCGGTGGCCTTGGCGACCAGCTCGGCCGATGGCCGCTTCGGCGGGACATTGATGATCGCGGTCCCGGTCGGGGCGGCACAGGCACCGAGTGCTAAACCCAACCCGGCAACCAGGATGATCGTCCGCGCCATCGCGGGATCGCCTTAGCCGCGCGGTTTGGGCGGGCGGCGCGGGCCCTGCGGGCGCCCGCCAGGAGAAGTCGGCTTCGGCCCGCCGGGGCGTCCGCCGGCCGGGGGGCGCCGTTCTCCCTGCGGCGGCCGCCGCTCGCCGCGGCCGACCACAGGCGCCGGCGCGGGGCCGCGCCGCTCGGGCGTGCCGCCGCGCGGCATCACCGAATAGCCTTCCTTCAGCAGCCGGGTGAATGCGGAGCGGACATTGGTCGCGATCGCCGCCTGCACCTCTTCCGGCAGGTCGGCCAGCGTGACGTTCGCATGAATCGCGTTCAGGTCGCGCAGCAGGGTGTTCGGCAGCCCTTTGGACGCCGTCTTCAGTGCCTGGATCGAATCGATCACGGCGGAAAAGAGGATGTCCTGCATCAGGTCGGTCGCGCTCTTCGTCATGCCGCCTATCTAACGCTCCGGCCGAACAATGGTAGCGTCTTCAACTCGCCGTGTAAGCGTACCAGGCGATCAGCAGCACCAGCCGCGGCGCAAAGCTTGATCCGCTGAGTGCGGCAAGGCCGATCGCGGCGATCGCAGCGACTCCACCCAGGCCCGCCGTCATGCCGAAGCCGATCGGATCGAGCTGCCTCAGCACATGGGGCAGGGCGATCAGCGCCGCCCAGGCCGAACCCGCGACCACGAACGCGGCTCGCCGCGCCCAGGGATTGCCCGGCACGGTGCGGGTCAGCGCGCGGAGTCCCGCGCTCTCGCTGCGGCCCGCATGCGCCGTCAGCGCGAACACGAGCAACAGCAGAAGCGCCGGCGTCGCGTCCGTCACGATCCCCGCCACGGCGACAGCGAGCGCGAGCAGCTTGAACAGACGTCCCGCGCCGATCAGCCGGAACTCGGCCGCGAACAGGTTCAGCGCCGGCAGGGCGCACCGCTCCGCAGCGCCGGCCTCGGGATCGGCCGCGGGCGCTGGCCCCACCTCCAGCAGCTTGCCCGCACGTGCGGTGAGGCTCGGGCGATTGCGCGCGCGGTGCGGCCGATAGATCAGCCCGGCGACGGCCACGACGGCCAGCGCAATCCCTGCCCATGCCAGCCGCGACGGCAGATATCCGGGCGAGAACAGGCCCGCCATCGCGTCGATCGGGATGCGGCCGGGCTTCACCGCCGCTCCGCCGATCGCAAAATTGGGATCGCTCAGCCCTGCGCCAAAGACCAGGGGGCGCACGAAGCCGCCGAAGTCCAGCATGTTCGCGGAGAAATTGCTCTCGCTTATCGCCGCGCCGGACGGTGCCGCGAGCGAGGCGATCCACAGCACCAGATAGGCAAAGTCGCCCAGCGCGCCTCGCAGCAATGGCGCGGCATCGAACAGCGTGCGGATCGCGGCCAATCCCATAACGGCGGGGCCGGCGATCACCCATAGCGCAAAGCTCAGGGCGGCGGGATCGAATGCCCGCCAGGGCAGGATCAGCCAGGCCAGGAAAATGCCGGCCGCGTTCAGCGCCGCGAGCGCGCCGAACAGCACCGCCAGATCGGCGCCGAACCGGCCGAATGCGATCGCCACGCGCGGGGCGGCGGTCACTTCGGCGATCTGCCACGGCTGGCGGCGGTTGGTGTTGGCGCGGAGATAAATGTAGGCGGCCGGCAGCAGCAGGGTCGAGACGACCACGCCCAGGCACACGCCGATCACCGGCGCGGTCATCACCGGCAAATGGTCCGCGATCGAAATGACGATCGCCGTCCCGTCCCCGCGCGGCACGAACAGCCGCGCGCCAACAGGAGCGATCAGCAGCAGGATCCAGAGGCCCCAGCTGCGCGAGTAGCGGGTGAGCGCGGCGGCAAAGGTCGAGCGCGCGGCGAGCGCGGCGCTCATGCGGGCAGCACCCGGCGGTCGTCGACGCGCAGCACCGCGCGCACCTTGGGCGCGAACGCATCGCTCAAGTGCGTCGTCATGATCACGATCGCCTCGCGGGCGCGCTCCAGTATCAGGTCGCCGACACGCCGGGCGGTCTCGCCGTCGAGCTCGGCGGTGGGCTCGTCGAGGATCAGCAGCTTCGGGTTGCCGAGCAGCGCCTGGGCGAAGATCAGCCGCCGCCGCATGCCACCCGAAAAGGTCGCGATGCGGTTGTTCACGTCGGCATGCAGTCCGATCGCGTCGGTGATGCTCAGGAATTGCTTGTCGGCAGCCTTCAGTTCCAGTCCCTTCAGCGCGGCGATGTGCATCGCGAACTCGCGCGCGGTCAGGTCTTCGGGCAGATCGACGGCCTGGGGCGCGTAGCCGAGCGCCTGCCGCATCGTCGCGCGGGCCTTGGGAAGCACGATGCCGTCCCAGCGGATCGTCCCCCAGCTCGGCCGCTCGGCGGTGGCGAGCAGCCGCAGCAGGGTCGATTTGCCGGCGCCGCTCGGGCCCACCAGCAGGGTCAGGCCCGGCCCGAAGTCATGCTCGACCCGGTCGAGGACCAGCTTGCGGCCATAGCGTTTGCTGACGCGATCGAGGCTCAGCATAGCGGTCGCCGGATCAGGCGAACGGGTAGGACGGGACGGCCGGGCCGACAGTGGCGACGAGGCTCAGGGTCGCGAAGAGCAGTGCAGCGGCGAACGCGGCGAGGCGGGCGGAGACGTCGTAGGTGCGGATCATGTAGGTATCCCTTGCCAATCGCGGCGGCCAATCCGCCGATTGCCTCTTGTTCAGCAATGCCCGTGCCAAATGGGTAAGTGCTTGATTGCAATGGGAAGGCGAATTCACGTTTGGCGGGATGGCAACATCAGTTGGCAATTTCCGCTATCGATTGGGAAGAGATGCGCTAAGGCCCGCCAATGACCGACTATGACGCGATCGTGCTGGGCGGGGGCGCGGCGGGGCTGATGTGCGCGGCCGTTGCCGGGCAGCGCGGCCGCCGCGTGCTGGTGATCGAGCATGCCGATCGCGTGGGCAAGAAGATCCTGATCTCGGGCGGCGGGCGGTGCAACTTCACCAATCTAGGCGTCGCGCCCGATCGCTACCTCTCCGCCAACCCGCATTTCGCGAAGTCCGCGCTCGGCCGCTACACCGCGCAGGATTTCCTGGCGCTGGTCGAGCGCTACGGCATCGCCTGGCACGAAAAGACGCTCGGCCAGCTCTTCTGCGACGGCTCGTCGCGCCAGATCGTCGACATGCTGCTCGCTGAATGCGCGCAGGGCGGCGCCGACATCGCCGTCGGCCACTCGGCGCGCGAGATCGAGCATGCGGACGGCCGCTTCCGCCTGAGCTTCGGGGGCCGGCAGGCCCAGGCACCCGCGCTGGTGATCGCGACCGGCGGACCGTCGATCCCGAAGATGGGCGCGACGGACTTCGCCTATGATCTCGCCCGCCGCTTCGGCCTGAAAGTGATCGAGCCGCGCCCGGCATTGGTGCCGCTGACGCTCGGCGGCGACGAGACTTTGTTCCGCAGCCTCTCGGGTGTTTCAGCCGAGGTTGTCGCGCGCGCCGGCAGGACGGCGTTCCGCGAGGCGGCCCTGTTCACGCATCGCGGCCTTTCCGGCCCCGCGATCCTGCAAATTTCCTCCTATTGGCGCCATGGCGAGCCGGTCGCGATCGACTTCCTGCCCGATCGTGCGACGGGTTGGCTCCGCGCCGCCAAGCGCGAGCACCCGCGCGCGACGCTTCGCAGCCAGCTCGCCGTGATGCTGCCGGACCGGCTCGCGGACGTGCTCGCGGAACGCATCGGCCTCACCCGCGAACTCGCCAACTGCCCCGATGCGCAGCTTCAGGGGGCCGAACAGCGTCTCGCCGGCTGGCCTTTCCACCCGAACGGCACCGAAGGCTTCGCCAAGGCCGAAGTCACCGCCGGCGGCATCAGCACCGCCGAGCTCTCCTCTCAGACGATGGAAGCGCGCAAGGTGCCCGGCCTCTACGCGATCGGCGAGGCGGTGGACGTCACCGGCTGGCTCGGCGGCTATAATTTCCAATGGGCCTGGGCCAGCGGCTGGGCGGCGGGGATGGCGCTCTAATTCCCTCTCCCATCGGGAGAGGGCGACTCGCGGCGGAGCCGCGAGCGGGGTGAGGGTGACCCAAACATCCAATCGCCCTCACCCGGTCGGGCTGCCGCCCGACTCGACCTCTCCCAATGGGAGAGGTAGGTCAGGCCAGCCCCACGATCGCGACCGCGCTCACATTCTGGATCGGCGATCCGCCCAGATTGTGGCTCAGCGCCAGGCTGGGCGGCTGCTGGCGCTGCCGCTCCCCCGCACGGCCCAGCAGCTGCAGATAATTCTCGTAAATCATCCTGAGTCCCGACGCGCCGATCGGGTGGCCGAAGCATTTGAGGCCGCCGTCGATCTGGCACGGCACCGCGCCGTCCGCGTCGAAGAAGCCGTCGAGCACATCCTTCCAGCCTTCGCCTTCCTTCGAGATGTGCAGGTCCTCCATCGTCACCAGCTCGGTGATCGAGAAACAGTCGTGGACTTCCATCAGGTCGATCTGCTCGCGGGGGCGGGTGACGCCGGCTTCCTCATAGGCCTTGGCGGCGGCGATGCGGGTCGTGTGGAAATAGCTGCCGTCCCAGCCGCCCGCCTGCTGCAGCTCCCAGCCGTTGGAAGTCGAGACCTGCAGCGCCTTGACCGTGACCAGGTCAGTCTTGCCCAGGCTCCGCGCGATCTCCGGCGTCGTGACGATCGCGCACGCCGCGCCGTCCGACACGCCGCAGCAGTCGTACAGCCCCAGCGGCTCGGCGATCATCGGCGCGTTCAACACCGTGTCCATGTCGACCGCCTTCCGCAGATGCGCCTTCGGGTTTTTCGCCCCGTTCGCGTGGGACTTGACCGACACATGCGCCATCGCCCGCTTCAGGTCGGCTTTCCCGACGCCGTGCTTGGTCCGATAGGCGCCGGCAAGTTGGGCGAAATTGCCGGGCGCCGATCCGGTGACGCCGACCATGTCGAAGGTCGTGCCGCGCGTCCGCACCGGCAGGCCGCCATAGCCCGTGTCCTTCAATTTCTCGACGCCCATCGCCAGCGCGATATCGGCCGCCCCGGATGCGACCGCATAGACGGCGCCCCGGAAGCTCTCGGTCCCGCTCGCACAATAATTTTCGACCTTGGTGACGCCGATGTTGGGGAGTCTCAGCGCCATCGACAGCGGAATGCCCGACGGTCCGATGTTCACCGCATCGAACGCCACGCCCAGCCAGGCGGCGTCGATCGCGCTCGGCTCGATCCCGGCATCGGCGATCGCCTCGTCGAACGCTTCGACCATCAGCGTGTCGGCGTCGTCGGCCCAGCGCTCGCCGAACCTGGCGCAGCCCATGCCCAGGATCGCCACCTTGTCCTTGATGCCGCGTGCCATCGCGTCTCTCCCTGGAAAATGGCCAGCCTGTCACCAAAGTGTATAGCGCGTGATGCAAACGGAACAGGGCCGGTAAAAGGAAGTCGATTGCTCAATCAGCGCGCGCATGTCGCGATCGTCGGCGGCGGTTTCAGCGGGACGCTGCTCGCGATCAACCTGCTGCGCCATGACGGCCCGCGCGTTACGCTGATCGAGCGCCGCCAGGACCAGCTCGCCCGCGGCGTCGCCTATGGCTCCGCCAGGCCGGATCATCTGCTGAACGTCCGCGCCGGCGGGATGAGTGCGTTTCCGGACGATCCTGCGCATTTCGAACGCTGGCTCGGCGCCCGGGCAGCGGGCAGGAGTCCGTTCGTCCGCCGCCGGCTTTACGGCCTTTATCTTCGCGAATTGCTTGCCCAGGTTGCCGCCGACACGGATCACAGGCTCCGCGTTATCCATGGCGAGGTGACGGACGTCATCGAGGCCGACGGCCGGCTCCGGCTCGTGATGGATGAGGCGCCCGCGATCGAGGCGGACACCGTCGTGCTGAGCGTCGGCAACCTGCCGCCCGCGATCCCGACCGGCGTCGGCCTGGAAGCGCTCGACGGCGGTGCGTACGTCGACGATCCATGGAGCCTTGGGCCGGACGGTGCGCCGGACATCCGCGGCCGGACCCTTCTGATCGGCACGGGGCTGACCGCAGTCGACGTGCTGCTCGATCTCGACGGACGAGGTCTTGCGGGAGAGGTGTTCGCGCTGTCGCGGCGGGGGTTGCTGGCGCGCGCGCACGACCTGGGGCAGCCTGCCGTCACGGCCGCCGCATTGCCCGACGCACGACGCCTTTCGCAGCTGACGCGGCGGGTTCGAATGCGGGCGCGCGCGATCGGTTGGCGGAGCGCGATCGACGAGCTGCGGCCGGTGACGCACCAGCTCTGGTGGCGTGCCGACCACGCAACGCGCCGGCGCTTCCTGCGTCACCTTCGCCCTTATTGGGACGTGCACCGGCACCGGCTCGCGCCCGAAGCGATGCAGCGAGTCCAAGGGATCGAGGCAGCCGGCCGGTTCCGGGCGGAGGCCGGCCAGCTGCTTGGTGTCGAGCGATCACCGGACGGCCTGAACGTCCGCTGGCGCCCGCGCGGCACGAGCGAGGTGCGTACGCTCCAGGTCGATCGCATCATCAATTGCACCGGCGTGCATGGCGACCTGTCCCGCTCGGACCAGCCGCTGCTCCAGAACCTCGTTGGCCGTGGCGTCATACGGCCGGACCGGCTGGGGCTTGGCATCGACACGGATGCGGCATGCCGCACGGTCGATGCCGCCGGTGTCGCAAACCGGAGCCTTTACTGCATCGGCCCGATGACGCGCGGCGCCTTTTGGGAAATGACGGCCGTGCCCGATCTGCGGCGCCAGGCGTGGATGATCGCGCGGCGGCTCGCGAACGCGCATTGGATGGGCGGCGAGGGGCTGTAGCGCGGCGGCCCGCTCGCACCAGCTTTGCCGCCGTCCGGGAGGTTTCGGGCGCGAATCGAGCGGCGATTCTCAGCGATTTAGCGACTTTTCCCGATCCGGGTCATTTCAGGGCCAATCCAGGCTTGGAACGAGGTCCGGTCCATGCCAAGGGCATTGGCATGTTGACGACTCCGCTCCCGGATCATGGTCGACGATAGCGCGATCAACAGATTCATGCGCTCGGCCTTCGGATCGATCTGGTCGCTTGAGCTGCTGCTTTTGCTGCGCAGCCAGCCGGAGCATCGCTGGACGCGCGAGGAACTGATCGAATCCTTGCGCGCGAGCGAACAGGTCTTGACGCGCAGCACGGCAGATCTTGTCGCAGCCGGGCTTGTTTCGATCGACGACGAAAAGCGTGCGCAATACGCGCCGAACTCGCCGGCGCTGGAGGAAACCGTGGCAGCCGTCGCGGCCTTCTACGCATCGCGTCCGGCGGCGGTGCGGCGATTGATTGTCGGCGGTGCCGCGGATTCGGTCGTCAACTTCGCCGATGCGTTCCGTTTTCGAAGGGACCAGGGGGAATGAGCTTCGAGACATGGTTCCCTGGGGCAGTCTATCTGCTCTGTTTCCTGACCAGCGCAATCTGCGCCTGGCTGCTGATGCGCAGCTATCTGCAGGTGCGTGGGCATATGCTGTTCTGGAGCGCGCTCTGTTTCGGTCTGCTCGCGCTCAACAACCTGATCGTGATCTTCGATCTGCTGATCGTGCCGGTCGATCTGGGTTTTTACCGGCTCGCCGCATCGTTGCTGGCGGTGGGCGTCCTGCTGTTCGGCTTCATCTGGCGGGGAGACGAAGCGTGAGCCCGATTCTCAATGCCTTCCTCAGCGGCGCCATCACCTGCGGCTTTCTGGTCGCGACGCTGTTCTTCGCCCGGTTCTGGCGGCGCACGCACGATGGCCTGTTCCTCGCCTTTGCCGCCGCCTTCGCGCTGCTCGGTTTCGGCCAGGCGCTGCTGACGCTGTCGGGCATCCCGGTCGAGGAGCGCAGTCCGCTCTATCTGATCCGGCTGCTTGCGTTCCTGCTGATCATCGTCGCGATCATCCGCAAGAACGCCAAGGCCTAGCCGAGTCCCGCGCAGCGCCCGATCGCGGCGCGGAGCTGTTCGATCGTGAATGGCTTCACCAGCACTTCGACGTCCTCGGGCCGGCTGCCGATCGAGTCCGGATCGGCGTAGCCGGTAATCAGCAGCCCCGGCAGGCCGGGCGCATGCTCGCGCGCTTTCCTCAGCAGCTCCGAGCCGGAGATGGTGGGCATCGCATAGTCGGTGATCAGCAGGTCCCAATCCTTGTCGCCGCCCTTCAGCCGCTTCACCACACTGTTGCCGTTGCCGACCGCGTTGACCTTGTGGCCCAGCTCGCCGAGCATTGCCGCCGTCATCGTGCGGACACCCTCGTGATCGTCGACCAGCAGGATGCGCAGCGG
Organism: Sphingomonas changbaiensis NBRC 104936; assembly: GCF_000974765.1. GTDB lineage: Bacteria > Pseudomonadota > Alphaproteobacteria > Sphingomonadales > Sphingomonadaceae > Sphingomonas_B > Sphingomonas_B changbaiensis. The sequence continues at coordinate 18,143 of NZ_BBWU01000028.1, read as the reverse complement.
CCGCATCGCCTGGTCCGGCGCCGCATCCTTTCCGGCAGCAGCAAGCAGGCCGTCCTGCTCCGGCGCGCGCGGCAGCCAGATGGTGACGGTGGTGCCGCGCCCGACCTGGCTTTCGATGTGCACGCCGCCGCCCGATTGACGCGCAAAGCCATAGACCATCGACAAGCCCAGGCCGGTGCCCTTGCCGACGGGCTTCGTTGTGAAGAACGGCTCCATCACCTGTTCCAGCATCGCCGGCGCGATACCCTCGCCGGTGTCGGAGACCGCCAGCGTCACATAGTCGCCCGCCGGCAGCGACAGTGCTGCGGCGTCGGCGGTCCGGTGATTGGCCGCCGCGATCGTGATCGTGCCGCCTTCCGCCATTGCGTCGCGCGCATTGATGATCAGGTTCATCAGCGCGAGCTCCAGCTGGGTCTCGTCCGCAAACGCGTTCCAGCTGCGGTCCATCCCGTCCCAGCGGATTTCGACGAGCCCGCCCAGCGTATGCGCGAGCAGCTCGTTCAGCCGGACCGACATGTCCTTCACGACGATCGAGGCCGGCTGCAATTTCTGCCGCCGGGCGAACGCGAGCAGGCGGCGCACCAGTTCGGTGCCCTGCTCGGCCGCGTGCCGGGTCATGCCCAGGATCTTCTTCTGGTCGTCGCCCAGCTGCAGCCGGCGCTCGATCAGGCCGATGCCGCCCAGCACCGCCGCCAGGAGGTTGTTGAAGTCGTGCGCGATGCCGCCGGTCAGCTTGCCGATCGCGTCCATCTTGTGCGCCTGGAGCAATTGCGTCTCCAGCGCCTTGCGGTCGGTCACGTCGAGCAGGGTGCCCGCGAACTCGCCCGGCCCGCCGTCCTCGTCCGGCAGCAGCACGGCCTGGTCGAGGAAATGCTTGTAGCTGTCGTCACTGGCCCGCCAGCGATATTCGATCGACAGGCGGCCGGTGGTCTGCCGCTCTTCAAGGCAGGCGAGCACCCGGTCGCGATCCTCCGGGTGCAGCCGCTCTTCCCAGATGTGCGGATTTTCGGCGATCTGCTCGATCGTGAAGCCGGTGATCGCCGCCAGGTCGCCGCTGATGAACGCCGGCCAGCGCGGCCTACGGTCGAACGGCTCCAGATACAGAACGATCGGCAGCGAGTTGATGATCGCCGCCTGCCGCTGCTCGGCGATGCGCAATTCCTGCTCGGCACGGATCAGCTCGGCCGTGGTCTTCAGATTGGCCTTGAGCAATTCCTCCTGCTCGCGCGCCTTCTGCTGGATTTCGCGCCGCATCCGGAACAGGTCGACGAATACCGCGACCTTGGAGCGCAGCACCACCGGTTCGACCGGCTTGAACACATAATCGACCGCGCCCATCGAATAGCCGCGGATCAGGTGTTCGGTCTCCTTGTTGACCGCCGACAGGAACACGATCGGGATGCGTTTCGATTGGTCGCGCCCGCGAACGATCTGGGCGACCTCATAGCCGTCCATGCCGGGCATGTAGACGTCGAGCAGGATGACCGCGAACTCATGCTTCAGCAGGTGCCGCAGCGCCTCCTCGCCCGACCGCGCCTCGACGATGTCGGCGACATCCTCCAGCACCGTCCGGATCGCGAGCAGGTTGCGCTCGTCATCGTCGACGACGAGCACGCGCGCCCGGTCCGGATCGGCCGAAACCGCGCGCACCCGCGGCGTGTCTGCTGGCGACAAATCCATAATGATTGCCTGTTGCGTCCGCACGGTCACTCCGCAGCCGATTGCGTGATCGGTTCGGCAATCAACGTGGAGCGCGACCGCGACCGATCGATCCAGACGCGCAGCAGCGCCAGCAGCAGGTCGATATCGACCGGCTTCGCGATATAATCGGACGCGCCGGCGTCGAGGCACTTCTGCCGGTCGCCCTTCATCGCCTTTGCCGTGACGGCGACCAGCGGCACATCCGTCAGCACCGCCCGCCGCCTGATCTGCTGCATCGTCTCATAGCCGTCCATTTCGGGCATCATGATGTCGATCAGGGCGATATCGATTCCCGGCGTCTCCTCCAGGATGCGGATGCCGTCGCGGCCACGCTCGGCATACACCACCTCGGCGCCGAAGCTTTCGAGTACGCTCGTCAACGAGAAGATGTTCCGGATATCGTCGTCGACGATCAGGATTTTCGCGCCGGCGAGTTCCGGAACCTCCCGGCTTCGCGACGCACTCTCATTGTCGTTGCCCGCCCGCTTGCCGCGACGAAGCGCCGGAGCGACCGCACCCGGCAGCGCCTCCAGGCTGTGCACGATCGGCACGTCGCGCCTGTCGTTGAGTTTGGCGAGCGTGGCGCGGACGGCACCGCTTTCCTCGCCCTTGCTGACCACCAGCACCGGCGCCTTGAGCGTGCCCAGTGCCGAAAGCTCGCGCGCGGCGCCGGCGGTTTCGCCGCCCGCCAGGATGACCAGGTCGAACGGATCGACCCCGAATTTCTCCTGCGCGCGGCCCAGCGTCGATGCGGTCTCGACCTCGATCAGTGGGTCGGCGATGATCTGGCCGATCGCCTTGCGGTCGCTCGCCTGGCCGCCGATCACCAGCACCCGCCGCTCGGCACGATGGATGTGCTCGTGGATCGACCGGAAGACGTCCACCAGCTCGGCGCGCTCGGCTGGCTTTTCGGTGATGCTGAACGCGCCCAGCCGCGACACCGCCTGGATATCGGCAGCGCCGGAGATCACGTGGATCGGCAGGTGCCGCGTTTGCGGATCGTGCTTCAACAGGTCGAGCAGCACGAAGCCGTCGATGTCGCTGAGGCCCAGGTCCAGCGTGATCGCGTCGGGCTGGAGCTTGCGCGCCAGCGCCAGCGTGCCCGCGCCGGCGGTCGAGACGACGCCCTTCAGGCCCGCCTCGCGCGCCAGGTCGAGCAGGATCGACGCGAACGTCACGTCGTCCTCCACGATCAGCACGAACGGGTCGTGGCCCAGATTCTCGCGGTCGTCGACGACTTCGGTCGTGGCCGGAAGCGCCAGCGGAACGGCCGCGCCGCTATTCTCGTAGCGCGCCGGCGTGCCTTCGACGGTGCTGGCGATCGATCCCGCCTCCAGCGGCACGAACAGCGTAAAGGTCGATCCCTCGCCCGGCTTCGACCGGACCTGCAGCTCGCCGCCCAGCATCCGCGCGATTTCGCGGCTGATCGACAGGCCAAGACCCGTGCCGCCATATTTGCGGCTGGTGGTGCCGTCGGCCTGCTGGAACGCCTCGAAGATCAGCTTCTGCTTGTCTTCGGGGATGCCGATGCCGGTATCCGTCACCGCGATCGAGATCGCGCCTTCGGCGTTGCGCAGCACCGGGTGGTTGGTGCTCCAGCCGCTGGCGACCTGCTTGACCGACAGCGTCACGCCGCCCTGCGCCGTGAACTTGAACGCGTTGGACAGCAGGTTGAGCACGACCTGTTGCAGCCGCTTCTCGTCGGTGCGGATCGATGGCGGCAACGTGCTGTCGAACGCAACATCGAACCGCAGCCCCTTGTCGGTCGCGAGCTGGCGGAACGTGCGCTCCATGTGCTGCTTGAGCGTCGACATGGGCATGTCGCCGACCTCGATCGAGACGGTGCCCGATTCGATCTTCGACAGGTCGAGAATGTCGTTGATCAGCGACAGCAGGTCGGAACCCGCCGAGTTGATCGTCCGCGCGAACTCGGTCTGCTTTTCGTTGAGGTTGCCCTGCGGATTGTCCGCCAGCAGCTTCGACAGGATCAGCAGCGAGTTGAGCGGCGTCCTGAGCTCGTGCGACATGTTCGCCAGGAACTCGGACTTGTATTTGGAGGTGAGGGCGAGCTGCTCTGCCTTCTCCTCGACGGCGCGGCGCGCCATTTCGATTTCGAGGTTCTTGGCTTCGACCTGCTTCTTCTCGTTCTCGAGCAGCTGCGCTTTCTCCTGCAGCTCCTCGTTGGTCGCGTGCAGCTCTTCCTGCTTGGTCGTCAGCTCCGTCTGGCGCGCCTGCAGCTCCTGCGTCAGCAGCTGTGACTGCTTCAGCAGGCCTTCGGTGCGCATCGTCGCGGCAATCGTGTTCAGCACGATGCCGACCGATTCCATCAGCTGGTCGAGGAAGCTCTGGTGCGTCTCGTTGAACTCGCCGAACGAGGCGAGCTCAATCACCGCCTTCACGTCGTCTTCGAACAGCGCCGGCAGCACCGCGACATTGGCGGGCTTGGCATGGCCGAGGCCGGAGCCGATCCGGATGAAGTCCGACGGCACGTCTTTCAGCACGATCGGCCGCTTGTCGGCGGCGGCCTGACCGATCAGCCCTTCGCGCAGGCCGAACCGGTCCTTCAGCTCGTTCTTGCTTTCCGCGCCATAGCTGGCGGCCAGCTCCAGATAGCTTTCGCTTTCGTCGCGCTGGGTCACGTAGAACACGCCGTATTGCGCGTTCACCAGCGGCGCGAGCTCGGACATGATTAGGTTCGAAACCGTGGTCAGGTCGCGTTCGCCCTGCAGCATGCGGCTGAACCGCGCCAGGTTGGTCTTCAGCCAGTCCTGCTCCGCATTCTTGAGGGTCTGTTCCTTCAGGTTGCGGATCATCTCGTTGATGTTGTCTTTGAGCGACGCCATCTCGCCCGACGCTTCCACGGCGATCGAGCGGGTGAGGTCGCCCTTGGTCACGGCAGTCGCCACGTCGGCGATCGATCGCACCTGGTTGGTCAGGTTCGCCGCCAGCTGGTTCACGTTGTCGGTCAGGTCGCGCCACAGGCCGGCGGCGCCCGGCACGCGCGCCTGGCCGCCCAGCCGCCCTTCGATGCCGACCTCGCGGGCCATGTTGGTCACCTGGTCGCCGAACGTCGACAGCGTCTCGATCATGAAGTTGATCGTCTCGGCGAGCGCCGCGATCTCGCCCTTCGCGTCCAGCGTCAGCTTGCGCTTCAGATTGCCCTGCGCCACCGCGGTCACGACGTCGGCGATGCCGCGCACCTGGTTGGTCAGGTTGTTCGCCATCAGGTTGACGTTGTCGGTCAAGTCCTTCCAGGTGCCGCCGACGCCCGGCACGTTCGCCTGTCCGCCCAGCTTGCCGTCGGTGCCGACTTCGCGCGCCACGCGCGTCACTTCCGATGCGAAGCCGTTCAGCTGATCCACCATCACGTTGATGGTGTCCTTCAGCGCGAGGATTTCGCCCTTCACGTCGACGGTGATCTTCTTCGACAAGTCGCCGCGCGCCACGGCGGTGGTCACGTCGGCGATGTTGCGGACCTGGCCGGTCAGGTTGTCCGCCATCAGGTTGACGTTGTCCGTCAGATCCTTCCAGGTGCCGGCGACGCCGCGCACCTGCGCCTGGCCGCCCAATTTGCCCTCGGTACCGACCTCGCGTGCGACGCGCGTCACTTCGGATGCGAACGAATTCAGCTGGTCCACCATCGTGTTGATGGTATTCTTGAGCTCCAGAATCTCGCCCTTCACGTCGACGGTGATCTTCTTGGACAGATCGCCCAAGGCCACCGCGGTCGTCACCTCGGCGATGTTGCGCACCTGACCGGTCAGGTTCGCCGCCATCGCGTTCACGTTGTCGGTCAGATCCTTCCACGTGCCACCGACGCCCGGCACCTGCGCCTGGCCGCCCAGCCGGCCTTCGGTGCCGACCTCGCGCGCCACGCGGGTCACTTCGGACGCGAAGGAATTGAGCTGGTCCACCATCACGTTGATGGTGTTCTTCAGCTCCAGAATCTCGCCCTTCACGTCGACGGTGATCTTTTTGGACAAGTCGCCGCGGGCCACGGCGGTGGTCACCTCGGCGATGTTGCGGACCTGGCCGGTCAGATTGCCGGCCATCAGGTTCACGTTGTCGGTCAAATCCTTCCAGGTGCCGGCGACGCCTTCCACCTGGGCCTGACCGCCAAGCTTGCCTTCCGAGCCCACTTCGCGCGCCACGCGCGTCACTTCCGATGCGAAGCCGTTCAGCTGGTCCACCATCACGTTGATGGTGTCCTTGAGCGCCAGGATTTCGCCGCGCACCTCGACGGTGATCTTCTTGGACAAGTCGCCGCGCGCCACCGCGGTGGTCACCTCGGCGATGTTGCGGACCTGACCGGTCAGGTTGTCGGCCATCAGGTTGACGTTGTCGGTCAAATCCTTCCAGGTGCCCGCGACGCCCGGCACGTTTGCCTGTCCACCGAGCTTGCCCTCGGTACCGACTTCGCGGGCAACGCGCGTCACTTCGGAGGCGAAGCCGTTCAGCTGGTCCACCATCACGTTGATGGTGTTCTTGAGTTCCAGGATTTCGCCCTTCACGTCGACGGTGATCTTCTTGGACAGATCGCCCAGTGCCACCGCGGTCGTCACCTCGGCGATGTTGCGCACCTGGCCGGTCAGGTTGTCGGCCATCAGGTTGACGTTGTCGGTCAAATCCTTCCACGTGCCGCCGACGCCCGGCACCTGCGCCTGACCGCCGAGCTTGCCTTCGGTGCCCACTTCGCGCGCCACGCGCGTCACTTCCGATGCGAACGCATTCAGCTGGTCCACCATCGTGTTGATGGTGTTCTTGAGCTCAAGGATTTCGCCCTTCACGTCGACGGTGATTTTCTTGGAAAGATCGCCCGACGCCACCGCGGTCGTCACTTCGGCGATGTTGCGGACCTGGCCGGTCAGGTTGTCGGCCATCAGGTTGACGTTGTCGGTCAAATCCTTCCAGGTGCCGCCGACGCCCTCCACGCGCGCCTGTCCACCCAGCTTTCCTTCGGTGCCCACTTCGCGGGCCACGCGTGTCACCTCGGACGCGAAGGAGTTCAGCTGGTCCACCATCGTGTTGATGGTGTTCTTCAGCTCGAGGATTTCGCCCTTCACGTCGACGGTGATCTTCTTGGACAAGTCGCCCGAAGCCACCGCGGTCGTCACCTCGGCGATGTTGCGGACCTGGCTGGTCAGGTTCGTCGCCATCGCGTTGACGTTGTCGGTCAGGTCCTTCCAGGTACCGGCAACGCCGCGCACCTGCGCCTGGCCGCCCAATTTACCTTCGGTGCCGACTTCGCGCGCGACGCGCGTCACTTCCGACGCGAACGAGGCGAGCTGCTCCACCATCGTGTTCACGACCTTGCCGATGCGCAGGAACTCGCCGCGCAAAGGCCGTCCGTCGATCTCGACCGCCATCGCCTGGGACAGATCGCCCTTTGCCACGGCGCCGATCACGCGGCTGACCTCGGCCGTCGGCTGGACCATGTCGTCGATCAGCTCGTTGACCGCCCGCAGCTTGATTTCCCAGCCGCCGGTGGCGCCACGCACGCGGGCGCGCTGCGTGATCTTGCCTTCCTTGCCGACCACCATAGACAGGCGCTCGAATTCGCCGGTGATTTCCTGGTTCAACGAGACGATCTCGTTGAACAGCTCCGCGATTTCGGAATCGAAGTCGGGATCGTCTTCGGGCAGACGCACAGAAAAATCGCCCCGCCTCAAGCTGCGGAGCGCACTGACGAGCTGACGGCGATCGGCAAAATCGCGCGAAGAATGTACGTTCAAGGACGGCTCCTAGCTTCCCCCCGCCCTGAAATCTGAATCTCTACGGCCCCCCGGCCGTGCGCCTAGATAGCATGGCTATGTCGCGCTGCCAGCATGAAAAAACGATGAACGGGTGTCCCGAAATCGATCTCTTGCGCGGGTCGTTTCATCGCATATGTCGGGAACCGAACATTGCCGAAGTCGTTACGGCGCGCAGGGGCCATCCAGGTTGAACGAATGAACGACGACGACGTTTCCGTCGGCGAAGTGGAACGGAGGCAGCAATTGCTGCGGGATCATATCGCCGAAAATGACAGGCTGATCGGAGAGGCGGCGCAGCGCGTCGCCACGTCCCGCGCCATCACCGGCGCGGGCGACGCGATGTTCGACGGGCCGGCGGCCGACGCCGCCGACCTGCGATTTCCTGACGCCTAAAGCCGCTCGATCTTCTGCGCCGCCTCGTCGATGATGGCGGCCGCATCGTGCAGCATGTCCGCGGTCACGTCGCCGCGGGACAGGCGGTGCTGCAGGGCGCTGAACAGGTTCGCCGTCGCGCGGCGGATCGGCGCGCGGTCGACGCGCGCGCGCTCTTCGCCCAAGGCATCGAGCCGCTCGAACAGCGCCGCGACCTCGTCCTCGCGCTCGGCGAGATGCGCGCGGCCGGCCTGGGTCGCCGCGAATTCCTTGCGCGATCCTTCGGACACCGCCTCGATCAGCCCCATGTCGTCGAGCATCGTCAGCGTCGGGTAAATCACCCCCGCGCTCGGCGCATAGGCGCCGCCGGTGCGCTCTTCGATGTCGCGGATCAGGTCATAGCCGTGGCGCGGCTGGTCGGCGATCAGCTTGAGCAGCACCAGCCGCAGTTCCTCGCCATCGAACATCCGCCGCCGCCGGCCACCGCCGCCGCGATGGCCCATTTCCCAGCGCACCTCGAACGGCCCGCGCCGCCAGCTCCCATGCCGCGATCCGCAGCCGCGGCCACCATAAGCGAAGAACATTTCGACTCACTCCAGGCCAATCTGTGCGCATCAAGATATATCTTGCGCTGTTTTGGTCAAGCCGCTCGCGCTAAGCCTCACTTTTGCCTAACCTTTGGACCCGCATGCCCGACCTGTTCGCTCCCGACCCGGCCGAATCCGCGCCTCTTGCCGACCGCCTGCGGCCCCGCCGACTGGAGGATGTCGTCGGCCAGGAGCATCTGACCGGCCCCGAAGGCGCGATCGGCCGCATGGTCGCGGCCGGCCGGCTTTCGTCGATGATCCTGTGGGGACCACCCGGCACAGGCAAGACCACGATCGCGCGCCTGCTGGCGGACGCGGTGGGGCTGCGCTTCGAAGGGGTGTCGGCGGTCTTTTCGGGCGTCGCGGACCTGAAGAAGGTCTTCGCCGCCGCCCGCGATCACGCCGCCGCCGGCCAGCGCACCCTGTTGTTCGTGGACGAGATCCACCGCTTCAACCGCGCCCAGCAGGACGGCTTCCTGCCCTATGTCGAGGACGGCACCGTCACCCTGGTCGGCGCGACCACCGAGAACCCGAGTTTCGAGCTCAACGCCGCGCTGCTCAGCCGTGCGCAGGTGCTGATCCTGCATCGCCTCGACGCGAACGCACTGAACACGCTCCTCGACCGCGCCGAGGAAGCCGAAGGCCGCCCGCTGCCGCTGACTCCGGAAGCTCGCGAGGCCCTGGTCGCCAGCGCGGATGGTGACGGCCGGTTCCTGCTCAACCAGGCCGAGACGCTCTATTCGGTGAAGCTCGACGCCCCGCTCGATCCCGCCGGCCTGTCGGCGATGCTCCACCGCCGCGTCGCCGTCTACGACAAGGACCGGGAAGGGCATTACAACCTGATCTCCGCGCTGCACAAAAGCATCCGCGGCTCCGACCCGCAGGCGGCGCTCTATTATCTCGCACGCATGCTGACGGCGGGGGAGGAGCCGCTGTACGTGCTCCGCCGCCTCGTGCGCGCGGCGGTCGAGGATGTCGGCCTCGCCGACCCGCAGGCGCTGGTCCAGTGCCTCGCCGCCAAGGACACGTACGATTTCCTGGGCTCACCCGAAGGCGAGCTCGCGATCGTGCAGGCGTGCCTCTATCTCGCGACCGCGCCCAAATCGAACGCCACCTATGCGGCGCAGAAGGCGGCGTGGCGCAGCGCCAGGGAAACCGGCTCGCTGATGCCGCCGATGAACATCGTGAATGCACCGACGAGGCTGATGAAGCAGCTCGGCTACGGCAAGGGCTATGCCTACGATCATGACACCGACGAAGGCTTTTCGGGCGACAATTACTGGCCGGAGGCTATGGAGCCCCAAACCTATTACGAGCCCACCGACCGCGGCTTCGAAAAGCGCGTCGCGGAACGGCTGGCTTATTGGGAGGAATTGCGACGTGCGAAGCGAGGTTAGTTCGCTCGATAAACCCCGTTCGTTTCGAGCGCAGTCGAGAAACGCGCGTCCAACTGCGCCCAAGCCGCTTCTCGACTTCGCTCGAAGCGAACGGATTTGGGGTGCATTGGCCTGTGGTGTTCTAGCCTTATCGACTCCCGCTCACGCCGCCGAGCCGACGCCCTACCAGCGCGCACTCGCTGCCGGCTACAAGGCCGCGTTCCTCTGCTCGGGCATGTTCAACGCCGGCCGCACCCAGGCGCAGATCGAGGCGCTGGAGCTGACCGGCATCTATGCGGAATATGACCCGATCGTGCCGACCCTGCCGGCGCAGGTCGATGCGGGCGCACACACCGTCTCCGTGGCGTTCGACCCGAAGCTGCCGCCGCGCCGCGCCGAATGGCACCTTGGGCTCGGCTGCACGACGATGCCGATCGGCGCTCCGCCGCAAGCGGCCGTCGCGGCAAACGGCCCCCCCGCCGCTGTTCCCGCGCCTCTCGACCCGCGGCCATGGCCGCTTGGCGATGCGGGCATCTCCCCGCGGCCCGGTTCTGCGCTGGCGCGGCTTGCCGACCAGGCTTTTGCCGGCGGCTATGGCCAGGGCAGCCGCACTGTCGGGGTGCTGGTGGTCCGCGACGGCAAGGTCATTGCCGAACGCTATGGCGACGGCTTCGGGCCGACCGTGTCGAACCGCACCTGGTCGGTCGCCAAGAGCATTTCCGGAACGCTGGTCGGCATCGCCGCGAAGCAAGGGCTGCTCGATCCCGCACAGCCCGCGCGCGTGCCTGAATGGGGCCCGGCAAGCGTCGATCCGCGGACGGGCATCAAGCTGGACAATCTGCTGCGCATGGCCAGCGGCCTCCACAGCGATACGGCGGGAAACCGCACCGACGCGCTCTACACCGGCGCGACGACCGTCACCGGCGAAGTCACGCACTGGCCGTTGGAGGCGATGCCCGGCACCCGCTTCCGCTATGCTAATAACGACATTCTGCTCGCGATCCGCTCGCTGCGCGCTGCTCTGAACGACGATCAGCGCTACCTCGCTTTCCCGCGCACCGAGCTGTTCGACAGGATCGGTATGACCCACACGGTCGCGGAGACCGACTGGCAGGGCAATTTCATCCTGTCGTCGCAGGTCTGGTCAACGGCCCGCGATCTCGCCCGGCTCGGGCTGCTGTGGCTGAACGACGGCGTCTGGCAGGGCGAGCGCATCCTGCCGGAAGGCTGGGTCAAATATATGACCACGCCCTCCGGCCCGCAGCCGGAGAAAGGTGAAGGATACGGCGCGACGATGTGGCTGTTCGGACCCGCGCAGGGCCTGCCGGCGGGCAGCTATGCCGCCCAGGGCAATCGCGGCCAGTACATCATGGTGATCCCGTCCGAACGCCTCGTCGTCGTCCGCCGCGGCGAGGACCCGGTCGGCGCCCGCTTCGACATCGCCAAATTCTCCGCTGACGTGGCGGCTGCGCTCAGGTGAACGACTGGGACGAGGTTCTGGCGTTCGCCCTCGCGTTGCCGAATGCCGAGCTGTCGACCAGCTACGGCAGGCCGGCGGTCAAGGTGAACGGCAAGGCCTTCGTCTATCCCGGTCGCGAGGCCGGCAGCTTCGCGATCGCATCGCCGCTCCCGGAAAAGGAGCTGCTGATGGAAACGGACCCGGACATTTTCTGGGAAACCGCCCACTATCGCGGTTGGCCCGCCGTCCTCGTCCGCTACGGCAGCGCCGATCGCGAGCGGATCGAGATCGTCATCACCCGCGCCTGGTGGGATCGGCTGAAAAAGCCGCAGCGGGAGGCGTTCGGCGATCGCCCCTGACCGCTTCATTCATTTCGCGGCCATCGACTGGTCGGGCGCCGCCGGCGCGCGGCAGAAGGGGATCGCGCTGGCGACGTGCGAAGCGGGCAGGGGTGCACCCGAACTCGTCCGCCCCGGCCATATCTGGTCGCGGCAGGACGTGCTCGATTGGATGCTGGCGCTGAAGGGCGACTGGCTCGTCGGCCTGGACCTGTCTCCGTCGCTCGCCTTCGCCGATCGCGGTGCTTATTTTCCCGGATGGGAGCGCAGCCCGGCGGACGCGCGCGGTCTTTGGGCCTTGGTCGAGGAGATCGCGCACGACGAGCCGCATCTCGGCGCCAACCGCTTCGTCGATCATCCGGAGGCGAGCCGCCATTTCCGCCGCCACGGCGGCCGCTGCGGCGACCTGTTCCCGCCGGGCGCCGGCCGCTTTCGCGTGGTCGAGGACGCCAGCCGCGAGCAGCGCCTGTGCAATCCCTATAGCAACTTCAACCTGGTCGGCGCGGCCCAGGTCGGCAAGTCCAGCCTGACCGGCATGCGCCTATTCCACCGGATCGACGGCAAGCTGCCGATCTGGCCGTACGACCCGGTGCCGTCAGGCGGTCCGGTGGTGGTCGAAATCTACACCAGCATCGCCGCCACCGCGGCTGGCCTGCCGCGCGGTCGCACCAAGATTCGCGATCCCGACACGCTCGATCGCGCGCTTGTCGCGCTCGGCAGCCGCAAGCACGCGCCGCTCGCCCGCTACGACGACCACGCGACCGACGCCATCCTGGCCGCCGCCTGGCTCCGCGCAGTCGCGCGCGACCCAGAGCTCTGGTCGCCGTCCGGCCTCACGCCCGGCCTCGCGCGGACCGAGGGCTGGACCTTCGGGGTTCGCTGAAAATTCCGTTCGTTTCGAGCGAAGTCGAGAAACGACACCTCGGAGGCGCAGGCTTCTCGACTTCGCTCGAAGCAAACGGATTGAGAGCGTCAGATCCGGCCCTCGTTGCGCATCCGGATCAGCTCGTCCGGTGCATAATGGCCGCCCTGGGCGTTGGCGCGGCGGATCGACTCGATCGACACGCCATTGTCGCGCAGCCGGATCATGTCGTCCGGGCTCAGATTTCCATAACCGACCGTCGTCAGCGCGCCGACAAAGTCCGCGTTCAGCCCGTGATCGCGCATGCGAACCACATCGTCCGTCGAAAAGCGCCGCCCGCTTTCGGCCAGTTCGCGGACGAACTCGGCGCTGACGCCATGGTCGCGCATGTCGATCAGCTCGCGCACGTCGGCATTCGGAAAGCCGTTGCGCCGAACCGCGGCGACATAGTCGGGCATCACGCCGCGATCGCGCAGGTCCGTGAGTTCCTGTGGGCTGAGCTTGCCGAGCCCGTTCGCCATCACCGCGCGGATATAGTCGGTCGTGACGCCGTGATCGCGCAGGTCGGCCAGTGCCCCGAGCGTCGACAGGTGGTAGCCGAGCGCGCTCACCTCGCGCAGCATGTCCAGGCCGACGCCATGTTCGCGCAGCTTCACGACATCGGCGACGGTAGCATCGCGGTAGCCCTGGCGCGCAACTTCGGCGAACATCGGCAGGCCGAAGCCCATCATCGCGAGCGACAGCAACTGCTGCTCGTCCGCATGACCGAATCCCTGGCGTTCCAGGTCCGCGGCAAAGGCCTGGTTGCCGGCGAAACTGCAGTTTCCGTCACCTCGACCGCCGCCGGCGCTCCCGTCGCAGTCGAGCGTGCCGGCGTCCTTCACGATCGTGAAATGCACCGGCCCATGTCCGCCGCGGAGCTGTTCGGCGGAAAGGCCTCTCAGGCTGGCAAGCGGCACCGGCTCGCTGCGGATGCTCTGGCTTCGCCCTTCCCGGTAAAAAAGCGTGAACGGCACTTTGCCGTCGGCGCGCGGGCGATCGCTGTCGATCGACCATTCGATGCGCCCCGGCATCTGCGCGCAGGCGAAGGACGGCAGCGCCGCAAGCGCGACAGCAAGGCTCAGGACAAGGTGACGATTCATGAAGGCTCCTCCCATTTGCGAGAGGCCATGCAACAAGCGTGCAGACGGGTAAGTCTTTGATTTGACGGCATCTACATTCGGACCGCTTGTGCGGCCGCGAACGGCCCTGACCGAAATCGAACATTCGCCTGGGCTGGACCTTCGCCGCAACCTGTCGCATGGCGCATGTCAGCTGCCGGGTTAGCTCAGCTGGTAGAGCAACTGATTTGTAATCAGTAGGTCGTCCGTTCGAGTCGGACACTCGGCACCACTTGCTTCGTTCGTCTGCCGGGCCTAGATCGGCGGCGATGTTCGGCCGCTCCGGGAAGGGGCGGCCCTATTTGTTTCCGGAGGTTTCCTTGGCTCAGCCGCTCATGCCGCACGCGACCGCTTCGTGGCTGGTCGACAACACATCGCTCTCGTTCCAGCAGATCGCCGACTTTTGCGGCCTGCACGTGCTCGAGGTGCAGGCGATCGCCGACGACACGGCCGCGACCAAGCTGACCGGCCGCGATCCCGTCCGCGCGCACGAGCTGACGATGGACGAGATCGAAAAGGGCCAGAAGGATCCGAATTACCGCCTTGTGATCAGCAAGGGGCCGGAACAGATCCGCCGCACCAAGGGGCCGCGCTACACGCCCGTTTCCAAGCGCCAGGACAAGCCGGACGGCATCGCCTGGATCATCCGCAACCACCCGGAAGTCTCAGACGGCGCGATCGGCAAGCTGATCGGCACCACGCGGACGACGATCGCGGCGATCCGCGACCGCAGCCATTGGAACATCGCCAACATCACTCCGAAGGACCCGGTGACGTTGGGCCTCACCTCGCAACGCGAGCTCGACGCCGCGGTGGCCAAGGCGGCCAAGGCGGCTGGCATCGAGGCGCCGACCGACACCCGCTTCGAGGGCGACCGCGAGGCGCTGATCGAGGAACTGCGCGCCGAGCGTGAGCGCGCCGTGCGCGACGCCGACGCGGCAGCGGCCGGCGAGCTGCAGGCGCCGGATCACCCGGCTTTTGCCGATCCGTTCAAGCACGGGTGAGCTCAACCGGTTTGCCTTCAGGCCCATGCCGGTTTGGGCTGAGCTTGTCGAAGCCCTCCCTTTCTTTAGCTGCGGAAAAGGAGAAGGGAGGCCTTCGACAAGCTCAGGCCAAACCGAGTCTATGAAGCCAAATCCCGCCCTTTCGGACCACCATGCCAGCCCGACCAGCCACAAGGGCCTGAACTATCCGCTCGGCGAACGCTTCCCCGAACCCGGCGCTCTGATCGAGGTCGCGCCGGGCATTCACTGGGCGCGGCTGCCGGTGCCGGGGCCGCTCAAGCACATCAACGTCTGGGCGGTCGAGGAAGAGGGCGGCGTCGCGATCGTCGATACCGGCCTGCCGCTCGACGAGTGCAAGGCAGCGTGGCGGGCGATCTTCGAGGGGCCGCTCGCCGGACGCACGATCACGCGCGTGATCGTGACCCACATGCATCCCGACCATCTGGGCCTCGCCGGCTGGTTGACGCGCAAATTCGGCGTGCGGCTGTGGATGACGCGCGGCGAATATCTGACCGCGCGACTGCTGGTCGCCGATGCCCGGGCGGAGCCGCCGGAAGACGTGATCGCGATGTGGCGCGGCGCCGGCTGGTCCGACGAGCAGATCGCGGCCGCTTCATCGAGGGGCTGGGGCAATTTCGCCCGCGCCCTGCACAAGCTTCCGGACGGGTTCGTGCGCGTGCAGGCCGGTGACCGGCTCGGCGCGTTCGGCATCATCGTCGGCAGCGGCCATTCGCCCGAGCATATGTGCCTGGTCGACGAAACGCGCCGGGTGATGATCGCGGGCGATCAGGTGCTGCCGCGGATCAGCTCGAACGTCTCGCTGACGGCATTGGAACCCGAGGGCGATCCGCTCGGCGAATGGCTCGACAGCCTCGCCCGCTTCCGCGCCGCGCTACCCGACGATCTGCTGGTGCTGCCCGCGCACGGATCGCCGTTCACCGGACTCCACGCGCGGCTCGAAGCGCTGGTCGACGGCCACCACAAGCAGCTCGCGCGGCTGGAGGAGCGACTGGCCGAGGCGCCGCGCCGCGCGGTCGACTGCTTCGGCGTGATGTTCGCCCGCGCGATCGACGACAAATTGCTCGGCATGGCGACCGGCGAGACGCTGGCGCATTTGCGCTACCTGGAGCGGCGGGGCAGGGCGGTCCGCGAAGACCGCGATGGCGTGTGGTGGTGGTAGCGCTGAAGTCGAGCCTCAGCCGGCCCCACAAAAGTTAACATACTTGCGTTGCTCGATCTGGCTGTTAACCCTGATCACCGGGTTGCGACTCACAAAGAACATAACATGTTTACTCGCAACAACTTCAGGGGGATTTCGATGAAACTTGCTGTGTCCTTCGCCGCAATTGCGGCCACGATCGCCTATGCCTCCGCTGCACAGGCGACCGATTACGGCGTGGTGATCCATCCGGGCGTGCAGAATGTCGCGCCGGGCGTCTACGCCTATGACGCCGTGGGCGAACAGGGCGGCGGCGGCTACACGGCCGTGACCCGGAATGCGCCGCGCGCGGCTCCCGGCACGCCGGGCGCGAACGGGTCGCTGGAAATCCACGGCGATCGCTCGCGCTACGTGATCGGCAGCATCTACGAGGATCTGCTGCCCGGATCGCCTGCACCCTCGCTAGGGTCGTTCAACAATCTCGCCCAGGTCGATTTCGACTGGCAGACCGGCGTCGTCGGATCGGGCCAGCCGCATGCGGCGCCCGCCGTGCGCATCCATATCATGGACAATGGCGTGCGCTCGGAAATGATCTGGGAGCAGGTCTATAACGGGGGCGCCTCGGGCGTCGCGCCGCCCGCGGGCTGGCAGACATCGGGCGACAATTCGCTGTTCTACCTGAACGTGCGCGATCATGACGGCGCGGCGTTCACCGCGGCGCACCCGGGCTACACGCTGGACGGCGGCGATCAGGGCGTGGTCCTGCTGGGTGGCAGCCAAGTCAACCGGTCGATCGGCAGCTGGCAAAGCCTGTTCAGCGCGAACGCCTATGTCACCGGCTTCAGCTTCGGCGCCGGTTCGGGTTTCGGCTCGAACTTCGTCGGCTATGTCGACAATGTGCGGCTCAGCACGCTTAGCGGCGACACCACGATCATCAATTTCGAGGCGGTTCCCGAACCCGCCACCTGGGCGATGATGATCGGCGGTTTTGGCCTGATCGGCGCCACCGCGCGCCGTCGCAGGGGCAAGGTCGTGTTCGCCTGATTCGATCGTCATCCCGGGCTTGACCCGGGACCCACCTTCTTTGCGTCACGTGACAAGAAGAAGGTGGGCCCGGCTCGAGGCCGGGGTGACGCAGGCTCAGAACACCGGCTCGTCGCCTTGCGCGCCGTGGATACCGCATTCGGTCTTGTCCCAGCCACGCCAGCGGCCGGCGCGCGGGTCTTCGCCGGGCCGGACTTTCGAGGTGCAGGGCGAGCAGCCGATCGACAGATAACCCTCGGCCTCCAGCGGATGCCGCGGCAGCTTATGCTCCTCGAAATAGGCGTCGAGTGCGGCCTTGGACCAGTCGGCGAGCGGGTTCAGCTTCAGTCGGCCTTCGTCGATGTCGAAGCGGGGGAGGGCGGCCCGGCTTTTGGCCTGAAAGCCTTTGCGACCGGAAATCCACGCATCGAACGGCTGCAGCGCGCGCCTGAGCGGCGCCACCTTCCTGATCTCGCAGCAGCCGTCCGGATCGTAGGACCAGCGCAGCCCCGTCCTGTCGCGGGCGGCCAGATCGTACGGATCGGGGCGGAAGACGCGCAGGTCGGTATAGCCCAATTGCTCCGCCAGGCCGTCGCGATAGGCGAGCGTTTCCCCGAACATCTTCTGCGTGTTGACGAAGATCAGGGGCACGTCCTTGTCAATCGTGGCGACCAGGTGCAGCAGCACCGCCGATTCCGCGCCGAACGATGATACGATCGCCACGCGACCTTTCAGCTCGGTCGTCAACATCTGCCGCAGCATCTCGGCCGTCCCGACCCCGGCAAAGCGCGCATTCAGCCGGTCCGCGTCCGCCTGGACAAAGGCAGGCGCCGTGTCGATCAGGTCGAGCCTGCGGGCGATGCTAGCCATGTCGCAGCTTCCAGACCGGCACCGCCGCATCGGCCGCGGTCTGATAGACGAATGGGAAACGAGTCAGCGCTTCCTCGACCAGCCGCGCGTCGAGCGGCTGCGCCGGCGCGAAGCTGTCGAAGCCGCAGCGGCGCATGAACAGGATCTGATCGACCAGCACGTCGCCCTCGGCGCGCAGCTCGCCCGCATAACCGCTCTCGCGCAGGATTTGCGCTGCCGAGTAGCCGCGGCCGTCGCGGAAGCGCGGGAAGGAAATCTCGACCAGCTTCAGCCGGTCGAAATAGGGGATCAGCTTGCGCACATCCTCGCCCGCCTCGACCCGCACCGCATGCGCATCCGGCTGGTCGAGAAAGGCGTCCAGCGTCACCGCCGGTTCCTCATGCGGCTCGTCGTCGCGGAAGCGGACCACCATTAGCCCCTCCCCTTCAGGGGAGGGGTTGGGGTGGGGCTTGTCCGGCCCTGCGGAGTCTTTTGGGCGC
>NZ_BBWU01000029.1 GCF_000974765.1 Sphingomonas changbaiensis NBRC 104936 | reverse complement strand
CTCCGCGCGTGAGGACAGTCCCCACCCCAACCCCTCCCCTGAAGGGGAGGGGCTCGCTCCTGTCGTCCCCGACATCTTCGAGATCCGCGGCGAAGTGTACATGTCGAAGGCCGACTTCGCCGCATTGAACGAGCGGCTTGCAGGCGAGCGCGTGTTCGCCAATCCGCGCAATGCTGCCGCGGGGTCGCTCCGGCAGAAAGACCCGTCCATCACCGCGTCGCGGCCGCTCTGCTTTCTCGCCCATGGCTGGGGCGAGGCGTCCGCGCTGCCCGCCGATACGCAGCATGGCGTGATCCGCGCGATCGAGGCGTGGGGCGTACCCGTCACCGACCTGCTGGTGCGGTGCGAGGGTGTCGACGAAGCGTTGGCGCATTATCGCCGGATCGAGGCGCTGCGTGCGGACCTTCCGTTCGACATCGACGGCGTCGTCTACAAGGTCGACCGGCTCGACTGGCAGGCGCGGCTGGGCCAGGTCGCCAAGGCGCCGCGCTGGGCGATCGCGCATAAATTCCCGGCCGAGCGTGCGCAGACGGCGTTGATAAGCATCGACATCCAGGTCGGCCGCACCGGCAAGCTGACGCCTGTCGCGCGGCTGGAGCCGGTCACGGTCGGCGGGGTCGTCGTCACCAATGCGACGCTGCACAATGCCGACGAGATCGCGCGGCTGGGCGTGCGGCCGGGCGACCGGGTGACGCTGCAGCGCGCCGGCGACGTGATCCCGCAGATCCTCGAGAACCTGACGCCCGACGAGCCCCGGCCGGACTATGTCTTTCCGACCGCCTGTCCGGAATGCGGATCGGACGCGGTGCGTGAGGAAGGCGAGGTCGATATCCGCTGCACCGGCGGGCTGATCTGCCCCGCGCAGCGCGTCGAGCGGCTGCGCCATTTCGTCAGCCGCGGCGCGATGGATATCGAGGGATTGGGCGGCAAGCAGATCGAGGATTTCTTCCACGACGGCCTGATCCACAGCCCTGCCGACATCTTCCGACTGACCGAAGAGCAGTTGATCGTGCGAAAGAAGGACGGCCGCGTCTGGGCTGGGAATCTGCTGCGCGCGATTGCCGATAAGGTGGCGCCCGATCCCGTGCGCTTCCTGTTCGGGATCGGCATCCGCCACGTCGGCACCGTCACCGCGCGCGACCTGATGCGGCATTTCGGCACGGTCGCTGAGCTGGCGCGGGTCGCCACGGCGGCGGCCACGGACCCGGCCGAGTTCGACCGGCTGACGCATGTCGAGGGCGTCGGCCCGGTCGTCGCCCAATCGCTCGCCGACTTTTTTGCCGAGGAGCACAACCGCGCGGTGTGGGACGATCTGCTGAGCGTCGTCAGCCCGAAGCCGTTCGAGGCCAACGAACGCGCGTCGGAGGTCAGCGGCAAAACGGTCGTGTTCACCGGCACGCTGGAGACCATGTCGCGCGACGAAGCCAAGGCACAGGCGCTGTCGCTGGGCGCGAAGGTCGCGGGTTCCGTCTCCGCCAAAACCGACCTGGTGGTCGCCGGACCGGGCGCCGGCTCGAAGCTCAAAAAGGCGGAAGAACTCGGCGTCCGTGTGGTCGACGAGGCCGGCTGGGCGGCGATTTTCGCGGCGGCGGGATAGGGAACCGGACGCCCGGATTGAGGTTACGCAGCCAGCGGCGGCGTAGGTCGCCGCAGTCCAGTCGCGTTGCAGCCTTCTCAAAAAGGGGAGATCTGCCGTGATCCGTCCTACGCTCATCCTGCTCGCCGCTGGCACCGCCCTGGCCGCTTCGCCGGCCGCCGCGGCCGTGCTCGTCTACACCGCATCGCTGACCGGCGGCCATGAAGTGCCGCCGGCTGCCTCGCCGGGAACCGGTTTCGCAGTCGTCACCATCGACGATGTTGCAGACACGATGCGGGTTCAGGTGAATTTCTCGGGCCTGGTCGGCAATACCGCCGCGTCGCACATCCATTGCTGTCAGCCGCTGGGCACCAATGCCCAGGTCGCGACCACGACGCCCACATTCCCCGGCTTCCCGCTCGGGGTGACGTCGGGCACCTACGACCAGACGTTCGATATGACGCTGGCAAGCTCGTACAATCCGGCGTTCGTGACCGCGCATGGCGGCAATGTCACGCAAGCCCGCACCGACTTCTTCGCGGGAGTCGCGGCGACGCAGAGCTACCTCAATATCCATTCCAGCGTCTTCCCCGGCGGCGAAATACGCGGGCAATTGTTCGCGCGTGTGCCGGAGCCCTCATCATGGGCGCTGATGATCGCCGGGTTTGGATTGCTGGGAGGCGTTGCCCGATCGCATCGTTCCCGCCCCGCCTTGGCCTGACGGGAACCGGTTCCGCCGTCGTTGCGCTTGTGCAGCGATGGCGGATTCTGTCCCTTCGGGCCTGACGGAGGCCCTTGAGCACAACATCGCCGCGCTTGCCGAGCGCCGTCGCGCGGAGCAGGCGCGCGCGTCGTTGCAGACGCGCGTGGCCGATGCCGTCACCCGGTTCACCGGCAGCATGGCATTCGTCTACCTGCACTTGCTGCTGGTCGCCTTCTGGGTCGCCGTAAACCTCGGCGCCGTGCCGGGCGTGCCGCGCTTCGATTCTTCGTTCGTGATCCTGGCGACGGTGGCGTCGGTCGAGGCCATTTTCCTTTCGACCTTCGTGCTAATCAGCCAGAATCGGATGCAGGCGGAGGCCGACCGGCGCGCCGACCTGGACCTGCACATCAGCCTGCTGACCGAACACGAGCTGACCAAGCTCGCAAGCGTGGTCGGCGCGATCGCGGAAAAGGTTGGCGTGGAGACGCAACGGGCAGGGGACGTGCAGGAGATCGAGAAGGATATCGATCCGGAACGCGTGCTGGACGAGCTGGAGGCGCGGAAGGAATAGGCGTCTGACCGGCTAGAACCACTGCATCACGGTCGCGCTGAACGGGGTCCAGGCGCCGACGCGTATGCCCGCCTCGGCGAGGATGTGGCCGGTCCACCAATTGCAGGTGCGGAACCCGTCATAGTGGCCGCGCGCGGGATAGAAGACGTCGGCGACGTCATAGCCGCGGATCGGGCGGTGGTCGGCGGGATCGAAGCTGGCCCGGATCGCCGCCGCGAGCCTGCGATACTGGTCGGACGTCAGCCGGATCGGACGCGCGTCGCCCCAGGGTTCCAGCAGATGGTCGACATGCATCAGCGTCCGGTCGCTGCCGGTCAGCGCGTGCACCGCGGTGCCGGGGGACAGTTCATGCCAGCTCGGCGTGTTCAGGTAAAAATCGCGCTCGCCCCAGCCGAACCACAGCCAGCGGCCGGCATAGCGGGGATCGGCGATATCCTTCGGAGGCACGATCGGCGACCAGTCCACCCCTCCGCCGCGGGTCGGCAGCACCAGGCCGGTGTGAAAGCCGTTCGTCGCGACATAGATGGTGATGCCGTCCGCTGGCTCCTGCCACCCGGCGTTGCGCGGGATCGCACCGCCGATCGCACCGGCCGCAAGGTAGAACAAAGGGAGCAGCAGAACCCAGCCCAGCAGCCGCATGGCACCGCCTTGTCAGATATCCCGCGCCCAATTCTCGCGGCCTTCATCATTGGATGCAAGGCCGGTCACCGGCTCGGCGGCCGCGGTCAGGCGCAGGATCGTCCAGTCGCCGCGCGTATCCGCCTGCTCGACCGTGCAGCCGGCGGCGCGATAAGCGGCCTGCACGGCCTCGGCCTGTGCGGCCAGCAGGCCCGCGAGCACGATCGTCGCATGCGGCCCGGCGATCGCGGCGATTTCCGGCGCCATCGCGATCAGCGGGCCGGCGAGGATGTTGGCGATGATCAGGTCATAGGGTCCGGCGGCCGTGATCAGCGGATGCCGCGCACCGTCGGCGACGATCAGATCGACCCCGTCGACCGCGTTCAATGCTGCATTCTCGCGCGTGACCTCGATCGCAACCGGATCGATGTCGGTCGCGGTCACCTGCGCATCCGGCCAGAGATGCCGTGCGGCGAAGGCGAGCAATCCGGTTCCGGTGCCAAGGTCGATCACCTTTGCGAATTGCCGGTCCGACAGCGTGTCGAGCATGGCCAGGCAGCCCGACGTTGTCGCGTGATGCCCGGTGCCGAACGCCTGGCCGGCGTTGATCAGGAAGCCGCGCTCGCCTGCGCCGGGGACTATCGGGTGCGCTTCGGTATAGACGACGAACCGCCCTTCGCGGATCGGCTCCAGCCCTTGCTGGCTCATCGCGACCCAATCGGCATCGGTAAGCGCGACGATCACCGGTGCGACGCCGGCCGCGCTGGGCACCAGCGCGCGAACCGCAGCGATCATGCGCGCGTCGGGTTCACATTCGGAATAGGCGTCGAGCTGCCAGCGCTCGAGATCGTCCTCGACCAGCTCGGTCGTCATCAGCACCGCGTCGATTTCGATCGCGCCGGCGTTGATCGCCTCCGCCTCTGCACGGGTGCAGGGGAGCGTCAGCTTCCAGCTATCTGACATAGCTCGCGCCGTTGATGTCGATGATGGCGCCCGTCATCGACGCTGGAGCTTCGAGCGCGAGGTAGCGCACGGCGCTCGCCACTTCCTCGGGGTTGGCAACCCGGCCGAGGGGGATATCGGCCAGCAATTTATCGCCGCCGCGGCTCGCCAGATAATCTTCGGCCATGCCGGTCATCACGAAGCCGGGGCAGACGGCGAAGGCGAGAATATTTTCGCGCGCGAATCCTCTGGCGATGCTCTTGGTCATGCCGACCATGCCCGCCTTGGATGCCGCGTAATGCCAGTGCGCCGGCGAATCGCCGCGATAGGCGGCGCGGCTGGCGACATTGACGATGCGGCCGCCGCCATTCTTTTGGAAATGCAGCACAGCGAGGTGGCAGAGCTCGGCCGAGGCGGTCAGGTTGATCCGCATCGTCCGCTCCCATTGCGCAACCCATTCGTCGTGGGACAGGTCGACGGGCGCCGCCTCGAACACGCCCGCGTTGTTCACCAGCACGTCGATGCGCCCGCCCAGGCGTTCGAGCGCGCTCTCCCACAGCTTTTTCGGCGTGGCCGGATCGGCAAGGTCACCGTCGGCGCTGCTGGTGCCGACAAGATTCTGGGATTTGAGGGCGTCGACGCAAGCCGCGCCGATGCCGCGCGATGCGCCGGTCAGGAGGATGTTGGTCATGGGAAGGCGGTAAAGGGTGACGCCGCATCCGCCAACCCGTCATGCCGGACTTGATCCGGCATCCACCTTTCCTTCACCCGAAGCAAAAAGAAGGTGGACCCCGGATCAAGTCCGGGGTGACGGCAACTAGGCCACCAGCTTCACATAATCCTGGGCTGCCGCCTTCAGCTGCCCCAGCTGTGAATCCACCTTGCGGAAGCCGGTCTCAAGCTCGTCGATCTCGCTCGCGACCGTCTCGGTATCCTGGCGGATCGAGGCGATCGTCGAGCTCATCGAGTCGGCGGCAAGGGCGGTCTCGTCGACGGCCGCGGTGATCATCGTGACCGTCTGCGCCTGCGTTTCCATCGCCGCCCGGATGCGGTCGGCGGATTGCTGGACTTCGCCGACGGTGTCGCGGATCGATCCGTTCGCTTCCACGGTCGTGCGGGTCGCAGCCTGGATCGCTGCGATCTTGGCGGCGATATCGTCGGTCGCCCGCGCGGTCTGGTTGGCGAGGCTCTTCACCTCCTGCGCAACCACTGCAAAGCCGCGGCCGGCATCGCCCGCGCGCGCCGCCTCGATCGTCGCGTTCAGCGCGAGCAGGTTGGTCTGGCCAGCAATGTCGCGGATCAGGCCCAGGATCGATTCGATCGACTGGGCGTGGTTCGACAGCGCTTCCGAGACGCTGACCGCGTCCGATGCCTGGGACGCAGCGCGAGTGGCGATGTTCGCCGCGGTTTCGACTTCGGTGCGCGCGTCCTCGATCGCGCGGATCAGGCCCGCGGCGGTGTGCGCCGCTTCCCGCATCGCGACGGCCGACTGTTCGGCGGCTGCGGCGACTTCGGACGATTTGCCGAGCATGCCGCGTGCCGCAACCGATGCGTCGGCGGCCTGGACGCGCAGCGATTCGCCGAGCGCGACGGCCGAAGTCACTTCGGAGGCGACCCGGTTCTGGAACTGGTCGGCCTGATGCGAACGGGACTCGGCGGCATCGCGGGCGCGATATTCGCTGACGAAGGCAGACATGATCTCCGCTTCCATCATCGCGATCTGGCGAATGGCGCGGCCCAGGCGGGCCAGCTTGTCCTTGTCCTCGCCACAGCCGCGGATCAGGATTTTCACGATGTGATCATAGGCTTCGGCGAACGCAGCCATCGTCGCATACAGCGGCACGCCGCTGCGCTCCGCCCAGGCGGCGTTGGTCAGCGCCATGTCGGCCCAGCGCTGGCCGGCGACGTTGGAGAATTTTTCGCGGCTATATTCGACGCTGGTCTGGATCCGCTTCTGGAGGAGTTCGCCGGTGACCTTCGGCTGGACGTGGGACGATTCGTTGAAGGCCGTCCAGAAGGCGCGCGCAATGTCCTCTTCATGCGGGCGCATGAACTCATAGGCCTCGCGCAGATTGGCGGCGAGCGTGCCGTCCCGGTCGAACTCCTGCAGCCGCTCGCGGATCGTAATCGTGATGGTCGCTTGCGGGGAGGGGCTTTTGGGGGCCTTCTGAGAGCTCACGTCACATCATTCCTTCGATACGCCAAGTACGCCGTGACTAGGCCCGCGCTGGTAAAGCCTCCGTTAAACACGCACGTCAGTCCGCCGCCCCCGTTGCATGGCGCGCGGCAATGAGTAAGACGGGCGCCAACACGATCCTTAGAAACGGGGGCCCAGGATGAGCAGCAACCGCCCGCGGCCGCTTTCGCCGCACCTCACCATCTGGCGCTGGGGCCCGGGAATGGCGGTCTCGATCATGCACCGCGCGGCCGGCGTCGGCATGGCGACGGTCGGCGCGATCCTGCTGGTCTGGTGGCTGGTCGCGGCGGCAAGCGGCGAGGCGGCCTATGACAGCTTCGTCGACATCTTCACCTACAAGAATGGCAGCCTCAACATCCTCGGCTATCTGTTCGGGATCGGCCTGACCGCGACCTTTTTCCAGCACATGGGCAACGGCATCCGCCATTTCTTCATGGATATCGGCGCGAACTATGAGCTGAAGGGCAACAAGCTGTCGGCGCAGGCGACCTGGGTGTTCGCGGTCGTCGCGACCATCCTGTATTGGGGTTATCTGCTGGGGGTGAAGGGCTGATGGGCACGGGCACCGAAATCGGCCGCGTCCGCGGCCTCGGCTCCGCCAAAGCGGGCGCGCACCACTGGTGGATTCAGCGGCTCACCGCCGGCTCCAACCTGCTGTTGATGCTGTGGTTCCTGTTCTCGCTGCTGCGGCTGCCGCATTACGATCACGCCACCATCGTTGCCTGGCTATCGACGCCGTTCGCCGCGGTGGCGATGATCCTGCTGGTCTTGAGCGTGTTCTGGCATTTCCGCCTGGGCCTGCAGGTGGTGATCGAGGACTATCAGCACGATGAATCGCGCGTCGTCGCGATTATCCTGCTCAATTTCTACACGTTCGCGATGGCGGGCTTTGCGATCTTCGCGATCCTGAAAATCGCCTTCACCGGGGGGGCGGTCTGATGGCCGACGCATACAAGATCATCGACCATACCTACGACGCGGTCGTGGTCGGCGCCGGCGGCGCGGGCCTGCGCGCGACGATGGGCATCGCCAATTCTGGGCTGAAGACTGCCTGCATCACCAAGGTGTTCCCGACGCGCAGCCACACGGTTGCGGCGCAGGGCGGCATCGCCGCCTCGCTCGGCAATATGGGCCCGGATCACTGGACCTGGCACATGTACGATACCGTCAAGGGATCGGACTGGCTGGGTGACCAGGACGCGATCGAATATCTCGTCCGCGAGGCGCCGGCCGCAGTCTACGAGCTCGAACACGCGGGCATGCCGTTCAGCCGGACGACCGAAGGCAAGATTTACCAGCGCCCCTTCGGCGGCATGATGCAGAATATGGGCGAAGGCCCGCCCGCCCAGCGCACCTGCGCGGCGGCGGACCGGACCGGGCATGCGATGCTCCACACGCTCTATCAGCAGAGCCTGAAATACGACGCCGACTTCTTCATCGAATATTTCGCGCTCGACCTGATCATGGAGAATGGCGAGTGCCGGGGCGTGATCGCGCTCTGCATGGAAGACGGCACGATCCACCGCTTCCGTGCGCACAACACGGTGCTGGCGACGGGCGGCTATGGCCGCTGCTATTTCTCCGCGACTTCGGCGCATACCTGCACCGGCGACGGCAATGCGATGGTGCTGCGCGCCGGTCTTCCGCTCCAGGACATGGAATTCGTGCAATTCCACCCGACCGGCATCTATGGCGCCGGCGTGCTGATCACTGAAGGCGCGCGCGGCGAGGGCGGGTATCTTACCAACTCCGAAGGCGAGCGCTTCATGGAGCGCTACGCGCCGTCGGCAAAGGACCTCGCCTCGCGAGACGTCGTCTCCCGCTCGATGGCGATGGAAATCCGCGAAGGCCGCGGCGTCGGCAAGGAGAAGGACCATATCTTCCTTCACCTCGATCATATCGACGCCAAGGTGCTGCACGAGCGGCTGCCCGGCATCACCGAGACCGGCAAGATCTTCGCCGGCGTCGACCTGACCCGGCAGCCGCTGCCGGTGGTGCCGACCGTCCACTATAATATGGGTGGCATCCCCACCAATTATCATGGCGAGGTCGTCACGCTGAAGGACGGCAATCCGGATCATGTGGTGCCCGGCCTGTTCGCGGTGGGCGAGGCGGCCTGCGTCTCGGTGCACGGCGCCAACCGCCTCGGCTCAAACTCGCTGATCGACCTGGTCGTGTTCGGCCGTGCGACCGGCCTGCGGGTCGCGGACATCCTCAAGCCCGGCACGCCGCACAACCCGCTGCCCAAGGGCTCGGAAGAGCAGGCGCTGACCCGGCTCGACAAATTCCGCCACGCCCGCGGCAGCTCGCCGACCGCCGAAATCCGCCGCAACATGCAGCGGACGATGCAGGCGCATTGCGCGGTGTTCCGCACCAACGAGCTGCTCGCCGAGGGTCAGACCAAGATTGACGCGATCGCGAAGAGCATCGACGACGTCAACGTCACCGACCGCTCGCTGATCTGGAACACCGACCTCGTCGAAACGCTGGAGCTCGACAACCTGCTCGACCAGGCGGTGGTGACGATGCACTCGGCCGCTAACCGCCACGAAAGCCGCGGCGCGCATGTGAACGAGGATTATCCGGATCGCGACGACGCGAACTGGATGAAGCACACGGTCGCGTGGCTGGGCGCCGGCGAAGCGGTGAAGATCGACTACCGCCCGGTCCACAACTACACGCTCACCGACGACGTCGAGTACATCAAGCCGAAGAAGCGGGTGTACTAAGTCGGGGCAGCAGCGAGTTCGCGCTCCGAACGGCCGTCATCCAGGCGAGCGCCGCGGCCGTGGGCGAGCTGGTCTAGTCGGGGTCTTTCTGTCGCGTGGCGTCGGTCACTTCGCGGTCGTGGCCGCTCTGGTCGCTGAAAAAGGCGGCGGCGAACAGTCCGCAGCCCACCACGACGGACAGGAACACGCCGCCCATCGTCGCGACCACCATGTGCACCCGAAGCGGCCCGAAGAGCGAGAGATACCAGATCGCGGCGGCGGCCAGCACGATGCCGCCAAGCGTGATCCATGCCATCTTGCGCTTGAACTCGGAGGCGGCGCGCTCCCTGTTGCTTTGCACTGGCGAGGTTCCTTCCGTGAGAGCAGCCCCACCCTCGACTCGGTGGACTTGCCGCTCTGCTCGGAGTCTTGTATGCCATATAGGCCATGCAACCACAAGGCAAAAGCGCCATGCAAAGCTGGTCGCCGGACCTGTCCTCCTATCCCGGGCCCAAATACCAGGCGATCGCGGCCGCCCTGTTGCGCGATATCGAGAGAGGGTTGCTGAGCTCGGGCGATCGGCTGCCGCCGCAGCGAACTCTGGCCGACACTCTGTCGGTCGATCTCACGACGGTCACGAAGGCCTATAACGAGGTTCGCAAGCTGGGGCTGATCGAAGGCAGCGGCAGCCGCGGAAGCTTCGTGAGGAGCGCCGCCGTGCCCCCCGTCCCCGAAGCCGCCGTCGCGACGATCGAGACAGGCATGAACCTGCCGCCCGAGCCGGTCGGGGGCTCTCTGGCCGGATGCATACGCGAGGGGATCGCGGCGTTCCTGGCCTCTCCCGCAGCCCTGGCCAAGCTCCAATACCAGCCGAGTGGCGGCGCGCTCGCGGAACGGGCCGCCGCCGCCGCATTCCTGCAGGCGCGTGGAATCGATGCGCCGGAAGACCTGGTTCTGGTCACGAGCGGATCGCAGAATGCGCTGCACGGCATTGTTTCGACCGCGCTAGAGCCCGGCGATGCAGTCGCTACGGGGGCGTACGTTTATCCCGGCTTCCTGTCGGTGGCGCGCCGATATGGCGTCGAGCCGGTTGCGATCGAAACGGACGATGAAGGGTTGGTTCCAGGCGCGCTCAAGGCCGCGTGCCGCCGCCGGCGGATCAAGGCGGTCTATGTCGTCCCGACGAACGACAACCCCACCGCGTCGACCATGCAAGCGGCCCGGCGACGTGCCTTGGCGGAGGTCGCGAGCCAGGAAGGGCTCGAGATCATCGAGGACGACGCTTACGGCCTGCTGCCGAGCGTGCCGCTCTCTCCGATCGCCTGCGAGGCGCCCGAGCGCACCTGGCACATCTCAAGCTTTTCCAAGATCGTTTCGCCGGCGCTCAGGGTCGCCTATGTCCGCGTGCCCTCGGCCAGGAAGGCCTGGCGGCTGGCGGCCGACCTGCACGAAACCGCGATCATGGCGCCTCCGCTCAGCGCGGCCCTGGTCACGCGCTGGACGCAGGACGGGCAATTGCCGCGGCTGGTCGCCGAGATCCGCGACGAG
The DNA here is from genome assembly GCF_000974765.1 of Sphingomonas changbaiensis NBRC 104936. Lineage (GTDB taxonomy): Bacteria > Pseudomonadota > Alphaproteobacteria > Sphingomonadales > Sphingomonadaceae > Sphingomonas_B > Sphingomonas_B changbaiensis. The sequence goes on along the minus strand of NZ_BBWU01000029.1, from coordinate 125,085 downwards.
GCGGTTGCGCGGCAGCAACTGGCGCGGGAGATCCTGGGCGGCGCAGACTACAGCTGCCACCCCGAGGGCTATCATTTCTGGCTGCCGCTGCCGGCGGGAACGTCGCCGTCCTATCTGGTCGACACGCTTCGGCCGATCGGCCTGTCGGTGGTGCCGTCCGATGTCTTCGCGGTCGAGCCGAAGCAGGCCGCGCCGGCGTTGCGCGTGTCGATCGGCGGCAGCATTTCCCGGGAGCGGCTCGCCCGCGCGCTCAGCATGCTGGACGCGCTGCTGGCCCATGGGTCCCGTTTCCGCAAATCCGGAATTGTCTGAAACGGAAAAGCGCGCCCGGCAGGATTCGAACCTGCGACCCCAAGCTTAGAAGGCTCGTGCTCTATCCATCTGAGCTACGGGCGCGTAGGCCGGACATAGCGAGGATTGTGCGCGCGCGAAACGGCGATACTGTGCCGCGCCATGAGCGACGGGGGCATGGACGAGAGCGCGCGCCCGGGCATTCGCCCGGTCGACGCACGCGCGCTGGCGGGGGCGCATTTCCGCTATTTCGACTTCGTGATGGTCGCCTTCGTGGTCGTGCTGCTGCTGTCGAACGTGATCGGGGCGGAAAAGCGATCGGTGATCGACCTGCCGGGGATCGGGCCGTGGCCGTTCGGCGCGGGCATCCTGTTCTTTCCGGTCGCCTATGTGCTCGATGACGTGCTGACCGAAGTCTATGGCTATGCCCGTGCCCGCCGCGCGACCTGGGCCGGGTTTGCGGCGCTCATTTTCCTGGGCGTGATGGAATGGACCGTGGTCCACCTGCCGGTCGCGGAAGGCTGGACCGGGCAGGCCGCGTATGAGCGCGTGTTCGGCGTCGGCGGCCGGATCATCTTCGCCTCGCTCTGCGCCTTCTGGGCCGGCGATTTCCTGAACGCGCTGGTGCTCGCGAAGATGAAGATCTGGACCGGCGGCAAATGGCTCTGGACCCGCACCATCGGCAGCACGGTGGTGGGCGAGGGCGTCGACAGCCTGATCTTCTACCCGCTCGCGTTTTACGGCCTGGCCGACTGGCCGGTCGAGACGCTGCTGATGGTGATGCTCAGCCAGTTCGTGCTGAAGGTCAGCTGGGAAGTCGTGCTGACGCCCGTCACCTACGCCGTGGTCGGCTGGCTGAAGCGACGCGAGGGCATTGACGTGTTCGACCGCGGCACCAACTTCACGCCCTTCACGACGCGGGTTTAGGCGCCGACCGTTTCCAGCAGGCCTTCGAACAGCCGGCGGCCGTCGGTGCCGCCGTGCGCGGCTTCGATCTTGCGTTCGGGGTGCGGCATCATGCCGAGCACGTTGCCGGCCGCGTTCAGGATGCCGGCGATGTTGCGGGCAGAGCCGTTGCACGCCTCGGCATAGCGGAAGGCGACGCGGCCTTCGCCTTCCAGCCGGTCCAGCGTGTCGGCGTCGGCGAAATAATTGCCGTCGTGATGGGCGACCGGGATCGTGATCGTCTCGCCGGCATCGTAGCGGCTGGTGAAGGCGGACTGCGCGTTCTCGACGGTCAGCGCCACGTCGCGGCAGATGAAGTTCAGCCCGGCGTTGCGCATCAGCGCGCCCGGCAGCAAGCCCGCTTCGGTCAGCACCTGGAAGCCGTTGCAGACGCCAAGGACGGGCACGCCGCGATCCGCGGCCTTCGCGACCGCGTCCATGATCGGGCTGCGCGCCGAAATCGCGCCGGTGCGCAGGTAGTCGCCATAGGAAAAGCCGCCGGGCAGCGCGATCAGACCGGTGCCGTCGGGCAGCTCCGTTTCGCGATGCCAGACCATCGCCGGCGCCCGGCCGGTGACCTGCTCGATCGCGACGGCCAGGTCGCGGTCGCAATTGGAGCCGGGGAAGACGATGACCGCGCTCTTCATGTCAGGCCCGCTCGATCCTGAAATTCTCGATCACCGTGTTGGCGAGCAGCTTCGTGCACATCGCCTCGATATCGGCATCGGAGGTGCCGTCCGCCAGGTCAAGCTCGATCAGCTTGCCTTGGCGGACATCGTTGACGCCGCCGAAGCCGAGCCCCTCCAGCGCATGGTGAATGGCCTTGCCCTGCGGATCGAGGACACCGTTCTTGAGCGTGACGAAGATGCGGGCTTTCATGGGCGTGCCCTAGGCCGGGCGACGCGCGGGGGCAAGCGGGAGCGCCCCAACACGGCTGGGAACACTGACACTTCATTCCTACAGCAAAAGAGGCGCGTTGGGGTTTCGGAGGAACCGGGAGCTGATTAGTGCGTAAGACGCTTGCGGCGCGTCGTGCGCGATGAGGGGAATCTACCCAATGGAAGATGCAACGTTCGGCATTTCCGGGCTGGACGACGTGTTGTGCGGCGGGCTGGCACGCAGCCGCGTTTTCCTCCTCGAGGGGACGCCAGGCACGGGCAAGACCACGATCGCCACCCAGTTTCTGATGACGGGCGCGGCGGCCGGCGAGCGCTGCCTGTACATTACCCTTTCCGAAACCGAGGACGAACTCAGGGCCAGCGCGGCGTCCCACGGCTGGTCGTTCGATGGCGTCGACATCTTCGAGCTCGTGCCGCCGGAGAGCCTGCTCGATGAGGAGCAGCAGCAGAGCCTGCTCTATTCGTCGGACCTGGAACTCGGCGAGACCACGAGACGCATCTTCGAAGCATTCGAACGGGTAAAACCGCAGCGCGTGGTGCTCGACAGCCTGTCCGAGATTCGCCTGCTGGCGCAGAGTTCGCTTCGCTATCGGCGCCAGATTCTTGCGCTAAAACACTATTTTGCGAAGCAGAGCGCCACGGTGCTGATGCTCGACGATCTGACAGCCGAAATAGGCGACGCAACCATGCACAGCATTGCGCATGGCGTGATCCAGCTTGCCGAGACAGCGCCAGATTATGGATCGCAGCGGCGGCGACTGCGGATCATCAAATATCGGGGCAAGCGGTTTCGCGGCGGTTATCACGATTTTGAGATTGAGACAGGCGGAGTGCGGGTTTTTCCGCGGCTCGTTTCGGCCGAGCACAAGACAGACTTCACGCGGGATCTGTTGTCGAGCAAATCCGCCGAGCTCAACGCGCTGCTGGGCGGGGGCGTCGAACGCGGATCGAGCGTGCTGATTCTCGGGCCCGCCGGCACCGGCAAATCGCTGCTGACACTTACCTTTGTGCAAAGGGCCATTGCGCGCGGCGAGCGGGCGGCAATGTTCGTCTTCGACGAGGAACGCCAACTGCTGATCGAGCGCGCCAAGGGGCTGGGCATCGATATCCAGGCGATGGTCGACGCGGAGTCTCTGGTTCTCGAGCAGGTTGATGCAGCCGAGCTGACGCCGGGCGAGTTTTCCGAACGCGTACGCAGATGCGTCGAAACCTATAAAGCGCGCACTGTCGTGATCGACAGCCTGAACGGCTATCAGGCCGCGATGCCCGGGGAGCATGCTCTGGTGCTCCACATGCACGAGTTGCTGCAATATCTGAACCGGCAGGGCGCGACCACCTTCCTGACGGTCGCCCAGCACGGTTTGGTCGGCGACATGAAGGCGCCGGTGGACGTAACCTATCTGGCCGACACGGTCATCCTGTTGCGCTATTTCGAGGCGCTGGGGCGGGTGCGACGGGCGATCTCTGTGGTGAAGAAGCGGACGGGCCCGCATGAGGACACGATCCGCGAATACCGGATCGACGATCGCGGCATCACGCTCGGCGAACCGCTTACCAACTTCCAGGGCATCCTGCGCGGCGTGCCGGTCCTGGTCGGCGAGGACGCACTGCTTCTCGAGCCAGCTGGCGCGTGAAGCGCACCACGGTATCCGAACGGGCCCTCGTGCTCGCCCCACTCGGGCGGGACGCGGTGGTCGCGTCGGCGATGCTGCGCGAGTCGGGGATCGCGGCCGACCCATGCCCGTCGCTCAGTGCACTGATCGGCGAACTCGATCGCGGCGCAGCGTTCGTCGTCGTCACCCAAGAGGCGCTTGCGACCACCGACCTGCATCCTTTGTCCGATTGGATAGAGGCGCAGGAGAAATGGTCGGACCTGCCGTTCGTGTTGCTCACCCAGCGGGGCGGCGGGCTGGAGCGCAACCCGACCGCGGCACGCTACCTGGAGATATTGGGCAACGTCACTTTCCTCGAAAGACCATTTCACCCGACGACGTTGATCAGTCTTGCGAAGTCGGCGTTGCGGGGGCGGCGGCGCCAATATGACGCGCGGTCGCGGCTGCACGAGCTTCACGAAAGCGAAGAGCGCTACCGTACATTGTTCAACTCGATGGATGAGGGCTTTTGCATCATCGAGTTTATCGATGGACCGCACGGGCCGTGCAGCGATTACATTCACCTCCAGGCGAACAGCGCATACGAACGACACACCGGCATCCCGAACGTGGTGGGCCAGAAGGTCCGCGAAATGGTTGGCGATGAGGCTCCGGGGTGGATCGATTTGTATGCCGGCGTGCTGCGAACCGGGCAGCCGATCCGCTTCGAACGCGAGCTTGTCGTCACCGGCCGGTTTCTGGAGCTTGCCGCCTTCCGCGTGGAGCCGGCGAGCCGACGGCAGGTCGCGGTGTTGTTTCAGGACGTTACCGCCCGCAAGCAGGCGGAGCTTGCGCTTGTCGAGCTCAACGAGACCCTCGAGAATCGCGTGGCCGAGGCAATTGCGGAGCGTGAATCTGCGCTCGCCCAGCTCCATGAGGCGCAGAAGCTTGAGACGATCGGGCAGCTTACAGGCGGCGTCGCTCACGATTTCAACAATCTGCTGACGCCGATTACCGGCGCGCTCGATCTGCTAAACCATCGCCAGACCGGCGACGACCCTCGCATGGCGCGGCTGATCGACGGCGCCCTTCAGTCTGCCGAGCGCGCCAAGACGCTGGTGCAGCGTCTGCTCGGCTTCGCCCGGAGGCAGGCGCTCCAATCTCGCGCGGTCGATCTTGCCGAACTCATCGACAATATGCGCGACTTGATCGCGAGTTCGATCGGCACGACGATCGAGCTGAAGATTGCGCATCCGGCCGACGTCCCTGCGACGCAGGTTGATCCGAACCAGCTTGAACTCGCGATTTTGAACCTGTGCGTCAATGCGCGGGACGCCATGCCAGGCGGCGGGGTGCTCACCATCGCGCTGGAGCCGGCCATCGTGGGTCCGCGCTTTGAGCCACGGCTAGCCCCCGGTGCCTATGTCCGCGTATCGGTGATCGACACCGGCTTCGGGATGGACGAGACAACCCTCGCCCGCGCCATCGAGCCGTTCTACTCGACCAAGGAGGTCGGCCGCGGCACCGGCCTTGGCCTCAGTATGGTGCACGGGCTTGCAGCCCAGCTTGGCGGCGCTTTCGTCCTGACCAGTTCGCCAGGCGAGGGCACTCGTGCCGATCTTTATCTGCCCGTCGCCGAGGTTGGCGCCCAGTCAAAACCCAGCCGGCCGGAAGCCGGCGCTGCGCAGCATGGCCCGCCCCTCTCAATCCTCCTCGTCGACGACGAGGATCTCGTCCGAGTGGGGACGGCCGAAATGCTCCGCGACCTCGGCCACTCCGTCGTCGCGGCCAGCAGTGGTGCCGAGGCGCTCGAGATTCTGAGGAATGACGGCGATTTCGATATCGTCGTCACCGATTACATGATGCCACAAATGGACGGTGCGAAGCTGGCGCGCCAGGTGCCGGATATTGCGCCGGACCTGCCGGTTCTCATCGTCACCGGCTATGCAGGGGGAGACCTGGAACTCGGCCTGCCGCAGCTCGCCAAGCCCTTCCGGCAAAGCGATCTGGCCGCCATGATCCGGCAGGTTGCCGGCGGTGTGTCCAACGTCGTCGCCTTGCCGACAAAGAAGCGCTGACGCTTACCCCGCAGGGTGTCTCGCACAGGCGCATTTCGGTCACCGCGGCCCAAGGTCTGGAAGCGAAGGACGGGGCCGATGCCTTAAGGCGCCCGGAAAAGGCTGTCCTACAGCGGCGCCGCTGTGCCACGTTCGGCGCCGGCTCCTTCTCAGCGTTGATTCGAGCGTCCTGCGCGACCTGCGACGGAAAGGGAAAATTTTCCCGATTCCATGTGAATGTCGTCCATGTCGTCCATGTCGTCCACGACATCCGGCAACGCGCGTGCTCGACGTAAGCCGACGTGGATTCGCCGGCGCGGCCCCGCGCCTTACCGGCCCCGGCGCTTCCGGTGGCTCTCCAGGTCCAGCACCGCGTTCTCGCCGTCTTCCGGCAGCAGTCCCAATCGCCGCGCGACTTCCTGATAGGCTTCGACTTCGCCGCCGAGGTCGCGGCGGAAGCGGTCCTTGTCGAGCTTTTCGTTGGTTTCCATGTCCCACAGCCGGCAGCCGTCGGGGCTGATCTCGTCCGCCAGGATCACGCGGCCATAATCATTGTCCCAGATGCGGCCGAACTCCAGCTTGAAGTCGACCAGGCGGATGCCGATGCCGGCGAACAGGCCGCACATGAAGTCGTTCACGCGGATCGCCATGTCGGTGATGTCGTGCATCTCGTCCTGGCTGGCCCAGCCGAAGCAGGCGATATGCTCTTCGGAGATCAGCGGATCGCCGAGCGCATCGTCCTTGTAGTAATATTCGACGATCGTGCGCGGGAGCTGCGTGCCTTCCTCGATGCCGAGGCGCTTCGACAGGGTGCCGGCCGCGACGTTGCGCACCACGACCTCGATCGGGATGATCTCGACCTGGCGGATCAGCTGCTCGCGCATGTTCAGGCGGCGGATGAAGTGGGTCGGCACGCCGATCGAGCCGAGCAGGGTGAAGATGTGCTCCGAAATCCGGTTGTTGAGCACGCCCTTGCCGCTGATCGTGCCTTTTTTCTGCGCGTTGAACGCAGTCGCGTCGTCCTTGAAATACTGAATCAGCGTGCCGGGTTCGGGACCTTCGTACAGGATCTTCGCCTTGCCTTCGTAGATCTGGCGGCGGCGGGCCATAAGCGGACTCCTTGGGCGTCCGATGACGCGGAAAGAAATGCGCCCCGGAAGCGCGGATTCAGCGCGGCCGAGGCGGGAACGCGCCTCTTAGCCGAACCGTCCGGGAGAGGCAATCAAATGGCGCGTTCGCCGATCACATTCCCGGCCCGCGCATAGCGGCAGACGAGCACGTCTTCGGTCCGGCCCGGCGCGAGTGCGCAGCCGACCTTGCGCGTGTCGCGCCAGATCACCTGGGTGTAGTGGCCGACCTTGTCGACGTCGCTGTCGCGGAGGACGCCGGGGGCATAGCCGCGCTTTTCCGCGATCCAGGTGCCGATCATCTCTTCGGGCGACCAGGCGCCGCGGGTGCCGGCCCAGAGATTTTCGCCCTGGTCGGTGTCGGCCTGCGAATGTTCGAATGTGCGGCTGCGGGCGAGAGAGCCGGCCCAGGACGCGGCGTCGGCGGCGAGTGCGGGGTCCCAGGCGAGCGGCGGCACGCCGAGTGCGGCCCGCTCGCGGTTATGCGCCGCGAGCAGGCGCGCTTCGAGATTCGCGGTGCGATCGCTCGCACTCACCATCAGCGGAGCTGATAGCGCGAGCGCGATGCTGAACAGGACCCGGCCCAGTGACATGGGCCGGGCCATTGCACCCGAACAGGTAAATAGGGCTCAGCATGACATGGTTACAGCGTCGTTAACCGGTTCGACCGGCCGGTCGGTTCGCCGGCGCGGCCTTGCGGGCCCCAGGGTGCGCCATAGAGGCGGTCGTGCAGCCGGTCGAAAGCGTAGGCGATGGACTTGAAGACGTCGCCGACATTGGTCGCGAAGTCGTGGCGAAGGGCCTGATGGAGGCGATCATCATGTTCGTCGCGCATGGTCTGCTCCTGTCCCTTGGGGTGGCGTTGAGGACAGGAATGGAGATGCTCGTTCCGGGGCCGGAACGCCAACAAAGCGGTGGACCGGATGCATAAGCCAGGCTTATAGAAGCCGCATGCGCCGCCTGCCGCCCCTTTCCGCCGTCCGGGTGTTCGAGGCTGCGGCCCGGCATCAGAATTTCACCACCGCCGGGACCGAGCTGGGCATGACCCAGGCGGCGGTCAGCTACCAGATCAAGCTGCTGGAGGAGCGGATCGGCGTCGCCCTGTTCCGGCGGGAGCGGGGGCGGGTTTCGTTGAGCGAGACGGGGCAGCGGATCGGGCCGCTGGTGGCCAAGGCGTTTGATGACCTGGACGCGGCGTTCGGGCTGGCCCGGTCGAGCGGCGAGGGCGTGCTGACGGTCAGCTGCTCGACAACGTTCGGGCCGAACTGGCTGGCCTCGCGGATCGGCGCGTTCCAGCTGAAGGTGCCGGAGATCGCGGTCAGGCTGCACACGTCGAACGCGCTGGTCGATTTCGCGCGCGAAGACGTCGACATCGCGATTCGCGGCGGCAGGGGCGAATGGCCGGGGCTGTGCGCGCATTTCCTGATGCGGATGCCGCTGATGGCGCTGGCGAGCCCCGCCTACCTGGAGAACGCGCCGCCGGTGCGCTCGCCCGACGATGTGATGCGGCTGCAGCGGATCAGCCCGGAAGACGGCTGGTGGCAGCTCTGGCGCGAGCAGATCGGCGGCGATGCGGGCGAGGGTGGCGTGAGCGGCATCCGGATGGACACGCAGATCGCCGAAGGCCAGGCGGCGATCGCCGGCGCGGGCGTCGCGATGCTGAATCCGATCCTGTGGAGGGGCGACATGCAGGCCGGGCGGCTGGTGCCGGTGATCGACGCCGTCGCCTTCGATCCCGGCGATTTCTGGCTGGTCTATCCCGAGCACCACCGCCATTCGCGCAAGATCCGCCTGTTCCGCGACTGGATGCTGGAAACCGTCGCGCAGGAAGCGACGCGCGGCATTGCCGAGCATTATCGCCGCGCCGATGTTGGCGTTGCGGCCTAAGCCTGTTTAGACGCGTCCTTCATGCGCGCCAGCGATGCTCCGCACCCCCAATTCACACGCCGGCGCCTGCTGGTAGGCGGCGGGCTGGGCATCGGGCTGGTGGTGGCCTGGGCGGCGTGGCCGCGCCATTACGAACCGAACCTCGTCGCCGGCCGGGGCGAGCACATCTTCAATGCCTATCTGAAGATTGCCGAAGACGGCCGCGTGATCGTCGCCGTGCCGCAGGCGGAGACCGGGCAAGGCGTGTTCACGACGCTGCCGCAGATCGCCGCCGACGAGCTCGGCGCGGACTGGCGCACCGTCGGCGTCGAGCCGGCGCCCATAAATCCCCTTTATGCCAATACCTTGTTCGTCGAGGAGTTGGCAGCGGACGTGGCGCCGTCGGTTGCGCGCTTCGCCGACAGCTTCGCGACCCGCAGCGCGACGATGGTGACGGCGGGCTCGACCTCGGTCCGCATGTACGAAACGCCGCTGCGCGAAGCGGCGGCTGCGGCGCGGGCGCGGCTGTGCATGGTCGCGGCGCGGCGCTGGGGCATTCAATGGGAAGCGTGCGAGACCGAAAACGGCTTCGTCACGCATGAAGGCAAGAAGCTGCGCTTCGGCGAGCTGGCGGCCGACGCGGCAGAACTGAAGGCCCCGGCCAATCCGCCGCTGCGCCTGACGGCCGGAGAGCGGCTGGCCGGACAGTCGCCGCCGCGCCTCGACGCGCCGGCCAAGCTCGACGGCTCCGCCAACTTCACGGCCGACATCCGGCTGCCGAACATGGTCTTCGCCGCGATCCGCCAGGGTCCGATCGGTGCGACGCGTTACCTGGGTGGCGACAAGGCTGCGGCGGGGAAGGTGCGGGGCGTGTTGCAGATTGTCGAGCGGCCCGACTGGGTCGCCGTCATCGGCCAGACCAGCTGGGCGGCGGACCGCGCGCTCGAACTGATGCGGCCACGGTTCGAGACCAAAGGCGAGCTGGTCAGCGACGAGCTGATCGCCCGTCGTCTCGATGAGGCGCTGGAAGGCGACGGCGATCGTCTGGTCGAACGCGGCGATGTCGGCAAGGCGTTCAAGGGCGCGACGGTCCAGATGGCGCGCTATGCCGTGATGCCCGCCGCCCATGCGTCGCTCGAGCCGGTCACGGCGACGGCGTCGTGGGAAAACGGCACCCTCTCGCTCTGGTTGCCGACGCTCGCGCCCGAAGCCGCGCGGGAAACGGTCGCACGGGCGCTGCGCATCAGCGCGGGCAGCGTGATCGTCCATCCGATGCTGGTCGGCGGCGGGTTTGGCCGTGGCATCGACAGCCAGGCCGCCGTGCAAGCCGGGTTCCTGAGCCGGTTGCTGAAGCGGCCGGTGCAGCTGCAGTGGAGCCGCGCCGAAGACATTCTCCAGGATCGCTTCCGCCCCCCCGCGCTTGGCCAGCTCGCAGGGAAGATCAGCGGCGGCCGGATCGAAGCGCTGCTGACCAAAGTGGCCGCGTCCAGCTATGGCGAGATCGTGGCGAACCGGCTTCTGCCCGAGGCAGGGATCGCACGTGCAATCGTGAACGCCGGCGGTGACGGATTCGCCGTCGCGGGAGCCGAGACACCATACGGCATCGCGCATCTTGCGGTCGATCACCACCCGTCCGATCCGGGCGTGCCGGCCGGCTATTGGCGCTCGGCCGCGCACAGCTACACCTGCTTCTTCACCGAAAGCTTCGTCGACGAACTGGCGCGAATTGCCGGCGTCGAGCCCTTCTCGTTCCGCATGGCGATGCTGGGCGGGCAGCCGCGGCTGGCCCGCTGCCTGTCGACCGTCGCCGCATTGGGCGGCTGGCAAGGTGGCGAACCGGGCACCGGGCAGGGGCTCGCGATCCATTCGGCGCATGGCAGCCATATTGCCGTGTTTGCCGAAGCCCATGCCGAAGGCGTGCGGCTGCGCTGCGACCGGATCGTGGCGGTCGCCGACGTCGGCCGAATGATCCACCCGGACATCGTCCGCCAGCAGATCGAAGGCGGGCTTCTGTTCGGCCTTGCTGGCGCGATCGGCTGCGCACCGGGTTTCGAACGGGGCCTGACGCGGGCGCACCGGCTGGGTCAGCTCAATCTGCCGCGCCTTGCCGGCGCGCCGGATATCACGGTCGAGCTGATGCCGAGCAACGACGATCCGGGCGGGGCGAGCGAACTGGCAGTGCCGCCGGTTGCGCCGGCGCTCGCCAACGCCCTGTTCGCCGCGACCGGCCGGCGGTTTCGCGAATTGCCGATCCGCTTCACATGAGGCCCGAGGGACATCCGCCCGCGCCGCATGGTCGCGTGGGCGTGCTGCTGATCAATCTCGGCACGCCCGACGCGCCGACCGCGCCTGCCGTGCGGCGATATCTCGCCGAGTTCCTGTCCGACCGGCGCGTGGTCGAGATTCCGCCGATCGCGTGGCAGCCGATCCTGCGCGGCATCGTCCTCAACACGCGCCCGAAAAAATCCGCCCATGCCTATGGGCTGGTGTGGACCGAGCACGGTTCGCCGCTCGCCCACTATACGCGCAGCAAGGCGGAGAAGCTGCAGTCATCGCTCGGCGATGGGGTGATGGTCGATTGGGCGATGCGCTATGGCAGTCCCTCGATCGCAGACAAGCTGACGGCGATGATGGCAGCCGGGTGCGACCGTATCCTGCTGGCGCCCATGTATCCGCAATATTGCGCGGCGACGACGGCAACGGCCAACGACAAGGCGTTCGCGGTGCTGTCGGGCCTGCGCTGGCAGCCGGCGCTGCGGACGCTGCCGCCCTATTATGACGACCCGGCCTATATCGGCGCGTTGAAGGCATCGATCGAGCGTGCGGTCGCCGGACTGGATTTCGCGCCCGACCTGATCCTTGCCAGCTTCCACGGCATGCCGCAGCGGACGCTGGCGCTGGGCGACCCGTATCATTGCCACTGCCAGAGGACGGCGCGGCTGCTCGGTGAAGCGCTGGGTCGCGAGGTGCGGATCGCATTCCAGTCCCGTTTCGGTCGCGCCAAATGGCTCGAACCCCCGACCGACCAGGTGCTGCGTGCCTTGCCGGGCGAAGGCATCAGGAAGGTTGCCGTGGTCGCGCCGGGCTTCTCGGTCGATTGTCTGGAAACGCTCGAGGAACTCGCGATCCGCGGCCGGCAGAGCTTCCTTCAGGCGGGCGGCAGCGATTTCGCCTATATCCCCTGCCTGAACGACGGTGACGACGGCATCGCGTTGCTGCGTGGCTTACTTGCGCGTGAACTTGCGGGCTGGGTGGCGCCTTCGTAGGACTTGCCGAAACAAAGGGAGTGGATGTCATGGCACGTGTGGCGATCGTGACGGGCGGAACGCGCGGGATCGGCGAGGCGATCAGCCTTGCGCTTCGGGATGCAGGGGTAACGGTCGCCGCCAATTATGCCGGCAATGAGGAGCGCGCACGCGCCTTCACCGACCGCACCGGCATCAAGGCCTATAAATGGGACGTGGCCGACTTCGACGCGTGCGTCGCCGGCGTCCAGCAGGTCGAAAGCGAGCTTGGCCCCGTCGAGGTGCTGGTCAACAATGCCGGCATCACCCGCGACGGCACGATGAAGCGGATGAACCGCCAGGCCTGGGAAGACGTGATCGACACGAACCTGGGCGGCTGCTTCAACATGGCGAAGGCAGTGTGGGACGGGATGAACGCGCGCAAATATGGGCGCATCGTCAATATCGGCTCGATTAATGGCCAAGCCGGTCAGTACGGGCAGGTCAATTATGCGGCGGCCAAGTCCGGCATCCACGGCTTCACCAAGGCGCTGGCGCAGGAAGGCGCGCGCGCCGGCATCACCGTCAACGCGATCGCGCCCGGCTATATCGATACCGACATGGTCGCCGCGGTGCCGCCCGACGTGCTGGAGAAGATCGTCGCCAAGATCCCGGTCGGCCGGCTTGGCAAGGCAGAGGAGATCGCGCGCGGCGTGACGTTCCTGTGCGCGGAGGATGCCGGATTTGTGACAGGGTCGACGCTGTCGATCAACGGCGGGCAGCATATGTATTGACGGGTAGGCGGGCGGCATAATGCCGCCCGGCCCCGAACATTATTCGATGGTCACGCCGGCAACGCGCCAACCATTGCCTTCGCGCTCAAGGCTGACCTTCTCGATCGCATTCGCCTTGTTTGCGAAGGTCGTGCGAAATTTGACCACTTCATAGCCGTGCGGCGGTGTCGGCACGTCGTCGTGACTGATCATCGTGCGTGAAACCAGCGCGCCGAGCGGCGGGCGGGCCTGTTCCGACACTTCGGCCCAGACTTTGCTGGTGTTGAGCTTTTGGAACGATGCGGTGGTCAGCGCATAGCTTTCCTCCCATTTGCCTTGATCGATCAACATGAGAAACTGCCGCGCGGCCGCCTCAACCTCGGCGGTCCGAGCGGTAGCGGAGGAAGTGTTGTCGGCGGGCGCCTGCATCGCCTGCGGCATGGAGGCAATGGCGGCGAGCGCCAGAATGAGGGACATGAGTGCGACTCCTGCGATGATCCAGGCGGGACGCTTCGCCCCGCCGCCGTTCTCCGGCGATGACTGCTGTCCCACAGCTTCGCCGAGCAGCGCTTCCCCGATTTGCTTGTCCCCCACGGAATAGGGGGCCGCGCCTTCACGTTCGAGCAGCAGGCGCGCGGCTTCCCGGCTGCTCGAAACGGCAAGCTTGCGCCTGGCATCGCGCAGCCGTTCGTTGATTGTATGCACCGAAAGCCCGAGGTGACGCGCCGTCGACTTGGCATCGTGGCCGCGCACGATCAGGCGCAGCGTCTGCTTTTCCTTCTCGGTCAGCGCCGTATAGCCGTCCGTAATATGGTCCCGCATCATCGTATCGATTACGGTTCTCCCGCGACGTCAGCCACCCTCAAAAAATTGTATCTCTGGGGCGCAGCCTATTAGGCTCCTGCGCGATGCCCGTGCCCTACTCGTCCCCCGTCAAGCGCTCGATCACGATCGCCGGTCATCCGACCTCGGTGAGCCTGGAGCCCGTCTTCTGGTCGGCACTGGAGGAAGCGGCGCGCCAGGCTGAGTTGCCGCTTTCCGCGCTGGTCGCCCGTATCGATGCGGAGCGCATCGCCGCGCCTGATCCATCCAATCTCGCCAGCGCGCTCCGCGTCTGGCTTTTCACGCGCGCCCCACGCTAAGTCTTCGCATCCATAACGGGGGTTCCTAAATGCGCCTGCTCGCCCTTGCCCTTCTGCTCACCACTGCGAGTGCTTCCGCCCAGATGACCACGACTGCCGTTTCGCCCACTGCGCTCGCCTATCCCAACACCGAGACCGTGCCGCTGGTTGAGGATCATTTCGGCATCCAGGTGTCGGACCCTTATCGCTGGCTGGAGAACGACGTCCGCCAAGACCAGAAAGTCCGCGACTGGGTGACGGCCGAAAATGGCGTCACCGAGCGCTATCTGGCGACGCTGCCGGCGCGCGACGCGTTCAAGGCGCGGCTGACGGCGCTGTTCGATTATGAGCGGTTCGGCGTCCCTGCGAAGAAGGGCGGGCGCTATTTCTATCAGCACAACAGCGGTTTGCAGAACCAGTCGCCCCTCTATGTTCGCGACAGCGTCGACGGGCCGGCGCGGCTGCTGATCGACCCGAACCTGTGGGCGAAGGACGGGGCGACGGCACTGGCCGAATGGTTGCCCTCTGAAGACGGCCGCCATCTCGCCTATGCTGTGCAGGACGGCGGCACCGACTGGCGGACGATCAAGGTGCTGGATGTCGGGACGGGCAAGGAGACCGGCGACAGCGTCGAGTGGGCGAAGTTCACCGGCCTTGCCTGGGCCAAGGACGGCTCCGGCTTCTTCTATTCGCGTTTCCCGAAGCCCGAAGGGGCGCAGTTCCAGGCGCTGAACGAAAATCACGAAGTCTATTTCCACAAGCTCGGCACGCCACAGAGCGCGGACCGCAAGGTCTTCGCGACGCCCGATCACCCGAAATGGAACAACACTGCCGAAGTGACCGACGACGGCCGCTGGCTGGTGGTCACGTCGTCCGAAGGGACGGACGAGCGGTATCAGGTCAGCGTGATCGACCTGCAATCGGCAGACCTGACGCCACGCACGCTGATTCCGGGTCTCGACAACAATTGGCAGCTGATCGGCAACGCCGGCAGCAATTTCTATTTCCTGACCAACAAGGATGCGCCGCGCCAGCGTATCGTCGCGATGGCGGCTGGCGGCACGGAGCCGCAGCTGCGGGAGATCGTGCCGCAGGATGCGGCCACGCTGCAGGGCGCGTCGATCGTCGGAAATGAGATCGTTGCGTCCTACCTCGTCGATGCGAAGAGCGAGGTGCGGCGATACGGTGTCGACGGCACGCCGAAAGGCAAGCTGGCGCTGCCCGGCATCGGCACGGCGGCGGGTTTTGACGGCGAGGCCGGCGATCCGGAGAGCTTCTTCTCCTTCACCAGCTTCGCGACGCCCACGACCATCTATCGCTATGATGCGAACACAGGGAAGGCGATCGTCTGGGAGCAGCCGAAAGTCGCGTTCAACCCGGCCGATTATTCGGTCGAGCAGCGATTCTATGCGTCGAAGGATGGCACGCGCGTGCCGATGTTCGTGGTGCGGAAGAAGGGGGCAACCGGCCCGGCGCCGACGTTGCTCTACGCCTATGGCGGGTTCAACGCGTCGATGCTGCCGGCTTTTTCGGCCTCGCGCCTCGCCTGGGTGGAGGCGGGCGGCACCTTCGTGCTGGCGAACATCCGCGGCGGCGGCGAATATGGCAAAGCCTGGCACGATGCCGGCCGGCTCGCGCACAAGCAGAACGTGTTCGACGATTTCATCGCCGCCGGCGAGTATCTGAAGAAGGAAGGGCTGACCGGTCCCGACCAGCTCGCGATCCAGGGCGGCTCCAATGGCGGGCTGCTGATCGGGGCGGTCGTCAACCAGCGGCCGGATCTGTTCGCGGCGGCGCTGCCGGCGGTCGGCGTGATGGACATGACCCGCTTCGACCGCTTCACCGCGGGCCGCTACTGGGTCG
Organism: Sphingomonas changbaiensis NBRC 104936; assembly: GCF_000974765.1. Lineage (GTDB taxonomy): Bacteria > Pseudomonadota > Alphaproteobacteria > Sphingomonadales > Sphingomonadaceae > Sphingomonas_B > Sphingomonas_B changbaiensis. The sequence goes on along the minus strand of NZ_BBWU01000029.1, from coordinate 109,327 downwards.
ACGATTATGGCTATCCGTCGAAGGAAGCCGATTTCAGGACGCTCTGGGCCTATTCGCCCTATCACAATGTGAAGGGCGGGCGGGATTATCCGGCGATCCTGGTGACGACGGCCGACACCGACGACCGCGTCGTGCCCGGCCACAGCTTCAAATACACCGCCGCGCTCCAGAATGCCGCGACCGGCCCGAAGCCGCATTTGATCCGCATCGAGACCCGCGCCGGCCATGGCTCCGGCAAGCCGACCGACAAGATCATCGAGGAAACCGCAGACCAGTGGGCGTTCATCGCCAGGTGGACAGGGTTGGAGGTTGGACATCCTCCCCGGAACGGGGAGGGGGACCGCGCCCGCTAGGGCGTGGTGGAGGGGTCGCGAGCGATAGCGAGCCCTACGCCGAACCGGCCCCTCCATCAGCCTGCGGCTGGTCCCCCTCCCCGTTCCGGGGAGGAGCTCGGTTATTCATGCGCCACTCATTTGGAACCGCTATACCGCTCCGGGTTTGTTTCTCGGGGATTTGGGAGTGGTTCCTATGAAGAAGCTGGTTCTGTTCTCGGCGGTGGCGGCGATGGTCAGCAGCACGGGCGCGTCCGCGCAGGTCGTCGATCCCGCCCTGTCACACGACATTGGCCGCGCGGTCGGCCAGGCGGCGGTTGCCGCAGAGCGCGCCGCGGCCGAAGCGCGGATCGCCGCGCGCGAGGCGATGCGCGCCGCACGCCAGGGTTATGCCGAGGGAACGGCCGAGGCCTATGGCTCGGCACCGGCCGGCGGCTATGCCCGCCCGGCGATGATCGACACCGAGGACGAGGCGGTCGACGCCTGCGCGATGGCGGCCGAGGACCGCGGCTATGGCGACGGCTATCGCGCCACCGTCCGCGATATCGACGGTGTCGACCGCCGGCCTGACGGCTGGGACGTCGACGGTTCGCTGGACGCTCGCCGCAGCTGGCGCGACCAGCCGGCCAGCTGGGGCTTCCGCTGCCAGGTGCGGGGCGGCCAGGTGGTGAACGTCGATATCGGGCACGACCTCGCGCGGCGGTAGGCGCGTTCCCCTCCCGCAAGCGGGAGGGGAGGTTTGGGCTTTCCCCTCTCGCCTCTTCTGCTAACAGCCTCGGCGCATGGATACTCATGCGCATGACTCGATCCTGATCATCGACTTCGGCAGTCAGGTTACCCAGCTGATTGCCCGGCGGGTGCGCGAGGCCGGCGTCTATTCCGAGATCGCGCCGTTCAATGCCGCCGCCGAGGCATTCGAGCGGCTGCAGCCGAAAGGCGTGATCCTGTCGGGCGGCCCTTCGTCGGTAATGTGGGAAGATTCCCCGCGCGCGCCGCAGCACATCTTTGATGCCGGGCTGCCGATCCTCGGCATCTGCTACGGCCAGCAGACCATGTCGCATCAGCTGGGCGGGATCGTCGCGCCGTCGGAGAACCGCGAGTTCGGCCGCGCCTATATCGAGATCAGCGGCCGTTCCGCGCTGTTCGACGGCTTGTGGAGCGAAGGCGAGAAGCACCAGGTCTGGATGAGCCACGGCGACCGCGTCGAGCGGCTGCCCGAAGGCTTCAGCGTCGTCGCCCAGTCCGAAGGCGCGCCCTATGCGATTGCGACCGACGAGGCGCGGCGCTTCTACAGCCTGATGTTCCACCCCGAAGTCGTGCACACGCCGGACGGCGGCCGGCTGCTCGCCAATTTCGTGCGCCACATCTGCGGCTGCCCCGGCGACTGGACGATGGCCGAATACCGCCAGACCAAAATCGCCGACATTCGTCAGCAAGTGGGCAAGGGCAAGGTGATCTGCGGGCTATCGGGCGGGGTCGACAGCGCCGTCGCGGCGGTGCTGATCCACGAGGCGATCGGGGACCAGCTCACCTGCGTGTTTGTCGATCACGGCCTGATGCGCAAGGGCGAGGCGGAGCAGGTCGTTGGTCTATTCCGCAACAGCTACAACATCCCGCTGGTACACGTGAACGCGGAGACGCTGTTCCTCTCCGGCCTGAAAGGCGTTTCGGACCCCGAAGCCAAGCGCAAATTCATCGGCAAGACCTTCATCGACGTGTTCGAGGAGGAAGCGAAGAAGATCGGCGGCGCCGATTTCCTGGCGCAGGGCACGCTGTATCCGGACGTGATCGAAAGCGTCAGCTTCACCGGCGGCCCGTCGGTGACGATCAAGAGCCACCACAATGTCGGCGGCCTGCCTGAGCGCATGAACATGAAGCTGGTCGAGCCCCTGCGCGAGCTGTTCAAGGACGAAGTGCGCGAGCTCGGCCGCGAGCTGGGCCTGCCCGATGCGTTCGTCGGCCGGCACCCGTTCCCCGGCCCGGGCCTCGCGATCCGCATTCCGGGCGAAGTGACCAAAGACAAGTGCGACATCCTGCGCAAGGCCGACGCGATTTACCTCGAGGAGATCCGCAACGCCGGTCTGTACGACGCGATCTGGCAGGCGTTCGCGGTGCTGCTGCCGGTCAAGACCGTCGGCGTGATGGGCGACCACCGCACCTACGAGCATGTCTGCGCGCTCCGCGCCGTCACCTCGACCGACGGCATGACGGCGGACATCTTTCCGTTCGACCCCCACTTCCTCGCGCGCGTCGCGACGCGGATCGTCAACGAAGTGCAGGGCATCAACCGGGTGGTCTACGATTTCACGTCGAAACCGCCGGGGACGATCGAGTGGGAGTAAACCGATCTGCGTTACCCTTACGCGCGGATTGTAATCTCGATTGCACTTGCAGGGACCATGAACCTGGCTGCGAGACCTTGCTTAGCCTCTTCGATCGTAAGCGGCTTGATGTAAGGTGCGTCTTTGAAGTCCACGCGATTGCGAACTACACGAGCGAAGGTTACTGACCGCCGCTTCATATCCACATCCTGGGTTTCCCACCCGACTGATTGCCAACCAGCATTCTGGGCATCGTTGCCGTCGAACCGATTGGCCCACCAAGGACGATATTCGAAAGCGCTCTTCGGAAGCGTACCCCCAAGCAGATCATTGATCTGAGAAAAGGTCATTGTCACGGCATCGGCCTGCTGCTCAGAAAGGTGGCGTGCGAGTGGGTCATATTTGGACATGAACTTTCTCCCATACAAATACGCTCGTACTATAAGTGTATTTGTATGTCAATAGCAGAATAACAGGACGAGGTATGAGAGCGACCCTTTACGGCATCAGGAACTGCGACACGGTGAAGAAGGCGCGGGCGTGGCTCGATGGGCGCGGAGTCGCTTACGTGTTCCATGACTACAAGATGGTCGGCGTCGACGAAGCGCGATTGCATGGTTGGGCGGCGGAGCTGGGCTGGGGGACGCTGCTGAACCGCGCCGGGACAACTTTTCGCAAGCTGCCCGAGGCTGACCGGCAGGACTTGGACGAGGACAAGGCGGTCGCGCTCATGGTTGCGCAGCCGTCGATGATCAAGCGGCCGGTGCTGGATCTCGGTGACCGGCGGCTGGTCGGGTTTAAGGAAACAGAGTGGGCTGAGGAGCTCGCAACATAGTCGGCGAGCAGGTGCGTCCAGCTCTGTTCCGAATTCCATCGTCATTCCCGCGAAAGCGGGAATCCCGCTTCTTTGTGCTCTTCGTGTTCTTCGTGCGAGCCAAAATAATCTCGCACGAAGAACACCAAGGACACAAAGAAGCGGAGAAGAAGCGTCATTCCCGCTTTCGCGGGAATGACGGGAGTGGTTCGGAGCAAACCGATCCTGCTCTAGCGGCCCCTCGACAGCGCGCTTTGCGCTCCGCTCGGGACGAGCGATTAGGGTTGGTGCGTGGTCTGGTTCGGGGGGCGGCTGCAGACGTCCGTCCATTCTGCGCCGATCAGGCTGGCCAGCCGCTCCGGCGGCAGCTCGACCGAGCTGGTCAGCGAGCCCGCCGCGGGGAAGACGGTTTCGAATGCCCTCAGCGACAGGTCGCAATAGATCGGCAGCGGCGTCGCGAGCCCGAATGGGCAGACGCCGCCGATGGGGTGGCCGGATACTGCCAGCGTTTCTTCGGGAGACAGCATCCGCGGGCGCTGGCCGAAGGCGGCCTTGGCCTTCGCATTGTCGAGCCGAACGTCGCCGGCGGCGAGCAGCAGCACGATCCGGTCGCCGAAGCGCAGCGCCAGCGTCTTGGCGATCCGCGCTTCCGGCACGCCGAGCGCGAGCGCCGCGTCGCGCACCGTCGCGGTGCTGACGCCGTGATCGATCAGGCGGAGGTCGGGCGCATGTTCGGAAAGCCAGGTGCACGCGGATTCGAACGACATGGCGGCCTGTTAGCGCGACTTGATACAAAAATCGCCGCCGGTCGGGTGACCGGCGGCGACTTTGTTCGGTTACCGTCGACGCTTACGCGAAGGTAACGGCAGTCGTCTGAGACCGGCGACGCATCGCGGCGCCGACGAAGCCGAATCCCGCGATCATCAGCGCCCAGGTCGCCGGCTCCGGCACGCCCATCGCCTGCAGATAGATCTGCGCGGTGCTGCGGGTGTAGCCGAGGTTGTTGAGGACGTCGAAGTTCAGGTTCCAACCCATCGCGTCATACGCGGCCAGGTCGAGGCCCTTCACCACGCCCATTTCCCCGTAGCAGAAGGTCGGGTCGAGGATGCCCAGCTGCTTGAAGCCGCTGCAGCCGCCCTGCGCGCTCGCCGTGTCCTTGAAGTGCGAGGCCTGGCGGCCGTCGCCATTGTAGGCACCCGTCGAGAAGCGCGAGTCGGCGCCGACCTGGGTCAGGCCGCCGTCGATCGAGAAATAGCTCGCGGTGCCGACGGTCAGGTCACGGGTCGGGCCACCGCCCGGCGCCAGGTTGTTCGGATCATTGCTGTACCGGAACATGTCCAGCGCCGAGAAGATCGACGTGTCGTTCAGGTCGTAGCCGAGCGTGCCCGCGCCGGGACCGTTCGGATAGCCGTAAGCATCCAGGAAATCGACGCCCGAGACGAAGCCGAGCGCGTGGCCGATCTCATGGATCGCGACGCCGATGAAGTCCATCTTGCCGGCGGTGATGCCGTCCGTCGGATCGAAATCGAAGTTGAAGTTCGTGCTGAACGTGACGTTGCCGTCGCGCTGGTTGGCGGGACCGTTATAGATGCCGACCGCCTTCTGAACCGACGTGTTCAGATACAGGACCTGGCTGCTGTGAGACGTGCCATCGTCATAGACCTGGATGGCCGTGTCGTTGTTGCCATCGGCGCGCGCGCCGTTGGTGACGAAGCTGGCGCCGCCCTGGGCATTCAGCGTCGGCAGAACGGCGGTCTGGTCGAGCGAGAAGTTGCTGCGGGTCGCGATGACCGCATTCTTCCAGGCGGCAACGGTCGTGTCCGCACGCGTGCTGCCGGTCGAGCCGATCACATTCGGTGCGAGCGGCGCGAACTTGACGCCCAGGTTGATCGTGGCGTTGTTGGCGAGCGTCTTGCCCCAAAAATAGGCGGCAGTCTTGAAGCCTTGTTCAGCCTGCGACCCGGTCACCCCACCAAGGTCGATCAGGTTGATCGTGGCCGCGTCGGCGGTGGACGCAAGCAGTCCCGCTGCGGCAATGCCGCAGAAAAGCATACCCTTCTTCATGTAACCCCTCTTCCCCTTCACCCGGAAATAAGCCCGGGCTGAGCGTGGGAGATTGTCGCGGTGAACAGCCAAGGTCAACGTGCTTAATCAAATATTTACAGTTAACACCGTGACTGTGCCGTTATCGGACAGGGTCGCGCCGACTTGCCGGTTGGCGCTGGCAGAGCAGGGCCGGGCTCCGCTAGAAGAGAGCCATGACCGCTCCCTGGATGACCGATGTCGAAAAGCTGAGGCAGGCGCTGGCGGCCAAGGACAGGGCCGGGGCGAATGACGCCGTCGCCGCGCTCCTCGATGCGAAGGCGCCGCTCGGCCAGCAATGGCGGCAGATCGCCGAACTGATGCGCGTGAGCGGAGAGCTGACGCTGGCGCTGCGGGCGATCGATGCGTTCGTGGCTGCGGCGAAGGGCGCGCCGGCGGCGCGCTACTCCAAGGTCGTGCTGCTCACCCAGGCGGGGCGGCTGCGGGAAGCGCATGAGCTGGCCGAGACGTTGCCGGCGCACATCCCGGACCCGGCGGGACGCGCGTACCTGCTCGGCAACACGGCCCTTACGCTGGGACGGGTCGAGGAAGCCCGTGCCTATCTGCTGACCGCGGTCAAGCATCGGCCCGGCTGGGGCCCGGCCTGGCTGACGCTCTCGTCGAGTGGATCGCTCAAGGACAACCCGATCGGCGAGCAGATGCTGGCCGATCGCGCCGCCGCGGAGCGTCAGCCGGAAGGCGATCTCGCCCGCTATTGGTATGCGGTCGGCAAGCTCCACGCCGATCGCGGCGAGCATGACGACGCGTTCGCGGCCTTCGCGCAGGGCGCCGCCCTGCTGCGCAAGCTCACCCCCTATAGCCGCCAGGGCAACGAAAAGGCGGCGCATGCGGCGATGAGCGGCTTTCCGGCCGGTTTCATCGAAGAGCTGAACAGGCAACAGGGCATCGACACCAGCCGCCCGATCTTCGTGACCGGGCTGCCGCGGTCCGGCACCACGCTGGTCGAGCAGATCCTCGCCAGCCATTCGAGAGTGGCCGACGGCGCGGAACTGAACCTTCTTCATCACGCCGCGGTCGCGACCGGCGGTGTTTCGGGAGAGGCGATCGCGCAGCACCTGGCGGCGGGCGGATCGATCGAGAAGCTGGGCGGCCTTTACCTGCACCTGATGGCGGAGCGGTTCGGGCCGGAAGGACGGATCGTCGACAAGACGATCGACGCCAGCCGCTTCCTGGGCCTCGCATCGTCGATCCTGCCCGAGGCGCCGCTGGTCTGGATGCGCCGCGATCCCCTCGATTCCGCCTGGTCGTGCTTCCGCACCTTCTTCATCCACGGCGTCGCCTGGAGCTATGACCTGACCGACATCGCGCATCACTTCATGCTGGAGGACCGGCTGCTCTCCTTCTGGCAGGAGCGGCTGGGCGAGCGGCTGCTGGTCGTGCCCTATGCCGAACTGGTCGACGCGCCCGAAAGCTGGACGGCGCGCATCGTCAAGCATTGCGGGCTTGGCGAGGAAGCGGGCGTCTATGCCCATCACGAAACCGATCGCGCCGTGGCGACCGCCAGCTCGCTGCAGGTTCGGCGGCCGATCAATCGCGACGGCCTGAACGTCGCCGCGCCCTATCGGAAGCACCTCCAGCCCTTCATCGACGCCTATCGCGGCTGAGGCGCGGGCACCCCGAAGGACGATCAGGCGGGCTTCGGCTTGCGTGTCTTCCTGAGCGCCGCGCCGACCGCTGCGAACCCCGTCAGCATCAGCGCCCATTCGGCGGGCTCCGGCACCGGCGGGGGCGGTGGAGGCGGCGGCGGCGGGGGAGGTGGTGGCGGCGGAGGCGGGGGCGGCGGCCCCATGCCGCCCGGCGTGAACACGCCGACGGTCAGCAGGTTGAAGTTGGTCGCGACCGGCACCGCGTTGCCCTTGCCGGTCGTGGCGGTATCGCTGTCGAACACGTCGAACAGCAGCTGGAACCGGTAATCGTGTCCGCCTTGCAGCGTATTGCCGGGCAGGAACACGCTGGTCGCCGATGGATCGAGCGCGCCCGAGCTGAACTCCGGCATATTATCCGTCAGGTCAAAGATGTCGAAGAACGTCAGTCCGCCCGAGGTCGAGGGATCGGGCGTGAAGCTGTTGAAGCTGATCGTGACGTCCTGGCTCGGATCGAGGTTTTGCAAGGCATCGAAGGTCGACGCGGTCAGCATCGGGCGTGTGCTGGCATAGACGTCGTCCGGCCGCAGGAAGATCGACACCGTGTCGAAATCGGCGGTCAGACCATTGACGACGGTCAGCGTGTAGAGCTCGTTGTTAGGGTAGGCTGCGTCCATCGCGCTCTTCGTGATCGGCGGGCTTCGGTAGCGCTGAAACGCCCCCTGCGGCGACACGCCCGAGCCGTTGAACAGGTATGAATCGACGGAGTTCGACACGTCGCCGCCCTCGAAATCACCCGGATTGGGATAGAAGGCCCGCGCGAGGAAGAAGGCGTTGCTGCCGCCGAACGACGGCGCGATCATCGTCCCGCTTGTCTGATCGAATTGCAGATTCTTGGCGAGATCGGCAGCGGTGATCGCGGCAGCAGTGGCCGGGGTGATCGCGGTGCAAGCGAGGCAGGCGGCGAGCAGCGAGCGCATGGTTCCAACCCCTTATTTCGCGCCCAGGCCCAGGCTGAACGGCGCGTGAATGTTTCGGGAGCCGAACACCCTTACGCATCGCGCGAACTCTGGTTCCGGGCGCCTGCGGGTTGGTCAGGCGGCGGAAAAGGCGCCCGGCGGTGTCGCCGGGCGCCCCGTTCAGGTCATGTCCTGGCGTGGTCGCAGCACGGCATGTCGCAGTCCGGCATGTCGCACGAACCGCAATCGCAGCAGGCGGCGATCGCCTTGTTCACGGCTTCGGGTGCCGCGGCATAGGCGGCCGATCCGGCCGAGAGCAGCGCGAGGGCTGCGATGACGAGTTTCTTCATGATGTGAACTCCTGTTGGAGAAATCGGAATGAACAGACTGTCACCGGGCCCGCGGCGGCGGCGGATCGGGTGGGGTCACGCGCCCGGACAGGCTGGCCAGGCTGGGGCGGAACAGGAGGGCTTCGGCCGGAAGGGGCGCTCGCCCGGCCTGCCGCACGTCGCGGAGTGCCGCGCAGCCGACGCACGTCATCGCGCCGGCATGACCGGCCTTGGTCTTGCCCGGCTGATCGGGGCAGGCATTTTCGCTGTGCGGCGTCTCGGCGGACGCGATCCGCGCCATCGCCATTTCCGGCATCGCGCACCCCATCATCGCGACGGCAAGCGCAGCGCAAAGGGCAATCCAGGCGCGACGAAGGAGCATCGCCGCGACCTTAGCGCGGAAACGGCCGCCTGGCCATCGCCAGGCGGCCACCCTTGATCAGGCAAAGGTCACGTTGGCCCGCTTGCGCCGCCGCACCGCCATGCCCAACAGGCCGAAGCCGCCGAGCATCATCGCCCAGGTCGCCGGCTCGGGCACCGCGGGGCCGCTGATCAGGTAGAATGCCGGCGTCTGCGCGCTGGCGCCGCTGTTGCCGAGATTGCTGCCGCCCCAGCCGAGCACGTCCAGCGCCGTCAGATCGACCGCGGTCAGGTTCTTGCGCTGGCCCTTTGAGATAAAGGCGTCGGAGACGTCGTGCGTGGCGGACGTGGTCAGCCAGTCGCCGCGATCACCGCCGGTGCTGCTGTTGTTGAACGTGGCCAGGCGGGTCCGCCCGCCGTCGATCGAGAAATAGGATGCCTGGTTGTAATTGTAGCTGAGCACGCCCGGCGCGCTGTAGCGGAACAGGTCGAGCGGCGACCGCCAGCTGCCATTGTCGACGCCGCTGATCCGGCCGAGCACTTCCGCCAGCTCGTGCGCGGCGACGGCCTGGAAATCATAGACGCTCGCGGTGGTCTGCGACGGAGTGAACGCATAGCCCGAGGGGCTGCCGGCAAAGCCGATATAAGCGTCGGGCGAGCTTTGTGTCCCCGATACGATGCCGAGCGCCTTGGCGTTGGCCGAGGTGATCGCGAAGTTGGTCGGGCCCGAGGTGAGCGACGCCGGCATCGAACGCAGCGCGGTCGCCAGCGACGTGTCCGACGGGTTGCTCTGCGATGCGCGGGTCAGATAGCTCTTCACCTGCGAATAATTGAAATAGCCGTAGAGATTGTTTGAGCTCGCGCCGACCGCCGTGCTCGGCAGCGGCGAGCCGGCGACCTTGCCCCAGCTCACGCCGACATTGACCGTGACCGGCGAGACGAAGGACTTCGCATAGTCGTTCGCGATCGTGTTGAACGCGCTCTGGATTTGCGCCGAATTCGAAAGCGACGTGATGCTGCTGTCATAGATCGGCCTGATGACCAGCGCGGACGCCGGCGCCGACACAAGCACGGCTGTGGCGCTGGCGGCAAGCAATGAAACACGCATGATGTGGACCCCGGAATTCTGCGCCGTTCCTGCCGAGCGACGCTCGCGCCCAGATTAGGAAGTCTTGCACTAAATCAAATGTTTGGTCGCCAAGCTGCGCTGAATTTCCGACTATCGGCGGGCGTATTCGATTTTTTCGGTAGGACTCCGGGAACGAGCGCGGCTTGACGGAGCCGAAGTGCCGGCGGATCGGGACTTGTGATCCAGAGTCTCTTCCCCACTCTTCGCGCCGGGTTTCGCGGCGACCTGTTCCGGCCCGCGCTGATCGAGGCTTCGGGCGCTGTGCTGTCCTATGCCGACCTGCTGGCCCGGTCCGGTGCAATGGCGGCGGCGCTTCTCGCCCGCGGCCTCAAGGCCGGCGACAGGATCGTGGTGCAGACGTCCAAATCCGTGGACGCGCTGCTGCTTTACCTGGCGGCGCTGAGGGCGGGCATCGTCTATGTGCCGCTGAATCCGGCCCACACCCGTGCGGAGCTGGACTATTTTCTTGAGGATGCGGAGCCGGGGCTGTTCGTCGACGATGCGGAGCTGGCGCGGCTGGCGGCGGCACCGGTGGCGGACTTTGCCGAGCCGGCGCTCGGGCCGGACGACCTGGCCGCGATCCTCTACACGTCGGGCACGACCGGGCGGTCCAAAGGCGCGCTGCTGAGCCAGGGAAATCTGGCGTCGAATGCGGCGACGCTGATCCGGGAATGGCGGTTCACGGAAGCGGACCGGCTGATCCACGCGCTGCCGATCTTCCATGTCCATGGCCTGTTCGTCGCGACGCACTGCGTGATCGGATCGGGCGCGGCGATGCTGTGGCAGCCAGGGTTCGACGCCGATGCGATCGTACGCGCGCTTCCCGACGCGAGCGTGCTGATGGGCGTGCCGACCTTCTATACCCGGCTGCTGGCGAAGGACGGGCTGACGCCGGACCTTTGCGGCAATATGCGGCTGTTCGTCTCCGGATCGGCGCCGCTTTCGGCGGAGACGCACCGGGAGTGGCAGGCGCGGACCGGGCACCGCATTCTCGAACGCTATGGCATGACCGAGACGGGCATGCTGAGCTCCAACCCTTATGACGGCGATCGCCGCGCCGGGAGCGTCGGGCCGCCTCTGCCGGGCGTGGCGATTCGGATCGCCGGGGCAGATGCGGACGGCGTCGGCGGGATCGAAGTGAAAGGGCCGAACGTCACGCGCGGCTATTGGCGGAACGCGGAGAAGACGGCGGAGGCGTTTACCGCGGACGGTTGGTTCGAGACCGGCGACCTCGGCCGGTTCGACGGCGACGGCTATCTGTGGATCGTCGGGCGCGCCAAGGACCTGATCATCTCGGGCGGGTTCAACGTGTACCCCGCCGAGGTGGAAGCGGCGATCGAAGTGCTGGACGGCGTGGCCGAGGTCGCGGTGATCGGCGCGCCGCATCCCGATTTCGGCGAAGGCGTGGTCGCGGTGGTGGTGCCGCGTGCGGGCGCGGAGGTCTCGCCCCACGCCGTGAGTGACGCGCTGCGCGAGACGCTCGCGGCATACAAGCGGCCGAAGACCGTGCTGATCCGCGACGCCCTGCCTCGCAACGCAATGGGCAAGGTGGAGAAAGCGGTGCTGAGGCGGGAACTGGCGAGCGCGTTTGACTGAAGAATCCAGGCCGTCGGCTCACGCAGATTGGACGTTATGTAATCTCGTCATCCTGGGCTTGACCCGGGACCGACCTGCTTTTCGACGCCAGGCGTTCGCAACAGAGGCTCAAATCCGAAATCCTCGGCCAGGTCGCGCCACGTCGGATTGTCGGCCTCGATCAGCGCATATTTCCACTCACGCCGCCAGCGCTTGATCCGCTTCTCCCGCACGATTGCCTCTTCCATCGTTGCGTGAATCTCGAACCAGACCAATCGCTTGCAACCGTGTTCGGCGGTAAATCCGCGAAAAGTTCCGTTCCGATGCTGATAAACGCGGCCGGGCAGGTTCGACGTGACGCCGGTGTAAAGCGTGCCATGAAAGCTGTTTGTGACGATATAGACCGCAGGCGTACGTTCCACAGCCACAAGGAAGAAGAAGGTAGGTCCCGGGTCAAGCCCGGGATGACGACGGTCAAGCCCGGATGAGGGTCAGGGCGTCTGCGGTACCGGGCCATCCGAGGTGGCGTCGAGTTGAGAGTCGCCGCCCAGGGTGCGGTAGAGCTGGACCAGGTTCTGGATCTTGAGGAGGCGGGTGGCGACCAGCGTGCGTTCGGCGCTGTAATAGCTGCGCTGCGCGATCAGCGTGTCGAGGAACGGGTCGATGCCACCGCGGAAGCGCGCTTCGCTGAGCTGATAATTATCCTGGGCGGCCGCGAAGAAATTGCGCTGGGCCCGGAGCTGTTCGTCGATCGTGCCGCGGCGGGCGAGGGCGTCGGAGACTTCGCGGAAGGCGGTCTGGATCGCGCTTTCGTACTGCGCGACCGCGGCGTCGCGCTGGGCCTGGGTCAGGCGGACATTGGCCTTTGCGGCGCCCCCCTGGAAGATCGAATAGCTCGCCTGCGGGCTGATCGACCAGTTGAAGCTGCCGCCCGAGAACAGGTTCGACAGTGCCGTGCTCGCGAAGCCCAGCACCGCGGTCAGGCTGATCCGCGGGAACAGCTCGGCACGGGCTGCGCCGATCTCTGCATTGGCGGCGCGGAGATTGTATTCGGCCTGCACCACATCGGGGCGGCGCAGCAGGATCGTCGAATCGAGCCCGGCGGGCAGTTCGGCGACGCTGTTCTCGACCTCGGCAATCGAGGCTGGAAGCAGGGCGGGATCGACGGGCGCGCCGACCAGCAGCTGCAGCAGGTTGGCGTCCTGCGCGAGATTGGTCCGGCTTTGGGCGACGTCGGCGCGCGCCTGCTCGAGCGTCTGCTCGGCCTGGCGCAGGTCGGTGCGGGGCGCGATGCCGCCGTTCAGGCGGGCGCGGGTGAGATCGACCGATCGCTGGGCGGACGCGACCGTGCGCTCGCCGACGGCCAGCAGGTCCTTGTCCGCCGCGTAGGTGAACCAGGCATTGGCGATGTCGCCGACCAAAGTGAGGCGCGTCGCGCGGGCACCGGCTTCGGTCGCGAAATAGCGGTTCTGCGCCGCTTCCGAGAGCGCGCGGATGCGGCCGAACAGGTCGAGCTCGAACGCGGTGATGCCGCCCTGCACGCTGTAGGTCGTGCGCCGGCCCGAGGCTGCGCCGCCGACGCCGCTCTGGGCGCCGCTGCCGCGATCGGCCTCGGTATAGGTCGCGTTGGCGCCGATGTCCGGCAGGATCTGCGCGCGCTGGATGCGGTACTGCTCGCGCGCGGCGGCGATGTTGGCGGCCGCGAGGCGCAGGTTGCGGTTGTTGACGAGCGCCTCCTCGATGATCCGCTGCAGGCGCGGGTCGCGGAAGATGTCGCGGTAGGTGACTGCCGGCAGCGCCGCCTCGCTCTGGCGGAGATAGGCGTCGCCGACCGGCCAGGATTGCGGCACCGGCGGCGCGGGCCGCTCGTAATGCGGAATCATCGAGCAGCCCGGCAGGCTGACGATCAGGGCGAGGGCGACGGCGCGCTTCATGCCGCACCCTCCGCGCGGTGCCGGCGGCGTTCGCGGAACCAGGCGAGCGTGTCGCGCGTGCCGCGGCGGACCAGCACGAAGAACAGCGGGATGTAGAAGATCGCCAGGATGGTCGCGGTCAGCATGCCGCCGATCACGGAGGTGCCGATCGCAACGCGGCTCTTGGCGCCCGCGCCGGTCGAGATCGCGAGCGGCAGCACGCCGAAGATGAAGGCAAGGCTGGTCATCAGGATCGGCCGCAGGCGGATGCGCGCGGCTTCCAGGGCGGAGTCGATGACGCGCTTGCCGGCCTTTTCGGCGGCTTCGGCAAACTCGATCATCAGAATCGCGTTCTTGGAGGCGAGGCCCATCGTCGTCAGCAGGCCGATCTGCAGATAGACGTCGTTTTCAAGGCCGCGCAGCGTCACCGCGAACACGGCGCCGACCAGGCCGAGCGGCACGATCAGCAGCACCGCCACCGGGATCGACCAGCTTTCGTAGAGAGCGGCGAGGCAGAGGAACACGACCAGCAGCGACAGGCCGTAGAGCAAAGGCGCCTGCCCGGTCGACAGGCGTTCCTGATACGACAGGCCGCTCCAGGCCACCGACACGCCCGGAAGCTGCGACGCGAGCTCCGCGATCCGGTCCATTGCCTCGCCCGAGCTGGCGCCCGGCGCCGCCTGGCCCTGGATTTCATAGGCCGGCACGCCGCCGAAGCGGCCAAGCGAAACGGGGCCCGTCTGCCACGACGTGGTCGCGAACGACGAGAAGGGCGCCATCTCGCCCGTTTTGCCGCGAACGAACCACTGGCTCAGATCTTCCGGCGCCGATCGGAAGGGCGCGTCGCCCTGGACATAGACGCGCTTGACGCGACCGCGGTCGACGAAGTCGTTCACATAGCGGCCGCCCCAGGCGGTCGAGAGCGTGCTGTTCACGTCGGTCTGGGCCAGCCCGAGAACAGAGAGCTTCTGCTGGTCGATATCGACGTGCAGATTGGGCGTGTCGGGAAGCTCGCTGGGCCGCACGCCGGTCAGCTTCGGGTCGTTCTCGGCCATTTGCAGCAGGCGGTCGCGCGTCGCCTGAAATTCGTCGCGGGTGAGGCCGCCGGTATTCTGGAGTTCCAGCGTGAAGCCGTTGGATTGGCCGAGGCCGCGGATCGCGCCCGGCACCAAAGCGAACACCTGCGCGTCGCGCAGGCCGCCGAACGCCCGGCTCATCCGCTCGGTGATCGCGTCGGCGCCGTTCTGCTTGCCCGGCCGTTGGTCCCAATCCTTCAGGTTCAGGAAGGCGTTGCCCGCATTCTGGCCGGACGGACCGCCGCCGCCGCCGCCCGCAACCGTGAACAGCACGTTGATGTTCTTCGATTCCGGGCCGCGCAGCAGATAATCCTCGACCCGCTTCTGAATCTCCTGCGTGCGCGCAAGCGTCGCGCCCGGCGGCAGGCGGATCTGCGCACTGGCGAAGCCCTGGTCCTCCGTGGGCAGGAAGCTGGTCGGCAGCCGGAAGAACAGAATCACCAGCAGCACGGCGGTGAGCGCATAAATGCCGAGGAAGATCAGCTTCCTGTCGATCACCCGCTGCACGCCCACCGTGTAGCGATCGACCATCGTCGCAAAGCCGGTGTTGAACCGTTCACGTGCGCGCTCGGTCGCTGCCGCCAGCCGCGGGAAGCGTTTGGAATGGACGGTGCCGTCGTGCTCGCGGCGTTTCAGCAGCGTCGCCGTCAGCGCCGGACTGAGCACCAGGGCGACGATCACCGACAGCACCATGGCCGAGACGATCGTAAGCGAGAATTGGCGATAAATGACGCCGGTCGAGCCGCCGAAAAACGCCATCGGCAGGAACACGGCAGACAACACCATCGCGATCGCGATCAGCGCGGTCGAGATTTCACTCATCGACTGGATCGTCGCCTCGCGCGGCGTCATCTCGGGATTCTCGTCGAGCAGGCGCTCGACATTCTCCACCACCACGATCGCATCGTCGACGAGCAGGCCGATCGAGAGCACCAGCCCGAACAGGGTCAGCGTGTTGATCGAAAAGCCCGCGATCGCGAACACGCCGAACGTGCCGAGCAGCACGACGGGAACGGCGATCGCCGGAATGAGAGTCGCACGCCAGCTCTGCAGGAAGACGAACATGACGATGACGACGAGGAGGATCGCCTCGAACAGCGTCTTCACCACCTCATCGATCGACAGCTTGATGAAGGCCGTCGAATCGTTCGGATAGGCATAGGCGAAGCCGGGCGGGAAATTCTTCGACTGGCTGGCGACTTCCGCCTTCACCAGCTCCGCCGTGGTGAGCGCGTCGGCGCCGGGCGCGAGCGAGACCGCGAAGCCGGCGCCCGGATGGCCATTCACGCGGATGATCGAATTGTAGTTCTCCGAACCAAGCTCGACCCGGGCGACATCGCCTAGGTGAACGGTGGCGCCGTCCGGCTGCGTCTTCAGGATGATGTCGCGGAATTGTTCCGGCGTCTGCAGCCGCGACTGGGACGTGACCGTCGCGTCCAGCATCTGCGTCGCCGGCATCGGCTGCGCGCCGATCTCGCCCGCCGTGATCTCGGTATTCTGCGCCTGGACAGCCGCGACGACGTCGCTCGGCATCAGCTGGAAGGCAGCCAGCTTGGCGGGATTTAGCCAAATCCGCATCGCATATTGCGAGCCGAACACATTGGTGTCGCCGACGCCGGGCAGGCGGCTGATCGGGTCCTGAAGGTTCGACGACAGCCAGTCGGACACGTCGCGATTGGTCTGACGGTCGGTCGTGTCGTAGACGGCGACGATCATCAGGAAGTCGGGGTTCGACTTGCTGACGCGCAGCCCCTGCTGCTGGACCTGCTGCGGCAGCCGCGGCAGCGCCTCCTGCACCCGGTTCTGGACCTGGACCTGCGCCGTGTCGGGGTCGGTGCCTTTCTTGAACGTCAGGCTGATGCCGACCGAGCCGCGCGAGGAGGAGGTCGAGGTGAAATAGAGCAGCCCGTCGATGCCCGAAAGCTGCTGCTCGATGACCTGGGTGACGCTGTTTTCGACCGTCTGCGCGTTCGCGCCGGGGTAATTGGCGCGGATATTCACCTGCGGCGGTGCGATGTCCGGATATTGCTCGATGGGGAGCGAAAACACGCTGCCGAGCCCGACCAGCATGATCAGGATCGCGATCACCCACGCGAAGATCGGGCGGTCGATGAAGATGCGGGAGATCATCGGCGGGACCTACGCAAACGCATCGTCACCCCGGACTTGATCCGGGGTCCATCTTCCTTCTGTCCCGCCGCCGGGAAGAAGGTGGATCCCGGCTCAAGGCCGGGATGACAGGACATTCCCGCGTTCAATGTTCAGCCCCGCCGCCCGCCGTGGCGGCCGCCGGGCGCCGGACGGTTCGGGTCGATCTTCTGCGGGGTGCTGGCGGGAACGGCGTGGACCGGCTGATTCGCCCGCACCTTGTTCAGGCCCTGGGTGATGATCTTGTCGCCGGGATTGAGCCCCTCGGTGACGACCCAGAACGGGCCCTGCGTGCGCTCGGTCTTGACGGTCTTCTGAATCGCCCGGTTCTTAGGCCCGACGACCATCACCGTCGCGTTGCCCTGCGGATCGCGGCTGACGGCTTCCTGCGGCACCAGGAAGGCGCGCGTGTCGATCGCCTGGGCGAAGACCGCGCGCACGAACATGCCGGGCAGCAACACGCCCTTGGGATTGGGGAATGACGCGCGCAGCGTGACGGTGCCGGTGTTCGGGTCGACGACGACTTCGGCGAACTCGATCGTGCCGGCGAGCTCGTAATCGCTGCCGTCCTCCAGCTTCAGGTGGATCGCAGCCTTTGCCGGCATCACATCGCCCCGGGCGAGCGACCGACGGAGCGCGAGCAGCTGTGCCGTCGATTGCTGGATATCGACATAGATCGGATCGAGCTGCTGGATCGTCGCCAGCGGGTCGGCCTGGTTGGCGGTGACCAGCGCGCCGACGGTCACCGCCGAACGCCCGATCCGGCCGCTGATCGGCGCCGGCACCCGCGTGAAATTCAGGTTGATCTTCGCCGTCTGGAGTGCCGCCTTTTGCTGCTCCACCGCGGCAGCCGTCTGACGCGCCTGAGCGGCGGCGTTGGTATATTCCTGCTGGCTGACCGCCTGCATCTGGGCGAGCGGCTTGTAGCGATTGGCGAGCGTGCGCGCCGCTTCGGCATTCGCCTGCGCGGCCGAGACATTCGCTTCTGCCTGGGCCGCGCTGGCGCGGTAGAGGCTTGGATCGATCTGATAGAGAGTCTGGCCGGCGTGGACGAAGCTGCCTTCGGTGAACAGCCGCTTCTGGATGACGCCCGACACCTGGGGGCGAACTTCGGAGACGGCGTGCGGCACGGTGCGGCCGGCGAGCTCCGTGGTCATTGCGACGGCGGTCGGCTGGACGACGACGAAGCCGACTTCGGGCGTGCCGCCCTCGCGGCCGCCAGCTCCGCGGCCGCCCTTCGTTTCCGACGAACTGCCGCAGCCAGCGAGGACCGCGATTGCCAGGAAAAGGGAGAGTGCCGACGCCGCGCCTTTGTACATTATGTCTGAAATCCGGAACGAGTCGACACGGCCGTCCCCGTTAATGAATCCACGCGATAAGTCGAGACGGCGCGCCCTGGTTCCCGGACGTTCATCGCACCCTTTGGACGTTCAACCCGGCCGGCGGCGGATCAGCCCGATCGAGGTCAGCGTCATCACGGGTTTGTCATGTTGATTGAACACGGTCGTGCGGCCCCGGTACGATCCCATGTCCGGCCGGCTTCGGGACGGCGTCTTGTCCAGAACCTCGCTTTCGGCACGAAGCGTGTCGCCGGGATAGACGGGCTTAAGCCATCGCAGCTCGTCGATGCCCGGCGAGCCGAGCCCGGCCTGCTGCTCGGTCTTCATATGATCGACCAGCATCCGCATCAGCATCGCGCAGGTGTGCCAGCCGGATGCGGAGAGGCGGCCGAAATAGGTCTGGGCGGCGGCGTCGTCGGACAGGTGAAAAGGCTGCGGATCGTATTTCGACGCGAACGCGATCACTTCGTCGCGCGTCACTTCATAGCGGCCGAATCTGGAGCGCGCGCCGACCTCGATATCTTCCCAGTAACGCAAATTCCCCTCCCGCTTGCGGGAGGGATAAGGGGTGGGCGAGCCCCGCCCACCGCGCGCTTCACGTCAGGCCCACCCCCGCCCCCTCCCGCAAGCGGGAGGGGAGATCAATGCTTGAGAGCCCGCGAAAAGGTGGCGATCGTCCCGTCGCCGGGGTTTGCCTTCACGCCGGCGAGGCGCGCGATGAGCGGATACACGTCGACATTGTCGAAAGCGCCGACCTTCACGCCGGGCCGGAACGCGGGGCCGTTCGCGATGAACAGGGCCGTCATTTCCGTGTAGCGCGGATCGTATCCGTGCGCG
This sequence comes from Sphingomonas changbaiensis NBRC 104936, assembly GCF_000974765.1. Taxonomy (GTDB): domain Bacteria; phylum Pseudomonadota; class Alphaproteobacteria; order Sphingomonadales; family Sphingomonadaceae; genus Sphingomonas_B; species Sphingomonas_B changbaiensis. The sequence goes on along the minus strand of NZ_BBWU01000029.1, from coordinate 90,508 downwards.
CCGCCCGCCCGCGGCTTCTCGGCGGCCGTCTTGCGGATCGTCCAGCCGAGATCGGCGAGGCACTGGTAGGGTGGCACGCGGGGGTTGGCCCCGTAATGAAGGGCTGGCGGCAGCTCCGATTTCTTCATGCAGCGGACATGGTCATGGGGCCTGGACAGAGCGGCCTCCAGCGCCGCTTCATGGCCCGGCACCGCGAACAGGGATGCGTAAGGGCCCGTCTCCAGCAGCCGGTAGTCGGCGGGATCGGCGAGCTGATCCATCGGGATCGAGCGATCGGCGCTGATCGGCGCCATGCCGTGATCGGCGACGATGACCAGATTGACGGGCTGTCCGAGCGCGGCGAGGCCGGCGCGGAGCTTGCCGATCGCGATGTCGACGTCGTGCACCGCCTGGGTCGTGCGGGGATCATCGGGGCCGTATTCGTGACCGGCGGCGTCGACCTCGTCGAAATAGAGCGTGATCAGCTTCGGCCGGATCGCGGCCGGGCGGCGGAGCCAGTCGAACACGGCGTTCACTCGCTGCTCGTCCGACACATAGCCGCTGAATTGCTGCCAGTCGGCCGGGCGCACGCCGCCTTCGAACGGACTATGGTAGCGGTTCGCCTTGTGACCGCCCCAGGTGACGTTCGAGCCTGGCCAGAACATCGTCGCGGTGCGGATGCCCTGCTTTTCGGCGCTCACCCAGATCGGCTCGGCCTCATCCCACCAGAACGGGTCTTCGCTGGCCATCGTGAACACTTCGCCGGGGCGGCGCGGGTCTTCCATCGTGTTGCCGACGATGCCGTTGCGGTCGGGACGGCGGCCGGTGACCAGAGTCCAGTGATTGGGAAAGGTGAGGGACGGGTAGGACGGGTGCATCGGCCCGGTCACGCCCGCCTTTGCCAGCGCCGACAGGGTCGGGCTGGCGCCGCGGTTCAGGTAATCGGACCGGAAGCCGTCGATCGAGACCAGGATCGTGACCGGCGTGCGTGCGGGCTGGCGCGTCGCCTTCGCCGGTGCGGCGGAGGGCAGGAACAGGGCGAGGAGGGCGAGGAAGGCACCCACCCAACTCCGTTCGCTTCGAGCGAAGTCGAGAAGCGCAGCTCCGCGCTGGTGGCGCACTCGTTTCTCGACTTCGCTCGAAACGAACGGATTTCGTTGCGCATGCAGCATCTTATACATTGAACCGGAACAGCATGACGTCGCCGTCCTGCACCACATAATCCTTGCCTTCCTGACGGAGTTTGCCGGCTTCGCGAGCGCCCGCCTCGCCGCCGTATTTGACGTAATCGTCGAACGCGATCGTCTCGGCGCGGATGAAGCCGCGCTCGAAATCGGTGTGGATCGCGCCGGCGGCCTGCGGGGCCTTGTCGCCCTTGTGGACGGTCCAAGCCCGCGCTTCCTTGGGGCCGGCGGTGAAGAAGGTGATCAGGTGCAGCAGCGCGTAGCCGGCGCGGATCACCCGGGCGAGGCCGGTTTCGGCGAGGCCCAGATCGGCCAGGAACGCCTGCCGCTCTTCGGGATCCAGCGTGGCGATCTCCGCCTCGATCGCGGCAGAAACGACCACGGCTTCGGCACCTTCGGCCTTCGCTTTTTCGAACACGCGGGCGCTGAGCGCATTGCCTTCGGACGCGTCGCCCTCGTCGACGTTGCAGACGTAGAGCACGGGCTTTGAGGTGAGCAGCTGCGCCTGATCGAAATGGCGGCGCTCTTCTTCGTCCTTGGGCTGGGTGAGACGTGCGGGCTTACCCTCGCGCAGCAGTTCCAGCGCCTGCCCCAGCACGGCGGCGGCGATTTTCGATTCCTTGTCGCCGGCCTGGCCGCGCTTGACGAGGTTCGGCACACGCTTCTCGAGGCTTTCCAGATCGGCCAGCATCAGCTCGGTCTCGACCGTCTCCGCGTCCGCAATCGGATCGACCTTGCCCTCGACATGCGTCACGTCGCCATCCTCGAAGCAGCGCAGCACGTGCACGATCGCGTCCACTTCGCGGATGTTGGCGAGGAACTGGTTGCCGAGCCCCTCGCCCTTCGACGCGCCGCGCACCAGGCCGGCAATGTCGACGAACGCCAGCTGCGTCTCGATCTTCTTCGCCGACTTCGCGATCTCCGCGAGCTGGTCGAGGCGCGGATCGGGGACGGCGACCTGACCCACGTTCGGCTCGATCGTGCAGAACGGGTAATTGGCCGCCTGCGCCGCCGCCGTTTCGGTCAAGGCATTGAACAAAGTGGACTTGCCGACATTCGGCAAGCCGACGATACCGCAACGAAAGCCCATTGGTCGCCTGGATTTGTGGAAGCGCGCAGGCGATAGCGGCGACACACCGCGAATGCTACCGCGAAGTTTGGGGAGGGGGCATGGAAGAGTACGAGGAGCAACGGCGATCTTTGGGCGCGCGCATTGGAATTGCTGTCCTCAATATACTGACGCCGGGCTTGGGACTGCTGCGACTGGGGCGGTTGCGCCTCGGTCTTGCATTTGCCTTTGGCGGGCTTGCGCTGATCCTCATGCTGACGGGGGCCGCAGCGGTGCTACCGGAACTTACGCCGAATGCTCTACTGGCGCTCCTGCCCGTTTTGCTGATCGCGTTTGGGGTCTTGTATGTGGCACCGATCCTGATTGGCTGGAAGCAGAGCCGGACAAGACCCGCACGTCGTGCATGGTGGTCCAAATGGTACAGCCTGGTGGCGCTGTTCGCACTGGCCGCTGTACTGAGTTCGCCCGCAATTGATTTGGCGCACAGCTACTATCGACCTTTCTATATTCCAGCGGAATCGATGGAACCGACCTTGAGCGTCGGCGAACGATTTGTGGCGGACATGCACAACAAGAGCTTGCCGAAGCCGGGCGAGGTCATTCTCCTGAATGTGGGCGGACAGATTTACATTAAGCGGGTCGCCGCGATGCCCGGTGACAGGGTGGCCATGCGCGGCGGCGTGCCGATCGTGAATGACATTCCGGCCATGCAACGCCAGATCGGCAAAATGCCGGTGAAAGATCTCGGAGGCGTCCTCCAGGCGCGCATTCTGGTCGAGCGACTGCCGAGCGAGGTGGGCGAGCACCGCGTCCTTGACCTCGGTGAGAGCCGTACAGATGACATGGCGGAAACCACGGTTCCGCCTGGCCACCTGTTCGTGCTGGGCGACCATCGCGACCGCTCCGCCGACAGCCGGGTCTCGCGTGACGAGGGTGGTGTCGCAATGCTGCCCATTGGCGACGTCCTTGGTCGGCCGTTGTTCAAGACCTGGACAAAGTGGCGCTGGTTGGGAACGCCGATCCGCTGATCAATCCTTTGACAGCCGCAGCGCCACGTCGTTCATGAAGCGCGCGTCATCGCCTTTGGCCAGCCATTCGGCTTCGGCGGCGATGGCGCCGAGCAGGTCGGAGAGGGGGTCGATCTCGGCCTTTGCGAAATTGCCGAGGACGTGGCCGGTGACCCTGTCCTTGTGGCCGGGGTGGCCGATGCCTAGCCGCACGCGGCGGAAATCCGGCCCGAGGTGGGCGTCGAGGCTGCGGATGCCGTTGTGGCCGGCGGTGCCGCCGCCCGTGCGGACCTTCACCTTGAACGGGGCGAGGTCGAGTTCGTCGTAAAAGGCGGTCACGTCTTCGGGCGCGAGCTTGTAGAAGCGCATCGCCTCGCCAGCGGCGCGGCCGCTTTCATTCATGAACGTCGCGGGCTTGAGGATCAGGATCTTTTCAGCCCCGATCCGGCCTTCCTGCACCCAGCCCTGGAATGCGCGCTTCGGCGCCGAAAAACCGTGCACCTCGGCGATCGCATCAACCGCCATGAAGCCGACATTGTGCCGGTGCATCGCATACAGCGCGCCCGGATTGCCGAGGCCGACCCAGATTTGCATCGTGCTGGCGATCGCTCGCAATCGTCATCCCGGGCTCGACCGGGACCCACCTGCCTTTCAAAGAAGGTGGGCCCCGGATCAAGTCCGGGGTGACGAATGGGGATCAGCCTTCTTCGCTCTCGCCTTCGGCGGCGGCGGCGGTTTCGTTGTCGCCTTCGGCGCTCTTCAGGCCGGACGGCGCGACGATGGTGGCGATGGTGAAGTCGCGATCCTCGATCGCCGACTTGCTGCCTTCGGGCAGGGTGACGGCCGATACGTGCACCGAATCGCCGACATCATAGCCCTTGAGGTCGATCACGATCTCGTCGGGGATGCTCGCCGCGTCGCACACCAGCTCGAGCTCGTGGCGGACGATGTTGAGCACGCCGCCGCGCTTCAGGCCCGGCGATGCCTCTTCGTTCTCGAAGCGGACGGGCACGTTGACGTGCACGGTCGAATGCTCGCCGATGCGGAGGAAATCGACATGGAGCGGACGGTCGGTGACCGGGTGGAACTGGACGTCCTTCGGCAACGTGCGCATGCCGTTGATCATCACGACCGAGTTCATGAAGTGGCCGGTGTTCAGGAGCTTCATTAGCTCCCGTTCCGCCACATGGATGCCTTGCGGTTCTTCCTTGTTGCCGTAAATGACGGCGGGCACGCGGCCTTCGCGGCGAATGGCACGGGAGGCTCCCTTGCCCGCCCGATCGCGCGCCTCGGCCGACAGCGTCAGCGTCTCGCTCATCGCATGTCTCCAAATAGCTGGTTGAGTTCAGTTCGCTCCGCCACGCCTCCAGGGATGACCATGACGGAAGCCGGCGCGCATAGCGGGGGAGGGGGGAGAATGCAACAGAGGGTGTTGGGAGGGTGGCTGGCTTGTACCACAGCACCCTCTCCCCGCTCGGCCCCGCAGGGCCGAGTCGCCCTCTCCCCTGGAGGGAGAGGGGTTGGGTTACTGCACGCGTTCGACTTTCAGGCCCTGTTTTTGCAGCAGGTCGATGACCGAGCCCTTGCCGGCGAGGTGGCCGGCGCCGACGGCGACGAGGACGGTGCCGGGCTTGTCGAGGCGGTGTTTCAGCCAATTTGCCCAATTTGCGTTGCGTTGATCAATTAGGACGCGGGCGATTTCGGGCGCGCTCTTCAGCTCGTCGTCGAAGGTGCGGGCGATGGCTCCGGTGTTGCCGGACGACCAAGCCGCGACCATTTTCCGGAAGTCCACATCGGCGTTCTTCACGTCGTCGACCATGCTGACCAGCAGCTTGCGCTGGACTGCTTCGGGCATGGTATCGAAATAGCCGAGCTGCTGCGCGGTCGTCTCGAGGCCCGCGACCGGCTTGTCCTTGAAGCTGGACCGGAGCTGGCTTTCGACGCCGTTGTCGACCGAGGCGCCCATGCCGGCATACATCGACGCGCCAAGTGTTACCGCGACCGCCCAGGTTTCCATGCCGTCGAGCTGCGCGGGCTTGAGCCCGGCCTTCTCGATCGCGGCGGCGAGAGCGGCGCGCTTGTCGGCGGGAACGCGATCGAGGATCGGCGGCAGGCCCGGCGAGAAGGCGATCCGTTTGTAGAGCTGAGCGATCGCGGCCTTGTCGCCCTGATCGTTGATCTCGAGCACCAGCTCCTTGGCCTGGCCGACCGTCTGGTCGAATCGCGTGGTCCGCCATTTGAGGTCGCTGGGCAGCACATGGACGGTGCCGAACAGGTAGATGGTGGTGTCCGGATCAGACAGCTTCCACATGGCGGGCTTTGCCTGAGGAGCGGCGGGCGCCGCGCTGCCGCAAGCGGCAAGGGCGATGGTGAGGAGGAGGGAGAGAGGCTGGCGCATCGCGCGGGCTTATCGCCGCAAGGATGAACGAAGCGCAACCAGGGTCGGGAAAACGGCTCGTCCGGAGGGAACCCGCGTCAGCGCCCGATCGCGCCCTTGCACCCTTCGCCGTTGCCGCGCGGAATGAGGAATGCGGGAATCGTCGGCAATGTGCGGTCGACGCAGCGTTCGGCACGCTGGATCAGCACCGGGCGCAGGCCGGCCGGAAGCCCCGGCTGGCGAGCCAATTGCCGATAAAGCGCCTCACGCCATTCGAGACCGGTCATGCCACCCATGCCGCCTCAAACGTGCGGCGCAGCTTTGGGATGCGGTCGTTACGGGGCCGCGCGAAAGATTTTCGCGCGTTCGTCCAATCAGTTGGTGCGGCGCGCCGAGATGATGACGACCGGCGCGGCAAGGAACTGCCCCTTCATCACGCCTTCGCCCTTGTTCGGGTCCGTCGGGGCGGCGAGGATCTGCCTGATCAGGTCCATGCCTTCGGTGACGTGGCCGAAGGCGGCGAAGCCCTGATTGTCACCGCTCTGCGCCGGATTGGCATCGAGCGCGGGCGTGTCGCCGACGATGATGAAGAAGTCGCCGGCGCCGGTGCCGGGTGCATTGCGGGCGAGCGAAATGGTGCCGTTCTTGTGCGTCAGCCCGGTCTTGGTGGTCGGCTCATGCGCGATCGGCGGCAGGGTCCTTTTCGGGTCGTTCTGCGTGCCGAACTGGACGAGGCCGTATTCCGGCGCGTTCGGCGCCTTGGCCGCGCGGTAGAAGGTCGTGCCGTCCAGCCTTTTCTGGTCGACATAGCGCAGGAAATTCGCGGTCGTGATCGGTGCGCGCTCCTTTTCCAGCTCCAGCACGATCGGGCCCTGACTGGTTGTCAGCGTGACGCTGGTGGTCGCCGGAGCGGGCGTCGGAGCGGGGCTCGGCGCTTGCGAAAGGGCCGGCGTGGCGAGCGCGAAGGCGCAAAAGAGGGTAAATAACCGGTTCATTCGTCGCTTTTAGCTGGACCCGCGGCCGGTTGCGACCGTCTTGAAGTGCCATGCGCTCAAGCACATATCCGTTCGGGCCAGATGAGTGGTCCACAGTTAACGATGATTGGCGGGGAACGAGCCCGCACATTCGGCATTGTGGTTTCGGGAGCGAGGGCTAACATGGCCCGAGCTAGCGATGGCCTGCGCTCAGCGGGCTCAAGGGTGAACTGATGACGAAATTGAGCGGCGGGGATTCCAAGAGCACCCTCTACTGCTCCTTCTGTGGGAAGTCGCAGCACGAGGTGAGGAAGCTCATCGCGGGCCCGACCGTGTTCATCTGCGACGAATGCGTCGAGCTCTGCAACGACATCATTCGCGAAGAAACCAAGTCCGCGCTCGTCTCCAAGAAGGACGGAGGCGTGCCGACGCCGCAGGAAATCTGCGACGTGCTGGACGATTATGTGATCGGGCAGAAGCAGGCGAAGCGCGTGCTCTCGGTCGCGGTGCACAACCATTACAAGCGGCTCGCTCACGGCGCGAAGGGCGCCGACGTCGAGCTTGCCAAGTCGAACATCCTGCTCGTCGGCCCGACTGGCTGCGGCAAGACGCTGCTCGCGCAGACGCTGGCGCGCATCCTCGACGTGCCGTTCACGATGGCCGACGCGACGACGCTCACCGAAGCCGGCTATGTCGGCGAGGACGTCGAGAACATCATCCTAAAGTTGCTCCAGGCCAGCGACTATAATGTCGAGCGGGCGCAGCGCGGCATCGTCTACATCGACGAGATCGACAAGATCAGCCGCAAGGCCGAGAACCCGTCGATTACGCGCGACGTATCGGGCGAAGGCGTGCAGCAGGCGCTGCTGAAGCTGATGGAAGGCACGACCGCGAGCGTTCCTCCGCAGGGCGGGCGCAAACATCCGCAGCAGGAGTTCCTGCAGGTCGACACGACCAACATCCTGTTCATCTGCGGCGGCGCCTTCTCGGGCCTTGAGAAGATCATCGGCGACCGCCTGCAGGGCAAGTCGATCGGCTTCGGCGCCTATGTCGCAGCGCCCGAGGAGCGGCGCACCGGCGAAGTGCTGCGTCAGTGCGAGCCGGAGGACCTGCTGAAGTTCGGCCTGATCCCCGAATTCGTCGGCCGCCTGCCGGTGATCGCGACGCTCGAGGACCTGGACGTCGACGCGCTGGTCAAGATCCTCTCCGAGCCGAAGAACGCGCTCGTCAAACAGTATCAGAAGCTGTTCGACATGGAGGATGTCCGCCTGTCGTTCACCGACGACGCGCTGGTGACGGTCGCCAAGAAGGCGATCGCCCGCAAGACCGGCGCCCGTGGCCTTCGCTCGATCCTCGAAGCGATCCTGCTCGACACCATGTTTGACCTGCCCAGCATGGACGGCGTCGACGAAGTGATGATCGACAAGGACGTGGTCGAGGGCCGCAAGGACCCGGTCCGCGTCTATGCGAAGAAGAAGGAAAGCGGGGCGGCGTGATTGCAACCCCTCTCCCCTTGGGGAGAGGGCGACTCGCGCGTCGGCGCGAGCGGGGTGAGGGGGCGCAGAGCGAAGCGTAGCGAGCGTGGACGGGCATGCCCCTCACCCTCCCACCGCTTCGCGGCGGGCCCCTCCCTCTCCCGTTCCGGGAGAGGGGCTAAATGCCCGCCCCGCAACCTCCGCTGACCGCAGCCATGTCTCCCGTCTGCTCGCCGCCGCATTCTTTGACGACGCGGCGATCAGTTACATTTTCCCCGATCCCGCGATCCGCCGCGCGCGACTGCCGCGGTTCTTTGCGATCCTGTTCGATAGCGACGGCAAGGCCGGGCCGCGGTTCGTGACGGCGGGCGGCGAGGCGGCGACCTTGTGGCGCGGGCCCGGCCGGGCGAAGGTCGGCTGGCTGGAAATGCTGGCCGAGGCAGGCCCGCTGCTCCGCACGCTCGGCACCGCACTACCGCGCGCGCTGCGGGTCGGCGATGCGATCGACGCGCATATGCCGGCCGGCGACTTCCATTATCTTCACATCGCCGGCTGCGATCCTCGCCACCAGGGCCGTGGCTATGGCTCGCAAGCGATCGCCGCCGGGCTGGCGCTGGCGACCGATCTGCCGGCCTATCTCGAAACGCCGAACCCGCTCACGCTCCCGCTCTACGCCGGGCACGGCTTCGAGGTGACCGGCGAATGGGAGGTGCCGAAAGGGGGGCCGCGCTTCTGGTCCTTGCTGCGGCCGGCCGGCGGTCAGACCGAAGGTGCGATGCACGAGTTGCGGATGTGAGGCGCGGCGGCCTAAGCGGGCCGGATGTGGTATCTCGCACTTAAGGCCGCGCTGTCGGGCATCATCATTGCCGTCGTGTCGGAGGTGGCGAAGCGGTATCCGGGGTTCGGCGCGCTGATCGCGTCCCTGCCGCTGGTCTCCGTGTTAGGGATGATGTGGCTGTGGCATGATCGCCCTGACGCCGGGAACATGGCCGCGCACGCCGAAGGCACCTTCTGGTTCGTCCTGCCGTCGCTTCCGATGTTCCTGCTGATCCCGGCGCTGCTTCGGCACGGCGTCGCCTTCTGGACGGCGCTGGTCGCTGGATGCCTGCTCACGATCCTGCTCTACAGCGTCATGGTCTGGCTTGGGCCGCGCTTTGGCCTGAAGCTCTGATTCCAGGTTCGCCGGCCACAGCCCCGTGACGCGCCGGCTCGGGACGGTGTAGCACTGCCAGGCAACCGCGATTCAGGGAGCGTTGGGATGCTCGATGGCGCGCCGCGGCTGAGCCGCCTGGTCTTGAACACAGCGAATGCCCTGCTTGCGCTCGCGGCGGTCGTATCGACCTCTGCCTGCGGCGCCGCTCCGACGATCGTTGCGCCGGGCGATGCCGCGTCGCCCCTGTCGCTGCGCCGAACGATTGCGCTGCCGGATGTGAAGGGACGAATCGACCACCTCGCAATCGATGTCGAGCACCAGCGGCTCTATGTTGCCGAGTATGGCAATGGGACGGTCGACGAGATCGACCTGAAAGCGGGCCGCGTGAGCGGCCGCATCGCCGGACTGAAGGAGCCGCAGGGTGTCGGCTTCCTGCCGAAGCAGCAGCAGATCGTCGTGGCCAGCGGCGACGGGTCGGTGCGCTTCTATGCCGCGGCCGACAGGCGGGAAGTCGCCCGGCTGCAACTCGGCGACGACGCGGACAATGTCCGGATCGATGCGCGGAACGGGCATGTGCTCGTCGGCTACGGGTCGGGCGGCATCGCGACGATCGATCCGGCGACTCACCAGTTGCTGTCGCGCCTGGTCCTGCCGGGCCACCCCGAGGGGTTCCGGCTGATCGGATCGCGGGCATTCGTGAACGTGCCCGATCGCGGGTCCGTCATCGTTGCCGATGTCGACCAGGTGCGCGTGCTGGCCAAGTGGTCGACCGGCCTGAACCGGCTTAATTTCCCGCTGGCGGTGATGCCTTCGGGAAAAGACATCGCGGTCGTCTATCGGCTGCCGGCCAAGCTTTCGCTGATGCAGGCCGATACGGGCGCGTCGCTGTCCAGCCGCGCGACCTGCGGGGATGCGGACGACCTCTTCCTAGCCGGCGACACGATCCTGGTGGTGTGCGGCGCCGGACAGGTCAATGTGGTCGCGTCGGGCAAGGACGTCAGGGTCGCGACGGCGCCCGGCGCTCGAACAGGCCTGTTCGTGCCCGAGCTCAAGACCCTGTTCGTCGCAGCCCCGTCGCGGGTACACCCGGCCGCGATCTGGGAGTTCGGCCTGAAGGGCTTCTGAGCCCGGATTGGAGCCTTTCCAGAGGGGCTTCGTTGCTGATGATCCATGTAAAGGAGAGTCCGCATGAAGAGATTGCTCATGGCCGTTGCGCTGGCGGTCTCAGTCACCGGCGTGGGCGCGGCCACGCGGGCAGCGGCGCAGCCCTATGGCTATTCCGGCCGGTATTACGATCGCGACTGGCGCGATGGTCGCCATGATCGGCGCGACTGGGATCGCGGACGCGAATGGGATCGTCGGGGCGGCTGGGATCACCGACGCGGCTGGAACCGGGCCCGCTACGGCTATGGCGGCTGGCGCAATCATCGGCGTTGCCATTGGGAATGGCGCCATCACGAGCGGGTCCGCCGCTGCTGGTAGGGCTGCGACACTTCGCGACACTTTTGTGCCCTCGCGACATAGTCCTGCGACAGGGCGGTGCGATAAGATCGTTCGACGGCGGTTGACCCCCCGCCCGCGCATGAAACTCCCTGAACCGGCCCCGCTCCAATGACCCCTGGAGCGGGGCTTTTTCGTCAGGCGCTGCGCGTGGATCCGGGAGTTGCCCGCGCGGCGAGCAGCGCCAAGCCGTAAAGCATCGCGCCCGCCCAGAATATCCACAGATCAAGCGTCGAAACCGGCATATTAACGCATCCCCCCTATGGTCTGCGGCCGCGAAGTGATTGATGCTCTTGGCGTCGGCCCCATATAAAAGGGAACGGCGCGGATCCGCGCAACCGGAGTTTGCATGACCCAGAGTTTCCCTGTTCTTCCGCTTCGGGACATCGTTGTCTTCCCGAACATGATCGTGCCGCTGTTCGTCGGCCGCGACAAATCGGTCGCGGCGCTGGAACAGGCGATGACGAACGACAAGCAGATCTTCCTGGTCGCCCAGCTCGACCCGGCCAATGACGATCCCGACCGCGACGATCTTTACGATCTGGGCGTGGTCGCGACCGTGCTGCAGCTGTTGAAGCTGCCCGACGGTACCGTGCGCGTGCTGGTCGAGGGCAAGCAACGCGCCTCGCTGGACGGGCTGGAGCGCGAGGGCGAGCATTTGGCCGCCAACGTCACGCTGATCGATGAAGCAGGCGGCGAGAGCGTCGAGGCCAAGGCGCTGATGCGCTCGGTGGTCGAGCAGTTCGAGAATTACGCGAAGCTGAACCGCAAGCTGCCGGCCGAAACGGCGGTGCAGCTGGCGGACATCGAGGAGCCTTCGAAGCTTGCCGATGCGGTCGCTGCCAACATCACCGTGAAGGTCGCGGACAAGCAGTCGCTGCTGGTCGAGCTCGATCCAGCGCGGCGGCTGGAGATGGTGTTCGCCTTCATGGAAGGCGAGCTGGGCGTGCTCCAGGTCGAGAAGAAGATCCGCAGCCGCGTCAAGCGCCAGATGGAGAAGACGCAGCGCGAATATTATCTGAACGAGCAGCTGAAGGCGATCCAGCGCGAGCTCGGCAACGAGGCGGAAGAGGACGGCGACGAGATCGCCGAGCTGACCGCCAAGATCGCGAAGCTGAAGCTCAGCAAGGAAGCGCGCGCCAAGGCGACCGCGGAGCTGAAGAAGCTCAAGACGATGGCGCCGATGTCGGCCGAAGCGACGGTCGTGCGCAACTATCTCGACGTGCTGCTGGGCCTGCCCTGGGGCAAGAAGTCGAAGCTGAAGCGCGACATCCCCGAAGCCGAGCGGGTGCTCGACGAGGACCATTATGGCCTCGAAAAGGTCAAGGACCGGATCGTCGAATATCTGGCGGTCCAGGCGCGCACCAACAAACTGAAGGGCCCGATCCTGTGCCTGGTCGGCCCGCCGGGCGTCGGCAAGACGTCGCTCGGCAAGTCGATCGCGCGCGCGACCGGCCGCGAGTTCGTGCGCCAGTCGCTGGGCGGCGTGCGCGACGAGGCGGAGATTCGCGGCCACCGCCGGACCTATATCGGCTCGCTGCCGGGCAAGATCGTGACCAACCTGCGCAAGGCCGGTGCGTCCAACCCGCTGTTCCTGCTCGACGAGATCGACAAGCTCGGCCAGGATTTCCGCGGCGATCCGGCCTCGGCGCTGCTGGAAGTGCTCGACCCTGAGCAGAACAACAAATTCCAGGACCATTATCTGGAGATCGACGTCGATCTGTCGGACGTCATGTTCGTGACGACGGCCAACTCGTTGAACCTGCCGCAGCCGCTGCTCGACCGCATGGAGATCATCCGGCTGGAAGGCTATACCGAGGACGAGAAGGTCGAGATCGCCAAGCGCCACCTGGTCGACAAGCAGATCGAGGCGCATGGCCTGAAGGCCGACGAGTTCGTGCTGACCGAAGCCGGCCTGCGCGACCTGATCCGCTATTACACCCGCGAAGCCGGCGTCCGCACGCTGGAGCGCGAGATCGCGAAGCTCGCCCGCAAGGCCCTGCGCCGCATCCTCGAAGGCAAGGCCGAGCGGATCGAGATCACGCCCGACAACCTGTCCGACTATGCCGGCGTGCGGAAATTCCGCCACGGCATCGGCGAGGAAGAGCATACGATCGGCGCGGTCACGGGACTTGCCTGGACCGAGGTGGGCGGCGAGCTGCTGACGATCGAGAGCGTGACGGTGCCCGGCAAGGGCCAGGTGAAGACCACCGGCAAGCTGGGCGAAGTGATGCAGGAATCGGTGCAGGCCGCCTTCAGCTTCGTCCGCGCCCGCTCGCCCGGCTATGGCATCAAGCCGAGCCTGTTCGCGCGGAAGGACATCCATATCCACTTGCCCGAAGGCGCGGTGCCGAAGGACGGGCCCTCGGCCGGCATCGGCATGGTGACGTCGATCGTCTCGACGCTGACCGGCGTGCCCGTGCGCAAGGACGTAGCGATGACCGGCGAAGTCACGCTTCGCGGGCGGGTGCTGCCGATCGGCGGCCTGAAGGAGAAGCTGCTCGCGGCGATGCGCGGCGGCATCACCACCGTCTTTATCCCGCAGGAAAATGAGAAGGATCTGGCCGAAATCCCGGCGAACATCCGCGAAGGGCTGGAGATCATCCCGGTGTCGCATGTGGACCAGGTGCTGGCCGGCGCGCTGACGCAGAAGCTGACGCCGATCGAATGGACCGAGGCCGACGAACTGGCGGCGCAGCCGCCGAGCGCGCTGCCGCCGGTGCTGGGCGAAGGCGAGGCCGCCGTCCGCCACTGATCCGAAATGAACCACGGCTGCGCCGCCTTCCCGGTTGACGGGGGGGCGGCGCTTCGCCTTACTGGTCGCTTGCGTCGCGCCGATTCCCTAAGGAAATCCGCGCGCCACAACGAGGGGAAAGGGTCCGATGAACAAGCAGGAACTGATCGGCACCGTCGCGGATACGGCAGGCCTGGGCCGCGGCGACGCGGCGAAGGCGGTCGAGGCCGTGTTCGATACGATTTCGTCAGCATTGAAGAGAGGCGACGAAGTGCGTCTGGTCGGGTTCGGCACGTTCACCGTCACCCGGCGCAAGGCGTCGACCGGCCGCAATCCGCGCACCAAGGAACCGATGTCGATCCCGGAAAGCGCCCAGCCGAAATTCAAGGCCGGCAAGAACCTGAAGGACGCCTGCAACAGCTAGACCGGCTGGACAGGCTCGCGCCGCTCGCCTAAGGGCGGCGCTCCGTCGCGTGGGCGCGTAGCTCAGTGGTAGAGCACACCCTTCACACGGGTGGGGTCGCAAGTTCAATCCTTGCCGTGCCCACCACGCACAAGCCCCTCGGAAGACGCAGGTTTTCCGGGGGTTTTTGTTGGCCCGGGCGATGGGCTCAGGCGGGGCGAAACCAGAGTTTGCGCGGGGGCGAAACGATCGCGCGGCTCAGTCGCTGGAATAGACCAGCGACAGGATCCCGATCGGCTCGGCGGATTCGACGCCGATGCGGCCTTGGTCGTGCCACTGGATTCGTCCCGCGACCGGAGGACGATTCCCGAGCTTCACCAGGATGTGCTGGCCCTTGCAAAGGCCCGGGTCGGTCTCGAGCAGCATGCCCGACTGCGACAGGTTGCGGACGCTGCCGGGCTGCGGCGGGCGGCCCAGGCAAAGGCGTGCGGGAATGCGCAGATTGACGCGCTTCTGGCGCGGCTTGTGATCGTCTTCGGTGCCGAAATCGAGATCGTCGCCGGCACCCGTTCGGGCCAGCGGGCTTTCGAATGAGGCGCCGAATTGCTGCCCTTCGGTCCACCGAACCGTGGCGGCTTGATAGGCCTTGTCGTCCAGCGTCAGATGCAGGGACTCGCCGACCGTCAGCTCGACATCGGCTTCGCCCATGAAGCCGTTTGCGGAGACGTTATGGATGACCACATCGGAGAAGAAGTCGATCGGATAAATCGATGCGTCCAGAAACACGGTCCGGCGCGCGTGCCTGCGCTGCTCAGCACCCGCCATGTCTTGAGCGCGCGATCGGTCCGCGAAGGCGCTCCTGATCTTGTTCAACACTAGCCTACTCCTAATTCTTAGGAGGAGCGGTTTTGCATTCTCCAGTTTTGTTTTTGTGGACAGGCGTGGCCGTAGTTCTGCGGTATTGGCGGCCTTCTGGCCGCCTGCGCTAAGTCAGCACAGCCTCTACCTTTTCCACGAGTCGCTTCGCCGGGTAGGGCCGGTCGAGCACCGCGTTGAACAGGTCCGGATGGTTGCGGCCAACTGCCCCGTTGGCGCCGCTGACCAGAATGATCGGCAGGTCTGCGAATTTTTCCTGCGAGCGGATCGCGCGCGCCAGCTCCAGGCCCGTCATCCCGGGCATGAGGAAATCGGTGATGAGGAGGTCGGCGCCCGTGCGCTGAACCAGTTCCAGAGCCGCCAGGCCGTCATGCGCCTGCAGGATGGTATAGCCCTCATCCTCCAGCTCGCTCGCCATGATGTCGGCCAGGGGGGCTTCATCGTCCACGACCACGATCGTTCCCGGCTGATGTCGCGTTGCGGAGGCGATGGCCATCATCGGCGCGCCCTCCGGACAGCGGTCATGCCGGCGCGCGACTCCCGATCCAAAGATGTCTTCATTTTTGCGGCCCTCTTGTTGTCATTTTCGTATACGATCTGCGCGGACTGGTGTCACGACGCGAGCGGCAGCCGGACGTTGAAGCGCGCGCCGCCCAGCGGGCTTTCGCTGGCCCAGATCTTTCCGCGATGCGCTTCGACGATCGTCCGGGAGATCGCCAGGCCGACTCCCAGACCTCGGTCCTTCGTCGTGAACAGGGGCGTGAAGATCTGATCGACCGTCCCCGGCTCGATGCCGGTTCCCGTATCGTCGACCTCGAGCACCGCGAATCCCCGCAGCCGGCACACCGTGATGCCAATCTCACGGCGGCTGCACGAGGCCGTCGCTGCCACCGCGTTGCGCAGCAGATTGACCACGACCTGCTGAATCTGGACCTTGTCGACGTGGACTGGCACATCGTCGGCGATGTCGACGGACGTGCGGACGCCTTCATCGGCGAGGCCGAGCGAGGCGAGCGATACGGCCTCGCGCACGATCGGGCCCAGATCGGCGAACTCGACCTCGGGTTCGCCGCGGCTGACCATCCGGCGCAGGCGCTTGATGATCTCGCCCGCTCGCGTCGTCGCGGAACCTGCTTCCACAAGCGCCTTCTTTGCCTCCGCCAATCCGTCGGAGCCCTGCTCGAGGCAGCGGCGGGCGCCGGCGATATAGGCTTTGGCCGCGGTCAGCGGCTGGTTCAGTTCATGCGCGAGGGTTGCCGCCATCGCGCTCATCGCGCCCACGCGGGAGACGTGGATCAATTCCGACTGGAGGGCGAGAAGCTCTTCCTTCGCCTTTTTCTGCTCGGAAACGTCATAGCCTTCGGTCAGGATTCCGACGACGACGCCGTCGCGTTTGATGGGCTGGAAGACCATGTCGACGTAGCGGGCTTCGAGACCTTTGGGCAGCTCGCGCGCAAGCATGACCGGCACCTCGCGCCCGACAAACGGCTTTCCCGAAGCAAAGGCCTGGTCGATCAGCTCGAAAATGCCTTGTCCCTCAAGCTCCGGGAGGGCCTCGCGCAGCGGCTTGCCGAGCACGTCGCGATCGCCGATCAGCGAGAAATAGGCGTCGTTCGCAAATTCGATGACATGGTTCGGGCCGAGCGCCATCGCCATGAATCCCGGTGCCTGCTGGAACAGGTCCCGAATGAGGGCCTGCTCAGTGACCATCCTCTCGGTGCCGAGGGCGGAGGCCGTCATGACGTCACCGGCGCCAAATCCGCCCCGGGAGCGATCGCCGCCGTTGCTGTCGGGCAGAGGGGAGGTGACACAGCCGGCGCCTTCTTCGCGAGTCCGCAATTCGGGCCTGACACTCTCGGACACCGAGCCGGCATTTGCGAGTTTATTTGCGGTTAACAGGCCGGGACGGACGCCAAAGGCCTTGCGGGCAGGGAGGGCGCGGCCTCCGTCGATCAGTCGTCCAACTCGGCAGGCCGCTCGTATTCCGAAGCGACGAGCCCCGCCTCGACCGCGCATGCGGCAGCCTCGGCGGTGTTCCTGACGCCAAGCTTCTTGATCAGATTCTGCCGGTGCATTTCGACGGTTCGGACGCTGATGTCCGCCGCGCTCGCGATCTCCTTGTTCGCCTTTCCTTCCACGATCGCCTTCAGCACGAAGATTTCGCGCGCCGTGAGCGTGTCGAGACGGCTTCGGGCGGCATCCATCCGCTCCCGCGCCGCGCGGCGGCGGCAAAGTTCAGCGAACCCTCGCTCCAAGACCGAGCCAAGGTCTTCATCCTCGATCGGCTTTTCGAGAAAATCGAAGGCGCCCAGCTTCATCGCGTTGACGGCAAGCTTCACGTCGCCGTGACCGGTGATGGCGATGACCGGCCAGTCGATATTCCGCCGGCGGAGTTCGCGAAGGACGCCCAGCCCGTCGGGGTCGGGCATCCGCATGTCGAGGAGCACCAGGCCAGGGCTGAGTCCGTCCAGCCCGTCGAGAAAGTCGCGCCCTCCGGCAAAGGGCCAGGAATGGGCGTTCATGCTGCGCAACAGGAAGGAGAGCGCGGTCCGTACCTCTCCGTCATCGTCGATGACGTAGATCGTCCCCAACCCATCCGCCTGGACGCGAGCCCCTTCGATCTGCGCTCGAGATGCCATTTGCCCCTACGTCAATCGCGCTTCCGGACGGAATGCTATCCGGAACGCAACCTTATGCAGAGTTTTGGGAGGCGTCGATTCAGAAACTTATTCCCGTTCGCGATTGACCCCGTCGGGCGATACGCTCCACGATTGTCCCGTGACGACCATTGGCGGATGCGTCGCGAGGGAGGAGAGTTTGGAACTGCCGCCGGCCAACCTTGATGAGGCCGTCGATGAGCTGGCCGATCACGCACGACTGGTGCGCGAGCAAGCGGCCGTCATCGCCCATTACAAAAAGATGTACGAGCGGTCGTCCGCGCTGGCGAGGATCGGCGTCTGGGAGTGCGACCTCGCGACCGAAGAGCTGACCTGGACGGACGGCGTCTACGACCTGTTCGAACTGCCAAGAGGGTCGACGATCCAGCGGGCGCACATCGTCGATCTCTATTTCGACGAGTCGCGCCGCGAGATGGAGCGCCTTCGTGCCCAGGCCATTCGCGAGGCGGGCAGCTTCAGCCTCGATATCCATGTCCGCACCGCGAAAGGAAACGAGCGGTGGATCAGGCTGACGGCCGACGTCGAGCAGGAAGACGGGAAGGCAATCCGGATTTTCGGGACGAAGCAGGATATTACCGAAGAGAAATGGGCGCAGGAAAAGCTGCAGCGGCTTCAGACCGAGCTGATCCATGTATCGCGAAAGAGCGCGATGGGGGTGATGGCCACCACGCTGGCGCATGAAATCAACCAGCCGCTCGCCGCGATCAGTTCCTATGCGGCCGGCGCACGGCGCGCGCTGGGGAGCGCGGCGATCGATGCCGAAACGCTGGACATCACTCTCCGCGCGATCGAACGGAACGCGATCCGGGCCGGCAAGATCATTCGCAGCCTGCGCGCGGTGACGCACGAGAGTGCCGCGGGGCATCAGGCGATCGATCCCAACCCGTTGATCCGCGAGGCTGGCGCGCTTGCGGCGGCAAGAAGCCAGACGATTGTCATTCGCTACGGCCTGGCGGACGGCGTCCGGATCGTGATCGACCCGGTTCAATTCCAGCAGGTCGTCATCAACCTGCTTCAGAACGCCGCCGATGCCGTGCGCGATCGCCCCGATCAGGAGATTTCCGTCGCGAGCACGCTGCTGGAAGCGAGTGTCGAGATTCGTGTCGAAGACAATGGGGACGGGATAGGCGAGGAAATGCTCGATGCCGTCTTCGACACCTTCACGTCCTCCAAGGCGGACGGAATGGGCCTTGGTCTGCCGATCAGCCGCACGATCATCGAAGCGCATGGCGGCAAGATTTCCGCCGAGAACGGAGCGGGCGGCGGAGCCTGTGTTTGTATTTCGCTCCCGGTATTTCGCGAGGATTAGCGGGAGGCGAACCTCGCGTCGGCCACGTGGCGAGCGCAGGCGAGGTCCTGCACGATCGATCCGAGCGACTTGTAGATCGTCACGTCTCCGGGGCCGAGGCGGCCGGGACTGAGACCCGCGAAGACGGTGCCGATTTCCGGCAGCACGTGGGCCTCCGTCACCACGCCGGCGTCGCGGGCGCGGAGGAATTCGGCGCCTTGGGCGAGCACGCCGTCGCGATGGTCCGGAATGAAGCGCGCGCGAGCGACCAGCGCATTGTCGATTTCGGCAGGGCCGGCGCGGCTGGAGCCGACCAGGTTGATGTGCGTGCCGTCGGCGATGTCGGCGGAGCTGAGTATCGGTTCCGGAGCTGCGGTGGTGGTGCAGACGATCGATGCCCCCGCCACGGCATCGGCGACCGATGTCGCGACCTGCGCCGCGATGCCCAGCTGTGCCTCTATCCTGCGGGCAAGGCCCTGCGCCTTGTCCGGTGAGCGGCCCCAGATTCGGATCGTGTCGATCGGCCGCACCAGCGGCACCGCGACCGCGTGCTGCCACGCCTGCTCGCCGGTGCCGAGGATCGCAAGCGTGCGCGCATCGGGCAGCGCCAGCGCGCCCGTCGCTGCCGCCGAAGCGCAGGCCGTGCGGATGGCCGTGACCTGGCCGGCATCGATTGTCGCGGCGGGAGCGCCGCTCACTGAATCGAACAGCACGATCACGCCTTGGTGCGAATGCTCCTCGCGGGGGAAAACGCTGACGAGCTTGGCGCCGAAGCCGGCGCCTTCGAGCGCGCCCGGCATCACGCCGAACGCATTGCCGCCGTCCAGGTCGATGATGCCGCGGAGCAGCTGCTTCGATCGGCCGGTCGCGAGAGCGATCATCGCCTCGCGCATCAGGGCGATGCAGGTCCGGTGATCGAGGCGGCGGCGGACCTCGTCCCGGTCGACGACGATCATGCGCCCCAGATGTCCGTCGCAAAGCGCAGGAAATTGAGACCCAGGATCTTCTCGACCTGGCGCGGGGTATGGCCGCGTTCGCCGAGCAGCCGCGCCAGCTTGCGAAACTGGTCAGGCCCGCGCAGGTCGACGGTGAACGGATAGGTATCCGGCCCTTCGCCCGGCGCCGCGACGCCGGTCGCGCGCCGCTCGGCATTTTCCTTGGCCAAGGCGGCCGCATATTTCTGGAGGTCGTCGATCTGGGTGACCGAGCCGTCGGTGCCGATGCCGACATGATCCTCGCCGCAGATCTTCACCGCGTGATCGATGTGCGCGACCACGTCGGCGGCATGGGCGTGGCCGTGCGGATCGAGGAATGGCATGAAATAGATGCCGACGAACCCGCCGCGCGAGGCGACCAGCCGTAGCTCCTCGTCCGTCTTGTTGCGCGGCAGGTCGACGAGCGCACGGCAGCCGGTGTGGTTGATCGAGATCGGGGCCTTGGACGCGCGTGCGGCATCCAGGCAGGTTTGCGTGCCGCTGTGCGACAGGTCGACCATCACGTGCCGGTCGTTCAGTCGCGCGACCACGTCGCGGCCGAACGGGGTCAGGCCCGGGTTGCCGGGCGCCATCGATCCGCCGCCGAGCTGGTTCAGCGGATTGTAGGTGAGCTGGAAGATGCGCACGCCCATATTGGCGAACAGGTCGACGCGCGTGACGTCGTTGCCCATCATCGCGCCGTTCTGGAAGCCATAGATGATGCCGATCCTGCCCTGGTCGCGGGCGCGCCGGATGTCATTAGCGGTGAAGACCTTCAGCAGGTCGTTCGGATGGGCGCGCAGGAACGCATCATATTCGGCGACGTCGCGCACGCTTTTTTCGAACGGATCGCCGGGCCCGGCAACGTAGCCGAGCGTGGTGTTCACCGCCGTCAGGCCCGAGGCATGGGCTTCGGCAAGCACGCGTGGCGTGAACGGATCGCCTTCGCCCTCGATGTTCGGGTCGCCGAGGCCGCCGAGCGCGTTTACCACGATCTTGCCCGCCAGCGGATCGGCGGGCGAAAGCTCTGCCACGGCCGGCGCGGCGGCAGCAGTAGCCGCGAGCGCCAGGAAGCTGCGGCGATCGTGCATCATTTCTCCTTCGGCTTGAAATCGGCGCGGGGATATTCGTGCCCACGCTTCACGGTCATGGCGATGCTGCGGATGTTCTCGATCGCCGCAAGCGGGTCTTCGGTCAGCACCACGAAATCCGCCAGCTTGCCGGCCTGGACGGTGCCCGTTTCCTTTGCCCGGCCCATCGCCAGCGCGCCGTTCAGCGTCGCCGCGCGGATCGCCTGAAGGGGCGGCATGCCCGCCTGATGGACAAGGAAGAAGATCTCGTCGTGCAGCGCGGGCCAGGGGAAGTCGGGCGGCCCGCCATTGTCGGTGCCGGCCGAAATAATGACGCCGGCGCGGTAGGCCTGCGCGGTCAGGCGCGCCGTGGTCTTGCCGGTGCAGCGAAGCGGCGGCCGGTTCGGCTCCTTCGCCCGCTCGGCATCCGCGCGGACGAACAGCGATCCGGTCGCATCGAGCACCATGCCGCGCCGCCGCATCTCCGCGAACAGCTTTGCCATCACAGGATCGTCGCCCTTGGCAGCGAGCAGGTTCTCGTGGACCGGCGTGTGGTCTTCATAGTTGGCGAGCATCACCGGCTCGACCTGATAGGCCAGATAGCAGACATGGCTGATCGCGTCCGGGCCGGCGGCGATCACATCTGCGGGCCGTGTCGGGAAAATGGCGGAATGGGTCCAGACGAGCAGGCCCTGGCGATGCGCTTCGGCGGTGATCGCCGCGACCAGCGCGGGCGACAGGTCGGCGTAGATCTTGATCGCGTCGGCGCCGGTGCCTTTGGCGCGGGCGACTGCGAGCGGCAGGTCGGTGCGCGAATCGATCGCCTGCATCCAGGGCGCGGTGCCGCCCACCCAGCCGCGGCTGGCTGCAGCCACGCGCGGATCGGCGAAGAAGGAGGGACCGGCCATCAGCGCGGCGAAGGCGATATCCGGGGCGGCAATCTCACTCGCCTTGGCTTCGCGCGCCAGTTCGGCGACGGCACGAAGGTCATCAGCCATGTCGCGCACGCCGGTGACGCCGCCGTACAGGTCGCGGCGCAGCTCGGCCAGGGCTGCGGGGCGGTCGGGCGGGGTGGCGAGATGGACATGGCTGTCGATGAGGCCGGGGATCACATAACGGCCGGCAAGGTCCACCGCGCGAGCACCCTCTGCCTTGACGCTGCCGTGCGGGCCGACGGCCGCGATGCGGTCGCCGCGCACCAGCACGTCGGTGTGCGGCCGCGGCGGGGCGCCGGTGCCGTCGATCAGCGTCAGGTCGCTGTAGAGGACGTCCTGCGGATCGGCGGCGGATCCCGTTGCCGGCAGGCACAGCGCCAGGGCGGCGAGGAGTATACGAAAAGACATGATCCCTGCTAACCAGCGCGGGGATTTTCGCAAACCCCTCCCGGACGTCTTCTTCTCCTATTCTCCTACGCGCGCGCGGGAGAAGGCCGATACGGTTGACACCCTCCGACTCCTTGCCTAATCGGGCGCCGCGCTGGCGGGGACGCTGGCTTGAGCCGTCGCCGCGACCCCGAGTCGGGCGACGTTTTCTTATTCTCAAGGTGCTTTCTTGGCGGACGATCGCAACAAGGACGAGCTTGACCGGCGCATCGCGAAGGCGAAGGCGGCGACCCAGCACGGCGTGACCGATGCCGAAGGCCGCGCGGAAAGCCGCGGCTGGGCGATCGGCATCGAGTTCGTCGGCGCGGTGCTGGTGGGTGCCTTTGCGGGTTATCTGCTCGACAAGTGGTTGGGCACGACGCCCTGGCTGATGATCGTGCTGTTGATCCTTGGATTCGCGGCCGGCCTGCGCCGCGCGATGAAGACGTCGAACCAGTACGACACCGATCCGACCAACGACCAGCAGTAGGAAGACCAAAGTGGCCGCTGGCAACAACCCGATGGAGCAGTTCGCGATCCGCGTGATCCACCCGTTCAACGCGGGCGGATACGACGTGTCGTTCACCAACTCCTCGTTGTGGATGCTGATCGCGCTGGGCGTGATCGCGGTGTTCCTGTTCGTCGGCACCGCGCGTCCGCAGCTGGTGCCTGGCCGCGCGCAGGCAGCCGTTGAATATGTCTACGACTTTGTGCGCGGCATGCTCGACGACAATGTCGGGCCGGAAGGCAAGCGCTTCACGCCGCTGATCTTCTCCGTCTTCATCTTCGTGCTGATCCTCAATCTGCTGGGCCTGATCCCCTGGGTCGGCGCTTTCACGCCGACCAGCCATGTCGCGGTGACGCTGGCGCTGGCGCTGATCGTGTTCCTGATCGTCTGCATCGTCGGCTTCTGGAAGCACGGCCTGCATTTCCTGACGCTGTTCTGGCCGAAGGGCGTTCACCCGGTGCTCGGCCTGTTCATCATGCCGATCGAGGTGATCAGCTTCCTCGTGCGGCCGTTCACGCTGGCGATCCGGCTGTTCGCGAACATGACCGCGGGCCACGTGCTGCTGAACGTGTTCGGCACCTTCGTCGTGGCGCTCGGTTCGTTCGGCGCGCTGCCCTATGTGTTCGGCGCGGTGCCGCTGGCGGTGAACGTGGCGCTGACGGCGCTCGAGCTGCTGATCGCGGTCATCCAGGCCTATGTTTTCGCCCTCCTCGCGTCGATCTACCTGAACGACGCGGTCAACCTCCACTAAGACAAACAGGAAAAGGAAATCATCATGGATCCAGCAGCAGCGAAGCTGATCGGCGCCGGCCTTGCCGCGATGGGTGCGGGTCTCGCCGCGATCGGCGTGGGCTTCATCTTCGGCAGCTATGTGCAGGGTGCGTTCCGCAACCCCGAGGCCGACGGACGCGTTTCCGGTCGTCTGTTCCTCGGCTTCGCGGTGGTCGAAGCGCTCGGCCTGATCGCGGCCGTCGTCTCGCTCTACCTCGCGTTCGCGGGCTGATCCGAGCACATAAGCGAGCCGTCCGATGCCTCAGTTCGAAGTCGTCAATTTCGCGCCCCAGTTCGTCTGGCTCGTGATTTCCTTCGCGATCCTGTATTTCGGGATCGTGCAGTTCACCGTGCCCAAGATCGGGCGGGTGATCGGCGAGCGCGAACAGACGGTGTCGGACGATATCCAGTCCGCCGAAGCCGCGAAGGCCGAAGCGGACCGGATCGAGGCCGATTACGCGGCGAGCGTCGCCGCGGCCAGGGAGCAGGCGCGTGAGGCTCTGAATGCGGCCCGCGGCCAGGCAGCCAAGGCCGTCGAGCAGCGGCTCGCGGCAGCCAACGAGGAAGTCGAACGCAAGCAGAATGCTGCCCAGACCCAGCTCGACGCGGCGCGCGCCAAGGCGCTCGCCGATATCGAAGCGGTCGCGGCCGAGGCTGCTGCCGACATCGTCGAGCGGCTGACCGGCGCACGGCCCGATTCACGGACGGCGGTGCAGGCCGTCCAGTCTGTCGCCCTGGCGGCGGAGTAAGACGATGGCAGAAAACACTGTCGCCCTGACCGAGACCGAGCATCATCAGCCGACGCTGCTTGGGCTTGAGGCCGAAGGCTGGGTCTATGTCGGCCTGACCATCTTCCTGCTGCTGGCGATCTTTGTCGGCAAGGCGCCGAAGCGGATCGCCGACGCGCTGGACCTGCGTATTGCCGAGACCCGGCGCCAGCTCGACGAAGCCAAGGCCATCCGCGCCGAGGCCGAAGCGCTGCTCGCCAAAGCAAAGGCACAGCACGCCGCGAGCGCCGGCGACGCACAGGCGATCCTGGCCCATGCCGAGCAGGAAGCGGGCGACATAATCTCCGAAGCCGAGAAGAACGCGACCGAGCTGACCGCGCGCCGCGCCAAGATGGCCGAGGACAAGATCGCGGCGGCCGAGCGGAGCGCCGTCGCCGAAGTCCGCGCCCGTGCGGCCGAGGCGGCGACCAGCGCGGCCGCGCGGCTGATCGCCGAACAGCACGATGCTGGCGCGGACAAGGCGCTGGTCGACCGCACGATCGCCGGCCTGAACCGGGTCCACTAAGGCTCCAGCTTCAATCCCGCACGCGCGAGCCGGCCGAACAGGTCGGCTCGCAGCGTTTCCAGCCCAGCCTCGTCCCAGGCCTCGATCCGCGCGGTCAGCTTCGGCTCCGTGCCGGACGAGCGGAGAAGCCACCAGCCTTCCGGCCGCGTGACGCGTAGGCCGTCGGTGCGATCAATCGCGCCATCCAGGTCTGCTTCGACTGAGGCGAGAATGTCCGCCTTTTGTGTGTCGGGGCAGGAGAGGCGCAGCTCCGGTGTCGCGATGGTGCGCGGCAGGCCGGATCGAAAACTCTTCAGATCGATCCTGCCAAGCGCCGCGAGCAGTCGCATCGCGACGTGCAGCGCGTCGTCGGTGCCGGTCCAGCGATCGGCGAAGAAGATATGGCCGCTCATTTCGCCAGCCATCGGTGCGCTTTCGCGCAGCATCGCCTCGCGGATCAGGACATAGCCCGAGGGCGCCATGACCTGCCGGCCGCCCGCCGCGGCGATGCCGTCGAACAGGACACGGCTGGACTTCACGTCCGCGACGATCGCCGCGCCGGGGTGGGAGCGGAGCAGGTCCGTGGCCAGGAGCAGGATCAGCTGGTCGGGCCAAAGGATTTCGCCTTGGCCATCGACAACGCCGATGCGGTCGCCATCGCCATCGAACGCTATTCCGAGGTCGAGCCGTTCGGCCGTGACGAGTTCCTGCAGCTGCTTCAGGTTTTCCGGAACCGATGGGTCCGGATGGTGCGCGGGAAAGCGGCCGTCGATCGCGCCGTTGATGATCCGGTGCTCGCCGGGCAGGCAATCGACCAGGCGCGCCAGCACCTCGCCAGTTGCGCCGTTGCCTGGGTCCCAGCCGACGCGGAGCGAGGGCGCGCCTTCGCTCGCGGCGAGCAGGCGGGCGATATAGCCGTCGAATACAGACACGGGCCCTGCCGAACCGCCGTCGAGCGCTTCAGCACGCTGCCTGACCAGAGCCGTCAGCGTGGCGCCATAGACCGGCTCCTTTCCCAGCAACAGCTTGAACCCGTTCTGGTCGGGCGGGTTGTGCGATCCGGTGATCATGATCCCGCCATCAAGGTCGCGGGAATGCACGACGTGGTAGAGCATTCCCGTCGGGCCGCGGCCGATCCGCTCGACGGTGGCGCCGCCTGCAACCAATCCGGCGACGAGCGCTGCTTCGAGCGCGGGGGAAGAGAGACGGCCATCATAGCCGACAGCCACGCGGCGTCCGCCCTGAAGAGCGGCGGCGTAGGACAGGCCGAGCGCTGTTGCGTCGGCGTCGGTGAGATCGGTGCCGACTTGGCCCCTCAGGTCATAGCTGCGGATCAGCTTCGGGTTGGCCAGAGGGGCGTCGCGGGCGCTCACGTGGCGGGAACGCGGGGGTGGGGGAGTGGTTGCCTAGCGCCGCTAGGAGAGGGTGATTGGCCAAGTACCACAGCACCCTCTCCCCGCTCGGCCCCGCAGGGCCGAGTCGCCCTCTCCCCTGGAGGGAGAGGGTAGGCTCTACCGTCGCTCCGCCGCGGTCTTGTCGCGTTCGCGGCGGAATTCGGAGTCTGCGCTCCAGTTCGGCCATTCGCGGCTATTCGCGAGGTCTTCGCCCAGCTTGTAGAGCAGGCCGAGATCGTTCTGCATGCCGGTCAGGTCCCAGTCCGGGCTCCATTCGTCGGCGGGCTGGTGATAACGGTCCTTCACATAGGCTGCGCCCAGTTCCTCGCCGCGCTTGATGCCGCCGCTGACCAGATCGTTGCCGCCGTCGAACGAGATCGCCGGAACGCCCCGCTTTGCCATCGAGAAATGGTCGGAGCGGTAGAAGTGGCCGGCTTCCGGGTGCGGATCGGGGCTGTAGGTGCGGCCGCGCTCGGCAGCGAGCTTGGTCAGATCGTCGAGCAGGCCGAGCTTCGCGCTGCCGGAGATGGTGAAGTTCTTCGTCGCGCCCGCGATGGAGCCACCGTCCATATTCAGCACGCCGACCGTCTTGGCGAGCGGGTAGAGCGGATTGGCGGCGTAATATTCGGAGCCGAGCAGGCCCTTCTCTTCGGCGGTGACGGCCAGGAACAGCACCGAACGCTCCGGCTGCGGGCCTTTTGCGAAGGCGCGGCCGAGCTCGAGCAGCTGAGCGATGCCGGTCGCGTTGTCGACGGCGCCATTATAGATGCGATCGCCGCGCGCGTCGGGCTCGCCGACGCCCAGGTGATCCCAGTGCGCGGTGTACATGACCAGCTCGTCGGGGTGCGTGGAGCCGGGCACGATGCCGGCCACGTTGTGCGACGTGATCACTTCGGAATCGACGTCATAGTCGGCCGAGAAGGTCGCCTTCAGCGGCTCCGGCTTGAAGGCGCGGGTCTGCGCCTTCTTCTTTTCCGCGTCGAAATCCAGACCGGACGCCTTGAAGATCGCTTCCGCCTCGTCGCGCTGGATCCAGGCTTCCACCGGCGTGTGCTCGGCCTTCGGGTCCTTGCGGACGATGTCGAACATCGCGTTGGTGTTGGAGTTCTTGACCGTGTTCCAGCCGTAGGAAGCGGGAGCGGTTTCGTGGACGATCAGCACGCCCGCGGCGCCGCGGCGGGCCGCTTCCTCGTACTTGTAGGTCCAGCGGCCGTAATAGGTCATCGCCCTGCCGCCGAAATCAGCGCCATCAGGAGTCTTGGTGCCGGTCTCAAAATCCGGATCGTTGACAAGGACGACCAGGATCTTGCCCTTGACGTCGACGCCTTTGAAATCGTCCCAATTCCGCTCGGGCGCGGTGACGCCGTAGCCGACGAACACCAGCGGCGCGTTGTTGATCGTGACGTGCTTCTGGCCTGTCAGCGGGGCGCGCACGGCGATCTGCTCGCCCTGCGTCAGCGGCATGGCCTTGCCGGCGATGGTCAGCACCAGCTTGGGATTCGGGTCCTTGATCGATGCACGCAGCAGCGGGACTTTCTGGTACCAGCTGTGCTTGCCGTTCTCGATATCGCCGGCCGGCTGAAGCCCCGCGGCCTGCATCTGCTGCGCGATATAAGCGATCGACTTGTCCTCGCCCGGAGTGGCAGGCCCGCGGCCCTCGAACGCATCGGAAGAGAGCGTCTTGATGTCCTGCGTCAGCCGGTCCGTGCTGAACTGAGGCGCCTGCGCGAGCGCGGCGGTGGAGAGAAGGGCGAGGACAAGCAGCGATCTTTTCACGGAAATTCCTTGGGGCTGGAGGAGCAGGCGTCATGCCGCGCGAAGCCCATCAGTTCAACTTTACGGCTGAACCTGCCATGAAAACGCCCAAAACGAAGACGTTACGGTAGCGTTTCCAATCTATTCGGGAACCGCCGAACCCGCGATTCGTTCTGCCGGGCGGAGCTTGCCTTCCCCCCTTCGCAAGCTCCGTGTGCCAAGTTGGACGCCCCGCTGCCCACCCCCCCTTGGCAGCGGGGCGCTTTGTCTCTGGTTCAGGCGGCTCGCAACCGGCTCAGGAAGTCGCCGGCGGCCTCGGTCAGGGCGCGACTCTGCGCATCGAGGGTGCTTGCAAGCGCGCGCATCGATTCCGTCAGCGCATCGGTTTCGCGGGCGCGGTCGGCGAGCTGGGCAATGTTGCTGTGCACGTTCTCGGCGTCTTCGGCGGCGTCCAGCGAATTGCGGCCGATATGGTCGGACGCCTGGCGCTGGTGGGTGACCGCTTCGGCGATCGCATTGGCGCCATCGCTGACCGATTCGACCTGGACGGCCGCCTTTTCGACAGCGGCGAGAGCGTCCGCGACGCGGGACTGGATCGCCGCGGTCGTCGAGCCGATGCGGCCGATCGCGGCGCCTGTTTGCGTCGCCAGGTTCTTCACTTCGTTCGCGACCACCGCAAAGCCGCGGCCGGCCTCGCCCGCCCGTGCGGCCTCGATCGTCGCATTGAGCGCGAGCAGGTGGGTGCCGGTCGCGATATCCTGAATGAAGGTCGCGACGCTGGCGATGTCTTCGGCGCTCGCCGCAAGCTCCTCGAGCGTGCGGCGCGTGTCGTCGGCCGACGCGCGGGCGGCGGCGCTCGCCCGGACCTGGTCGGCGACCTGGGCGGACACGTGATCGACGGCGGCGACCATCTGCTTCGAGGCTTCGGCAACCCCTGCCACGGCGAGGGTGGCGCCGGTTGCGCGGCTGGACGCAGCCACCGCCTTCGCGGTGGCATCGCGTCCGATCTCGCTGAGCGTCGCGGACGAACCCTGGAGGTCGCCCACCGCCGCTTCCAGGTTGCGCGCGACGGCGACGACACTGGCTTCGAATTCCTCGGCCAAGTGCAGCAACTCGTCGCGGTGACGACGTTGCGTCTCTGTGCGGGTCAGTTCCTGTTCGCGCTCCGCCGCCAGCCGCTCAGCCGCGCGGCGTTCGATCTGCAGGCGTTCCTCCTCCCGCTTGGCGCGCTCGGCAGCCTTCAGGTCGCTGGCCGACTGGAGCTGGTTTACGAGGAGATTGGCGAGGTCGAAGTAGACGCGGCCGAGCATCAGGATGAACAGCGCGTCGGCGCAGTACATCGCGGCGGGAACAGGTGTGGGCTGCAGCCAAAGCGTCAGGGCGAGCGTCGCGCCCAGAATGCTCGTGTAGAGAAGCGCCGCCAGCGGCAGCATCGCAAGGACCAAGCCGCCCATGCTCATCGCCGCGACCAGCGTGCAGAACAGATAGATCCGATCGCCCTCCGCCGCCGTGAGCAGGGGGACGCCCATGATGCCGCTCCAGACGATGCCGGTCAGCGCAGCATAGACATGGACCATGTGCCATTCGACGGTCCCGTCGCGGTATCGAACACGCGCGTAGCGGGTGCGCGGCAGAAGCAGGAGGCCGCCGATCGTCGTCGCCAGCAGCGCGATGCAGCTCAGCAGCAGGGCGGCGTGGCCGCTTGCGCCGTAAAGATAAGCGATCACGAGGGCTGCGGCGCAGTTGACGGGCGCCGTCTGCTCGATCTGGCGGACGACCTCGTCGATCTGGGCGCGCGCGATCTCCGGACTGGCGCCCAGGTGGCGCGTCACGCGGCGGCGCTCGGCGCGCATCGCGAGCCGAAGCCGTATCGCCAGTCGCGCCAGGGCCGAACGTCGAGCCATCCGGCGGCCGTTCTGGAGGTGGAATGGTTAAAGACACGTCAACCATACGGCGTCGCGTGCGAATTGCGCGGAACGAACGGCCGCCCTATCTGCACCGGCGAAGGGATTCTCGATCGCCATGACCATTCACAAGACGCGCATGCTTATCCTCGGCTCGGGACCGGCCGGCCTGAGCGCCGCCATTTACGGCGCGCGCGCGGGCCTGAAGCCGATCGTCGTCCAGGGCATCCAGCCCGGCGGGCAGCTGATGACGACGACCGACGTCGAGAATTATCCGGGCTTCGCGGATGTGATCCAGGGTCCCTGGCTGATGGAGCAGATGCAGAAACAGGCCGAGCATGTCGGCACGACCTTCATGTACGACATCGTCACGGGCGTGGACCTGTCGCGGCGGCCGTTCCGGCTGACCGGAGACGGCGGCGACGTCTACGAAGCCGACACGCTGATCATCGCCACCGGCGCGCAGGCGAAGTGGCTGGGGCTCGACAGCGAACGGCATCTCGCGGGCAAGGGCGTCTCCGCCTGCGCGACCTGCGACGGCTTTTTCTATCGCGGCAAGAAGGTCGTGGTGATCGGCGGCGGCAACACGGCGGTCGAGGAAGCGCTGTACATGACCAACCATTCGCCGGACGTGACGCTGATTCACCGGCGGGATTCGCTGCGCGCCGAGAAGATCCTGCAGGAGCGGCTGTTCGCGAACGAGCGCATTTCGGTGCTCTGGGACAAGACGGTCGAGAAGTTCGTGGCCGGCGGCTCGCCGGAAGGGCTGGTCGGGCTCGACCTGAGGGACACGCGGACGGGCGAGCACAGCCACATCGCCTGCGACGGCGCGTTCGTCGCGATCGGCCATTCACCGGCGACCGAGCTGTTCCAGGGCCAGCTGGCGCTGGACGAAGGCTATATCACCGTCGAGCCGGGCACGAGCCGCACCGCCATCCCCGGCGTGTTCGCGTGCGGCGACGTTATGGACAAACATTACCGCCAGGCGGTGACGGCGGCGGGCACCGGCTGCATGGCCGCGCTGGATGCCGAGCGGTTCCTGGCGGAAGCGGAGTTTGCAGCGAAGCGGGCGGAAGCGGCTTAAGGGGAGACAGCAAGAAGTCCGTTCGTTTCGAGCGAAGTCGAGAAACGATTTGGCTCGGAGCTGGCGCTTCTCGACTACGCTCGAAGCGAACGGGATTTATTATCCGGCCGCTCCGTTCCTACTGAACCTTCCGGTCCAGGAACGAGACCAGCGCGCCGAAGGTGGCGAGCATGTCGCTTTCGACCTCGTCGTCCTCGATGACGATGCCGAGCCGGTCCTCGATTTCGGTCAGCAGGCCGGCGACGGCCATCGAATCGAGTTCCGGCAGCGACCCGAACAGCGCGGTTTCCGCGTGGAAGGCGGTCGCGCGCTCGGGCGTCAGCCCAAGCACATCGACCAGGACGGCGCGCACGGTCTGTTCGACCGTCTCGTGATATTCCGGAACCATCGCCGCGCGCGCTAATCCAGCGGCGAACGACGGACAAGCCCTGCCGCAGAGGCGGCCAATGCCGGCGCCCAGGCGGAGGGCGCGCGGGGGTTGAACAGGTCGAGCCGGCGCAGCACCCGGCGATCGTCGGCCCAGTCGGCGAGTTCGGCTTCGTCGCCGTTGCCGAGGTCGATCGTCTGTGCGTGGTCGACGTTGATCAGATAGCGGAGCATCGATGCCGTCAGTTCGGCCGAGGGATGGACCTGGCGCGCTTCGCGGTCCTCGACCCGCCAATGGGCCAGCGCGAGACCATCCTCGAACGTCCAGAGCTGGGCGGCGACAGGCGCATCGCCGACCCGAGCGATGCCGAGCCGGAGCGTGCGGTCGACGCTCGCATCCTGGGCGAGCGCGCGGAGGAACGGATCGGGGCCGCCCACCAGCTCGACCTCTTCCCACAGGCGGGGCGTGATCAGGTCGGTGATCTCGACGTGCAGATGGCGGCTGCCGGCGGCAACCTGCTCGTGCAGCTGCGCAGGGCAGCTTTCCCAATACTCCTCGAAATGCCGGCCGGCGACGTCGAGCGTGAAATTGGCGGGGCCGGCCCGGTCGCGCACCGTCCAGCCCCCGGCCTGGAAAGCCTGGCGGAGCAGCGCCGCGTCTTCGGGCAGCAGAGGTTCGAATGTGAGCCGCGCGAGACCGAACAGCCGCAGGCGGCGCGCCAGGGCACGCAGCAAGGCCCGCTTCATCGAGTCGTCGGCATCGCCGGCGAACACCGGTGCGAAGTGGATGCTGTGGTTGCCCACCAGGGACACGGCCCGGTTCGGCCGGCTGCGGGCAAGGAACAGCCAGGCCTCCGCCTGGCCGGCGCGGGCGCGCGCGATCAGCAGCCGCGCGTCGGGAAGGGCGTGCTCCCAGGTCCGGCCGAACCATTCGAGGCGGAGCAGCGGATCGGGCTGGGCAGGCGCGTCGAGCCGGCCGCGTGCGGCGAGCTGCGCGGCGCGGAAGGAGTCAAAATATTCCCCGGTGACCCACAAGACGCTAATCCCCGTTACCGGCGCGACGTTTGGACGGGGAAGGGCGGAGGTTGCAAGAGCTTGATCCCGTTCCCCGGCCGATCGACCATCTTCCCTCGTGTGGGGGCCCGGATGGGCCGGCGCTGATCGTCGGCGGCGAGACGCTGACCTATGCCGACCTGGAGCGGCGAGTCGGGCGGTTGGCGGCGTGGCTGCGCGATTTGGGAATCGGACCGGGCGACCGGGTGGCGAGCTGGCTGCCCAAGACGCTCACCGCCTGCCTATTGCCGCTCGCGGCGCCGCGGATCGGAGCGGTGCATGTGCCGATCAATCCGGTGCTGAAGCGGGCGCAGGCGGGATATATCCTGGCGGACAGCGGCGCGCGGCTGCTGGTGACGCAAGAGGCCCGAGCGGCAACGTTCGAGGCTGGGGATGTGCCGGACGAGTGTGAGGTGGTGCTTAGTCCTCCCCTGCCTTGGCAGGGGAGGGGGACCGTCCCCGCGCAAGCGGGGATGGTGGAGGGGCGGAGCGTAGCGACGAACGCCGACCCTCCGCTTCGCTTCGGGCCCCTCCACCATGCTTCGCATGGTCCCCCTCCCCAAGCAGAGCTTGGGGAGGAGCTTATTGGGCCTTCTTCCCTCGATCCCGACACCCTTGCTGCGCTGCTCTACACCTCCGGGTCCACCGGGCGGCCGAAGGGGGTGATGGTTTCGCACGCGAACCTGTGGCTTGGGGCGGTTTCGGTCGCGCACTACCTGAAGCTACGGCCTGACGACCGAACGTTGTGCGTGCTGCCGCTTGCGTTCGATTATGGCCAGAACCAGCTGCTCTCGACCTGGGCCGCCGGCGCCTGTGCGGTGCCCCTCGACTATCTGACGCCGCGCGATGTGGTGAAGGCGGTGGAGCGGCGTGGGATCACGACGCTGGCCGGCGTGCCGCCGCTCTGGCTGCAGCTGGCAGAGGCAAATTGGCCCGCGGAAACGGCACTCAGGCGCCTGACCAATAGCGGCGGGGCGTTGACCGAGCCGCTCGTGCGCAGGCTGAGGGCGCTTTTGCCGGGCGCGGACCTCTACGCGATGTACGGCCTGACCGAGGCGTTCCGGTCGACCTATCTCGATCCGGCGCTGATCAGCGAGCATCCGACTGCAATCGGGTCGGCGATCCCGTTTGCCGAAGTGCTGGTGGCGCGGCCGGACGGGAGCGTCGCGGCTGCCGGCGAACCGGGCGAGCTGGTCCATTGCGGACCGCTGGTAGCAAAAGGCTATTGGCACGATCCCGAACGAACCGCCGGGCGGTTCCGGCCGGCGCCGGCCGGTTCTCATTATGGCGGGACGGCGGTCTGGTCGGGCGACACGGTGGTGCGGGGTGCGGACGGCCTGCTCCGCTTCGTCGGGCGTGCGGACGAGATGATCAAATCCGCAGGTAACAGGATCAGCCCGACGGAGATCGAGGAGGCGGTCGTCGGGACGGGCTTAACCGGCGAAGCGGTCGCGCTCGGCACCGCCGATCCGCGACTGGACCAATCGATCCTGGTGATTGCGCGTGGCGACGGAAGCGCCGAGGAGGCGCTGCGCATGAGCCTCAAACGCGATCTTCCCAACTTCATGCAGCCGGCGCGGATCGTCTGGCTGGCGCAGCTGCCGCGTGGACCGAACGGCAAGCTGGATCGCGCGGCGCTGCGGGCGGAGCATGCATCGTGAAGCCGATGGGACCAATCCCTGCGGATTTCGGGGTGCGCGACGGTGCATTGCTGATCGGCGGCCGGACCGCGACGGCGCTGGTTCGCGATGCCGGCGAAACGCCGCTGTTCGTCTATGACTTTGCCATGATCGAGCGGCGGATAGCACGTTTCCGCGCGGCGTTTCCCTCGATCGACTTGCATTACGCGCTGAAGGCCAATCCGTTCGCCGGCCTTGTCCACCGGATCGCGCCGCTGGTTGACGGGATCGACGTTGCGTCGATGGGGGAAGCGCGGACGGCGATCGGCGCCGGGATGGCCGCCTATTGCCTGTCCTTTGCGGGTCCCGGAAAGCGCGATGCCGAGCTGGAGTTCGCGATCGCGCACGGCGTGACGATCAACCTGGAGTCGGTGGGCGAGGCGCAGCGGGCGCTTGCGATCGCCGCACGGCTGGGCCTGAGGCCGCGGCTGGCGGTGCGCGTCAATCCGGATTTCGAACTGCGCGGATCGGGCATGCGGATGGGCGGCGGTGCGAAGCCGTTCGGAATCGATGCGGAACGGGTGCCGGAGCTGGTGCGGAGCCTGGCATCGGAAGACGTGGAGTTTCGAGGCTTTCATATCTTTGCCGGGTCGCAGTCTCTGGACCCGGACGCGATCATCGAGGCGCAGGCGGCGATGGTCGCGTTGGCAGCCCGCTTGGCCGAGCAGGTCGGGGTCGCGCCGTCCCGTCTGAACCTGGGCGGCGGGTTCGGCATTCCCTATTTCGCGGATGATGTGCCGCTGGACGTGGAGCGGATCGGGGCCGCGCTGGAGGCACAGTATCGCGCCCGGCCGGCGGTGCTTGCGAACACCGGCTTTTGCCTTGAACTCGGCCGCTGGCTGGTCGGCGAGGCTGGCGTGTACCTGACGCGCGTCGTCGACCGGAAGGAAAGCGGCGGCCAGACTTTCCTGATCGTCGACGGTGGGCTGCACCATCAGCTTGCCGCGTCGGGCAATTTCGGGACGGTGGTGCGCCGGAATTATCCGTTAGCCGTCGCGCACCGGTTCGGCGCGGAGCCGGACGAGGTCGTCACTGTCTGCGGCTGTCTGTGCACGCCGCTCGACCGGCTGGGCGACCAGGTCGCGCTGCCCCGCGCGGAGGCCGGCGATCTGATCGCGATCTTTCTGGCGGGCGCCTATGGGGCCAGTGCGAGCCCGTCGGCGTTCCTCGGGCACGGGCCGGCGCCCGAAATGCTGGTGGGAACCCCCTAGATCGAGTCGGGCGGCTGGCCGGGGTCATCCGTGTGCGTGCCCGGGTCCGGCTGGTCGATGTCAGGGCCCGGCGTGGTGACTTCCGGTGTGCTGTCCGGACCGGGTGGCGGCGATTCGGGCGTGGAGTCGGGCGGCGGGACGGTGGCCATGGTGCGCTCCTTGATCGGCAAAAAGCTGGAACGCAGCGCGCTCTTGCGGGTTGCCCATTATCGGTGGCTGGTATAGACGCCCGCGACCGGCGGTCCGGCCGCGGGCGTGGCGGAATTGGTAGACGCGCTGGATTTAGGTTCCAGTATCGCAAGATGTGGGGGTTCGAGTCCCTTCGCCCGCACCAATTCCCAAGCCTCCGCAGGGCCAGGACTCCCTCAGGATTTTGAAAAGGCGAGACATGCAGACTGTCGAGACGTTGAACGAGGGCCTGAAGCGGGCGTACACGTTGAAGATTGCCGCCAAGGACATCGATGCGCGCGTCGATGGCGAGTTGAAGAAGATGGCGCCGCAGATCCGGATGCCCGGCTTCCGCCCCGGCAAGGTCCCCGCCAACCTCGTCCGCAAGATGCATGGCCCGGCGCTCGAGCAGCAGGCGCTGGAGACGGCGGTGCAGGAAGGCGTGCAGCAGTTGCTGGCCGAGAAGAACCTGCGTCCGGCGATGCAGCCGTCGGTCGAGCTCGACGAAAACTTCGCACCCGGCAAGGACGCCGAAGTGAAGGTCTCGCTGGAAGTGCTTCCGGAGGTGCCGGCGGCCGATCTCGACGGGCTGAAGCTCGAACGCCTGACGGTGCCGGTCGAGGACAGCGAAATCGACGAGGCGCTGACCCGGATCGCTTCGGGCAACAAGCAGTTCCAGGCTGCCGAGAAGCCGACCTACAAGGCGAAAAACGGCGATCTGGTCGTGATCGACTTCGTCGGCAAGGTCGATGGCGTCGAGTTCGAGGGCGGCAAGGGCGAGGGCGTCTCACTTGAGCTCGGCTCTGGCCAGTTCATCCCCGGCTTCGAAGACCAGCTGGTCGGCGTGAAGGCGAACGACGAGAAGACCGTCAACGTCACTTTCCCCGAAAATTATGGTGCCGAGCATCTGGCGGGCAAGGCGGCGTCGTTCGACGTCACCGTAAACGAGGTTCGCACGCCGAAGGAAACGGCGCTCGACGACGATTTCGCGAAGCAGCTGGGCCTTGAGGGCATCGACAAGCTCCGCGAGTTGATCAAGGGCCAGCTGGAGCAGGAGCATAATGGCCTGACGCGCACGCACATGAAGCGCAAGCTGCTCGACCAGCTCGCCGCTTCTCACGATTTCGAAGTGCCGCCGTCGATGGTCGACGCGGAATTCAACCAGATTTGGGCGCAGCTGGAGCATGAAGCCAGCCATGAGGCCGATCCGGAGAAGGCGCGCGCCGAGATGGAAGCGGATCGCGATGATTACCGTCGCATCGCCGAGCGCCGCGTGCGCCTAGGCCTGCTGCTGTCGGAGATCGGCACCAAGAACGGCGTCGAGATCACGTCGGCGGAAATGAACCGGCTGATCGCCCAGGCGGCCCAGCAGTATCGGCCCGAGGATCGCGACCGCTTTATTCAATATATCCGCCAAGAGCCGATGGCGGCCGCGCAGCTTCGCGCGCCGCTGTTCGAAGACAAGGTCGTCGACTTCCTGTTCGCGAAGGCCGACGTGACGGATCGGACCGTCACCCGGGCGGAAATCGAGGCCGAGATCGAGGCGGACGAAGACGGGCACGTGCACGGTCCGGGCTGCGGCCATGACCATCACGACCACGACCACGCGCCGGCCGCGCCCAAGGCGAAGAAGGCCGCGGCCAAGAAGCCGGCCGCGAAGAGCGAAGCCGACGCGGGGGCGGTTCAGGCCGAGGCGCCCGCCAAGCCGAAGAAGGCCGCAGCGAAAAAGGCGGCCCCTGCTCCCGAAGCGGCGGTCAGCGAGGAAGCGGCCGCCGAAGCCGCAGCTGCCAAGCCGAAGCGGGCGAAGAAAACCGCCGCGAAATAAAATCACCGCGCCGGCGCTCCTGCTCAGGAGCGCCGGCCGCGTTTGTTACTTTCTTGCAACAATGTTGCAGGAATCGATCAATGGCAGCGGACGCCCGCTTCCGCGCGAGTCTCGTCGCATCTATGTCCTGTCCCGGGACTCCGCATCGCAATGCTGCGGAGGTGGGAGGATGTATGAATCGACCAGCCACTCTGCTTGGCGGGACGGCGCTTGCTGTCCTGATGACGTTCACTGCGAGCCCTTCGCTCGCGCAAGTGCCGGTGGACACGGCCGCCGAGGCCGGACCGCAAGAGACCATCGTCGTCACCGGATCGCGCATCCGCCGCGATCCGCTGGACCAGAGCTCACCTGTCGTCACGCTCGACCAATCGTCGCTCGCGCAGACGGGCCTGTCGTCGGTCGCGGACATCCTGCAGCGGCTGCCGAGCGCGTCGGGTGGATTGAACTCCAAGGTCAACAACAGCGGCAATCTGGGCAACCCGCCCGATGGCGGCGGCGTCGGCGCCGGATCGGCCGAGATCGACCTACGCTATCTGGCTGCCAAGCGGACGCTGGTGCTGGTCGACGGCCTGCGCTTCGTGAACGGCACGAGCGCCAGCGGCATTCCCGCGACCGTCGACATCAACGCGATTCCGGCGAGCATGGTCGAACGGATCGAAGTGCTGCAGGCGGGCGCGTCTCCGCTCTATGGCTCGGATGCGATCGCGGGCGTGGTCAACATCATCACGGTGGCGCAGCAGGAGGGACTGCGCGCCTCTGCCCAGTATGGCGCGTTCCGCCAGGGCGACGGCGACACGTTCAACGCGGACGTGAGCTATGGCATCAAGGGCGAGACCACGAACCTGGTGTTCGGCGCGAGCTATGTGAAGCAGGACCCGGTGCGTTCGGGAGATCGTGCCATTTCGCGATTCCCGAACCCGGGCCAGACCAGCTGCACCGACGCGATCGGCGGCTGCAGCAGTGCGGCGGTCAACGGACGTTTCCTGACCAGCTTCGGCAACCAAACGATCTCCAACCCGCCGAACGCTCATCCGACCCTCGCCGATTTGCGGCCCTTTACCTCGGCCGATCGCTTCAACTTCGCGCCGTTCAATTACCTGCTGACGCCATCAGAGCGGTACGGCGCGTGGCTGAGCTTCCGTCAGGAACTGTCGGACAGCGTCAATTTCCGGGTGAAGGCGCTCTACAATCGCCGCAATTCGCAGAACCAGGCGGCATTCGAGCCGCTGTTTATCGGGCCTGACGCCGGCAACGGCGCGGGGAGCCTGTTTGACACGCTGTCATTCGACGCGACAAACCCGTTCAACCCGTTCGGCGTCACGCTGGAATCGGGGCTGAACCCGAACGGCACGTCGAACGGCAGGACGCCGAATTATTCGTTCGTGGCGCGCCGTCTGGTCGAGGCCGGGCAGCGCACCTTCAACCAGCGCGTCAACACGATGTCGGCGACCGCGACACTGGACGGCTCGTTCGACGTCGGCAATCACAAGTGGTTCTGGGACCTGAATGCGTCGTTCGGCATCAATGATGCGCACCAGAGCTTTACCGGCAACGTGCGGGCGGACCGCGTCGCGCAGGCGATCGGGCCGATCGCGAACTGCACCGCGCCGTGCGTGCCGCTGAACCTGTTCGGCGGCCTGGGCTCGATCACGCCTGAAATGCTGGACTTCATCGCTTTCACCGAACGCGACAAGAGCAACCAGCAGCTTTACGATTACACGGCGAACCTGAGCGGCGACCTGCTCGACCTGCCGGCAGGGCCGCTGGGCTTTGCGGTCGGCTATGAGCACCGCATCCAGATCGCGAGCTTCACGCCCGACCCGATCGTGGCGGCCGGCCTGGGCGCCGACATTCCCGCCCAGCCGGCGGCGGGGCGCTACCATGTCGACGAAGTTTACGGCGAGGTGCGCGTTCCGATCCTGAAAGACACGCCGTTCTTCTACTCGCTCGAATTCGACGGCGCGGCCCGCTATTCGCGCTATTCAATCAGCGGATCCAAGACGACCTTCACCGCGACGGGGCTGTGGAAGCCGATCGAGGATCTGCTGTTCCGGGGCGCCTATACGACCGGTTTCCGCGCGCCCAGCCTGGGCGAGCTGTTCGGCGGCCGCTCGCGCTTTGACCTGCCGGTCGTCGATCCCTGCACCAGCGATGCCTCCGGTCAGTTCCAAACGAATGCGACGGTTCGCGCGAACTGCATCGCGACCGGAGTGCCGGCCGACGGCAGCTATGCCGAACCGCCGGGCCAGCTGCCGGTGATCACGCAGGGCAACATCAACCTGAAGCCGGAGACGTCACGCAATATCACGTTCGGAGCGGTCTATGCGCCGCTCTGGGCCCGCAACAGCGGCTTTGCGTCGAACTTCAGCATCGAGGCGAATTATTATGACATCCGCGTCAAGAAGGCGATCGGCGTCGTCGATCCCAACCTGACGCTCAGCAACTGTGCAGTGCGCGGCGATGCAGCCAGCTGTGCGCTGGTGGTCCGGACCAAGAACGGCTTCGTCAACCAGATCAGCGGGACGCTGCAGAACCTGGACAGCATCAGCACGCGCGGCATCGACGTGACCGCCCTCTACCGGACGCCGGAGACGGGCATCGGCACGTTCGGACTGGCTGCCAACGCAAGCTGGCTGCTCCATTACGTCCTGACCGCGTCGAACGGCTTCGTGGTGATCGACCGCAGGGGCACCGAGCGCGGCAGCCCCGACCAGGCATTCCCGAAGTTCAAGGGGAATGCGACGATCGACTGGTCGCTGAACGACACGATCGCGGCGTCGTTCACGGGCCGGTATATCGCCGGCGTGACCGAAGTGCGGGATCCGTTCTCAACCCCGATCGTCACCAACCGGCTCAACAGCCGCTTCTATGGCGACGTGCAGCTGACCTTCACGCCGGGATTTGCCCAGCACCGGTTCGCCTTCACGATCGGCGTGAACAATGTGTTCAACCAGGATCCGCCGCCGTGCTTCTCGTGCAGCCTGAACAATTTTGACCCGACCACTTACGATGTGCCGGGCCAGTTCGGGTACGCGCGGATCAGCTATAAGATGTGATGAGAATGCCGGGTGGGGCGATGAGACAAGCCCCACCCCAACCCCTCCCCTTAAGGGGGAGCGGCTTTTTTGGGGGGCTTGAACGCCTTCACCTTCCGTCCGATGTAGGGGGTCTGAACACCTACGAAGGACGCATTTCCCCATGAACAATCCGTTCGAGAACGGTCAAATCCACGACGCGCTCGTTCCCATCGTCATCGAGCAGTCGAACCGGGGCGAGCGCAGCTTCGACATCTATTCCCGCCTGCTGCGCGAACGGATCGTGTTCGTGACCGGCCAGGTCGAGGACCATATGGCCTCGCTGATCACCGCCCAGCTGCTCTTCCTCGAGTCCGAGAACCCGAAGAAGGACATCTACATGTACATCAACTCCCCGGGCGGCGTGGTCACGGCGGGCATGGCGATCCACGACACGATGCAGTACATCCGGCCGCGGATCGGCACGGTCTGCATCGGCCAGGCGGCGTCGATGGGCAGCTTCCTGCTGTCGGCTGGCGAGCCCGGCATGCGCGTCGCGCTGACCAACAGCCGGATCATGATCCACCAGCCGTCCGGCGGCGCGCAGGGCATGGCCGCGGATATCGAGATCCAGGCTCGCGAGATCCTGCGCATGCGGCACGACCTCAACCAGCTCTATGCCAAGTACACCGGCAAGCCGCTCGAGGAGATCGAGCGGGCGATGGACCGCGACAAGTTCATGTCGGCGTCGGAAGCGAAGGAATTCGGGCTGATCGACGAAGTGTTCGACAAGCGCCCGACCCCGGCCGAGGAGCCGACCGCGGCGGCTGCCTGAGCCACGCAGGTTCGTAGATCGAAGCCGCGCCTTGGTCGCAACCGGGGCGCGGCTTTTTCTTTGCGCCGCTAGCCGGCTGCCCATGAAGAGCCTTCTTGCCGCGGCGCTGGCCGCCATCGCCATGCCGGCCGCAGCCGTGACGCCTGCCGAACTGGACATCGTCGCGCGCGAGCAGGGCGTGTGGGACGCCGCGATCACATTTCCCTCGCAAGAGCCGGGCAAGCCCGACCAGCACGCGAAAGGCGTGCAGGAGAATGAGCTGCGATCCGGCGGCATGTGGATGCTGAACCGCTTTGCGGTGGAGGGCACACCTTATCAGGGAACCGGCGTCTGGGGCTTCGACCGCGTGACCGGCCGCTACAAGGGAATCTGGGTCGACAATAACGACCAGCAGATCCGCTTCGACGATGGCCGCTGGGATCCGGAGACGAACACGCTGACCTGGACCGCGGACGTGGCGCAGGCCGACGGCCGGCACATGCGGATGCTGGCGACCGAGGAGTTCAAGGGCGACAAGCGCGTGTTCCGATCGGTCGCGCTGACCCGCAAAGGCGAGGTGCCGCTGGTGACGATCGAGTTCACGCGACGTGCGGGCGGTTAGCTTGTAATAACCACATTGGTTAAATTCACTTGACATCGTGACCGCGATATTATACTTGACGTACCCAACTGCGCTCGGTAGAAGGTTCTCATTAGGGAGCCTTGTACCATGTCGGCACTTTCTGCACCACACTTCCACAACGAAGAAGCGGCTTACGCCTTCGTAGAAGCGCGCGTGTGGCCGGAAGGTCCGGTGTGCCCGCATTGCGGTGGCATTGACCGCATCGGTAAGATGGGCGGAAAGTCCACCCGGATCGGCACCTACAAGTGCTACCAGTGCCGCAAGCCGTTCACCGTGAAGGTCGGCACCATCTTTGAGAGCAGCCACGTTCCGCTGCGCATCTGGCTTCAGGCGATGTATCTCGTTGCCGGTAGCAAGAAGGGCATCAGCTCGAACCAGCTGCACCGCACCCTAGGCGTCACCCTGAAGACCGCCTGGTTCATGTCGCACCGCATCCGCGAAGCAATGCGCGACGGTGGCCTTGATCTGCTCGGCACCAGCGGTGGACGCGTGGAAGCAGACGAAACCTACATCGGTCAGAAGGCCGGTTACGTCCGCGAAGCTGGCGAGCGTGGTTCGCAGCACAAAATGCGCGTTGTCTCGCTTGTTGACCGTGACAGCGGCAAGGCTCGCTCGTTCCCGGCCAACTCGCTTCAGCGCGATCAGGTGGCGCAGATCGTCCGCGCCAACGTCGCCAAGGAAGCCAAGCTCACCACCGACGAAAGCCGCCTGTACGCCGCCGTTGGTCGCGAGTTCGCCGCGCACGATACCGTGCTGCATGGCGCTGGCATCTACGTTCGCGGCGACGTGACCACCAACACCGTCGAAGGCTTCTTCTCCATCTTCAAGCGCGGGATGCGGGGCATCTACCAGCATTGCGCGGAGAAGCATCTTCACCGGTATCTGGCGGAGTTCGATTTCCGCTATAGCAACCGCGTGGCGCTTGGCTTCAACGATGCCGATCGCACCGACACCATGTTGAAAGGCATCGTCGGCAAGCGCCTCACCTATAGGCAATCTCACATCGGAGCCTGAGGGCCATGCCGAAGAAGAAGGTTCCCGAAAGCGAGGCGGAGCAGAGCGAGCGCTTCCGACGCGACGCGCAAGCAATGATCGACGCTGGCGAACTCAGCCCCACCGACGCGGAAAGAGGGCTCGACGCTCTCGTCCGGAAGGAACGGAAGAGGCCATAACCTTCGAAAGGATTCGCCTGCATCATTCGATCTATCTAGATGTTCGAATGTTTCCGGCGAAAACTTTCGAAGGTTGAAACGTGCCAATCGAAATTGAGCGCATCTCCGATGAGCTCTGGCAACCCACGAAACGATCAAGAACTCCCAAGCTAGGGCAATTACGCACATTAGAGCGGACTATCAGGTCAAAATCATCTTTGGGCGGATGGTCGACAAAGGCCTGATTGAGCAAGTTCCGGGTACGCGTACGAGCAACACCGCTTACAGAAAGGTTTCCAAACCCACCCCGCCGCAAGCCGCGGAGCCAGATCAACCCAAGCTAATCTGACTGGGTACGGGAAGTATAATAACGCCCATCGTGACGATGATCTGGCACTAAGAGCGCGATTATGTAGTTTACAAACCCATCGGTTGAGGGTATAAGAAGCCCATCAACTAAGGGTTCTCACCATGTCGGTTCTTTCCTCTCCCCACTTCCACGACGAAGCTAAGGCCTTAGCGTTTCTGGAGAGCATCGTTTGGGCCGATGGGGTTGTTTGCCCGCATTGCGGTGTTGTCGGTGGCCGCGTGTATGACCTGTCCGGCGTTCGCTCCAAGCCGAGCGTGAAGAACCCGGAAGGCGTCGTTCGCCACGGCCTGAAAAAGTGTGGCGAGTGCCGCAAGCAGTTCACGGTCAAGGTTGGCACCGTGTTCGAGCATGCGCGCATGCCGCTGCACAAGATGCTACAGGCCGCTCATTTAATGGTGTCGAGCAAGAAGGGCATTTCCGCTCACCAGCTCGCCCGCGTTCTGGAGGTTCAATACAAGACGGCGTGGTTCCTGGCTCACCGCATCCGCGAAGCCATGCGCTCGGGCGACCTTGCCCCTTTTGGCTCTAACGGTGGCGCTGTTGAGGTCGATGAAACCTATTTCGGCGTGAAGCAGGGCCGCACCCGCAACACGGGCGGCGGTCACGCTCACAAGTTCGGCGTTCTGGCGCTGGTCGATCGCGACACCCGCACCATGCGGACGTTCACGTTCGACCGCTTCCGCGCCGACGAGGTTCACCCCATCGTGCGCGCCAACATCAGCCGCGAAGCCCGCCTAATGACGGACGAAGCCCGTATGTATTCCAAGATCGGCAAGGAGTTCGCCGAGCACGGCACGACGCTGCACGGCATCGGCCAGTACGTCGATTACGAGGATCGCACGATCCACACCAACACGGTGGAAGGCGCGTTCTCGATCTTCAAGCGTGGCATGAAGGGCGTCTATCAGCACTGTGGCGAACAGCACCTGCACCGCTATCTGGCGGAGTTTGAGT
Source organism: Sphingomonas changbaiensis NBRC 104936 (assembly GCF_000974765.1). Taxonomy (GTDB): domain Bacteria; phylum Pseudomonadota; class Alphaproteobacteria; order Sphingomonadales; family Sphingomonadaceae; genus Sphingomonas_B; species Sphingomonas_B changbaiensis. Next base: position 46,470 of record NZ_BBWU01000029.1, on the reverse strand, counting down.
TCCGCTATAACAACCGCATCGCCAATGGTGTTGATGACCGTCAGCGGGCCCGTAACGCCCTGTCCGGCATCGGCGGTAAACGCCTCACTTATCAGGGGCCTTGTGAACTCGCCTAAGGTGGCGAGCCAATTGGAGTTGCCGATTCCACTGCCAAGGTTTCGCCGTCGCGCAAAAAATAACTCTTGACAGCAATTGACCGGAACGAGGTTAGCCCGTAGGCGTTGAGTTTGAGGTTTTGCTTAACGCGCGAGTCAGATTCGTCAGTTTTTGTCAAGAGTTAAATTGACAAGCTCATGCGAATCGCTTATATGGCCGGTTGAGGTCACTAGGTGCCGAAAATCCTGATGATGTCAGGAGAAGGGTAAGCCGGGGCCCCAAGCCGAAGGCTTGGTGTCATAGGCATCTAGGGCCTCATTACCCCCTGCCGCCGCCGTTAAAGTTCCACACCGTGAAGCGGTGTACGCTTCTTGGGCTGTTGTTTTCAAACGACCTAAGGCCACTCTTTTCCAGCACGAACTGAGCCAGGTCGCGCTTTGCCGCGCGAGTTTCGACCAGCAAATGCTTGCTGTTCCTCGCCGCGCAGACCGCACCCAAGATCACGTCGTTAAGCTGCAGGATGTCGTCGTCACATGAGTCCTGCGATACAAGTTGTTTTACTGGATTGTGGGGGATGGCATGATCGCGAGCGAGGGTAGCATTGATCATGCGTCGTAAATCTTCCAGCGGTGTGCTGCTGTTCCGGTGGTCGAGACAGACGCACATGCCAACGTCATTAGGATATAGCTTCGCGAATTTGTGAACGAGAAGCTGGTAATACAGGCGCGATAGAACCTTGTCGTGGTCACGTTCGCCGATGCGACTGAAATCAACCTTATGGCTGTCGAACACCAGGGCGTGGAAATGGATATGGTTCGAATTATTCAGCGCGAAGAACAACTCCGCCAGAGCGGTGTATTCTGAGCTTTTTTGGTTGGATACCTTTGACCATTTCAGCTCAGCACGCATATTGTGCTTGACCCGGAATGCCTCGATATTCGCATGCAGAAATGGTATGATAGCGCTGCGGACGCAAACGCCGCCCACGACCGTAAATCGATCGTTCGAAATACCTGCTTCGTCCGCGAAAAAGACGTAGTCTTGGGGTGGGCAAAAACCGGGCATGAATATGACAGCTGAATCTAACTCCGATCAGAGTCAACTCGACAAGTTCAAGGAAGCCGCCCGCCAGCTAGAGACGGATGACGATCCGGAGCGCTTCAAGGACAGGCTCCGGAAGCTTGTGAAGCACAAGCCCGTTGAAGGTAGGCCTACGCCCGAGTGATCTGGGCGGGCGCTATCGTCGCAATGGCCAGTTGGGCGACAGAGGGCGCTAGATCGCCCTTCTTGACCTTGCCGTCCAAATATCCCGCAAACTTGCCGCCATCGATGTAGCTGTCCTGAAGCCACTGGCGGTATGCCCCTAGGGCAGCGAGCGGGTAGCACCATGACTCCTGAGGGTTTGAGCGCGCTTGCGGATGATCGTCGGGGTAGCGATGCGGATATTTCTGTCGGGGACCGTAATGGCGCTCTAGGCCGTTGTCTTCCCAGTGGCGGCCCCAATGCTGACCTATTGAAATGTCCACGACAGTCTTTTCGCCGATCTGCGCGCCAGCAACGACAAGCTCATAGATGATCGTGTGAGCCTCATTAAACACATGGAAGTGTCCACGCGGGGCGGATTGGTAGTTAAGCGCGATGCGATCATGCCACTTCTTGAAGCGATCGGCTCCGGTTGGGTCATATCCGACGCGACTATAGATCATGTCGCGGAGCTTCGACCCGGCCAGCAGACGGAAGTTCTGCCTGGCTTGCTCTTGAACGTTCGCACCCGCGTCAAAGGCGTAATACTCAAGGATCGCGAGGCAGACGCTCGCGGGGTAGCAGAAATGAGTGCGGCCTACATGAGTGATCTCGACATGGGCCGATGACGCCGTGAGGCCGGATTGCTCTAGGATTGCCTTGATCTTGGCAATGCGCGGCTTTGGTTCGGTCTCGTTCCATTGGGAGCTTATTGTGCCAATGTGGGCGTTTTCGACACCGCACAGGATCGCTAGGCCACGCTGGTTTAGATATGGGGTTCCATCGGAGAGAACTCCCATACCAATCTCGCCGAAATCGCCGCTCTTTTCGATGCCGAGTGGCAATTCCTGACTGATTTCCTTTTGGCTCGAATTCTGCGCTAAGATACTGATTCGATTAGCGGAAAGACTGATTTCCTTTGGGCCTTCAGATGCCATTGCGAGTGCTCCCCCGAGCGCTAATGTGCTGGGAAGCTATCGCATTCTGAGGGGGAGTCGAGTCATGGTTACTGCCAAAACGGTGGAGAAGCCGGAGTGAGGGGCGTTCTATGCGCACTGCCGCTAGCCATTGTCCTAAGTGGGTGCATGAAATCGGACGCGGAGAAATGCGTTGATGCGCAGATGGCAGCCTGGGACCAACAAAACCCGAACGCGAAATCCGAAGACCGAGTTGATTATCGCGCATACGCTTTCAAGGAATGCCAAGGTCGCCGCTAGGTCTGTCCTACATGCCCGCTGTTGTGCTTACGCTTGGGGCGTGGACCGTGAACCGAATTGGAAAGCGCGCGCTGAAGCCATGGAATGGTGGGCGGCGGCGGCGATCGTCGCTGGAGCGCTGTTCTACGGAGTGGCACTAGGTCTGGCTGGATTGCTGGGTGTGTAAACTACATAATCGCCACTAAGAGGCCACGCTGAAGAACTGTGAGTCGCGGCCCGACACCCACTGCCGGGCCGTTTCTCGTCTGGCGAAAGGCTTCGCATGAGATGGTTCGGGAAGAAGGCGGCGCATGGCAACGCGCGGCCGGCGCTGGCGCGCGGATTCGGCCTTGCGTTCGGGAACGGGGAATGGCCGCGCTCTTACGAAGCGCAGGTACGGGATGCCTATGCGCTGAACCCGATCGCGCAGCGCGCGGTGCGGCTGGTGGCGGAAAGCGTCGGATCGGCACCGCTCGCCTGCTCCGAACCGGAGGTGGCGCGGCTGATTGCAGCGCAGTCGGGCGGCCAGGGGCTGGTGGAGACGGTCGCGTCGCATCTGTTGCTGCATGGCATGCGACGACCGGCCTCGATTGTGTTGGCTTGGTGGCGCTTGCGACCGGTGTGGAGGCGCCGAACGGATACGCCTTGCGAGGCGGCGATGTGGCGGCCGTTTCGACGCTGATCGAGACTGCCGGGCTTGTGCATGTCGATGAACAAGCGCCCGGCGACGTGATGCTGATGCGGGCCGGGCCGGCGCAATTGCACCTGGCGATCCGGACCCGACGCGGGATCGTTCACGCCGATGCCGCGCTGCGACGGGTTGTCGAACGGCCGGGCGCGCCGGAATGGGAGGTTTTGGGACTATGGCGACGCTTGTTCTGATGGCCGCGGGGTCGGTGCTTGGCCCCGCGGGCCGCGCCGTGGGAGCCCTGATTGGCCAGTCGATTGATGCGCAGATTTTCAAACTCAAAGGCCGCGAAGGACCGCGACTGCAGGATCTGAAGATCCAGATGTCGAGCTATGGCGCTCCTATCCCGAAGCTGTTCGGCACGATGCGCGTCGCCGGCACGGTGATCTGGGCGACCGACCTGGTCGAGCACCGATCGAAGCAGGGCGGCGGCAAGGGCCGGCCGTCCACCACGACGTACAGCTATACCGCATCCTTTGCAGTGCTGCTGTCAGCTCGGCCCATCCGGTCGGTCGGACGGATTTGGGCCGATGGGAATCTGCTGCGGGGCATCGCCGGCGATTGGAAGAGCGAGACGGCGTTTCGGCTTCACCTGGGCGACGAAGATCAGGATGCTGATCCGTTTATCGCCTCCGCGGAGGGCCTGAACGGAACGCCGGCCTATCGCGGGTGCGCCTATGCCGTTTTCGAGAACATGGCGCTCGGTCCCTTCGGGAACCGCATCCCATCGCTCAGCTTCGAGATCGAGGCAGATTCGGGCCCGACCCCTCTCGGTCCAATCCTGGCCGAGTTGAGCGGGGACGCGTTGGTCGCCAGCGGCGGCACGGCACTGCGCGGCTTTGCGGCTTCCGGGGACAGTGTGCGGGCGGTGGTCGAAACGCTCGGCCAGGCCGTGCCGATCATCCTCCGCACGGAAGACGATGGGCTCCGCATGGTTGAAGATCTGGATGAGCCGTTCGTCCTTGATGCGGAGGAGCTGGCTGAAGCGCGAAGCGAGACTTTGGCAGCGGACAGTGAGGTGCCGGGCCTTCTCGCGCTCAGCTATTACGAACCGGCGCGCGACTATCAGGCCGGTGTCCAGCAGGCTCGGCGGCCGGCTGGACGGCGCACGGATCGCATCGAGCTTGCTGCCTCGCTCGAAGCCGGCGAGGCGCGCGCACTGGCTGAAGCGGCATTGGCGCGGCGCGTGCGCGAGCGCGGGCAGCAATCGGTGAAATGCGGCTGGGCACGGCTGCCGCTCTCGCCGGGTGCGATCGTTCGCGTGGCCGACCAGGCCGGGCTCTGGCGCGTGACGGCGCGCAGCATCGATCGCGAAGGCGTGCGGCTCGACCTGAAGAGGGTGGCGATTGAGAGCATGGCCGTCCAGCCGGCCGAGCCCGGGCGCAACGTCACGGCGCCCGACCGGGTGCATGGACCGACCGTCCTCCACCTGCTCGATCTGCCGAACCTGACCGACAGTGCGCCGACAACGCCCCGCCTCTACATCGCGGCCGCCGGCGCCTCACCCGGTTGGCGACGCGCGACCCTGATGGCAAGCCTCGATGGAGGTGCGAGCTGGGCCGGCATCGGCGGCACTGCAGCTCCGGCGGTGATCGGCACAACGATTTCGGCGCTGCCGCCCGCAGGCGAAGCGCTGCTCGACACCGCACATAAGTTGGACGTCCAGTTGCTGCACAATGAGATGCAGCTCGAGGACGCCGATCCGGACCGGCTGATCGGCGGGGCAAACCTCGCGCTGGTCGGCAATGAATTGATCCAGTTCGGGCGCGCCGCTCCGCTGGGCGAGGGATGCTGGCGCCTCTCGCAGCTGATGCGCGGACGACGGGGAACGGGGTGGGCCGCAGTCGAACATGCGGCCGGCGATCGGTTCGTCCTGATCGAGCCGGAGACGCTGTTTGCTTATGACCCACCGCTCAGCGCTGCGGGCGCCGATGTGCAGATACTCGCATCAGGGATCGGCGATCCGATACCCGTGGTCGCAAGCGCGGCGGCCATTGGCGAGGCGTTGCGGCCGCCGCCACCGGTTCACGTCTCTGCAGAGCGTCGGGACGACGGTGGATTTGCGCTGCACTGGATTCGCGAGAGCCGTGTCGGCTGGTCGTGGCTGGACGCCAGCGATGCCCCTCTGGGCGAGGACAGCGAGCGCTATCGCCTCACGATCATGCGCGCCGATGGCACCGAGCGAAGCTACGAACTCGGCAGCGCCGGCTTCGACTATGCTGCCGCAGACGTCTCCGTTGATGCGAGCGTCGGCCCCACTGTGACGATATCGGTCGTCCAGATCGGCACCAGCGCTGCTTCGCGGGCAGCGGCGATCACCCTCACATTGTAGGAGAGACACTATGAGCCTGGAGAGCGCCCGACTGGCCCTGCCCTTCCTCGCGGCGGGGCAAGCGCAAAAGGAGCTGACGCACAATGAAGCGCTTGCGCTTATCGACATGGGGATTGCCGCCGCGGCGAAGAGTGCGGGCATCGAGACGCCGCCGTCGACACCCGTGATCGGCGAATGCTGGATCCTTGGCGATGCACCAACGGGCGCGTGGGTGGATCGCGCCGGCGCGCTGGCATGCTGGACCGAAAGCGGCTGGCGTTTTCTGGCCGGCAGGGAAGGGATGATAGTCTGGGTGCAGGATCAGCAGCTCTGGGCGGTTCGCGAGGCGGATGGCTGGACGATCGGCGCAGCTCGCGCGGCGCGCGTGATGGTCAATGATCTACAGGTGCTCGGGGCGCGTGAAGCCGCCGTGATGCCTCCCACCGGCGGCAGCGTGGTCGACGCTGAGGCGCGATCCGCGATCACTGCCATCCTCGATCGGCTGATCGCGCACGGCCTAATCGACACCTGAGCAGGCCATTTCCATTCCGATCCGATCCGCAGAAAAGCGTCACGCCTGTGACACTTATGCAACAGTTTCGACAAATGCGGGCTTGCACCGAAACAATGCAGCCGATAGTGAGTTTTCGCTGTCCGAGTGACACCAAGAAAGGGGATTTCTATGCGGAAGCTTGCCATTGCGATGGCGCTGGCCTCCACGGCGATTGCCTCGCCCTCGTTGGCGCGAGACAAGTCGTGGTACATCGGCGTCGAAGGCGGCGCGATGATCGTTGAGGACATCACGTTCAACCTGAGCCGCGGCACGGGCGCGACTGCAGTGCCGGGCACGGCGACTGCCAACCATGACTATGGCTACGACGTCGATGGCATTGTCGGCTATGACTTCGGCGTGTTCCGCCTCGAGGCCGAGGTTGGATACAAGCGTGCCGATCTCAATGCCTATGAGAGCACGCTCCCTGTGCCGGTATCGAGCACGGGTACTGCCCCGGCCAACCTTCTTTACAACAAGGTCGGCGGCTCGTCGTCTTCCGCGCTCAGCTTCATGGTCAATGGCTTGCTCGATTTCGGCGACGAAACGGGCATCTCGGGCTATATCGGCGGTGGTGCCGGTGTTGCTCGCGTGAAGTTCAGCAACTACTCGATCAATCCGGGCTTCAACTTCCTCGACGATTCCGACACGCGCTTCGCGTGGCAGGGCATCGCGGGCGTTCGGGCGCCGCTGACGGACAATATCGACGTCGGGCTGAAGTATCGCTTTTTCAACGCGTCGCGCCTGCGGCTTGTCGGAGCGACGGGTGACCAGGTTACCGGCCGCTTCCGGTCGCACAGCCTGCTCGGCAGCCTGACCTACAACTTCGGTGCGCCGCCGCCTCCGCCGCCTCCGCCGCCGCCGCCTCCCCCGCCGCCTCCGCCGCCTCCGCCTCCGCCGCCTCCGCCGCCGGCCGTGGTGTGCACGCCGGGACCGTATATCGTGTTCTTCGAATGGGATAAGTCGGACATTACGCCCGAAGCGGCATCGATCCTCGACAACGCAGTGTCGGCTTACCAGAACTGCGGCAACGCCCAGGTCATGCTGGCGGGCTATACCGATACGTCGGGTACGCCGCGCTACAACCTCGGCCTGTCCCAGCGTCGTGCGGACTCGGTGAAGGCGTACATGACCAGCCACGGCATTGCCGATGGCGTGATCACGACGCAGGCCTTCGGCGAGACCAACCTGCGCGTGCAGACCGCGGACGGTGTCCGCGAACTGCAGAACCGCCGTGTGGAAATCACCTACGGGCCTGGTTCGGGCATGTAAGCCTGAGGCTTCGGCCAACTGATTGGGGCCGGTCGGAAACGACCGGCCCTTTTCTTTTTGCGCGCCTTGTCCTTACGCGTAGGCTCGTCGATAAGTCTCCGATCGGACAGCTTCGGAGGCCTCCATGCCGCGCGCGCTCGCTCTTATTCCGCTTTCCCTCCTTGCGGTGGGCTGCTCGACCGAGATGAGTTCATCGGCTCCGTCGGCCGGGGGCGCCCATGCATCGCTGGCAGACGCGACCGGCGCGGCCCGAGGGAGTGCGACCTTCGTCGAAACGTCAGGCGGCCTGGAGGTGCGGATCTCGGGCGAAGCCCTGCCGGCCGGCACGCACGGCGTTCATCTGCACGCCGTAGGCCGCTGCGATCCGCCGGATTTCAAATCGGCCGGCCCGCACTGGAACCCGATGATGAAGCAACACGGCCGAGACAATCCCGAGGGCGCACATGCTGGCGACCTTCCCAATCTGGTCGTCGGCGCCGACGGTCGCGGGATGGTTCGGTTCACCGTGCCCCAGGGGTCGCTTTCGGGCCTTTTGGATGCGGACGGTGCGGCCGTAATCATCCACGCCGACGCCGACGATTACCGAACCGATCCGAGCGGCAACAGCGGTGGACGGATCGCCTGCGGTGTGATCGAGCGCCGTTAGCTTAGCCGGTCTCGATGGACCAAACGGAGCCTTTCCGCCGGCCGAGCCAGTCACGCCTGAAATGGGGCGCCTGATGCTTGCATCTGCGCTCGAGGAGATTGTCGTCAGGCACGCTGCTCGGGAAGGGCCGCTCCTGCCCATCCTGCACGACGTGCAGCGCGAGCAAGGCTATATCGGCGAAGCCGATGTCCGGCGGATCGCCCAGGCGCTCAATCTCAGCCGCGCCGAAGTCTCCGGCGTGGTCTCATTTTATCACGATTTTCGCCGTGCGCCGGAGCCGCTTCCCGTCCTGAAGCTGTGCCGGGCTGAGGCTTGCCAGGCGCGAGGCGGCGAGGCGCTTGCGCGCCGGGCCGAGGAGCGGTCCTCGGGCCGGGTCAAGGTCGAGCCCGTCTATTGTCTGGGCCTGTGCTCGGTCGGGCCTTCGGCGATGGTTGGGGATACGGTTCACGCCCGACTCGACCCGGACGCGCTCGACGCTCTGATCGAGACCATCGCGTGAGGCTGTTCATTTCCGACGATGCCGCAGCTGTCGCATGCGGTGCCGATCGGGTCGCCGCTCGCGCCGAAGCGCTTGGACTCAAGGTGATACGCACGAGCAGTTGGGGCCTGCATTGGCTGGAGCCGCTGGTCGAGATCGAGTCGGCGGACGGCCGGACTGGCTATGGTCCGGTGGACCCGTCCGACCTGGAGGCGCTGCTCAGGGGCGAACTGGAGCACAAGCGGGTCGGCGCCATTGCCGAGCATCCGTTCATGGTCCGCCAGGATCGGTTGACCTTTGCGCGAGCCGGCAGGACACGGTCGCTGAGCCTCGACGACTATGCTGCGACCGGTGGCTGGGCGGGACTTGAGCGCGCGCGTGCGATCGGCCCCGCTGCGATCCTCGAAGATGTTACGGCTTCGGGCCTGCGCGGCCGTGGCGGTGCGGGATTTCCGTGCGGGATCAAGTGGACCACGGTCCGCCAGGCGACGGGCGCGCGCAAATACATCGTCTGCAACGCCGACGAGGGCGACAGTGGAACCTTCGCGGACCGGATGCTGATGGAAGGCGATCCGTTCTGCCTGATCGAGGGGATGGCGATCGCCGGCCTCGCGGTCGGGGCGGGCAGGGGCTACGTCTATATCCGTTCCGAATATCCGCATGCGATCGCCAAGATGGAGGCTGCCGCCCGCCTTGCCGCGCCGTTGATCGCGCCGTTCGAGATCGAGGTCCGCGTCGGCGCCGGCGCTTATGTCTGCGGCGAGGAGACCTCGCTGCTGAACTCGCTGGAGGGCAGGCGTGGCGAAGTGCGCGCCAAGCCTCCGCTTCCGGCAGTTGAGGGCCTCTTCGGCTGCCCGACGGCCGTCAACAACGTGCTGACGCTTGCGGCCGTGCCCTGGATCCTTGCCCACGGCGGCGAAGCCTATGCCGGTTTCGGGAGGGGCTGCTCGCGCGGAACCATGCCTATCCAGTTGGCCGGCAACGTAAAACATGCCGGGCTGTTTGAGGCTGCATTCGGCCTGACGCTTGGCGAACTGGTGTACGACATTGGTGGCGGCACCGCGTCAGGGCGGCCGGTCAAGGCGGTCCAGGTCGGCGGGCCGCTCGGCGCCTATTTCCCGCCCACGCTGTTCGATATTCCCTTCGACTATGAAGCCTTCGCCGCGCGTGACGGGCTCATCGGTCATGCCGGCATCGTGGTGTTCGACGATACCGCCGATATGGCCCAGCAGGCGCGGTTCGCCTTCAAATTCTGCGCCGCCGAAAGCTGCGGAAAATGCACGCCTTGCCGCCTGGGCGCGGTCCGCGGCCGCGAGACGATCGAGCGCGTGATCGCCGGAGAGGATCGTGCCGCCAATCTCGCCCTGGTCGAAGAGCTGTGCGAGACAATGAAATTCGGCTCGCTCTGCGCGTTGGGCGGTTTCACGCCCTATCCGGTGATGAGCGCAATCACTCACTTTCCGCAAGATTTTGAGAGGTGACGGTTTTGGGGGCGGTGCTGGCGGGCGGCCAATCGCGCCGGTTCGGCAGCGATAAGGCCGCGGCGTCGTTTCGCGGACAACCGCTGATCGCCCACACACTCGCCGCACTGTCGCGCCAATGCGATGCAGTCGTGGTTGTCGGGCGCGATCAGCCAGGCCAGGTGAGCGTTCCCGATTGGCCGCGTGCCGGCTGCGGACCGCTCGGTGGCTTTGCGGGCGCATTCCGCTATGCGGTGGCGCGCGGCTTCGATCTCGTGCTGACGGCCGGCGTCGACAGTGTCGACTTGCCCGACGATCTCCGCGCCCGGCTGACGCCCGCGCCTGCCTATGTCGCCAGCCAGCCGGTGCTCGGGCTCTGGCCAGTAGCAGGCGTCGGTGCGCTGCAAGAGATTCTGCTCGGCAGCGACTCTCATTCCGTGCGCGCCTTTGCCGATCGCATCGGCGCGCGGGCCGTGAAGCTTGCCGCCGAACCTGCTAATGTGAACACGCTCGACGATCTGACGCGATTGGAGCAACGGCATGGGCTATGAACCGCAGGCCGATTTCGGCACGCCCGCCTCGCGCGCAAGCGGTACGGTGACGCTGACGATCGACGGATATGATGTGACGGTTGCGGCCGGCACGACGGTTATGCGCGCCGCGGCCGAAGCCGGCCTCGCGATCCCGAAGCTCTGTGCGACCGACAGCCTGAAGCAGTTCGGGTCGTGTCGGCTCTGCTTGGTCGAAATCGACGGAGTGCGGGGCACGCCTGCTTCCTGCACTTTGCCGGTAGCCGAGGGCATGGCCGTCCGCACGCGGAGCGATCAGGTGGACCGGCTCCGCCGCAACGTGATGGAACTCTATCTCACCGATCACCCTGCGGACTGCACCGCCTGTGCTGAGGGCGATTGCGAGGTTGCCGCGATGGCCGCGACGGTCGGTCTGGAGGCAATTCGATACGCGCCGGGCGAGAATCATCTGTGCGAGGATATTGACCGCTCCAATCCCTATTTCGATTTCGACCCGGCCAAGTGCATCGTCTGCTCGCGCTGCGTGCGTGCCTGCGATGAAGTGCAGGGCACGTTCGCGCTGACGATCGACGGGCGCGGTTTCGCTTCGAAGGTCTCGGCGGGCCTGCCGAGCGACGATTTTCTCACCTCCGAATGCGTCTCCTGCGGTGCTTGCGTGCAGGCCTGTCCCACCGGGGCGCTGCAGGAGCGCACCGTGAAAGAGCTCGGCATGCCCGAGAGCGCGACGGTCACCACCTGTGGCTATTGCGGCGTCGGCTGCACCTTCCGAGCGGAAATGAAGGGCGAGCAGCTGATCCGGATGGTGCCCTGGAAGGATGGCAAGGCCAATCGCGGCCATAGCTGCGTCAAGGGTCGCTTCGCCTGGGGCTACGCCAATCACAAGGAGCGGATCCTGAACCCGATGGTCCGCGCCTCGATCGACGAGCCGTGGCGCGAGGTGAGCTGGGAAGAAGCATTGGCCCATGCGGCGTCCGAGCTGAAGCGGATTCAGGCGACGTACGGCCGGCTCTCGATCGGCGGCATCACCTCGTCACGTTGCACGAACGAAGAGACGTTCCTGGTCCAGAAGCTGGTTCGCGCAGGGTTCAGCAATAACAATGTCGATACGTGCGCGCGGGTCTGCCACTCCCCGACCGGATATGGTTTGAAGACGACCTTCGGCACCTCTGCAGGCACCCAGGATTTCGACTCTGTCGATCAGGCGGACGTGGTGATGGTCATCGGCGCCAATCCGACCGACGGGCATCCCGTATTCGCCAGCCGGTTGAAGCAGCGGCTGCGGCAGGGCGCAAAGCTGATCGTCGCCGATCCGCGCCGCATCGACCTGGTTCGCGCGCCTCACATCGAAGCCGCCTACCATCTGCCGCTCAGGCCCGGCACCAACGTCGCGGTGCTGACCGCGATGGCGCACGTGATCGTGACAGAAGGCCTCGCCGACGAAGCCTTCATCCGAGACCGCTGCGACTGGAACGAATATCGCGAATGGGCCGAGTTCGTCGGCGATCCGAGGCACAGCCCGGAAGCGCTTGCGCCAGTCACTCTGGTCGAGCCGGACGCGCTTCGGGGGGCGGCGCGGCTTTACGCCACCGGCGGCAATGCGGCGATCTATTACGGCCTGGGCGTTACCGAGCATAGCCAAGGCAGCTCGACCGTGATGGCGATCGCCAACCTTGCGATGGCGACCGGCAACATCGGCAAGCCCGGCGTCGGCGTGAATCCTCTCCGGGGCCAGAACAATGTCCAGGGCAGCTGCGACATGGGCAGCTTCCCGCACGAGCTGTCGGGCTATCGCCATATCTCCGACGCGTCGCTCCGCCGGATGTTCGAGGACGATTGGGGCGTGCCGCTCGATCCCGAACCGGGCCTGCGCATCAACAACATGCTCGACGCCGCCGTCGATGGCGTCTTCAAGGCGCTGTACATACAGGGCGAGGACATTCTTCAGTCAGACCCGAACACGAAGCATGTCGCGGCCGGGCTGGCGGCGATGGAATGCGTGATCGTCCACGACCTGTTCCTGAACGAGACCGCGAACTACGCGCACATCTTCCTGCCCGGTTCGACGTTCCTCGAGAAGAATGGGACCTTCACCAATGCCGAGCGGCGGATCCAGCCGGTTCGCCGCGTGATGACACCGCTGAACGGTTTCGAGGATTGGGAAGTCACGCAAGAGCTCGCCAACGCGCTCGGCCTCGGCTGGTCTTACACTCACCCGTCGCAGATCATGGACGAGATCGCCCGGCTGACGCCGACGTTCGCCGGCGTGTCGTTCGCGAAGCTCGACGAACTCGGCTCGGTCCAATGGCCCTGCAACGATGCAATGCCGGAGGGAACGCCGGTGATGCACATCAACGGCTTCGTTCGGGGCAAGGGCAGGTTCGTCGTCACCGATTATATTCCGACCGACGAGAAGACCGGTCCGCGTTTCCCGCTGCTGCTGACCACCGGCCGCATTCTCAGCCAGTACAATGTGGGCGCACAGACGCGTCGGACGGCGAACACGGTCTGGCATCCGGAGGACCTGCTCGAGATCCATCCGCACGACGCCGAAGAGCGGGGCCTGAGAGAAGGCGACTGGGCGCGTCTCGCCAGTCGTGCGGGGGAGACGACGCTGCGCGTCACGGTGACGGACCGGGTTGCGCCGGGCGTTGTCTACACGACCTTCCACCACCCCGCGACGCAGGCGAATGTCGTCACCACCGAATATTCGGATTGGGCCACCAGCTGCCCCGAATACAAGGTGACGGCCGTCCAGGTCTCGCCATCCAACGGCCCCAGCGACTGGCAGGAAAGCTATGAGGCGCTGACGGAACAGTCGCGCCGGATCGCAGGTGTCGAGGCGGCCGAGTGAGCTACACGCTCGATCGTCTGGTCTACACGGTGAACCAGATCGCCCGGAACCTGGCTCGCGAGCATGACCCGGAAGCCGCGGTTGCCGATCATGTCGCGAAGTTCTGGGATCCGCGGATGCGGACTCTGATGTTCGATCACCTGGCGGCGGGCGGTAAGGGGCTCGACCCGCTTGCTAAAGCGGCGCTGCGACGCCTCGCCAGTGCCCGCATAGGCGGGCTGGACGCCGGATGAGGGAATCAACGCCGTCGCGCTTCACCGAGGTTCGCGCCGATGGCGGCACACTACCGATCGAGCGTGAGATCGCGGCCGAGTGCCCCTGCGCGATCGAGGTGAACGGCCTCGGCTACGCGGTGATGATGCTCACGCCCGCTTATCTCGATGATTTCGCTTACGGCTTCTGCCTTTCGGAACGCCTGATCGACGCCGCTGTCGACGTCGAAGCAGTCGATCGCCATGCAACAGAACATGGCGTCGTCGTCCGCGTTACCACCCGCGCGGCTCTGCGCGAGCGCGTGCTGGATCGGGTGCGCCATCGCGTTTCCGACAGCTCCTGCGGGATTTGTGGGATCGAGAATCTGGAGCAGGCGCTCAGGCCATTGCCCAAGCTGGTTTCGAGCGCTCCTCCACTTGCAGCCACGGCCGTCTTTGCGGCTCTGGCACGGATGCGGGATCACCAGCCGCTCAATCGCGCGACCGGCGCCGTCCATGCCGCGCTCGCCTGCGATGCGGACGGCAGCGTCCTCCTCGCGCGCGAGGATGTCGGGCGCCACAACGCGTTCGACAAGCTGATCGGTGCCATGGCAAGCGCCGGCGAGAGTTGGGACGGCCGCTTTGCGCTGCTTTCTTCCCGCTGCTCCTACGAGCTGGTCGAAAAGGCCGCGCTCGCCGGCTGTCCGGTCCTCGTCACAGTATCCGCTGCGACCAGCCTGGCGATCGAACGCGCGCGCGAGTCCGGCATCCGGCTGATTTCACTTGCGCGCCCGGACTCCTTCCTGGAGCTCTCGACGAGCGCCTGAGAGAACGGACGCCAGAGCCCTGTTTATGGCAATGCGATCGCGCGCTGAGCCGCGATCGCCGACAGGAACGCCGGGTCATGGCTGACGACCAGTAGCGCGCCGTCATAGGTCTGGAGTGCCTGCTCCAATGCTTCGATGCTGGTGAGATCGAGGTGATTGGTCGGCTCGTCCAGCAGCAGCATCTGCGGCGGCGCGGCTGAGGACATCACGCAGGCGAGGCCGGCGCGCAGCCGCTCGCCGCCGCTCAAAGTGCCGGCGAGCCGGGAAGCATCGCGATTGCGGAACCCAAAGCGCGCCAGCGCCGCATGGGCCTGATTGGCGGTCAGTTCGCGCTGCTGGCGGCGCAGATTGTCGAGCAGCGAAAGATTGTCCGCGAGCAGTCCGACGTGCTGATCGAGAAGTGCGCAGGCGACGCCGCGCTGGACGGTCCCGCCACTTGGATCCAGCTCGCCGGTGACGAGCTTCAGCAGGCTGGATTTGCCCGAGCCGTTCGCACCCGCGATCGCGATCCGTTCCGGACCGCGCACCGTGAAGGTGAGCGGACCGAAAAGCCGCCGCCCGCCGCGGTCGAGCACGACATCGTCGAACGCCAACACGGTGCGGTTGGCCGCGAGTCCGGTCTCCGGAAGGCTCATTGTGAGTGGCGTGACGCGCTCGACGCTCGCACGGGCCTCATCAAGTGCATCCTGCGCCTCCTCGATCAGCCGAGCCGAGAGGCGCTCACCTTTCCCGGCGGTGGCTTCGGCCCGCCGCTTGGAGAGGCCCAGGGCGATGCGCGGCGCGCTGCCGCTCGCTGCATAGGCGCGTCCGCCCGAATCCCGCCGGGCCTGACGTTCGCGCACGGCCTGTGCCTCTCGCGCGGCGCTGCGTGCCGCTGCTTCGCTCCGCTCCAGCGCCTGGGCGGCACGCTCGCGCTCCGCTTCTCGGGCGTCGGCGAAGGCGGACCAGCCGCCGCCGAACTGGCTAACGCCCACCGGTGAGAGGGCGACGATACGATCGACACGCTCCAGCAATTCGCGGTCATGGCTCGCGATCAGCGCGCCGCCGCGCCAGCCTTCGATCAACCGCGCAACCGCATCGCGGCCCTCGCCGTCGAGATTATTCGTCGGCTCGTCCAGCAGGATCAGGTCCGGCGCTTCGATCATCAGCCGCGCCAGCCCGAGCCGCATCCGCTCCCCGCCGCTGAAGCTCGCGATCGGCCGCGCGAGATCGACCGTGCCCAATCCGATCGCGGCAAGAGCGGTTTCGATTCGGCCGGGCAGCGTCCAGTCGGCAAACTCGAAATCGACCTCCGTGCCTGCGCCGCCCTCGATCCGCGCCAGCCGTGCAAGCGCCGGCGCGACGCCCAGCAGGTCGGCCGCGGTCGATCCGCCAACCTCCTGCCAAAGCGCACCGATGCTGCCGCCGAGTGTGATGGTCCCGGCGATCGGCTGGATCTCGCCTGCGACCGCGCGAAGCAATGTCGATTTGCCGGAGCCGTTGCGGCCGACCAGCCCGACCCGCTCGCGGCCGATCGCGAGCGTCAGGTCGGAAAAGAGCTGCCGGCCGTCAGGGGCGGCGAGTGAAACCCGGTCGAGAGTGAGAAGCGCGGACATGGTGAACCTGGACGAGAGCAAGGGAACGGGATCTGCGGTTCCGGTCCTGGTTCATCTCGTCCTCGCGCTTGAAGTGATGGTGCGATGTAGCGGCGGGCCGGCGCGGAGGCAAGCGAGGACCGGACATTGGCGGATTTTGCCAACCTTTGGCGGCCTGTTCCTGCGCCGCCGCTCCCCTTCAAGCTCCGTTAAGCTCCGATCCCATAGAAACCAGTCACTTACTGATTTTGGCACAGCGCCTGCAAAGCGGTTCGCGACACAGCGGGGCGCTAAGCTCCGCTTCGCCAAGGAGCCATTCGATGCAAGCGTCCCGTTTCTCGTTCATCACCCGCGAAGACACGCTGCTCGGCGTTTGCGCCGCGCTGGGCGAGGATTTCGGCTTCAACCCGACCTGGCTGCGGATTGTGTTCGCTTCGTTGCTGCTGTGGAATCCTACGGTGGTGCTGAGCACCTATTTCGGGCTGTTCGCGCTGGTCGTCGCCTCGCGCCTCGCGTTCCCGAACCCCCGCCGTGCAGAGCAGCCCCAGACGGAGGCCGCGGCGCCCGCGCACGATAACGATACTGCGATCGAGCTGCCGCTCGCCGCCTGATCTACCCCCCGCACCGTTCGGCCTTCAGCGCCGGACGGTGCGGATCTCGAACAGATAGGGCCAGTTCTTCCCCGTCACGAACAGCCGGTCGCCTTTGGCATCGTAAGCGATGCCGTTCGGCACGTCGTCGCTGCCCCGGCGCGGCACCTTGGCGACCAGCGGCGCCAGGTCGATCCAGGCTTTCACGCGGCCGCTGGCGGGATCGATCCGTGCGATCCGGTCGGTCTGCCAGATGTTGGCGAGCACATCGCCTTTCACCCATTCGAGTTCGTTCAGCCGTGTCACCCGGCTGCCGCCCGCGGTAACGGTGACACGGCGCAGTTCCTTCAACGTGTTCGGATCAAGGAAGCGCAGCTGCGGCGTGCCGTCGCTCATCACGATCTCGCGGCCGTTTCGGGTCAATGCCCAGCCTTCGCCGGGGTAGCGCCATTCGCCGGTGCGCTTGAGTGTCGCCCGATCCCAGATGAAGCCGAGCCCGTTCTGCCAGGTGAGGCTGATCAGCTTCGTGCCCCAGTTGACGATGCCTTCGCCGAAATACTGCGGCGGGATCACGGCCTGGCGGACGACTTTTCCATCATCCAGCCGGACCTCGCGGATCGACGAGCGGCCCTCCAGCCCGGTGCTCTCGTAGAGCTTGCCGTCGAGATAAAGCAGCCCTTCGGTGAAGGCCGAAGGGTCGTGCGGGAACGTGCGGACGATCTCGACACGCTCGACCGGTACCCGGGCCGGCTGCGAGGCGCCGACGAGCAGCAGCGGCAGGACGGACATCAAGGCTTTCACGCGACGGCCTCGGCAAGCCACGCCGGGACGATCGGCTTGCCCCAGGCGAGCGGCCGGCCGATCTCCTCGACGCGCATCCGCGCGACCGCGAGCCCGAGTTCCGGATACCAGGCGTGCGCCGCCTCGCCGGGATCGCTGTCCGTCTCCACCACCACCAGCCTCCGGTTCACTTTCTGCCGCCAGTTCATCCGCGCGGTATTTTCCTGGCCGACATAGCAGCCCTTGTCGAAACTGACGCCGTTCAGCTCCGCCGCGTTGCACTCGAGCCAGAGCGTTGCATTGTCGCCCAGCTCCGCGCGTCCTTCCGCGACGCCGAGCCGCAGCCGATGCGCGCGCCAGCCGGTCGCAGGCGCGTCGGCGGGCGCGAGCCAGCGCGCGCCCAACTCCGGCAGGCGCGGGTCGCGCGCGCCGTCGCCGTCCGGACGCCAGTGCACGGCAAGCTTGTCGTCGGGCGCGATCGTGATTGCCCGGCGCAGGCGGTACATCGTCAGCCGCTTCGCCAGTGCGTCCGCCGCCTCGGCCTCGCAATCGAGCAGCAGATCGTCGCCATCGGCCCAGACGATGAAATCGAACAGCGCCTTGCCTTGCGGGCTCAGCAACCCAGCCCAGACGGGAAGGGCGCCTGCCACGTCGTTGGTGACCAGGCCTTGCAGGAAGCCGCGCACGTCCTCTCCGGACAGGCGGAGCAGCGCGCGATCGGTAAGGGTGGTCCCGCTCATTGGGCTCAGTTAAGGGCTCCGCCATGGAATCCCAAGCGACAACGCGTCTGACGATCCGCCGCCCCGACGATTGGCACGTGCATCTGCGCGACGGCGACATGCTGAAGGCGGTTGCGCCTTATACGGCGCGCCAGTTCGCCCGCGCGATCGTGATGCCGAACCTGGTGCCGCCGGTGACCAGCGTCATCGCGGCCGAAGCCTATCGGGATCGCATCCTCGCCGCGGTGCCGGAAGAGAGCGGCTTCACCCCGCTGATGACCTGCTATCTGACCGACGGCGCCGATCCGGCCGAGATCGCGCGCGGGCACGAAGCGGGCGTGTTCACCGCGGCCAAGCTTTACCCCGCAAACGCCACGACCAACTCCGCGTTCGGCGTCACTGACGTGCGCAACATCTACCCGGCGCTCGAGGCGATGCAGCGGATCGGCATGCCGCTGCTGGTGCATGGCGAAGTGACGGACAAGGACGTCGATGTCTTCGACCGCGAGGCGGTGTTCATCGATCGCGTGCTCTCGGAGCTAGTCCGCGACTTCCCGGAGCTGAAGATCGTGTTCGAGCACATCACCACTGCCGAAGCCGCCGCGTTCGTGGCAGAGAGCGGGCCGCTGATCGGCGCCACGATCACACCGCAACACCTGATTATCAACCGAAATGCGATCTTCGACGGCGGCATTCGTCCGCACGCCTATTGCTTGCCCGTCGCGAAGCGGGAAGCGCACCGGCTCGCCGTCCGCCGCGCCGCCGTTTCAGGCTCGCCCAAATTCTTTCTCGGCACCGACAGTGCCCCGCACGCCCTTGCCGCGAAGGAAGCCGCCTGCGGCTGCGCCGGGATCTTCAATGCCCCGTTCGCACTGGAGAGCTATGCAACGGTCTTTGAGGATGAAGGCGCGCTCGACCACTTCGAAGCCTTCGCCAGCGAGAACGGCCCGCGCTTCTACGGCCTGCCGCTGAACGAGGGCACGGTCACGCTGGAACGGGCCGAGGTCGAGGTCCCGGACGCAATCACCGCCGCCGGAACGACGCTGGTGCCGTTCCATGCAGGGCAGGTGATGCGGTGGCGGGTTCAAACTCCTCCCCGGAACGGGGAGGGGGACCGCGCCGCCTAGCGGCGTGGTGGAGGGGGCGCGACGCGGCGGAGCCGCGTCGTCGGTCGGGCGTGATCGCCCGCCGGCCGGCCTTGCGCGAGTCCAGGCGGACGTAGCCGCCAGCCGCGCTGCAGCTAGAACGGCAGCCAGCGGTGCTTTTCGGTGAACTTCATGTACCCGACATTCGCGCCCAGCCTCAGCCCGGCGCCGACACGGATCGGGATCAGCACGATGTCGCCGGATCGCATATAGCTGGCGGTCAAGCCCCCGACGAAATAGGCGTTGCCCTCGCCGGCCGGGAAACGCTGGTACAGCTCATGCGCGTCGTTCAGATTGTAGACGAGAACGAACGTGCTGCCGGCATTGGCGCCCGCGTCGAAGCCGATCGAGGGGCCGGTCCAATAGACGGGCAGCTTGCCTTCGATCTTGTGATACAGCGTGCCGGAGCCATAGCGCAGACCGACGACGAAGGCGCCGCTCGCCTCGCGCCCGGCGATATAGCCGGTCGGCTCGCCCTGGTCCTTCAGGATTTTCTCGATCAGCTCGGCCAGACCCTTCGCGCCCTTGCCGAACACGCCCTCGGCCGCGGCGATCAGGTCGTCCTTCTTGTAGGTCTGCGGCGCACCCGGCACCGGAGCCGTCAAGCCAGCCGTTTCCGCCGGCGGAGCCTGGGTCGGTGCGCTCGGCGGTGCAGTCGGGGTCGGCGTCGCGGGCGGCGCGGTGTCGCCATAGTAGACCGGATCGGAGGGCGCGGGGGCCGCCCGCGCGGGGGTGGCCGGCGCCGGACCGAGATCGGCGTCGATCACCGCATTCGGGTCGACTGCCTGGATCTGCGCAACAGTCGGGGCAGCCAGCACCGCCAGGCCAAGCACCGTGCCGTGCCAAATCCACCTCATCTTTTCGCTCCCCACGCTCTATGCCTCTGGAAGAATAGCCGGAATCCGCCTTTCGCCACAATGAATGCGCGGCAGGGCGAATCGAAATCGCGCTGGATTGAATCGTTCGGCCCCCCGTTGATCGGCCGCAAAGCCCCTGCTATCGCCGCGCTTCGCCGCATCCGGAGACGTGGGTGAGTGGCTGAAACCAGCGGTTTGCTAAACCGCCGTAGGGGGATTACTCCTACCGAGGGTTCGAATCCCTCCGTCTCCGCCATGGCTGTTCGTTGGGCAACTTGCGGCGTTCCCTCATTTTTTCCTGTTATTCCCGCAAGCGATCTGCTGTGCGCTTTGGGCACATGATCCGATTCAAATCGGACAGCCTCGGGGAGACAGCATGATCGGGAAGCGCCACTTCGTCCTTTTTGCCACTTGCGCGCTGATTGCGCCTCCGCTGCAGGCGAAGACGGCCCCGTCGCAATATGACGCGGCGCAATGGTCGGGGCTGCATTTCCGGCAGGTTGGTCCGTGGCGCGGCGGGCGCGTGACGACGGTGACCGGCGTGCCCTCCCAGCCGAACACTTTCTACATGGGCACGGTCGGCGGCGGCGTGTGGAAGACCACCGACGCGGGGCAAAGCTGGACCAACACCAGCGACGGACAGATTCCCGTCGGCTCGATGGGCGCGGTCGCCGTCGCCGAGTCCGACCCGAACATCGTCTATGCGGGCACCGGCTCGTCCAAGATCCGCAGCAACGTCTCGATCGGGCGCGGCATCTACAAGTCGGTCGATGCGGGCAAGACCTGGACCTTCGCGGGCTTGCGCGACGTCGGCCAGATCGCGACCGTGCGCATCAATCCCACCAACCCGAACGAGGTGTTCGTCGCCGCCGTCGGCAACCCCTTCACGGATTCCAAGGAGCGCGGCGTCTATCGCACGCGGGACGGCGGCAAGACCTGGACGAAGGTGCTTTACCTGAGCGAGCGGCTCGGCGCCGCCGACCTGGAGATGCAGCCGGGCAACCCGAACATCCTCTACGCAACGATGTGGCGCGGGCAACGCAAGCCTTGGACGATCATTTCGGGCAGCGAAGACGGCGGCATCTACAAGTCGACCGACGGCGGCGACCATTGGACGAAGCTCGGCGGCGGATTGCCAACCGGGCTGTTCGGCCGCGCGAACGTCGGCGTTTCGCCGGCCGCACCCGATCGGCTTTATGCCCTGATCGAGGCGAAGCCCGGCGCTGGCCTCTACCGATCCGATGACGCCGGCGCGACCTGGCGGCTGGTGAACGGCGATGAGAAGCTGACCACGCGGCCTTTTTATTACGATACCTTGGGCGTCGATCCGGCCAATCCGGACATCGTCTATGTGGGTGACGAGGATTGGTTCAAATCGGTGGACGGCGGCAAGACGTTCAAGACGGAGCGGACGCCGCACGGCGACAATCACGACGTCTGGATCAATCCCAAGAACCCGCGGATCATGATCCAGTCGAACGACGGCGGCGCAAACGTGTCGCTC
The DNA here is from genome assembly GCF_000974765.1 of Sphingomonas changbaiensis NBRC 104936. Classification (GTDB taxonomy): domain Bacteria; phylum Pseudomonadota; class Alphaproteobacteria; order Sphingomonadales; family Sphingomonadaceae; genus Sphingomonas_B; species Sphingomonas_B changbaiensis. Next base: position 24,963 of record NZ_BBWU01000029.1, on the reverse strand, counting down.
GACGGCGGCGAGACGTGGAGCAGCCAGGCAAACCAGCCGACGGCAGAGATCTACCAGGTCGCGGTCGACGACCAATTCCCGTATCGGCTCTATGGCGCTCAGCAGGACAATACGACGGTGATCGTCCCGTCGCTGCCGCTCGGCAACGGCCAGTATTTCCGTGAGGGGCCGGGCTGTGAAACCGGGCCGATCATTCCCAAGCTGAAGGACCCGCAGACCGTCTGGGGCGGATGCAAGGGACAATTCTCGCGCCTCGACCTCGGCACCAACAACAACGAGCAGCGCTATTGGGTCGGGAGCCAATCGCTCTACGGCAACGAACCGACGAACCTGATCTATCGCTTCCAGCGCGTCGCGCCGATGGAGATTTCGCCGACCGATCCGAATACCGTCTATTACGGTTCGCAATATCTGCACCGCTCGCGCGATGGCGGCGTGTCCTGGGAACGGATCAGCCCCGACCTGACCGCCAAGCCTGAGGGCACCCAATATGGCTCCGGCGAGCCGATCACCCGCGATGCGACCGGCGAGGAAGTTTATTCGACGCTCTACGCGATCCGCGAATCCGCGGTGAAGCCGGGCGTCATCTGGACGGGCTCCAATGACGGCCTGGTCTATGTGACCGAGGATGACGGCAAGACGTGGCGCAACGTCACGCCCAAGGGCCTGCCGCCGGGCGGCCGCGTCCAGAATATCGAGCCGGGCGTGCGCGACGCGGGCACGGCCTACGTGGCGATCTATCGCTATCTGCTCGGCGATTTCGCGCCGTACATCTACCGCACCGACGATTTCGGGAAAAGCTGGACGCGGCTGACCGACGGCCGCAACGGCATCGCACCGGACGAGCCGACCCGCGTGGTGCGCGAGGACCCGGTCCGGCCCGGATTGCTCTACGCCGGCACCGAATTCGGCATGTACGCGTCTTTCGATCGGGGCGCGCATTGGCAGCCGCTGCAGTTGAATCTGCCAGCCACCCCCGTCACCGACATCCGCCTTGCGCATGGCGACCTGGTGCTGTCGACGCAGGGCCGCGGCTTCTGGATTCTCGACAATTTGAGTGCACTGCGCCAGCTCCCGCCGGCCGGCGAAGCGAGCCGCACGAGCCGACTCTACCGGCCCGCCGTGGCGGTGCGAATCCCGTCGAGCGGCGATGACGGCCCGGCACCTTGGGCCGGCCCCGAATTCCCGCTGATCGGCGCGCAGATCGACTATTATGTTTCAGCCGATCTGGCCGGTGCACCCCTGACGCTGACGATCCTGGATGCCCAGGGTCATGCGATCCGCAGCTTTACGAGCGGCGCGGCGGGCGACACGTCCCGCGGCGGCGACACCGATGAGCTTGGGCGCTTTCATGTGAGCTACCCGACCTCGCTCGATGCCACGCCCGGCATGCACCGCTTCACCTGGGACCTGCGCTACTCCGGCGCGCCGGTCGCGCCGACGCCCACCGCCGAAGCCAAGCCCTCTGCCAGTCCGACACCGGGCGAGACGGCGCCGCCCAAGCCTGCCGCGCGGCCGCATTATCCGGCCGGCCCGGTCGCGGCGCCCGGTGACTACACGGTGGTCCTCAGCGCCGGCACGTTCACGCAGCGCCAGCCGCTTCACATCATGGAAGACCCGCGCGTGACCGCGTCCGGAGTCACCGATGCCGATCTGGCAGCGCAGCTCGATCACAATCTGCGCGTGCTGAAGCTGGTCCACGACACCAATTTCGCGGTCGCGCGGGTCAAGGCTGCGCAGAAGGAGCTGAAGGAGCGTCCCGATCCGGCCAAGGCAAAGGCGCTGGAGACGGTGGCCGACAAGCTGATCACGCCGCTCATCCGCTACAGCCAGCCGGGGCTGCAGACGCATGTCGGTTATCTGTACAGCGAGACCAATTTCACCGACCAGAAAGTCGGCCGCGACGCGATCGAGCGCTACGAGGTGCTGCGGCGCGACATCGATGCTGTGGTCGCGGAACTGAACGCGGTGCTCGGCCCGCCGACGGATGCGGACATAGCACGTTACTACAGCGGCGGCGCGCCCGAACCCGCGCGCAACGAGGATGACGACGAGAGCTAGGCTGTGTCGATCTTCGGCGGTCCTCCCCTTCGAGGGGAGGTGGCAGCCCGAAGGGCTGACGGAGGGGTGTCAACCTTCGAGAATAAATTTCCGGCGCCGACACCCCTCCACCACTCGCCTTCGGCGAGCGGTCCCCCTCCCCTCGAAGGGGAGGATTTGACGCTCATCTGCGACCTCAATCTAAGCGCGCGACATCCGGATCAGCGCGAACAGGGCGATGCCGGCCCAGACGACGTTCAGCGCCGCGGACGGCACCGCGCCGTGCCAGCCGCTGTTGATCGCGAAGGCGATTGCGCCGAGCAGGTTCGCGCCTTGATAGGCGACGGACCTGGCCGGCAGCCGCCCTGCGCTGAGCAGCAAATAGGCGAGCAGGATCAGCGCCGCGCCGGTCCAGCCGATGATCTCGATCGAAAGGCTGAGCGCCGTCATCCTACCAGCTGCGGCCGTCAACCAGGCGAACCTCGATGCCGTCGAGCACGCCCGGCTCGAAAAGCTGTGCGTTCACGCCCGCGCGCGGCGGGTCATAGGGGCGGATCAGCCGCCAATGCGTGACGCATCCGCAATGCGCGCATCGAAACGTGCGGAGAAAGGCCTCGGCCAGGTCCGACCGTACGAAGCTGTCCAGCCCGGTTTCATCGACGATCAGCTCGTCAGGCGCGTAATAGACCCAGGTCGTCCCGAGCTTGGTGCACAGGCTGCAATTGCAGTCGTTGATATAGTCCGGACGCCTGGGGACGGTGACCGTCACCGCCCCGCAGGCGCACGAGGCCGTGAGGCCGCTCAAGCAGCCGCGAGCTTTCGCAGCACGTACTGCAGGATGCCGCCGTTCAGGAAATAATCCAGCTCATTGACGGTATCGATCCGGCAGCGGGTGGTGAAGGTTTCGGTGCTGCCGTCCTTGCGGGTGAGCGTCACCTCGACGTCCTGCCTCGGACGCAGGGCGGCGACATTATGGATCGTGAAGGTCTCGTCGCCCTGAAGCTTCAGCGTGGTGCGGTCCACCCCTTCCGCGAACTGCAGCGGCAGCACGCCCATGCCGACCAGGTTCGAGCGGTGGATGCGCTCGAAGCTTTCGGCGATCACGGCGCGAACGCCCAGCAGGGTGGTGCCCTTCGCCGCCCAGTCGCGCGACGATCCGGTGCCGTATTCCTTGCCGGCGATGACGATCAGCGGCGTGCCGTCAGCCTTGTGACGCATCGCCGCGTCGTAGATCGGCATCACCTCGCCATTATAATGGGTCATGCCGCCTTCGATGCCGGGCACCATTTCGTTCTTGATGCGGATATTGGCGAAGGTGCCGCGCATCATCACTTCGTGGTTGCCGCGGCGCGCGCCATAGCTGTTGAAGTCGGCGCGGCTGACCTGATGCTCCAGCAGATACTTGCCGGCCGGGCTGTCCGCCTTGATGGAACCGGCGGGAGAGATGTGGTCGGTGGTGATGCTGTCGCCGAGGATCGCCAGCGGCTTCGCGTCGACGATGTCGGCCACCGGCGCCGGCTCCATGCCCATGCCCTCGAAATAGGGCGGGTTGGCGACATAGGTGGATCCCGCGCGCCAGCTGTAGGTGTCGGAGCCCTCGACCTGGATCGAGCGCCACTTCACGTCGCCCTGGAACACGTCGGCATAGCGCGACTGGAACATGTCGCGCGTCACGTTCGCGTCCATCAGCGCGCGGACTTCGGCGTTGGACGGCCAGATATCCTTCAGGAACACATCCTCGCCGTCCGACCCCTTGCCGATCGGCGTGTTTATCATGTCCTGCGTGACGGTGCCCTTCAGCGCATAGGCGACCACCAGCGGCGGCGAGGCGAGGAAGTTGGCGCGCACGTCGGGTGACACGCGCCCTTCGAAATTGCGATTGCCGGACAGCACCGATGCCGCGACCAGGTCGTTGTCGTTGATCGCCTTGCTGATCGGAGCGGCGAGGGGCCCCGAATTGCCGATGCAGGTCGTGCAGCCGTAACCGACCAGGTTGAAGCCGATCGCGTTCAAATCCTCGGTCAGGCCGGCCTTGTTCAGATAGTCGGTGACCACCTGGCTGCCCGGCGCGAGGCTGGTCTTGACCCAGGGCTTGCGGGTCAGCCCCTTTTCGCGGGCCTTGCGCGCGACCAGCCCGGCCGCGACCAGGACGGAGGGATTGGAGGTGTTCGTGCAGCTGGTGATCGCCGCGATCACCACGTCGCCATTGGCGATGCCATGTTCCTCACCCTCGACCGCGTGGCGGGGATGGCTGGTGACGTCGCTATAGGCGCCGGCGAGCGACTCGTTGAAAACCTCATCGACCTGTGACAGCGGCACCCGGTCCTGCGGGCGTTTCGGCCCCGCGAGCGACGGCTGCACCGACGACATGTCGAGCGAGAGCGTATCGGTGAACACCGGATCGGGCGTGTCGGCCGTCCGCCACATGCCCTGCGCCTTGGCGTAGGCCTCGGTGAGCGCGATCGTCTCCTCCGGCCGGCCGGTCAGGCGCATATAGTCGAGCGTTTGGCTGTCGACCGGGAAGAAGCCGCAGGTCGCGCCATATTCCGGCGCCATGTTGGCGATCGTCGCGCGATCGGCGAGCGACAGCGCATCGAGGCCGGGGCCGTAGAACTCGACGAAGCGGCCGACGACGCCCTTGGCGCGGAGCATCTGCGTGACGGTCAGCACCAGGTCGGTCGCGGTGATGCCTTCGGCGAGCTCGCCGGTCAGCTTGAACCCGACCACTTCGGGGATCAGCATCGAGACCGGCTGGCCCAGCATCGCCGCTTCGGCCTCGATGCCGCCCACGCCCCAGCCGAGCACGCCCAGGCCGTTGACCATCGTCGTGTGGCTGTCGGTGCCGACCAGAGTGTCGGGATAGGCAACTTCCACCGCATCGCGCCGGTCACGGTCGTCGCGACGGTCGAAGGCGACGAACTCATCCTCCTGGCGGCGGTCCGCATCGGACCGATCCGCGGCCGACGTCTGCGTCGACGACCAGACGGCGCGCGCGAGATATTCCAGATTGACCTGATGGCAGATGCCGGTGCCCGGCGGCACGACGCGGAAATTGTTGAGCGCCTTCGATCCCCATTTCAGGAACTCGTAGCGCTCCATGTTGCGCTCATATTCGAGGTCGACATTGGCCTCGAACGCCTTGGGGGTGCCGAATTCGTCGACCATGACCGAATGGTCGATGACCAGATCGACGGGCACGAGCGGGTTGATCTTCTGCGCATCGCCGCCAAGCTTGTTCATCGCGTCGCGCATTGCCGCCAGGTCGACGACGCAGGGCACGCCGGTGAAATCCTGCATCAGCACGCGCGCGGGGCGATACTGGATTTCGCGGTTGATCCGCTGCTCCTTCTGCCAGTCGGCCAGCGCGCGGATATCCTCGACCGTGACCGTCACGCCATCTTCGAAGCGCAGCAGATTTTCCAGCAGCACTTTCATCGAAAAGGGCAGGGCGGAGACGTCGCCGATCTTCGCCGCCGCCTTATCGATCGAATAATAGGCGTAGCTTTTGCCGCCCGCCTGAAGCGTGGAGCGAGTGCTGAGCGTGTCCTGGCCGACGGCGGTCATGGGATCCCCCTTGGTTGTTTGGCGGCGGCTCAAGCCACGCGAGCGGCCGCATGTGTCTCGGCGCGGCTCTAGCAAGCGCCGGGGCGGGCGAAAAGGGCGGGTTTGTTGGACTTGGGCAAGGCGGAAGGCTAGTCTGCGCTGAAAGCCGTGCGTTTCTAACGGGCAGGGGGTCTGCAGTATGGTGAACGGAGCGCCTCGCGCTTCCGATCTCGACCCGGAGGCCGAGCGGCTTTCCGCTCTGGTCAAGGCGATCGGCGAGTCGTCGCCCAACCTCATTTACGCCAAGGATCGCGAGCGGCGGATGCTCTACGCGAATCCTGCCACGGCCGATGCGATCGGATTGCCGCACGACCGGATCATCGGTCGTTCGGAAGCGGAGTGGGCCCGCGATCCGGAGGAAGCGCGCGCGATCGCTGAGGCCGACGAGCAGGTGATGGCGAGCGGTGGCCAGATGGTGGTGGACGAGGTCTTCACCTCCGCCGAAGGCATCCAGCGCGTCTATCGCACATCCAAGACGGCGCTTCGCGACGCGAGCGGCGCCGTTGTCGGCCTGGTCGGCGTCTCCACCGATGTCACGTCGATCCGTCGCTCCCAGGAGGCGGTCGAGCATAGCGAGGAGCGGCTGCGCTTCGGGCTCGAAGCAGCGCGGATGGCGGCCTGGGATTTCGACCTGGCGACCGGCGTCGGCCGCCGCTCCGCCAATTCGCTCGAGCTGTTCGGCCTCGCGCCCGAAGGCGTGGGGGATTTCTACCAACTCGTTCACCCGGACGACCTCGCGCGGTTGAAAACGATGCAGGCGGCGGCGGTTGCCGGCGACGTGCCTTACGAGATCGAATTCCGGCTCAATCACCCCGACGGCCGTCTTTTGTGGGTCGCCATACGCGGCAAGCTGAAGCGTGACGCGGACGGCGTGCCGGTGGCGGTGGCCGGCGTCCTGATGGACATCACCGCGCGAAAGGAGGCGGAGCTGGCCGCCGAGCGCGCCGCCGCCGAATATGAGACACTTGCCGAAAATGTGAGCCAGCTCGCCTGGATGGCCGATCCGGACGGTAACGTCTTCTGGTACAACCGTCGCTGGTACGCGTACACGGGACGCTCGCCGGATGCGCCTGCAGGGGAGGGGCAGGACAATGTCGTCCATCCCGATCATCGCGAACGCGTGATCGCCAACTGGGTCGGCTGCTTTGCGCGCGGCGAGTCGTGGGAAGATACGTTCCCGATTCGGGGCGCCGACGGCCGTTATCGATGGTTCCTGTCCCGCGCCGAACCGATCCGAGACCAAGACGGCGCCATCGTGCGCTGGTTCGGCACCAATACCGATGTGACGGAGCAGATCGAGACTGCGGAGGCGCTTGTCCGGTCCGAGGCGCAGTTCCGGACCATGGCCGAAGCGCTTCCAGGTCTGTTGTTCGTCTCCAGTCCGACCTCGGGCAATATCTTCGTCAGCGAGGGCTATCGGGTTTTCACCGGCTGCTCGACCGAGGAACTGCTCGGCCATCGCTGGGCGGAGGTGCTTCATCCCGACGATCGCGAACGCGCCCGCCAGATCTGGAGCGGCGCCTTGCGCGCTGGGACGATCTATGTGGCGGAATATCGGTTCCGGCGCAGCGACGGCGTTTATCGGTGGCACATCGTTCGCGGCCTGCCGGTGCGCGACGACCAGGGACGGATCACCAATTGGGTCGGCGTCTGCATCGATATCCACGACCGCCGCGCCGCCGAGGAGGAGCTGAAGCGCCGCGTCGACCAGGCAGTCGAGGAACGCGAGAAGGCGCTGTTCCAGCTCCACGAAGCGCAGAAGCTGGAGACGGTCGGCCAACTGACCGGCGGCGTCGCCCACGACTTCAACAACCTGTTGACGCCGATCGTCGGCAGCCTCGACCTGCTGCGCCGCAATGCGCAGGACGACCGCTCCGCCCGGCTGATCGACGGGGCGCTTGCGTCGGCAGAGCGGGCGCGAACGCTGATCCAGCGGCTGCTCGCTTTCGCCCGCCGCCAGACGCTGCAGCCTCGCGCGGTCGATCCGAATGCGCTGGTTCACGGCATGCGCGAGCTGATCGAGCGCTCGCTCGGTCCTCGCATCGAATTTGCGACCGATATCGCGTCCAATCTGCCGGCGGCGCTGGTCGATCCCAATCAGCTCGAGCTCGCGCTGCTCAACCTGTCGGTCAATGCACGCGATGCGATGCCGGCCGGCGGCCGGCTGGAGTGGCGGCTGTCCGAGGAAACGGTCGTCGGCAGCCGCGCCGACCTCAGGCCCGGCCGCTACATTCGCATCGCCGTCAGCGATACCGGCGCCGGCATGGACGCCGACACACTCGCACGCGCGGTCGAGCCCTTCTTCTCCACGAAGGCAGCCGGCAAGGGCACCGGGTTGGGGCTGTCGATGGTGCACGGCCTTGCCGGCCAGTCCGGCGGCGCGTTCCGGATCGAAAGCACGCCGGGCGAGGGCACGACCGCGGTCCTTTGGTTGCCGGTCGCTGCCGAGAAGGTTGCCGATCCGGTGCGCGAGCCAGACGCGCGGGCGGCATCGCGCCGCGCCCGCGTGCTGCTGGTGGACGATGAGGAGCAGGTGCGCTTCACGACGGCGGAAAGCCTGACGGAGCTCGGCTACGATGTCGTGCCGGCAGGATCGGGACAGGACGCGCTCGACGCCGTTGCCGCGGGGCTGGAGCCCGACCTGCTGGTGACGGACCAGCTGATGCCCGGCATGACCGGCGCCCAGCTGGCGATGGAACTGCGCCGCCGCATGCCCACGCTGCCGGTGTTGATGATCAGCGGCTACGCCCAGCTCCGTCCCGAGGAGATCGGGGATTTCGAGGTGCTGGTGAAGCCCTATCGCCATGCGGAGCTCGCGCTGCGGATCGCCGAATTGCTGTTCGAAGAGCCGGTGCTGCAGCGGGCGCTCAGCTAATCGACGCAAACACGATCTTCCATGCACCCTGAATCCGGATTGTGCGTTGTGAGGGCCGCACGAGGAGGATTTTGGGCATGGCCAAAGCACTTTCGCGGTTCACGATCGAGCGCGACGGCGACGAATATGTACTTCATATCGAGGATGAGGACGGAGACACGCTGGAGCTGACCGCGAGCTTCGAACAACTCGACCTGATCAGCGAATCGCTTGAAGAGCATCTCGCCTTCGACGCCGACGATCCCGATCTGCTCGGCGATGATGAGGAGGAAGAGGAGGAATAGTCTCGATCCTCGTCGGACGGGCGCCGGCTCTCAGGCTGGCATTCAGGCGTTCAACACCGATGCGACCGCCCGCGCCCAGCCGTCCAGCCGCGCCTGCCGTTTTCCCTGGGGCAGTTCCGGCCGGAAGACACGCGTTTCGCCCCTGAGCGCGGCCGCGCCCTGCAGCGATCCGAAGATCCCCGCGCCGACCCCCGCCAGCATCGCCGCGCCCATCGCGGTTGTCTCGACAAAGGTCGGCCGCTCGACCTCGATGCCGAGCACATCGGCGAGATCCTGGGCCAGCCAGTCGTTCGCCGCCATGCCGCCGTCGATGCGCAGCCGCGTCCAGTCGCATCCGTCCCCGGCGAAGGCTGTCTTCAGGTCGTGCGTCTGGTGCGCCTGGGCCTCCAGCGCAGCGCGGATGACGTGCGCGCGATTGGCGGAGAAGCTGAGGCCCGTGATTGCCGCGCGCGCGTCCGGCCGCCACCAGGGGGCGCCAAGGCCGGAGAGCGCCGGAACCAGATACACGCCGCCATTATCGGCGACCGATCGGGCGATGCCCTCGCTCTCGCCGGCGCTGGAAAGCAGGCCGAGATCGTCGCGCAGCCATTTGATCAAGCTTCCCGCCACGAAAACGCTGCCTTCGAGCGCATAATGGCGCTGGCCATGCAGCTGCCACGCGACCGTCGCGAGCAGCCGGTGGCGTGAGGCGGGAAGGGTGGTGCCGGTCGCAGTCAGCACGAACGCGCCAGTGCCATAAGTTGCCTTGGTGTCTCCCGGATCCAGACAGGCCTGGCCGACCGTGGCCGCCTGCTGGTCTCCCGCGAGCCCGCAGATCGGGATCGGCGCGCCGAATAGCCGGGTTTCGCCGAAGCGTCCGGCGCAGTCGACGATTTCGGGGAGGATCGCGCGGGGCACGCCGAACAGGGCGAGCAGCCCGTCGTCCCAGCCGCCGCTGCCGATCGCCATCAGCGCCGTGCGCGACGCGTTGGTCGCGTCGGTGAGGTGCAGGCCGCCGGTCAGCTTCCACACCAGCCAGGACTCGATCGTGCCGACCGCGAGCCGGTCTCCGGCTTCGCGCAGCTGCGGCCAGTGGGTCAGCGCCCACCCGATCTTCGACGCCGAGAAATACGGATCGAGGAGCAGCCCGGTCTTCGCCTGGACGGCGGGCTCATGGCCTTGTTCCTTGAGCTCCGCGCACAGCCCGGCGGTGCGGCGGTCCTGCCAGACGATCGCTGGGGCGAGCGGCTCGCCTGTGGCTTTGTCCCAGAAGACGATCGTCTCGCGCTGGTTGGTGATGCCGATCGCCGCGACCTGGCTCGCGCCGCCGGCGTGCTCGACCATCTCGCGCGCGCATTCGAACGTCCGTTCCCAGATCTCGGTCGCGTCATGCTCGACCAGCCCGGGCTGCGGGTAATGCTGGGTCAACTCCCGTTGCGCGCAACCCAGGCACTGCCCATCCAGCGCGAACAGCATCGCGCGGGTGGACGTCGTACCTTCGTCGATCACCAGGATGGTTTCGGCCAATTTTAATCCTCCCCCAGCTTGCTGGGGGAGGGGGACCGCGCATCGCGCGGTGGAGGGGCGTCGCGGCAGCGACGAACCCAAGCCTCCGCTTCGCTCCGGCCCCTCCACCAAGCTTTGCTTGGTCCCCCTCCCCTGCTAGCGCAGGGGAGGATTTTCTGCGCATAACGTCGCCATGCGCGTCGAACAATCCGAGCGGGTGGAACCGCGGCCGCGTCCGTCCTCGCTGGATCGCATCCGGCGCGCTGCCGAGCCGAGTCTTGAGCGTCAGCGGGTGCGGCTGCTCGCCGGGCTGACGCTGATGGCCGGGGTTGGCCTGCTGCTGGGCCTTCCGTTCGCCCTTCGCGCCGGTGCCGAGTTCCTGCTGCCGGTGACCGCGGCGATGGTGATCGCGATCGCGCTGGTGCCGCTGCTCGAATGGCTCGAACGTCGGCGCGTGCCGTCGGGCATTGCCGCGTTCCTGTGCCTGTTCATCTTTCTGGTGATCGCGAACGCGGCCCTGGCCTCGATCGTCGTGCCGGCGACCGAGTGGTTCCAGTCATTGCCGGAGCGGATTCCGCAGATTCAGGCGAATCTGGCGCCGGTGATCGACTTCTATTCGAACCTTCAGAAGTTCGTGGACGATACGGTCCAGATGCTTGCCAAGGGGCCGGTTGCCGCCGCCCAGGCCTCTGCGGTCCGGGCGCCGGCATCGATCATGGACTATGTCTCGTCCGCGCCGCACGCGGCGATCCAGCTCTTTTTCGGCATTCTCGTCGTCTATTTCTTCCTGTGCGGCTGGACCCGCCTTCGGGAGCGGACAATTACGTCGCGCGGCAGCTTCGGCGGTGCGCTCGCAACCGCTCGCGTGATCCAGGACGTGGTCGATTCGACCTCCGCCTACCTGGGCACGATCACGCTGATCAACGTGACATTGGGCTTGCTGGTCTCGGCCGCGCTGTGGCTGATCGGCATGCCCTCGCCCCTGATGTGGGGCGGCATCGTCGCGCTGCTCAATTACATCCCCTATATCGGCCCGATCCTCGCCGCGATCCTGCTGGCGCTGGGCGGACTCATGACCTTTTCGGACGTGTGGCTGGCGCTGACGCCCGCAGCCATCCAGATCGGTCTGCATATTGTGGAGGCGAATGCGGTCACGCCCACGATTCTCGGCAAGCGGCTGACGATCAACCCCCTCCTGATCCTGTTGTCGCTGAGCTTCTGGGGTTGGGTGTGGGGCACGCCGGGGGCGCTGCTCGCGGTGCCGCTGCTGATCATCATCCAGACGATCGCGGGTGCGGCCGGCAAGCCGGACATCGCCGGATTCCTGTTCGAGGAGGGGACGCTGGTCGCCCGTTCGCCCGATCCGGGCGATCCCGACGATTGAGCGTTGACACAGCCAAGGCGCTCCCCTAACCGGCGCGCCTCAACCGAAGCGCGGGTGTAGCTCAGTTGGTTAGAGCGCCGGCCTGTCACGCCGGAGGTCGCGGGTTCGAGCCCCGTCACTCGCGCCATTTCCGGTCCATAATAGGGACTGTCCCTATTTTCTTCGCCAGCGGCCGGTGACGATCCAGCGCATGATCGGCATCGCGGGGAAGATCCATGCGATCCCCGCGGCGATGTAGATCAGCAGCTGCAACGGGAACCAGAGCTGGGCGATCTGTGCGCTGAAGCTGGCGACGATCACCGCCCAGAGGGCGATCAGCGCCAGCACGGCGAAGATGCCGACGACGCTGCGGGCGGCCGGATCGGTCACTGAATCCACTCCCGCTCCGTCAGCACCGCATGCAGGGGCACGTCCCATGGATCGTCCGGCACCATGGCAACCTCCTGAACATGCCAGGCGATGCCGACCCGTATCGCATCCGGATAGCGGGCGAAGGCGCGGTCGTAATAGGCAGCGCCCTGGCCCAGCCGATGCAGCCGCCGATCGAATCCGAGCAAAGGCGCGAGGAACAGGTCCGGCGCGACCTCCGGCGCCGTTGCGATGTCCGGCTGTTCCAGTCCCCATTGCCCCGGAATCAGCGGATCGCCGGGCGCCCAGGCGAGAAAGCGCATCGGCACGCTCCGCCGCTCGACATAAGGCAGCGCAATCGTCTTGCCCGCTTTCGCGGCATGGGCGAGCAAGGCGCCGGGGTCGGCCTCGCTCCCCGCGGACCGGTAGCCTGCGACGCACTGCGCGCGATCGATCAGCTCCTTGAGCGGAGTCGGGGCTGCGTGAAAGGCGAACAGCCGCGCGGCCGAGTCGAGCCCGGCGACCATCGCATCGCGCCGCGCGCGCAGTTCCGTGCGCAGCTGCGCCTTGGTATCGGTCGAATCCATTCATCGCGCCTTAAGAGAGGGCTTTCCGCTAGGCCAGCCCGCGGAACCCGCGCAGGGCTTGCCAGCGTTCGGGCGGCGGATTAGGTGCGGATCAAAGATCAACACAAAGGATACTCCATGAGCGAGACTGCCGACCGGGTGAAAAAGATCGTCGTCGAACACCTCGGCGTCGAAGCGGACAAGGTCACCGAGGACGCCAGCTTCATCGACGATCTCGGCGCCGACAGCCTCGACATTGTCGAGCTCGTCATGGCTTTCGAGGAAGAATTCGGGGTCGAGATTCCCGACGATGCCGCGGAAAAGATCACGACCGTCAAGGACGCGATCAACTATATCGACAGCAACAAGGGCTGAGCCCGCGGGCGGGGTTCCTCGCCCAGCTTGATCGAACGGCTCTCCGGCCCACATGCGGGCAGGGGGGCCGTTTCGCTTTACGGACCCGTTTGGATTTACGGACTGGAGTTTGCGCATGCGCCGTGTCGTCGTCACCGGAATCGGCCTCGTCACCCCCCTGGGCGGCGACGTCGAGACGAGCTGGTCGAACATCAAGGCCGCCAGATCGGGCGCGGGCACGATCACGCGCTTCGATGCGAGCGACTTTCAATGCCGCATCGCCTGCGAAGTGAAGCCGGCCGGCCACGAATACGGATTCGATCCGAACAAGCGCGTCGACCACAAGGTCCAGCGCCAGGTCGATCCGTTCATCATCTATGGCATCGACGCGGCCGGCCAGGCGCTTGAGGACGCCGGCCTGACCGACATGAGCGAGGAAGAGCGGTTCCGCGCCGGCTGCTCGATCGGCGCCGGCATCGGCGGCCTGCCGGGCATCGAAAGCGAATCGCTGGTGCTGGAGCACAAGGGCCCGCGCCGCGTTTCCCCGCACTTCGTCCATGGCAGGCTGATCAACCTGATCTCGGGCCAGGTCTCGATCAAATACGGGCTGATGGGGCCGAACCATGCGGTGGTCACCGCCTGCTCGACCGGCGCGCACTCAATCGGCGACGCGGGGCGGATGATCCAGCTCGGCGATGCGGACGTGATGGTCGCGGGCGGCGCCGAAGGCGCGATCTGCCCGATCGGCATTGCCGGCTTCGCCCAGGCGCGGGCGCTGTCCACCAACTTCAACGACACGCCGCAGCGGGCGTCGCGCCCTTACGACAAGGACCGGGACGGCTTCGTGATGGGCGAAGGCGCGGGCGTCGTCGTGCTCGAGGAATATGAGCGCGCGAAGAAGCGCGGCGCGAAAATCTATGGCGAGCTGGTCGGCTATGGCATGTCGGGCGACGCCTATCACGTGACTGCACCGCACCCGGAAGGAGCGGGCGCGTTCCGGGCGATGAAGGTGGCGATGGAGCGCTCGGGCCTGGAGCTCAGCGATATCGATTATATCAACGCGCACGGCACCTCGACGCCTTTGGGCGACGAGCTGGAGCTGGGCGCGGTGCGGCGGCTGTTCGGCAACAATATCGCCAATCTGTCGATGAGCTCGACCAAGTCGGCGATCGGGCACCTTCTCGGCGGCGCCGGCGCGGTCGAGACGATCTTCTGCCTGCTGGCGATGCGCGATCAGATCGTGCCGCCGACGCTCAACCTGGACCATCCGAGCGACGGCGTGCAGGGTGTCGATCTGGTGCCGCACCACGCCAAGGAGCGCAAGGTGAAGGCCGTGCTCAACAACAGCTTCGGCTTTGGCGGCACCAACGCCAGCCTGGTGCTGAAGGCGATCTAGCTCTCCTGCCATGCGCCGCCTCGTTCTTCTCGCTCTCGCGCTGATCGTCATCGCGGGCGGGGCGGCTTTCTACGCCTGGAACGGCCCGGGGCCGGCGCCGAAGCCGGTCTCGGTGATCGTGCCGGAAGGCGGCACGCTCCGCACCGCGGCGCGCGAGCTGGAAAAGACTGGCGCCGTTGCGTCGGCCAGGCGCTTCCTCCTGCTCGCAAAGCTGTTCGGCGGCGAGGGGATCATCCGGGCCGGCGAGTATGAAGTGCCCGGCCACGCGAGCGAGCGCACGATCCTGGACCTGCTGCAATCGGGCAAGACGATGCAGCGCTTCGTCACGATCCCCGAGGGCACGCCGTCGATTGTCGTCTACGAAAAGCTGAAGGACAATCCGCTGCTGACCGGCCCGGTCACGGTCCCGCCGGAAGGGTCGGTGCTGCCCGACAGCTACAGCTATTCGCGCGGCGAGCCCCGTGCGGCGGTGCTGAAGCGGATGACGACCGCGATGGACAAGACGCTCGCCACGCTCTGGGCACAGCGCAAGCCGTCGACGGTCGCGCGGACGCCGGAGGAAGCGATCACGCTCGCCTCGATCGTCGAAAAGGAAACCGGCGTGCCCGCCGAGCGGCGCATGGTGGCGGGCGTCTATTCGAACCGCCTGCGCATCGGCATGCCGCTCCAGGCCGACCCGACCGTCATCTACCCCGTCACCAAGGGCAAGCCGCTCGGCCGCCGCATCCTCCAGTCGGAGCTGCACGCGGACAATGGCTATAACACCTATGCAAGGCCCGGCCTGCCGGAAGGCCCGATCGCCAATCCCGGTCGCGCGTCGATCGAGGCGGTGCTCGACCCGGCGCCGGCCAAGGCGCTCTACTTCGTCGCGAACGGCAAGGGCGGGCATGTGTTCGCCGACACGCTCGCCGAGCACAATGCGAATGTAGCGAAATGGTACGCGCTCCGCCGCGCGCGGGGCGAGATGTAAGAGGTCAGTCGCTCGCCCCGAGCGGAGCGCGCAGCGCGTAGTCGAGGGGCGCGAGGCTCGGAGCAGCGCCCCTCGACTTCGCTCGGGACGAGCGGGTCAGGCCACTTGCAAAGGCCTTACCTCAGCCATCCCCGTTTTGCCGCGACTCCGCTGAACCACACCAGCAGGACGGCGACCACGACGATCAAGGCCGGGAGTCCGTAGGCCGATGGGCCCAGCACCGAAGCTGCCTTCTGCACGAGGAACCACCAGCCGAACTGGATCAGTACCGCGATCAGAGAAACGATGAACAGCGATCGCGCCCAGGCCCGGCGCATCAGCAGCGAGACGGCGCCCAGCAGGCCGACCCACACCGCCACTGCAAAGACGGCGTAGAGCCAGGCGGGTGTCGACTGCATGAGCGTCCGCTCGGCTTCCGGCAAGGCCGCAACCCGTGCGGAATTCATCGACACTTCCATCAGGTAGGAATAACAGCCCATCGCTTCCCAAAGCAGCGCAACACCCGACACGATCCAGAACCATACCGGCACGCGGATTTCAGAAGCCGTCGCCATCACAACCTCCCCGTTTGTGGCAGCGGCCAAGATGCGCCGTTATGGAGGAGTTGGCAACTTGTCCGGCGGCGCCTCTCTCTAGGGCAAAGAGGTGATGAGCGCCGCTCCAGCGGCCGGCCTGCATACGTGGATCATCACCGGCTTGCCGTTCGGCGGACGGTAGTCGCGGCGGACGGCGTCGATGACGGGGTCCACCCGCTCCTGCGGCAGCAGGGCGATCACGCAGCCGCCGAAGCCGCCGCCGGTCATGCGGGCGCCGCCTTCGCCGCCGATCTCGCGCTGGAGGATGGCGACCAGTTCGTCGATCGCGGGGACGGTGATCTCGAAATCGTCGCGCATCGAAGCGTGGGAGTCGGCCATCAGGCGCCCGAGCCGCGCCATGTCACCGCCGGCGAGCGCTTCGGCGGCGTCGAGGGTGCGGGCGTTTTCCGTCACCACGTGGCGCGCGCGCATCCGGGCGAGTTCGTCCAGCTCCTCGGCGCTCTCTACCTGCCCTTCGTCGGCATCGCGGAGGGCGAGAATTCCGAAATGGCCGGCGGCCTGCTCGCATTGCTGACGGCGCTCATTGTACGCGCTGTCGACCAGTCCGCGCTCGACGCCCGAATGGACGATCAGCACGGCCGCATGCTCCGGCAGCGGCACCGGGCGGCATTCGAGCGAGCGGCAGTCGATCAGCAGCGCTTGTTCCGGCTCGGCGCGGGCGGAGACGAGCTGATCCATGATCCCGCACGCGCAGCCCGCGAACTCGTTCTCCGCGCGCTGGGCGAGCTGGGCGAGCAAGGTCAGGTCGATCTGAGCGCCCGCAAGGCTTGCGACCGCCAGCCCGACGGCTACTTCGAGCGAGGCGGAGGATGAGAGGCCGGCGCCCTGCGGCACGTCGCCGCCGATCACCAGCTCCATGCCTTGGGGCGCCATTTCCTGCTCGACCAGCATCGCGATGATGCCGCGCACGTAATTGCGCCAGTCGCCGGGGCCGGCATCATCGATCCGCTCGGCGAAGGTGAAGCGGTCTTCTTCGTCGAAATCGGCGGCGTAGACGACCGTCTCCGATCCTGCCCGGCGCGCGGCAACCACCGTGCCGCGGTCGATCGCCAGCGGCAGCACGAAGCCGTCATTATAGTCGGTATGCTCGCCGATCAGGTTCACCCGGCCCGGCGCCTGCGCGATCAGGTCCGGCGCGCCGCCGAAGCGATCGGCGAACGCCGCTTTCACCCGCTCGATCGTCGCCTGCTCAGCCATTCGTCCCGTCCAGATAATGGGTCGCGCTCACGTCCCGCAAACGCGCGGCGGCCTGTTCGGGCGTCAGGTCGCGCTGTGCCTCGGCGAGCAATTCGAAGCCGACCATGAATTTGCGCACTGTCGCGGAGCGCAGCAGCGGCGGGTAGAAGTGGGCGTGGAGCTGCCAGCCGCTGGTGTCACGGCCGTCGTAAGGCGCGCCGTGCCAGCCCATCGAATAGGGGAAGGAGCAGCGGAACAGATTGTCGTAGCGGGTCGTCAGCTCTTTCAGCACGCGTGCGAGGTCGTCGCGATCGGCGGGCATGAGCTCCTCGATGCGCGCGACCGGGAAGCGGGGCAGCAGCAAAGTCTCGAATGGCCAGCTCGCCCAGAAGGGAACGATTGCGAGCCAGCGATCGGTCTGCACCACCACGCGCGGGCCGTCCGCCTCGCGCTCCGCCACTTCGACCAGCATCGGCCGACCGTGCTCGGTCGCCCAGGCGCGCTGGCGCTCGTCCTCCTTGGCCGGCTCGTCGGGCAGCCAACTCGTCGCCCAGACCTGGCCGTGCGGATGCGGGTTGGAGCAGCCCATCATCGCGCCCTTATTCTCGAACAGCTGGACCCAGGCATGGCTGCGGCCGAGCTCTTCGGCCTGTGACGCCCAGACATCGACCACTGTCCGGATCTGCGCGACCGACAGCAAGGGCAGGCTGGCGCCGTGATCGGGCGAGAAACAGATCACGCGGGCGGTGCCGGATGCTGGCTCGGTGGCGAACAGCGGATCGCGGCCATCCGACTCCGGCGTGTCGGGGAGCAGCGCGGCAAAGTCGTTCGGGAACACATGCACACCGGCGTAATCGGGGTTGCGCTCGCCGGTCACCCGCACATTACCGGGGCAGAGATAGCAGGTCGGATCGTGCGTGGCCCCGCGCGCCTCACATGCCTCGTCTGTCTGGCCCAGCCAGGGCCGCTTCATCCGGTGCGGCGACACCAGCACTTCGCTGCCGTTCAGCGGGTTGATCCTGCGGTGCGGATGGTCGGCCGGGTCGAACGCCACTGATTGCTCTCCGGAATAAGGCCGTAGAGAAACGTGCCGGACAAGCAAAGAGCCCCGTCGCTTGTCGGCGGCGGGGCTCCGTTTGAGATCTTCGGCCTCGCGTGGAGTCCGAAGCACTCATCCGCCCGGTTTTTCAGGCCGGTTGGAGACGATCAAACGCGCGTCGGCAGCCCAGGTTCCCAATCCCGATCCAAAGCGACGCAACCATATCGTTGGGCAAGCGTTACGGCGAACGACTAGGCCATATGGGTCGCAAGCGGCTCGATGACTCCCGATGACGGGACGGTGAGCCGAGACAAGGGGACGCAGCCGAATTCGGCGCGCCATTTTCCAGGTTCGAGTGGGCGTGCGTAGCTCCGGCGCGCGGCAAGTGCGTTGCAGCCGGCCGCAACCGGAGTGTCCCATAGCCTTCTAAAAGGGAGGTTCAGATGCGTCGTTCGGTGATTGCCGTTGCCGCAGTGATGGCCTTGAGTTCTGCTCCTGGCACGGCGGCGTTATTGGGTCCGACCCCTTATCTTTCGCAGGCGGACAGTCCGTTCAATCCGGCGTCGTTCTCAAGCTTCTTCCTCGAGGATTTCGAGGATGCGATGCTCAATTCGCCCGGGCTATCAGTGACGGGGGGCGGCGTGTGCGTCACCGGCGTGGGCGGCGGCTGCCCGTTTATCGGGTCGATCGACTCGGTCGGAAACGGGGGCAATCCCGCGCTTGGCCATTCGCTCTTCGGTGAGTCGTTCGACATCACCTTTGATGCGGCGGCCCTGGGCGGTCATCTTCCCACCGCGGCAGGCGTGGTCTGGACCGACGGGTCCAATCCGATCCGGTTCGAAGCGTTCGATCAGTCCGGCACGTCGCTCGGCGTGCTGATGGGCGACCATGCCGACGGCAGTTTTGCTGGCACGACGGCCGAGGACCGCTTTTACGGCGCCACGAACCCGGGTGGAATCTCCCGGCTCACGATCTCCAATCCCGGCGCGACCGAGATCGACCATATCCAATATGGAATCGCGGCGGTTCGCGGCGTGCCTGAACCGGCGGCTTGGGCGCTGATGCTCGGCGGCCTTGGTGTTGCGGGCGGCGCCCTCCGGGTGCGCCGCCGTTCGGCTCGCTTTGGCTGATCGTCAGTCCAGGTTCGGGCGGAGCCAGCGCTCCGCCTGGGCCAGCTCGATCCCGCGCCGGCCGGCATAATTCTCCAATTGGTCGCGGCCGATCCGGGCCACGCCGAAATAGCTGGCGTCCGGATGACCGAAATAGAAGCCGGACACCGCCGAGGTCGGCAGCATCGCGAAGCTCTCGGTCAGGGTCGCGCCGGCGGGCGCGGGGCCGAGCAGGTCGAACAGGATCGGCTTCAGGCTGTGATCCGGGCAGGCCGGATACCCGGGCGCCGGGCGGATGCCGCGATATTGTTCCTTGATCAGCGCCTCGTTGGTCAGCTGCTCGCCCGCCGCATAGCCCCACAGCGTCGTGCGGACATGCTGGTGCATCGCCTCCGCGAACGCCTCCGCTAAGCGGTCGGTGAGCGCCTTCAGCAGGATATCCGAATAATCGTCATGCCCTTCCTTGAACCGGGCGAGGTGCGGATCGGCGCCGTGGATCGCGACCGTGAAGCCGCCGATCCAGTCGCCTGCCGGATCGATGAAGTCGGCAAGGCACATGTTCGCCTTGGCGGTACTTTTCGCCATCTGCTGGCGAAGCATCGGAAGGCGGATAAGCCCCTCCCCTTCAGGGGAGGGGTTGGGGGTGGGGACTGTCTGGTCGGGCGTGGAGCTTATGACAGGCCCCACCCCATCCCCTCCCCTGAAGGGGAGGGGCTTCAGAATAATATCATCCCCCTCACGCCGGCACGGCCACAGTCCGGCGACGCCGCGTGCGGTCAGCCAGCCTTCGGCGATGATCGTGTCGAGCATCGCGTTCGCGTCGGCGAACAGGCCGCGGGCGCTTTCGCCGACCACCGCATCGTCGAGAATGGCGGGATAGGTGCCGGCCAATTCCCACGCACGGAAGAAGGGCGTCCAGTCGATGAACTCGCGCAGCTTCGCGATCGGCCAATCGTCGAAGCGGTGCACGCCCGGCTGCAGCGGGGCAGGGGGCTTATGCGCGAAATCGGCCTTGAATCGCCGCGCGCGGGCTTCGGCGATCGGCAGCAGCTCGTTCTGCCCCTTGTTCTCGCGCGCGGCGCGGACGGCGGCATAATCCGCGGCGGTCTTGTCGACGAACTCCTGCGTCAGCGTGTCGCTGACCAAGGTCGAGGCGACGCCGACCGCGCGGCTGGCGTCGAGCACGTGGATCACGGGTCCGTCGTAAGCCTGGTCGATGCGAAGCGCCGTGTGGACCTTGGACGTCGTCGCGCCGCCGATCAGCAGCGGCATCGTCATGCCCGCGCGCTTCATCTCTTCCGCGACGGTGACCATCTCGTCGAGCGACGGGGTGATCAGGCCGCTGAGGCCGATCATGTCGGCATCGTTCTCGTTCGCGGTTTCCAGTATCTTCGTCCAGGGCACCATCACGCCCAGGTCGATCACCTCGAAGCCGTTGCACTGCAGCACGACGCCGACGATGTTCTTGCCGATGTCGTGAACGTCGCCCTTGACGGTCGCCATCACGATCCGGCCCTTGCCGCGGGCATTCGGGTCCTTCTCCGCCTCGATGAAGGGGAGGAGATGTGCGACCGCCTTCTTCATCACGCGGGCGGACTTCACGACCTGCGGCAGGAACATCTTGCCCGATCCGAACAGGTCGCCGACGACGTTCATGCCGTCCATCAGCGGGCCTTCGATCACTTCGATGGGACGAGGGAACTGGAGGCGTGCTTCCTCGGTATCGTCGATCACATAGGCGTCGATGCCCTTGACCAGCGCGTGCTCGAGCCGCTTCGCAACCGGCCAGCCGCGCCACTCCTGCGCCTGCTTCTCGGCCGCCGGATCGCTACCGCGGAAGCGCTCGGCGAGGGCGATCAGCCGGTCGGTGGCGTCGTCGCGCCGGTCGAGGATGACGTCCTCGCAGGCGTCGCGGAGCTCCGGGTCGATCTCGTCATAAATGTCGAGCTGGCCTGCATTGACGATGCCCATGTCCATGCCCGCCGGAATGGCGTGGTAGAGGAACACCGAGTGCATCGCGCGCCGCACCGGCTCGTTGCCGCGGAAGCTGAAGCTCAGGTTCGACAAGCCGCCGGAGATATGGACGTGCGGGCAGCGCGCCTTGATCTCGCGCGTCGCTTCGATGAAATCGATCGCGTAACGGCGATGCTCGTCGATCCCGGTCGCGATCGCGAAGATGTTGGGATCGAAGATGATGTCCTCAGGCGGGAAGCCGATGCCGGTCAGCAGCTTGTAGGCCCGCTCGCAAATCTCGACCTTGCGCTCCTTGGTGTCCGCCTGGCCGGTCTCGTCGAAGGCCATGACCACGACGGCCGCGCCATAGGCCATCACCTTCCGCGCCTGGTCGAGGAAGGCCGCTTCCCCTTCCTTCATGCTGATCGAGTTGACGATCGGCTTGCCCGAGACGCACTTCAGCCCCGCCTCGATCACCGACCATTTGGACGAGTCGACCATCACCGGCACGCGCGCGATGTCGGGCTCGGCTGCGATCAGCTTCAGGAAGGTCGTCATCGCCGCTTCGGCGTCGAGCAGGCCTTCATCCATGTTGACGTCGATGATCTGCGCGCCGTTTTCGACCTGCTGCCGGGCGACCTCGACCGCGCGCGCATAGTCGCCGGCCATGATCAGCTTCTTGAACGCAGCCGATCCGGTGACGTTGGTGCGCTCGCCGATATTGACGAACGTGGCGGATTGCGGAGCCGCTTCGGGCTCTTCCTTGTAAGCGGTAGCCATAATCTGTTCAGGCGGCGATGCGCATCGGGTCGAGGCCGGCCAGGAAGGTCTGACGCCGGGCCGTCGGGATCGCGCGCGGGGCCTTGCCGGCGACCGCGTGCGCCATCGCGCGGATGTGGTCCGGCGTGGTGCCGCAGCAGCCGCCGACGATGTTCACAAGGCCCTCGTTTGCCCACTCGGCCATGAAGGAGGCCGTGGTCTCCGGCGTCTCGTCATAGGCGCCGAGGTCGTTCGGCAGGCCGGCATTCGGATAGGCCATCAGCAGCGCGTCGGCGATCGGCGACAGCGCGGTGACGCTGGGCCGAAGCTGCGGCGCGCCGAACGAGCAATTGAGCCCGATCGTTAGCGGCCGGGCATGGCGCACCGAGGCCCAGAAGCTCTCGATCGAATGGCCGGACAGGTTGCGGCCCGACATGTCGGTGATCGTGAAGCTGATCATCAGCGGCACTTCGGTCCCGCGCGCCTCGCCGGCCTCGATCGCGGCGAGGATACCCGCCTTGGCATTCAGCGTGTCGAAGATCGTCTCGATCAGGATGAAATCGACGCCGCCGTCCAGAAGCGCATCCGCCTGTTCGCGATAGACCGCCTTCAGCTCGTCGAAAGACACGGCGCGGAAGCCGGGGTCGTTGACGTCGGGCGACAGCGACAGCGTCTTGTTGGTGGGCCCAAGCGCGCCGGCGACGAAGCGCGGGCGGCCGTCCGCGGCTTCGGCGGTGCGCGCCGCGTCACGCGCGATCTGCGCCGAGGCGATGTTGATGTCGCGGACCAGATGCTCGGCGCCGTAATCGGCCTGGCTGATCGCGTTCGCGTTAAAGGTATTAGTCGAAACGATGTCGGAGCCGGCGTCCAGATAGGCTTCCGTGATCTCGGCGACGACATGCGGCTGCGTCAGCGCCAGCAGGTCGTTATTGCCCTTCTGGTCATGGCCGAGATCAAGGCTGCCGCGATAATCGGCCTCGGTCAGCCGGTACGACTGGATCATCGTCCCGAACGCGCCGTCGGTCAGCAGGATGCGCTTGGCGGTTTCCGCACGGAGGCGGGCGGCGGCTTCGGACTTGATCATGCGGCCTTCTCCTGTGCCGTCGCGACCGGCCGGAGCCCGAGCAGATGGCAGATCGCGTAGGCGAGCTCGGCGCGGTTCAAGGTGTAGAAATGGAAGTGGCGGACACCGCCGGCGTAGAGCTTGCGGCAGAGCTCCGCGGCCAGAGTAGCGGCGATCAGCTGGCGCGCGGCCGGGCGATCGTCGAGCCCCTCGAACAGCCGGTCCATCCAGCCGGGAATCTCCGCTCCGCACAACCCCGCGAATTTGCGGGTCTGCGCGACGTTCGAGACCGGCAGGATGCCCGGCACGATTTCGGACTCGATCCCCGCCGCCGCCGCTGCATCGCGGAAGCGGAAGAAACAGTCGGGAGAGAAGAAGAATTGAGTGATCGCGCGCGTCGCGCCGGCGTCGAGCTTGCGCTTCAGATTGTCGAGGTCGGCCACCTGCGTGCCCGAATCCGGGTGGCACTCCGGATAGGCGGCGACCGAGATTTCGAACGGATGCAGCTTGCGCAGGCCGGCGACGAGGTCGGCTGCATTGGCGTAACCTTCGGGATGCGCACGGAAAGGCTCGCCCGCGACCGGCGGATCCCCGCGCAGCGCCACGATGTGCCGCACGCCTGCTGCCCAATATTCCTCGGCGACCGCGTCGATCTCCGCCCGGCTCGCCTCGACGCAGGTCAGATGCGCGGCAGCCGCCAGGCTGGTCTCGCGCTGGATGCGGGCGACAGTCGCGTGCGTCCGCTCACGGGTCGAACCACCGGCACCATAGGTCACCGACACAAAGCGTGGTCCGAGCGGCGCCAGCGTCTGCACCGCGTCCCAGAGCTGCGCCTCCATCTTTTCCGTCTTCGGCGGGAAGAATTCGAACGAGACGCCGATATCGCCCGGCAGGCCGGCGAACAGCGGCGTGTCGAGCGCGCGGCGCGCCTCTTCCATCTGGGACAGCGAGAGCGTCATGCCGCCTTCTCCCGGACTGCGCTGGGCCGTTCGGCCAACCAGAGCTTCACAGTCAGTTCGCCCCCTTCGAGTTCGCGGATCGCGGTGAGTTCGAGGCCGGCGACCTTCAGCCACGCCTCGATCTGCGCGTCGGAAAATCCGAGCCGCTGATGCGCGTCGCGGGTCCGCAGATCTTCACGTTCGTGCGGCGCGAAATCGACGATCAGCATTCGCCCGCCGTCCGCGACCAGCCGCGCCGCCTCGCCCAGCGCCGCGCCGGGCTGGGGCACGAAATGCAGCACCTGGTGCAGGATGACGGTGTCGGCGAGCCCGTCGGCCAGCGGCAGTGCGGTCAGATCGCCCTGGCGCAGCTCGGCCGCGGGCACGGCCTCGGCCAGCTTGGCGCGCGCGAGGCGCAGCATTTCCGGAGAGCGATCGACACCCAGCGCACGCGTCGCGGACGCCCCGAACAGCTCGATCATGCGGCCGGTGCCGGTGCCGAGATCGACCAGTCGTCCGACCGGGCGATCGGTCAGCAATTCGGCCATGGCCGATTCGACCTGCTGTTCGGAAACATGGAGCGAGCGGATCGCATCCCATTCCTCGGCGCGCTCGGCAAAATAACGTTCGGCCGCTTCCGCGCGCTCGGTGCGGACCGCGGCGAGCCGGGCGGCATCTTCCTCGATCCAGTCGCCGGCGGCATGTTCGATCGCGGCAAGCAGCGGTTCGTTGCGCGGGTCCTCGGCGAGCGCCAGGAACACCCAGCTGCCTTCGCGGCGGCGCGTCGTCAGCCCGGCATCGGCAAGGATGCGGACGTGCCGCGACACGCGGGGCTGGCTCTGCCCCAGCACCTGCGCAAGCTCACCCACCGACAGCTCCATCCGCCGCAGCAGCGCGAAAATACGCAGCCGCGTCGGGTCGCCAAGCGCACGGAAGATGTCGAGCAGCCGATCCACAAATCAGGACATAAAGATATCTTTATGTGTGAGCAAGCCTAAAGCTCCTCCCCGGAACGGGGAGGGGGA
>NZ_BBWU01000030.1 GCF_000974765.1 Sphingomonas changbaiensis NBRC 104936 | reverse complement strand
GCCAGTGACAGGCCCCACCCCCGTCCCCTCCCCTGAAGGGGAGGGGCTTAGTCCTTGCGGAATGTCCCCAATCGTCCGCACATTCGCGGTCACATCCTCCCCAACCGCCCCATCACCCCGCGTCGCGCCCAGCACCAGCCGCCCGCGCTCGTAGCGAAGCGAGCAGGACAGCCCGTCGATCTTCGGCTCCGCGGTCAGCGCGACCGGCTCGTCTTCGGCAAGATTCAGGAATCGCCGCACCCGCCCGACAAACTCGCGCACATCCTCGTCGGAAAAGGCGTTGTCGAGGCTCAGCATGCCCTTCGCATGCGCCACCTTCGCCAGATGCGCCGCAGGCGCCGCGCCCACCAGCTTCGACGGACTGTCGGAGCGCACCAGATGCGGATACTCCGCCTCCAGCGCCGCATTCTCCCGCACCAGCGCGTCATAATCCGCGTCCGAAATCTCGGGCGCGTCGTCGCTGTGATAAAGCCGGTTATGGCGCGCAATCTCGGCGGCAAGAACGGCAAGGCGCTGGGAGGCTTCGGCTTCGGTCATGAGCGCTCACTCGCTTGCCCATCTGCCGCACGTCAAGCACCGCGCAAGCGGGAATTCAGCTGGATTGCTCACACGAAGACACGAAGACACGAAGACACGAAGACACGAAGACACAAAGGAGGAGCTGCATCTTCTTCGTGTCTTTGTGTCTTCGTGTGAGCTTAAAGAGGCTCCCGCTTCGCGGAAATTTCACGGCGGAGCTACGCCGCCTCCAGCAGCTTGCCAGCCTGCGCCCGCGCCTCGTCTGTCACTGTCGCGCCGGACAACATCCGCGCGATTTCCTCACGCCTCTCCTCCTCGTCCAGCGCGCGGACCCCGGTGCGGGTGACGAGGCCGTCGTGGCTTTTGGCGATCAGCCACTGGTTCGCGCCGCGTGCGGCCACCTGCGGACTGTGGGTGACGACCAGTAGCTGCGCGCGTTCCGCCAGGCGCGCGAGGCGTTCGCCGATCGCGCTGGCGACGGCGCCGCCGACGCCGCGGTCGATCTCGTCGAAGATCATCGTCGCTGCGCCCCCTTCCTCCGCCAGCGCGACTTTCAATGCCAGGATGAAGCGCGACAGCTCGCCGCCGCTCGCGATCTTCGCCAAGGCGCCGAACGGTGCGCCGGGGTTGGTCGAAATGAGGAATTCGACGCGGTCCCGGCCGGCCGCGCTCCACTGATCCTCCGGCAGCGCTTCGACCGAGGTGCGGAAACGCGCCGCATCGAGCTTCAGCGGGGCAAGTTCGCCGGCCACGGCTTCGTCGAGCCGGGCGGCAGCGGCCGATCGCGCGGCACTGAGCGCCGCGGCTGCTTCCGCATAGGCCTTGCGCGCATTCTCCGCAGTTCGCTCCAGCGCGGCGATCCCCTCCCCGCCCGCTTCGATCGTGTGCAGCCGGCCGCCAAGCTCCGAAGCGAGGGCCGGCAGATCGTCCACGCTCACCCGATATTTCCGCGCCAGTGCGCGCAGGTCGAACAGCCGCGCCTCGATTTCCTCCAGCCGCGCCGGATCGTGCGCCAGCGCCTCCTTGGCCCGCTCGATCCTGTCCTCGGCTTCGGACGCCTCGATGACGGCCCGGTCGAGCGCCGACAAGGCTTCCGCGAGCAGCGGATGCTCGGAGCCGAGCCGGTCCAGCCGCCGCGCGGCCTGGCGCAGGTTGGACAGGGCACCGGCCGAGCCCTGCAGATGCTGGTCGAGAGCGGCCAGGTCGTCCGACAGTCGCGCGCCGCGCTGCATGTTCGCACGCGCCTCGGCGAGCGCATCCTCCTCGCCCGGCTCCGGCGCGGCTGCGGTCAGTTCGGCGACGGCATGCTCCAGCCACTCGCGATCCCGTGCAGCCGTCTCGAGCTGGTCCCGCGCTTCCGCGAGTGCCGCCTCGGCCCGCCGCCAGTCATCGTGCGCACTTGCCACGGAAACGGTGTCGAGCTTTCCGAACATGTCGAGCAGAGCCCGGTGACCGCGCGCGTTCAGCAGGCCGCGATCGTCATGCTGGCCGTGAACCTCGACAAGCGCGCTGCCGAGCTCGCGCAACAGAGTCGCGGAGACCGGCTGGTCGTTGACGAAGGCGCGGCTGCCGCCGTCGGCGCGGACGGTCCGGCGCACGATCAGCGCCTCGCCCGGCTCGACCTCGATGCCGCTGTCGGCGAGAAGTTGCGCGACGCCGGCGGGCGGTTCGAATGTCGCGGTGACCGCCGCCTGCCCCGCGCCTTGCCGGACGAGCGAGCTGTCGGCGCGGACGCCGAGCGCCAGCCCCAGCGCGTCCAGCAGGATCGATTTGCCGGCCCCGGTCTCTCCGGTCAGCACGCCGAGCCCGGGACCAAAGCCCAAATCAAGCGCCTCGATGAGCACCACGTCACGGATCGAGAGGCCGGTCAGCATGGGGCGTGATTAGCGCGACATTTGCATTCCCGTCACCCCGGACTTGATCCGGGGTCCACCTTTTCTTTGTCAGGTACCGGAAAGGGAGGTGGATGCCGGATCAAGTCCGGCATGACGGGAGAAAGCTATGACTTAACCGCCGGATGTTCCTGCATCAGCTTGTAGGCGCGCTGATACCAGATGCTGCCGGGGTAGTTCGCGCCCAGGACCGCCGCGGCCTTCTTCGCTTCCTCGGGGATGCCGAGCGCGAGATAGCTTTCGGTCAGCCGCTCGAGCGCCTCCGGCGTGTGGGTTGTCGTCTGGTAATCGTCAACGACCTTCCGGAAGCGGATCGTCGCGGCCAGCCACTGGCCCCGGCGCTGGTAGAAGCGGCCGACTTCCATTTCCTTGCCGGCGAGGTGGTCGTTGACCAGATCGACCTTCAGCCGCGCGTCGGCGGCATAGTCCGTGTTGGGATAGCGCCGGATCAGCTCGCCGAGCGCGTCGAGCGCCTGCTGGGTGATCTTCTGGTCGCGCGTCACGTCGCTGATCTGTTCGTAATAATCGATCGCGATCAGATAATAGGCGTAGGGCGCATCCTTGTTGCCCGGGTGCACCGACAGGAACCGCTGCGCCGAGCCGATCGATTCGACGTAATTGCCGGCGAGATAGTAGCTGAACGCGCTCATCAGCTGCGCACGCCGCGCCCAGACCGAATAGGGATGCTGGCGCTCGACCTCGTCGAACAGCAGGGCCGCTTCCTTGTAGCGGTGCTGGTCCAGCCGGGTCTTGGCTGCAGTGTAGAGCGAGTTCACGTCGCGCGCGACGTAGGCGAGATCCTTCTTGCCGCCGCGGCCGGTGGCGCAGGCAGTGGTCAGGAGGGACAGGCCGATAAGGGCGGCGAGCGGCTTCAGCACGGGATTACGCATCGGACGCGGTTTCTAGCGAGTGGATGGGATAAGGGGAAGAAGAGTTAAAGCGGCATCAGTGCAGCGGCGATCCAGCGGTCCTCGCCGCGCAGGACGCCCCAGGCGCGCGCCGCCGCGCGGCTGTCCATCGGCTCGACGCCGATGCCGCGTGCATCGAGGGCGGCGACCAGCTCGCGCGGCGGTCGCACGAGCGTCGCTCCGGTGCCGATCACGATGAACTCGGGTCCGATCGCCGCAAGCGGCTCCAGTGCCTCCAGGGTCAGCGCGCCGTCCCAGGGGCGCCACCATTCAGGCGTCAGCAGCACGCCGCCCGCGGTCGCCTCGCCATCGATCCTGAAGCCCGCGCCCGCAAAGCCGGTCACCACCGGCCCTGCCGCGCGCGGGTTCCGATCGATCTTCACGAGTCCCCCTCCCGCTTGCGGGAGGGGTTAGGGGTGGGATTGTCGATCTTCATTGCGAGAGGAGGTCATGCCCACCCCCGGCCCCTCCCGCAAGCGGGAGGGGAGAATCACCTCTTGCCGACGTTGACGCTCGGCTTGGCATCATCCTGTTGCCCGCCGAGCGGCACGCCGGGGCGCAGGCCCAACGTGATCAGCAGCGACGACGAGACATAGATCGACGAATAGGTGCCGATCACGATGCCGAGGATCATCGCCGCGGTGAAGCCGCGCAGCACGTGCCCGCCGAAGATCAGCAGCGCGAAGAGCGCGAGCAGGATCGTCACCGACGTCATCACCGTGCGCGGCAGCGTCTCGTTGACCGAAAGGTCGATCAGCGAGCGCATGTCCATCTGCCGGTATTTGCGCATATTCTCGCGAATACGGTCGTCGATGACGATCTTGTCGTTGATCGAATAGCCGATGATCGTCAGCACCGCGGCGACGATGTTCAGGTCGAACTCCAGCCGCGTCAGCGCGAAGAAGCCCAATGTCATCAGTACGTCGTGCATGATCGCGACAAAGGTCGAAATGCCGAACTGCCATTCGTAGCGCAGCCACGAGAAGATCGCGATGCCGAGCACCGCGAGCAGCACCGCGAGCAGGCCGTTCTGGATCAGCTCGCCCGAGACCTTGCCCGAAACGGTGTCGTAGCGACTGAACTGGATCGTCGGATAGACCTGCTTCAGCGCATTCTGGACGCGCTGCACGACCTTGTTCGTCGCGCCTTCGTCGGTGCTCTGCGGCAGCGGCAGGCGGATCGACACGGTCTTGGGATCACCAAACGTCTGCAGCGAGCCTTCCCCGACGCCCAGCCGGTCGATCGTGGCGCGCACCTTTTCGAGCGGCGGCGGCTGGTCGAATTTGGCCTCAATCATCAGGCCGCCGACGAAGTCGACGCCCAGGTTCAGCCCGCGCACGCCGACCAGCGCGATCGCGGCGAGCGTCAGCACGGCGGTGATCCCGAACGCCCAATGGCGCAGCGAGACGAACGGCAGGTTCGTGTTGTCGGGTACGAGTTTCAGCAGGCGCATCAGATGTGGATCTCCGTCGGCCGGTTGCGGCGGATCCAGCCCGCGACCAGCATGCGCGTAAAGGTGACGGCGGTGAACACCGACGTGGCGATGCCGATCAGCAGCACGACCGCGAAGCCCTTGACCGGCCCGGAACCGAGCACGAGCATGATCAGGCCGGAAATGGTGTGGACGGTGTTCGCCTCGAAGATGGTGCGGCTGGCTTCCTTGTAGCCAAGCTCGACCGCCTGGACGACGCCGCGCCCGCGCCTCTTCTCCTCGCGGATGCGTTCGTTGATCAGCACGTTCGCATCGACCGCGGTGCCGATCGTCAGCACGAAACCGGCGATGCCGGGCAGCGTCAGCGTCGCGTTCAAGAGCGACATCACGCCCAGGATCACGAACACGTTGATGACGACGGCGGCGTTCGCATAGATACCGAAGCGGCCATAGGTCACCAGCATGAAGGCGACCACCAGCACCACCGCCAGCACCGAGGCGAGCACGCCGGCGTGGATCGAATCGGCACCGAGCTGCGGCCCGACCGTGCGCTCCTCGATCACCTTCAGATCGACCGGCAGCTTGCCCGAGCGCAGGGCGATCGCCAGCTCGTTGGCGCTGTCGACGGTGAAATTGCCCGAAATCTGCGCGGTGCCGCCCAGGATCGGTTCGTTGATGTTGGGCGCCGAAATCACCTGATTGTCGAGGATGATCGCGAACGGCTTGTTGACGTTTTCCTGCGTCACCTTGGCAAAGCGACGGCCGCCCTGGCCGTTGAAGCGGATCGTGACGACCGGCGCGTTGGTGCGCTGATCGAATTCCTGCCGCGCGTCGATCAGCTGATCGCCCGAGATCAGCACGCCGCGATGGACGGCGATGCGGGGGATGCCCTGCGGGTTGTCCGGATAGGCGAGGATCTGGCTGCCAACCGGCGCGCGGCCTGCAGCGACGTCGGCGGGCGAGGCCGTCACGTCGACCAGCTTGAACTCAAGCTTCGCAGTCTTGCCGAGCAGCGCCTTCAGCGCGGCCGGGTTCTGCAGGCCCGGCACCTGAACGACGATCCGGGTCGAGCCCTGGCGAATGATCGTTGGCTCGCGCGTGCCGAGTTCGTCGATGCGCTTGCGGACGACTTCGGTCGCGACTTCCATCGCCTTGTCGACCGCATCCTTCTGGCCCGCCTGGGTCGGCGTCATGATGATGCGGTTGCTGTCCACCACCCGCACGTCCCAGTCGCGCTGGCCGGTGACGCCGATGCCGCTGGTCTGGGCGCGCGCGCGCTCGACCGCCTGATCGATCTTGGTCACGTCGCGGACGAAGAAGCTGACCTGGCCGCCCGCGGTCGAGACGTCGCCGATCTCGATCCGGGGATCGCCGCGCCGCATCTCGGTGCGGATCGTCTCGCTCATCTGCTCCAGCCGCTGCTTGAGCAGACTGGTCGCGTCGGCTTCAAGCAGCAGGTGCGAGCCGCCGGAGAGGTCGAGGCCCAAATTGATGCGCGGCGCCTTGAACGGCATCAAATGCTGCGGAATGAAGCTCGGCACCGCCAGCAGGATGCCGATCAGCAGCAGCCCGACGATGCCGATTCTTTTCCAGCGGGGAAAGTCGAGCATCAGTCGTTCGCGGGCTTGGAGCCGCCGAGCGGCGTGACGTCGGTTAGCGTGGACTTGACCGCGCGAACGCGAATCTGCGGCGCGAGCTCGACCTCGACATGCTGGTCCTCGACCTTGGTCACCTTGCCGACCAGGCCGCCGCCGGTGACGACCGTATCACCCTTCTTGACCGCACCGATCCGCGTCTGGTGCTCCTTCATCCGGCGCTGTTGAGGGCGGATGAGCAGGAACCAGAAGATCACGAAAATCGCGAGCAGCGGGATCATCTGGATGAAAAAAGCGCCCCCGGAACTCGCGGCGGATTGGCCGGCGGCCTGGGCATAAGCAGGAGATTCGAACATCGTGCGATCGGATGCCTGAAATTAGGGCGAGCCGGCACCGGCCGGCTTCAAAGCGGCGCGCGTATCACGCGGAAAGGGATCGGCGCAACTGCCTAGCCCTCCCCTCCAGGGGAGGGGTTGGGGTGGGGCTGGTCAAAGGCCGCAGCTGCCGGACATTCCCCACCCCCAACCCCTCCCCTGAAGGGGAGGGGCTTAGAGGCTCACAGCGGCCGATGATCCTCGACCGGCTCCTTCTCGATCGTCGCCGTCGGGCGCGGCTTGTCGAGCGCCTCGACACGGCGCTCGCGAACCGGCTCGTCCTCTTCGGCCATGCCCTTCTTGAAGCTCTTGATGCCCTTGGCGACGTCGCCCATCAGGTCGGAAAAACGGCCCTTGCCGAACAGCAGCATCACGACGATGCCGACGATCAGCCAATGCCAAATGCTCAAACCGCCCATAACTGAACTCTCCTAAGGGCGGTCCGCGCCGCCGCGCGCCCTGCCGGGCGCCATCACCAATCCTATCTAGTCGCTCTCGTCGACGCTTTCCAGTTCGGCGTCGCCCAATGTCGCCTCGACCGGATCGAGCAGCCCCGCCGCCTTCAGGTCGTCGATACCCGGCAGGTCGCGCCGGCTCTTGAGGCCGAAATGGGTCAGGAATCCGGCTGTCGTCGCATACAGCAAGGGCCGTCCCGGCCCTTCGCGCCGTCCCGCCGGGCGAACCCAGCCGGCTTCCATCAGCACGTCCAGCGTGCCCTTCGATATCTGGACGCCGCGGATCGCCTCGATCTCCGCGCGGCTGACCGGCTCCTGATAGGCGATGATCGCCAGCGTCTCGACCGCTGCGCGGCTCAATCGCTTCGGCTCCTCGCGCTCGCGGCGGAGGACATGCGCCATGTCGGCCGCGGTCTGGAAATGCCAGCGCCCGCCGCGCTCGACCAGCTCGACGCCGCGCCCGGCATAGTCCTCCTGAAGCAGCCGGAGCGTCTGCTTCAGGTCGACCTCGGGCCCGACATAGGCGGCGATCTCGTCCGGGCTCAGCGGTGCCTCGGCCGCGAACAGAACCGCCTCGACCGCCCGCACGGCGGGGTCCATCTCACCAGAAAAATAGGGACAGTCCCTATTTTCTGAAAATGGGGACTGTCCCTCTTTTTCGGCGGTCATGCCGCTCTCACGAACAGCGGTGAGAACGCCTCGTCCTGCTTCAGCTCGGCCTTGCCCTGCTTCGCCAGCTCCAACGCGGCGACGAAGCCGGAGGCGAGCGCGGAGCGGCGGAGCTGCGGGTCGGAAATGCCGGGCAGGAACGCCTCGATCCGCGTCCAGTCGACCTGATGCCCGAGCATCGCCTCGACCCGCTGCAACGCCTCGTCGAGCGACATGACCGGGCGCCGCATCACCTGGTGCACGACGGGTCGCGTGCGCGCCATCACCGCGCCATAAGCGGCGATAAGCTCGTACAGATCGGCCTGCCAGTCGTTCCTGCGCACCACGCGCAACCCCTCGGGCTGCCCGCGCAGGAACACATCCCGGCCGATCCGGTCGCGCGCCATCAATCGGGCGCCCGCCTCACGCATCGCCTGCAGCCGCTGCAGCCGGATCTGAAGCCTGAGCGCCAGCTCCTCCGGGCTCGGGTCGATGGTCGGGTCCTTGGGCAGCAGCAGCGCGGATTTGAGATAGGCGAGCCACGCCGCCATCACGAGATAATCGGCCGCGATCTCAAGCTTCAGCGCCTTCGCGTCGGCAATGAAGGCGAGATACTGCTCGACCAGCGCCAGGATCGAGAGCTCACGCAGGTCCACCTTCTGCGCGCGGGCGAGCGCCAGCAGCAGGTCGAGCGGCCCTTCCCAGCCGTCAATATCGATCGTGAGGGCGTCCGATTCGGGCGTAGTCACACGGGGAGACTAACAGCTCCTCCCCGGAACGGGGAGGGGGACCATGCGCGATAGCGCGTGGTGGAGGGGGCGGAGCGTTGGTCCAGCCTCTCGA
>NZ_BBWU01000031.1 GCF_000974765.1 Sphingomonas changbaiensis NBRC 104936 | reverse complement strand
TTCCGGGGAGGAGCTGCAATGAAAGGCGTTGGGACCGACATCGGCACGATCCATTTCGTCGGCATCGGCGGCATCGGCATGTCCGGGATCGCCGAGGTGATGCACAATCTCGGCTATGCCGTGCAGGGTTCGGACGTGGCCGAAGGCTATGCGATCGAGGGGCTGCGTTCCCGCGGTATCAAGGTGATGATCGGGCACGATGCCGCGAACGTCGAAGGGGCGGCGGTGGTGGTGGTCTCGACCGCGATCCGGCGCGAAAATCCCGAGGTTGCCTATGCCTATGAGCATCGCATTCCCGTCGTCCGCCGGGCAGAGATGCTGGCGGAGCTGATGCGGTTGAAGTCGACGATCGCGGTTGCGGGCACGCACGGCAAGACCACGACAACCTCCATGGTCGCTGCGCTGCTCGACGCCGGCGGGATCGACGCGACCGTGATCAACGGCGGCATCATCAACAGCTATGGTTCCAACGCGCGGCTGGGCGCATCCGACTGGATGGTGGTCGAGGCCGACGAAAGCGACGGCAGCTTTCTGCGCCTCGACGGCACGATCGCGGTGGTCACCAACATCGATCCCGAGCATCTCGACCATTACGGCGATTTCGACCGGGCCAAGGCCGCTTATCTGGAGTTCGTGCACAACGTGCCTTTCTATGGCGCAGCGGTGATGTGCCTCGACCATCCCGAAGTGCAGAACATCCTGCCGCTGATCCGCGACCGGCGCGTCGTGACGTACGGCTTTTCGGCGCAGGCGGACGTGCGCGCGACCTTCATTGCGCCCGAAGGCGGCGGCAATTGCTTTCATGTCGCGATCCGCGGCCGTGACGGCGAGGTGCGGGCGATCGAGGATGTGCGCCTGCCGATGCCGGGCAAGCACAATGTCCAGAACGCGCTGGCCGCGATTGCGGTGGCCGCCGAGTTGGGCGTCCCCGACGACGTGATCCGCGGCGGCTTTGCAAAATTCGGCGGCGTCAAAAGGCGCTTTACCAAGGTGGGCGAAGTGGGCGGCGCCACGATCATCGACGATTACGGCCACCACCCGGTCGAGATCCGCGCCGTGCTCGCCGCCGCGCGGGAGGCGGCGCAGGGGCGGGTGATCGCGGTCTGCCAGCCGCACCGTTATTCGCGCCTGTCGAACCTGCTGACCGAGTTCGAGACCGCGTTCAACGACGCCGACGCGGTGTACGTGACCCCGGTCTATGCTGCCGGCGAAGCGCCGATCGAAGGTGTGGATTCCGCCGCACTGGTCGCGGGCCTGAAGGCACGCGGCCACCGGGCGGCGGCGGAAATCGGCGATGCCGCTTCGCTGGCGCGCGAGCTGGCGGGCATGGCGCAGCCGGGCGATCTGGTCGTGTGCCTGGGAGCGGGCGACATCACCAAATGGGCGGCCGGCCTCGCCGACGCGATGCGGAAGGAGGCGGCATGATGGTCGCCACCCCGCTCGTCCCGAGCGAAGTCGAGGGGCGCATGTCCCGAAGCCCGGAGCCGCGCCCCTCGACTGCGCTCGGGACGAGCGAGCCTAAAGGGAAGCTCACTCCCAATGCCCCCCTCGCGCCCCTCGTCTGGTTCAAGTCCGGCGGTGCGGCCGAGTGGCTGTTCGAGCCGAAGGACGTCGACGATCTCTCCTCCTTCCTCGCCGATCTCGATCCGGCGGTGCCGGTGATGGCGCTGGGCCTCGGCTCGAACATGATCGTGCGCGACGGCGGCGTGCCGGGCGTGGTCGTGCGGCTCGGCAAGGCGTTCGCGAAGGTGGAGGTGCTGGACGCGACGACGCTGCGCTGCGGCGGCGGCGCAAGCGGCATCCTCGTCTCCTCGACCGCGCGTGACGCGGGCGTGGGCGGCATCGAGTTTCTGCGCTCGATCCCGGGCACGGTGGGCGGCTTCGTGCGGATGAACGGCGGTGCCTATGGCCGCGAGGTGAAGGACATTCTGCTCGAATGCGACGTCGTGCTGTGCTCCGGCGAGCGCCGCACGCTGCCGCTGGATGCGCTCGGCTATACCTATCGGCATTCCGAGCTGCCGGACGGCGCTGTGGTCGTCAGCGCCACGTTCCGCGGTCACCCGGCCCAGCCTGTCGCGATCCAGGCCGAAATGGACCGCATCGCCGCCTCACGCGAGGCGACGCAGCCGCTCAGGTCCAAGACCGGCGGCTCGACCTTCAAGAATCCGCCCGGCACCCGGGCCTGGAAGGAAATCGATGAGGCGGGCTGTCGGGGTCTCAGGATGGGAGACGCGCAAGTCTCTGAAAAGCATTGCAACTTTTTGCTTAATCTGGGCAAGGCGACGAGCGCCGAGATCGAGGCACTGGGCGAGGATGTCCGCGCGCGGGTGAAGGCGCATTCGGGGATCGAGCTGGAATGGGAGATTCAGCGCGTGGGGGTTGAGGCGTGAGCTTGCACATCCTGGTCCTGATGGGCGGCTGGTCGGCCGAGCGCGAAGTGTCGCTGATGTCGGGCGCCGGCGTGGCCGACGCGCTCGAAAGCCTCGGCTATCGCGTGACGCGGCTGGATATGGGCCACGACGTCGCCGCGCGGATCGCGGAGGCGAAGCCCGACCTCGTCTTCAACGCGCTGCACGGCACGCCGGGCGAGGATGGGTCGGTGCAGGGCATGCTCGATCTGATGGGCGTCAAATACACCCATTCGGGCATGGTCACCTCGGTCATCGCGGTCGACAAGCAGCTGACCAAGCAGGCGCTCGTCCCCCATGGCATCCGCATGCCGGGCGGCCACGTGGTGAAGTCCGAAAGCCTGTATTACGGCGACCCGCTCGCCCGGCCCTATGTGCTGAAGCCGGTCAATGAAGGCTCGTCGGTCGGCGTGGCGATCGTGACTGCGGAGGGCAATTACGGCGAGCCGATCGGCCGCGACGTGAAGGGGCCCTGGCAGGATTTCGACGAGCTGCTGGCCGAGCCCTTCATCCGCGGGCGCGAGCTGACCACCGCGGTGCTGGGCGGTCATGCGCTGGGAGTCACCGAGCTGAAGCCCAAGAGCGGCTTCTATGATTATGACGCCAAATATACCGCGGGACTGACCGAGCATGTCTGCCCGGCCAACATTCCGCCGGCGGTGGCCGAGGCCTGCATGGAAATGGCGCTGAAGGCGCACAAATTGCTCGGCTGCAAGGGCGCGTCCCGTTCCGACTTTCGCTGGGACGACCAGAAGGGAGACGAAGGTCTCTATCTGCTCGAAGTGAACACCCAGCCCGGCATGACGCCGCTGAGCCTGGTGCCCGAACAGGGGCGGCTGGTGGGTCTGGACTATGTCCAATTGGTCGACGCGATCGTGAAGGAGGCGTTGGCCGATGGCTAGCGCCTCCGCCAAGATCCGCCGGGGGTCGTCCACGCGCGCTCCTGCGCGGCGCAAGCCGGCGGCAAAGAAGCCGGGGCTGTTCGCGCGCGCGTTCGGCGCCATTCCGGTCAGTCACGAAACGGTCCAGCGGACGGTCACCTGGGGTACGCTGGGCCTGGGCGCTGCGATCGGAATCGCCGTGCTGCAGGCGTTCGGCGTGCCGGCAATGGCAGGGACGGAAGTCGCGAATGTTTTCGGTCGCGCCGGTTTCGAAGTGAAGCGCGTCGATCTGCGCGGCATCAAGAACATGGACCGGCTGACCGTGTACGCGATCGCGTTCGACCAGCATTCGATGGCGATGCCGCTGGTCGACCTGGATGCGGTCCGCGCCAAGCTGCTGCGCTATGGCTGGGTGCAGGACGCGCGCGTGTCGCGGCGCCTGCCCGACACGCTGGTCGTCGACATCATCGAGCGCAAACCGGCCGCGGTCTGGCAGAATCAGGGGCGGCTGCGGCTGATCGACGCGAGCGGCGTGGTGCTGGAGGATGTGACCGCAGCACCCAGCGCGGACCTGCCATTGCTGATCGGCCCCGATGCCAACACCCACGCCGGAGAACTTGCCCAGCTGCTCGCCAAGGCGCCGGCCCTGAAGCCGGTGATCGCCGGCGCGACGTGGATCGGCGAGCGCCGCTGGGACCTGCGCTTCCAGTCCGGCGAGACGCTCTCCTTGCCCGAAGGACAGGATGAATCGGAACGCGCGCTGGTGCGTTTCGCCCGCATGGATACCGCACAAAGGCTTCTGGGAAGAGGATTTCTGAAGTTCGACATGCGCGATCCTACCCGTTTCGTCGCGCGCCTGGACCGCCAGGTCCGCGCAATCGACGGCAGCGCCGCGCAGCCCGCGCCGGCTCCCCCCGTCGCCGCCCAACCGCATCCCGGCCTCGAGAAAGTGAACGAGACGCTATGAGCAGGCGAGATTCCCGTGCCGCCGCCGCGCGCGGCGACAAGCTGATCACGGCGCTGGACATCGGATCGTGGAAAGTGTCCGCGCTGATCGCCGAGCGCGGCGAGGACGGCGCGCTGAACGTGCTCGGCACCGGGCAGCGCGAGAGTCGAGGCGTGCGCCGCGGCTATGTCGCCGACATGGGCGCGACCGAGCTTGCCGTGCGCGAGGCGGTCGAGCAGGCGGAACGGATCGCCGGCGTCAATATCGAGGATGTGTGGGTCGGCTTTTCGGCCGGCGGGCTCGCGAGCAACGTCGCCTCGGTCGAGGTGGAGCTGGGCGGCCACCGCATCGAGCAGGAGGATGTCGACCAGCTGCTGGCGGCCGGGCGCGATTCGGTCGATCCCGGCGGGCGGATGGTGCTGCACGCGCAGCCGACGCTCTACACGCTCGACGGGCTCACCGATGTGAAGGACCCGCGCGGCATGCACGCCGACCGGCTGGGCGTCGGCATCCACGTCGTCGCGGCGGAACCGTCGCCGGTGCGCAATCTCGATCTCTGCGTCCGCAGCGCGCATCTGGAAGTGAAGTCGATCATCGCCTCGCCCTTTGCGACGGGCATGGCGTGCCTGTCGGACGAGGAGCGGGAGCTCGGCATTGCGCTGGTGGAGCTCGGGGCAGGCGTGACCAACGTGTCGCTGTTCATCGGCGGCATGCTCGTGGACCTGGCGTCGATTCCGCTCGGGGCCGCCGACATCACCGACGACATCGCCGCTGCCTTTGGCACGCGCCGCGCCCAGGCCGAGCGGATGAAGTGCTTCTACGGCTCCGCGACGGCCACCCCGCGCGACAATCATGACATGATCGAGGTCGCGCCGATTTCCGCCGAGGAAGGGCAGGGCGAGCCCGCCCGGATCACCCGGGCGCAGTTGATCGGCGTCATTCGCCCGCGCCTCGACCAGATTTTCGGCGAGGTCGCCAAGGCGATGACCGAGCTCGGCTTCAGCCGCGGACGGCAGGTGGTGCTGACCGGCGGCGGCGCGGAGCTGAAAGGCATCGCCGATTACGCCCAGGGCCTGCTCGGCCGATCGGTGCGTGTCGGCCGTCCGCGCGGGCTGACCGGTCTGCCCGACGCGCACAGCGGACCCGCATTCGCGACGCTGGCCGGCCTGACCCGTTACGCCGCCTCCGATCCGATCGACCTGCGCCTGCTGCAAGCCGGGCGGGAGCAGACGGTGGTCAAATCGTCCGGACCGGCACTGATCCAGCGGCTGGTGACAGCCTTCCGGACAAACCTGTGAATAAAATTGTGGGCCGTTAACTTTGGTATCGATTTGGCGAATCCGTTGATTCATAAGCCCCTTGTGGGGGCGAGCGCTTCGCCGGCGATTTGCGACGAGGAGTCAATCACATGAGCATCGAATTCATCCCGCCCGAGGTGGACGAGCTGAAGCCGCGCATCAGCGTGATCGGCGTCGGCGGCGCGGGCGGCAACGCGATCGCGAACATGATCGCGTCGGACGTCCTAGGGGTCGACTTCATCGTCGCCAATACCGACGCGCAGGCGCTGAACGCCTCGCCGGCCGAAAGCCGTATCCAGCTGGGCCTGAAGATCACGCAAGGCCTGGGCGCCGGTTCGCGGCCCGAAATCGGGCGCGCGGCGGCCGAAGAGACGATCGACCAGGTCGAACGCTCCCTCGACGGCGCGCATATGTGCTTCATCACTGCCGGCATGGGCGGCGGCACCGGCACCGGCGCGGCCCCGGTGATCGCCAAGGCGGCGCGTGAGCGCGGCATCCTGACCGTCGGCGTTGTCACCAAGCCGTTCAGCTTCGAAGGCTCGCGCCGGATGAAGTCGGCCGAGGCCGGCATTGCCGAGCTGCAGAAGCATGTCGACACGCTGATCGTCATCCCGAACCAGAATCTGTTCCTGATCGCCAACCCGAACACGACCTTCAAGGAAGCGTTCCAGATGGCCGACCAGGTGCTGCAGCAGGGTGTGCGCAGCATCACCGACCTGATGGTCATGCCCGGCCTGATCAACCTCGACTTCGCCGACGTCCGTTCGGTGATGGGCGAGATGGGCAAGGCGATGATGGGCACCGGCGAAGCGTCCGGCGACAATCGCGCGATCGAGGCCGCCGAAAAGGCGATAGCCAACCCGCTGCTCGACGGCGTCAGCATGAAGGGCGCCAAGGGCGTCATCATCTCGATCGTCGGCGGCGAGGACATGCGCCTGATGGAGGTCGACGAGGCCGCCAACCACATCAAGGAACTGGTCGATCCGGACGCGAACATCATCTGGGGTTCGGCCTTTAACAACGATTTGGAAGGCAAGATCCGCGTCTCCGTCGTCGCGACCGGTATCGAGGCGGAAGTCAGCGAAAAGCCTGAGCCTGCGCGCGTCTTTTCCTTCCCCGGCAAGAAGGCCGATGCGGAACCGCGCCCGTTCGTGATGCCGACAGTGGCAAAGCCGGTCGAGCCGGCGCCGGTGGCCGCGCCGGAACCGGTCGCCGAAACCGCGCCCGAGCCGGAACTGAAGGTCGAACCCCCGGTCGCCGAGGACGAGCCGCTGACGCTCGATGCGCCGATCGAAGAGACGGCGTCGGATGAGCTGCTGCTCGACGCGCCGGAGCCGGAGCCCGAGCCGCTGATCGACGAGGACCTGACCGGCGGTCGCCGCTGGTTCGGCGGCGCGAAGGCCGAAGCCAAGCCAGAGCCGGCGCCGGCCGCGCGTCAGGGCGGTGGCACGCTGTTCGAGCGCATGTCGTCGATCGCCCGCGGCAACGCCAAGGCGCCGACGAATGAGGACGATTCGGGCAACGATCCGCTCGACATCCCGCGCTTCCTGAATCGGCAGAATAATCAGTAACATGGCTTCCTCTCCCTTGAGGGGAGAGGAGCAGCGGAGCTTGATCGCGAAGCGGCTTGGCGGAGCTAGGAGAGGGTGGTTGGGTTTGTGCCACAGCCCCCTCTCCCCGCTCAGGCCCGCAGGCCTGAGTCGCCCTCTCCCCTTCAGGGAGAGGGAGTTTTCATTCATCGCCCATCCGCAACGCTCCGGCGCGCGCGGGCCCATGTTCACATTGCTCTAAGCCTTTGCGCGGCATCTATGGGCGTATCGTGATCCGAAAGCTTATCCGTTCGACCGCCCCGGGGCTGGCCGCATTGCTGCTTGCGTCTGCGTCGGTCGTGTCCGCCCAATCCGCCGCCGAGCGTCCGGCCGACCGGCTGTCGCGCTATCTGCACGAGCTTGCCGCCGATCCGACCAGCCTGCCGGCGCTGATCGGCGCCGGCCAGGCCGCGCTGGACGTGGGTGACGGCAACGCCGCGCTCGGCTTCTTCGCGCGCGCCGACGAACGATCGCCGCGCAATGGGCAGATCAAGGCGGGCCTCGCCCGCGCGCTGCTGATGGTGGACAATCCGCGCGAGGCGCTGAAGATGTTTGACGCGGCGCGCTCGGCCGGGGTTCCCGAGGCTGAAATCGCCGGCGACCGCGGCCTTGCCTATGACCTGCGCGGCGACACGCGCAAGGCGCAGCACGATTACGCGCTGGCGCTGACGCGTGGCCCGAACGATGAAATCACGAAGCGCTATGCACTGTCGCTGGGCATCAGCGGCGATCGCGAGCAGGCGCTGAAGCTGATCGACCCGTTGCTCTACAAGCGCGACCAGGGCGCCTGGCGCGCGCGCGCATTTGTCTTGGCGCTGACAGGGGACCTGCCGGGCGCGAGCCGAATCGTCCACCAGGTAATGCCGGAGCGCATGGCCGAGACAATGGACCCGTTCCTGTCGAAGCTGACGGCGCTGAACGCGGCGCAGAAGGCAGCAGCTGTCCATCTGGGCGAAATGCCGGCGGATGTCCGGATGGCTGCGGCAAAGCCGATCCCTCAGCCGACGTCCGCGCCCACCTTTTACGCGCCGGCGCCCGCGGCCGCGGCAAGTGCGCCGGTCGAACCTGAATCGCGCGCGTCCCGTCATCGGCCGGGCGCGACGGCACTGCTCGCCTCGCCGCCGCCAGCCAAGGCAGGCCGGGTGAAGGGCAAGCCGTCGCCCGCACCGACACCGACTCCGGCGCCGAGCCCCACGCCAACGCCGCCACCACCGCCCCCGCCCACGCAGGTTGCGCAAACGGACGAATCGCCTGCGCCGGCTCCGGCCGCGACGATACGGCCGGCCGACCGCGGCAATCTCGACGCGATCATGCGTGACATTCGAAGCGAGGCCCGCAAGCAGCCGGCGCGCAGCTCAG
This sequence comes from Sphingomonas changbaiensis NBRC 104936, assembly GCF_000974765.1. GTDB lineage: Bacteria > Pseudomonadota > Alphaproteobacteria > Sphingomonadales > Sphingomonadaceae > Sphingomonas_B > Sphingomonas_B changbaiensis. The sequence goes on along the minus strand of NZ_BBWU01000031.1, from coordinate 6,876 downwards.
CGCCGGTCAGGCTCGCGCAGGCGACGCCGAAGCCGAGCCCGACGCCAACGCCGCGCGCGACAGGCAAAAAGGACGAGCCGGACGCCAAGAAGAAGGCGGCTGCGTCGGACGAGGAGTGCAAGCCGGTCCCCCGGAAGGGCAAGCACTCTGCCAAAAAGGCCGCTTGCGAGCCGGTTACCGCAAAGGCGACGAAGGAAGCCGCGGCCAAGAAGAAGGCCGAACCGAAAAACCCTGCCCGCATCTGGGTTCAGGTCGCCGGCGGTGCGAACGAGGACGCGCTGCCCAAGGAATGGGCGCGCGTGACCGGCAAGGCGCCGGAGCTGAAGCGCAAAGGGCCCTGGACGGCGAAGAACCGCGCCACCAACCGCTTGCTCGCCGGGCCGTACAAGGACGACGACGAAGCGCAGGCTGCGGTCGCGAAATTGCGCAAGGCGGGCATCGGCGCCTTCCAATGGCATAGCGACGCGGGCGAAGCCGTCGAGAAGATCGGGGGCAAATGAGGGGGCTGAGCCCCTGGGCCTGCGATCCGGCCAGGAGCCGCGGGCGCCTCTATCCCGAAGAACGCACCGCATTGCGCGGCCCGCGAGACGAGTATCAGCGCGACCGCGATCGGGTGATCCACTCGATCCCGTTCCGGCGGCTCAGGCACAAGACCCAGGTGTTCATCGCGCCCGACGGGGACCATTTCCGCGTGCGGCTGACGCACAGCCTGGAGGTTGCCCAGATCGGCCGCACGATCGCGCGCGCGCTCGGCCTCAACGAGGATCTGACTGAGGCGCTGTGCCTGGCGCACGATATCGGCCACCCGCCGTTCGGTCATTCCGGCGAGGACGCGCTGAAGGCTGCGACCGCGCACGCCGGCGGCTTCGATCACAATGCCCACACGCTGCGCGTGCTGATGCGGATCGAGAAACCCTATCCGCGCTTCGACGGGCTGAACCTCACCTGGGAGACGCTTGAAGGGCTCGCCAAGCATAATGGGCCGGTCGACCATCCGACCTGGGCCATGGCGGACGCGAATGCGGCCTTTCCGCTGGACCTGGGCAGCTGGCCCTCGCTGGAAGCACAGGTCGCGGCGGTGGCGGACGACATCGCCTATGACAATCACGATATCGACGATGGCCTGCGCGCCGGCCTGCTCGACCGCGAGCAGATCCTGTCGGTGCCGCTGGTCGCGCGCGGGTGGCGCGCTGCGCAGGAGCGCTATCCGGATATTTCGGAGCGGCGGCTGCTGTCGGAGCTGGTGCGGTCGCAGATCGGCCTGATGGTCAACGATCTGATCGCGGAGACCCGTCGCCGCATCCGCGAGACCGGCGTCGAGACGGTCGAGGATGTCCGCGCGGCCGGGCAGGCGCTGGTCGGCTTCAGCCACGCGATGCGCGCCGAGGAGCGCGAACTGAAGCGGTTCATGTACCGCGAGCTCTATCATCACGAACGCCAGCTTGAGGCGGCCAGGGCAGCGGGCACGATCATCGCCGGCCTGTTCGACGCCTATGCCTCGGAGCCATCCCGTCTTCCCGAGGGCTGGCGCGAAACCCTGCCCGGCGACGAGCCCGAACGCAGCCGCCACATCGCCGACTTCATCGCCGGCATGACGGACCGCTACGCCATCGCCCGCTACCGCGAATTGGTCGGCGAACTGGAGCTGCCCGAGGGCTTTTAGGCGAACACGCGCCGACGCCGGCGGAACCCGGCGCCTGCCATCGCAAAGCCGGCGATCATCATCGCCCAGGTCGCCGGTTCCGGCACGCGCGCGTCCGGCAACGTGTGATCATGGATCGGCAGCTGCGATGCGAGCAGCGTCTCGACGCTGTGGCCGCCGCGTTCGCCATAGGTGATGCCGTTGCCCCAATCGACAATGGTGCGTCCGCGCAGGTCGGGAAGCGCGAAATTGGTCTGGCCATTGCCGCCGAAGGTGGTGCCGAGGATCGAGAACAGCGCCTGGTTCTGGTTGATCGGCAGCAGTTGGCCGGCCGCAGGCACATAGCCCTGCGGCGCCAGGTCGGACGCGCTCGCGACGATTTCGCCCAGGTAAGGATCGGTCGTGTCGACGAAGCCGCCGTCGCGGGCCGGGAAGATGCCTTGCAGCGCGATATAGTAATTGAGCGCGAGCGAGGGCTGCTCGTTGTCGAACGGCTGGCTGCCGCCGGCCGGATCGACCTGGATCGCGCCGCCGTCATGATCGTGCGCCGGCATTTCGGCGAGGGTCAGCGCGTGACTCTCCGTGCCGAAGACCGACCCCGCCACAATGCCGTTGCCGCTGCCGACGATCGCGCGGCCGCGCAGGTCCGGCAGCGCGAAGGTCGTCTGCCCGTCGCCGCCATAGGTGGTGCCGATCAGGTTGAACAACGTGTCGAAATCCTGGATTCTCACCAGCCGCCCGTCCGCCGGCAGCCAGCCGTTCGGCGCGAAGTTGCCGCCGAATGCGGACACCTCGCCGATAAAGGCGTTGCCGGCCTGGAAGAGGCCGCCGGTCGCGATCATGTAGGTCATCGCCAGCGACGGCTGCATGTTGTCGAATGGCTGGCTGCCGCCGGTCACGCCGGTCTGTCCGGGCGGCACGTTGATGCCGTGCGCATGCGCGGGCATCTGCGCGATCGAGAGCGTGACGGTGGACGCGCCGGCTTGCTCGCCGAGCACACGGTTGCTCAGGCCCGGGCCTTGCCCCGCGCCGATGATCGAGCGGCCGCGCAGGTCCGGCAGCGCGAAGGTGGTCTGCCCGTTTCCGCCATAGGTGGTGCCGAGCAGCGAGAACAACGCGGTGTTCTGCGAGATCGGAAGAATCTGGCCCTGCGTCAGGGCGCCGCCGTCCGTCGCAAAATTGCCGCTGAACGTGCGCAGCATGGCCAGCGTCTGCTGCGCGGCAGAGTTTTGGTCGGTGGTGTCCGCGCGCGACGGGAAGATGCCTTGCAGCGAGATCAGCTGGGTCAGGCCGAGGTAATTCTGATAATTATCGAACGGCAGTCCCTGGCCGGCGGTGCCGGTGACGGCGGCGAGTCCCGGAGCGGAAAGGCCGAGCGTTGCGCCGGCGATCAGCGAAACGAAAACAGCTTTCATGACAACCCCCTTGGCGCCAAGAGCGTCCGCGCTGCTTACCAGAATGCGGCCATGGAGTCGAAGAAAATGGCGTCAGGACGTCACCTTCGACCGGGGGCTTCATTGTGCCGGTTCGATCCATTAAGAGCCCGGCCTTCCAAGCCGAACCGGGACCGACATTGACTCTGCACGCTCGCTTTACTGCCGCGATCAACGCGGTGCTCGACGATCTCGCTTCCGAAGGGGCCCTGCCCGGCGGCCTCGCGCGAAGCGGCCTGACCGTCGAGCCCCCGCGCGATCCGGCGCACGGCGACCTGGCGACCAATGCGGCGATGGTGCTGGCCAAGCCGGCAGGCACCAATCCGCGCGCCCTGGCGGAGCAGATCGTCGCCAAGCTGAAGGCGCTGCCCGAAGTCTCGGGCGCGGAAATCGCCGGTCCCGGATTCATCAATCTGCGGCTGACCGATGGCACCTGGCGCGACGAGCTTCGCGCGATCCATGCGGACGCCGGCGATTACGGCCGGTCGAGCGTCGGCGCGGGCAAGAAAGTGAATGTCGAATACGTCTCCGCCAACCCGACCGGACCGATGCACATGGGCCATTGCCGGGGCGCGGTGGTCGGCGACGCGCTTGCCTCGCTGCTCCAATATGCGGGTCATGAGGTCGTCCGCGAATATTATGTCAACGATGCCGGCGGACAGGTCGACGTGCTCGCCCGCTCCGCGCACCTGCGCTACCGCGAGGCGCTGGGCGAGGATATCGGCGAGATTCCGGAAGGGCTTTACCCCGGCGATTATCTGAAGCCGGTCGGCGCCGCTCTGGCGCAGGAATTCGGGTCGCGCTTTGTCGACGCGCCCGAAAGCGAATGGCTCGTGCTGTTCCGCGAACGGGCGGTCGCGGCGATGATCGCGCTGATCAAGGCCGATCTCGCGCTGCTGGGCATCCATCACGACCTGTTTGCATCGGAAGCCGAGGTGCAGGCGGCGGGCAAGCCGGAAGCGGCCGAGCAATGGCTGCGCGCGCACGATCTCGTCTATGACGGTTTCCTCGAAGCGCCGAAGGGGGAGACGCCGGAGGATTGGGAGCCGGTCGAGCTGCCGCTGTTCCGCTCAACCAAATTCGGCGACGACCAGGACCGGCCGATCCGCAAGTCCGATGGCAGCTGGACCTATTTCGGCGCCGACATGGCGTATCATTTCCAGAAAGCCCAGGGCGTCGACGCGATGATCGACATCTGGGGCGCCGACCATGCCGGCACCGTCAAGCGGATCAAGGCGGCGGTCGCCGCGCTGACCGAGAACAAGGTGCAGTTCGACGTCAAGCTGATCCAGATGGTGCGGCTGCTGCGTGGCGGCGAGCCGGTCAAGATGTCGAAGCGCGCCGGCAATTTCGTGACGCTCGCGGACGTGGTGCGCGAAGTCGGCAAGGACGTGGTCCGCTTCACGATGCTGACGCGCAAGGCCGACGCGCAGATGGATTTCGACTTTGCCAAGGTGGTCGAGGCGTCGAAGGACAATCCGGTCTTCTACGTGCAATACGCCCACGCCCGCATCCGCTCGATCGCGCGGCGGATCCGGGAGGCGGGGATCGATTGCACCCGCGCGCCCGATCTCGACCGGCTCGATGCCGAGGAGCTGGCGCTGGTCAAGCTCGCCGCCCAATTCCCGCGCGTGGTCGAAAGCGCGGCGGCGGCGCGAGAGCCACACCGGATCGCCTTCTACCTTTATGACCTGGCGGCGGCGTTCCACGCCTTCTTCAACATGGGCAATGACCGGCCGGATCGTCGCGTGCTGGTGGCGGATGATCCCGCGACCACCTGCGCGCGGCTTTATCTGGTCGACGGGATCGGGCAGATCATCCGCAACGGCCTCGCCATCATGGGGGTGACGGCGGTCGAGGAGATGCATTGACGTGGCCCAAGCGCATGACCCTTACGCGCTGTCCGACGAGGATCGGCTGCCCTGGCTGGAGCCGGTCGACGAAGTGGTGGAAGAGCGGGGCGGCGTCTCGTTCGGCTGGGTGGTGCCGCTGCTGGGTTTGCTGCTGCTCGCCGCGGTCGTGATCGGCGCGATCTATTGGTGGCAGCATCGTGAGATTGCGCCGTCGGGCTCGGGCGAGCTGATCCAGGCGCCGAAGGAGCCGTACAAGATCCGGCCGGAGGAGGAAGGCGGCACCAAGTTCGAAGGCCAGGGCGACGTGGTTTACAAGACGAGCCAGGGCCAGCAGGTGGAAGGCAGCCTCGACCTGAACGCGATTCCGGAGACGCCGGTCACCCGCGCGCCTGCCGCAAGAGCGACACCACAGCCGAAGGCCGGCAAGAGCGCGACCGCCGCTGTCGAGGACAGCAGCGAGAAACTGACCGCCAAGGCACCGCCCGCGCCAGTCGCGGCCGAAGCACCGACCGGCGCGACGATGCAGCTCGGCGCCTTCCCCAGCGAAGCGAGCGCGAAGAAGAAGGGCGAGGCAATGGCAAAGCGCTTCGCCTATCTGACGGACTTGGACCGGACGATCATGAAGGCGGAAGTGAACGGCCACACCTATTACCGCCTCCGCGTCACCGCCACTTCCGCAGCCCAGGCCAAGGACGTCTGTGCAAGGCTGAAAGTTGCCGGGGAGAATTGTCTTGTCGTGCAATAAGCTCCTCCTCGGAACGGGGAGGGGGACCATCGGCATAGCCGATGGTGGAGGGGCCGAGGGGGTGGACCGACGCTCCGATCCCTCCACCACTCGCTTCGCGAGCGGTCCCCCTCCCCGTTCCGGGGAGGAATAATGAAACCCGTCATCTTCGGCCTCTCGGGCCTCGAGCTCACGCCCGACGAACGCGCTTTCTTCAGGGACGCCGATCCCGCCGGCTATATCCTGTTCAAACGCAATTGCGGCGATCGGGCCCAACTGCGCGCGCTCACCGAGTCGCTTCGCGATCTGCACGCGCGCGACGACCTTCTGATCATGATCGACCAGGAAGGCGGGCGCGTCGCACGGATGCAGCCGCCCGAATGGCCGGCCTTCCCGCCGGGGGCCGTATTCGATGCGCTTTACGAAAAGGCGCCGATCTCCGCGATCGAAGCGGCGCGCGCCAATGCCGAGGCGATCGGGCTGACCTTGAGCGAGGCCGGCGTCACCGTGGACGCGCTGCCGCTGCTCGACGTGCGACAGGAAGGCGCGAACGACGTGATCGGCGACCGTGCCTATGGTCACGAGCCGATGCGCGTTGCGGCGATCGGCCGCGCGGTGATCGAAGGACTGCAGGCAGGCGGCGTCACCGGCATCGTCAAGCACATGCCCGGCCATGGCCGCGTGCTGGTCGACAGCCACAAGGCGCTGCCGATCGTCGATGCGAGCGAGGAAGAGCTGGAAACCGATCTGCGTCCGTTCCGGCAGCTCGCCTGGGCCCCGATCGGCATGACAGCGCACATCGTCTACACGGCATGGGACGATGCACGGCCGGGCACGCTCTCCGCCTATATGGTCGAGAAGATCATCCGGGAGCGGATCGGCTTCGACGGCCTGCTGATGACCGACGACATCGACATGAAGGCGCTGTCCGGCACACCTGCGGAAAAGGCGTGCGGCGCGATCGAAGCGGGCGTCGACCTGGTGCTCGATTGCTGGGCGCGCATGGACGAAATGGTCGCGATCGCGAAGGTGCTGCCGGAGGCGGGGGAGCGGACGCTGGAGCGGCTGGACAAGGCGCTGGCGTTCCGGAAGACGCCGCAGCCGGCGCGGTTCGCGGAGGTCGTGAGGAAGCGGGACGAGCTGCTGGCGCTGGCCTAACTCCTCCCCGGAACGGGGAGGGGGACCATCGGCGTAGCCGATGGTGGAGGGGTCGAGAGGCTGGAC
>NZ_BBWU01000032.1 GCF_000974765.1 Sphingomonas changbaiensis NBRC 104936 | reverse complement strand
CCCGTTCCGGGGAGGAGCAACATTATTGCAACTCATTCGCATTTGCAAAAATAATCCCCAACGCACGGTTGAACCGTTAACCGGATCGGCCTAAGCCGCGCCCGAACTTTTGCAGGAGGGCATGCGCATGGCACGCAACAAGATCGCTCTTATCGGCGCCGGCAATATCGGGGGCACGCTCGCGCATCTGGCGCTGACGCGGGACCTGGGCGACGTGGTGCTGTTCGACGTCGTCGAGGGCGTGCCGCAGGGCAAGGCGCTCGACCTCAACCAGTGCGGTCCGGTCGAAGGCAAGGACGGCAATCTCAAAGGCACCAACGATTACGCCGACATCGCCGGCGCCGACGTCTGCATCGTCACCGCCGGCGTCGCCCGCAAGCCGGGCATGAGCCGGGACGACCTGCTCGGCATCAATCTGAAGGTGATGAAAGCGGTCGGCGAGGGCATCAAGGCACATGCGCCGAATGCCTTCGTCATCTGCATCACCAACCCCCTGGACGCGATGGTCTGGGCGCTGCGCGAATTCTCGGGCCTTCCGCACCACATGGTGGTCGGCATGGCCGGCGTGCTGGACAGCGCCCGCTTCCGCCACTTCCTCGCCGAGGAATTCGGCGTCTCGAAGCAGGACGTGACCGCGTTCGTGCTTGGCGGCCACGGCGATACGATGGTGCCGGTGATCGAATATTCGACCGTCGCCGGCATCCCGATCCCGGCGCTGATCAAGATGGGCTGGTCGACCCAGGAGCGGATCGACGCGATCGTCGACCGCACCCGCAAGGGCGGCGGCGAGATCGTCGCGCTGCTGAAGACCGGCTCCGCTTACTATGCGCCCGCCACCAGCGGCATCGAAATGGCCGAGGCGTATCTGAAGGACAAGAAGCGCCTCCTGCCCTGCGCCGCCTATCTCGACGGCCAGTACGGCCAGAAGGGCCTTTATGTCGGCGTGCCCGTGATCCTGGGCGCCGGCGGCGTCGAGAAGGTCGTGGAGATCGAGCTGAACGACAAGGCGAAGGCCAATTTCCAGACCTCGGTCGACGCGGTCAAGGAGCTGATGGTCGCCTGTGCCGCGATCGATACCAGCCTCAAGGCCTAACGGTCCCTCATTTATCTACCGAACGAAGGTCGCTCCATGTCCATTCTCGTCAACGCGAACACCAAGGTGATCACCCAGGGCTTTACCGGCGCCCAGGGCACGTTCCATTCGGAGCAGGCGATCGCCTATGGCACCAAGGTCGTCGGCGGCGTCACGCCGGGGAAGGGTGGGCAGACGCATATCGGCCTGCCGGTGTTCGACACGGTCGCGGAAGCGGTCGCGAAGACGGGCGCGGACGCGTCGGTGATCTACGTGCCGCCGCCCTTTGCCGCGGATTCGATCCTGGAGGCGATCGACGCCGAAGTGCCGCTGATCGTCACCATCACCGAAGGCATTCCGGTGCTGGACATGGTGAAGGTGAAGCGCGCGCTGTCCGGCTCGAAATCGCGCCTGATCGGCCCGAACTGCCCGGGCGTGCTGACGCCGAACGAGTGCAAGATCGGCATCATGCCCGGCAACATCTTCAAGAAGGGCTCGGTCGGCGTCGTCTCGCGCTCCGGCACGCTGACCTACGAAGCGGTGTTCCAGACCTCGAATGCCGGCCTCGGCCAGACCACCGCGGTCGGCATCGGCGGCGATCCGGTCAACGGCACCAACTTCATCGACGTGCTGGAGCTGTTCCTGGCCGACGACGAAACCAAGTCGATCATCATGATCGGCGAGATCGGCGGCGACGCGGAAGAGCAGGCGGCGCAGTTCCTGATCGACGAGGCAAAGAAGGGCCGCAGCAAGCCGACCGTCGGCTTCATCGCCGGCCGCACTGCGCCTCCCGGTCGCCGCATGGGCCATGCCGGCGCGATCGTCTCCGGCGGCAAGGGCGGCGCCGAGGACAAGATCGCGGCGATGGAAGCCGCCGGCATCCGCGTTTCGCCGAGCCCGGCGGAACTGGGCGAGACGCTGATGGCTTTGTTGAAGGGCTGAGAGTTTTTGCTCCTCCCCGGAACGGGGAGGGGGACCAGCCCCGGCTTGCCGGGGATGGTGGAGGGGTCGGAGCGCCGGTCGAAGTCCTCGGCCCCTCCAACACCCGGCTCCGCCGGGCGGTTCCCCTCCCCGTTCCGGGGAGGAGTTGGAGATCGCGTATGGGATACCAGAATCTGAGCTTCGACCAGCTGGAGGGCGTCTCGCCCTCGTTCGTCGAGGCGCTGTACCGCAGCTACGCAGCGAACCCCAGCTCGGTCGAGCCGAGCTGGCGCGATTTCTTCGCCGGCCTTGAGGGCAGCAGCGATGGCCCGAGCTGGAAGCGCCCGAACTGGCCGCTCCCCGACACTGACGCGCTGACCGCCGCGCTCGATCCGACGCAGAGTGCGATTCCGCCCAAGCCCGACAAGAAACCGTCCGCCCCCGCTGCCGCGCCGGACACCGACGCGATCGCCAAGGCCGCCGGCGACTCGATCCGCGCGATGATGCTGATCCGCACCTACCGGGTGCGCGGGCATCTCGCGGCGCAGCTCGATCCGCTCGGCATCAGCAAGCGCGAGCTGCCGGCCGACCTGACGCCTGAATATCACGGCTTTTCCGGCGCCGATCTCGACCGGCCGGTCTATCTGGGCGGCGTGCTCGGCCTCCAGACCGCGACGGTGCGCGAGATCGTCGCGATCCTCCAGCGCAATTACTGCGGGCCCGTCGGCCTCGAATATATGCACATCGCCGACACCGAAGAACGGCGCTTCCTGCAGGAAAGGTTCGAAGGCCGCGACAAAGCGATCGAGTTCACGCCCGAGGGCAAGACCGCAATCCTGTCGGCGGTGATCCGCGGCGAGCAGTTCGAGAAGTTCCTCGGCCGCAAATATGTAGGCACCAAGCGCTTCGGCCTGGACGGCGGCGAGGCGATGATCCCGGCGCTGGAAGCCGTCATCAAATATGGCGGCGCGATGGGCGTGCGTGAGATCGTCTACGGCATGGCGCACCGCGGCCGGCTGAACGTGCTCGCCAACGTGATGGCGAAGCCGTTCCGCGTGATCTTCCACGAATTCTCGGGCGGCTCGGCGAACCCTGAGGATGTGGGCGGCTCGGGCGACGTCAAATATCACCTCGGCACCTCCACCGACCGCGAGTTCGACGGGATCAGCGTCCATATGTCGCTGGTGCCCAATCCGTCGCACCTTGAGGCGGTGGACCCGGTCGTGCTCGGCAAGACCCGCGCGACCCAGGTGATGCGCGACAATCTGGACAAGCATGACCAGGCGCTGCCGGTGCTGATTCATGGCGACGCCGCGTTCGCGGGCCAGGGCATCGTCTGGGAATGCCTCGGCTTCTCGGGCGTGCGCGGCTACAATACCGGCGGCTGCGTCCATTTCATCATCAACAACCAGATCGGCTTCACGACGAGCCCGCAATTCGCGCGCTCCTCGCCCTATCCGTCGGATGTGGCGAAGGGCGTGCAGGCGCCGATCTTCCATGTGAACGGCGACGATCCGGAAGCGGTCACCTACGCCTGCAAGATCGCGATCGAGTTCCGCCAGCGCTTCGGCCGCGACATCGTGATCGACATGTGGTGCTATCGCCGCTTCGGCCATAACGAGGGCGACGAGCCGAGTTTCACCCAGCCGCTGATGTACGCGGCGATCAAGGGGCACCCGCCGGTCAGCGGCATCTACGGCGCCCGCCTGCGCCAAGAAGGCGTGATCGACGATCAGTTCGCCGATCAGGCCGCGAGCAGCTTCACCGCGCATCTGGAGGAGGAGTTCGAGGCCGCGAAATCCTATCTGCCGAACAAGGCGGACTGGTTCGCCGGCCGCTGGTCGGGTCTCAGCAAGCCCGCCGATGCGGAAACCGCGCGTCGCAACGTCGATACCGGCATCGACCGCAAGCTGTTCGACAGCCTCGGCCGCACGCTGACGACGGTGCCGGAAGGCGTCAACGTCCACAAGACGCTTGCGCGCATTCTCGATGCCAAGCGCGAGATGTTCACGTCTGGCCAGGGGTTCGACTGGGCGACCGGCGAGGCGCTCGCGTTCGGCAGCCTCGTGACGGAAGGCTATGGCGTGCGCCTGTCGGGCCAGGATTCCGGCCGCGGCACGTTCAGCCAGCGCCACGCGGTTTGGGTCGATCAGGCGACCGAAGCCAAATATGTGCCGCTGGCGACGCTTCCGCACGGCCGGTTCGAGGTGCTGGACTCGCCGCTTTCCGAATATGGCGTGCTCGGCTTCGAATATGGCTATGCCGGCGCCGACCCGAAGACCCTGGTGCTCTGGGAAGCGCAGTTCGGCGATTTCGCGAACGGCGCGCAGATCATGATCGACCAGTTCATCGCCGCCGGCGAGGCCAAGTGGCTGCGCGCCAACGGCCTCGTGATGCTGCTGCCGCACGGCTATGAAGGGCAGGGGCCGGAGCATAGCTCGGCGCGGCTGGAGCGGTATCTGCAGCTCTGCGCGCAGGACAATATGCAGGTCGCGAACTGCACCACGCCTGCGAACTATTTTCACATCCTGCGGCGCCAGATGCTGCGGCCGTTCCGCAAGCCGCTCATCATCATGACGCCCAAGTCGCTGCTGCGGCACAAGATGGCCGTGTCCTCGACCGACGATTTCTTGGGGACCAGCCATTTCCGCCGCCTGCTGTCCGACCCTTCCGCGCCGGCCGACAAGGACGTGAAGCGGCTGGTGCTCTGCACCGGCAAAGTGGCCTACGACCTGATCGAGGCGCGCGATGCCGCCGGCGACAAGAACACCGCGATCGTTCGTGTCGAGCAGCTTTACCCGTTCCCGGGCGAGCCGCTGACCGAGCGGCTGAAGCGCATGACGAACCTCGAAGAGGTCGTCTGGGCCCAGGAAGAGCCGAAGAACAACGGCGCCTGGTTCTTTGTCGAGCCTTTCATCGAAGAATGCCTGCACGACGCCGGCGTGAAGCCCTCGCGCCCGCGTTACGCCGGTCGCGCGGCCTCGGCCTCGCCTGCCACTGGTCTGGCGAAACGGCATGTGGCGGAGCAGGGCGCGCTCGTCGCCGACGCGCTCGGCCACAATGTCCGCGAAGAGATCCGGCGCACCCGTTCGGGCGCGACCACCGCGACCAAGGGGCCGAAGCAAGGCCCGTCGAGCTAAGGAAGAAGACGAATGGCGACCGAAATCAAGGTTCCGACACTCGGCGAATCGATCACCGAGGCGACGATCGGCGAATGGCTGAAAAAGCCGGGCGACCCGGTGAAGGTCGACGAGCCGGTGGCGAGCCTCGAGACCGACAAGGTCTCGGTCGAGGTGCCGTCGCCCGTCGCCGGCGTGATGGGCCAATATGCTGCCCAGGTCGGCGACACGGTGCAGGTCGGCGCGGTGATCGGCTCGGTGGAGTCCAGCGCCGGTGTGCCGCCCCAGGTTGCGCCTGCCGCGTCTCCGGCGCCCGCACCTGCTCCGGCCGCCGCGCCCGCTCCCGCGCATGAGGAGCCTGCGGGCGACCTGACGCTGTCGCCGTCGGTGCGGCGGATGGTGCTGGAGCATGGGCTCGATCCGACCCAGATCAAGGGCACCGGCAAGGACGGGCGTCTCACCAAGGAAGACGTGCAGCACGCAATCGACACTGCGCAGTCCAAGCCTGCGCCGGCACCGGCGCCCGCTCCAACTCCCGCGCCTGCCCCCGCCCAGGCCGGCGAGCGCCGCGAGGAACGCGTGCGCATGACGCGCCTCCGCCAAACGATCGCGACGCGCCTCAAGGAAGCGCAGAACACCGCCGCGATGCTGACGACGTTCAACGACGTCGACATGACCGCGGTCATGGAAGCGCGCGCGAAGTACAAGGACCTGTTCGAAAAGAAGCACGGCGTCCGCCTCGGCTTCATGGGCTTCTTCGTGAAGGCGGCGGTCCAGGCGCTGCGCGACATCCCGGCCGTCAACGGCTCGATCGAAGGCGATGAGATCGTCTATCGCGACTATGTCGACGTGTCGGTCGCAGTCTCGGCGCCCAATGGCCTCGTCGTGCCGGTCGTTCGCGACGCGCAGGACCTGTCGGTCGCCGGGATCGAGAAGACCATCGCGGACTTCGGCAAGCGCGCCAAGGACGGCACGCTGAAGATGGAGGAGATGCGCGGCGGCACCTTCACCATCTCGAACGGCGGCGTGTTCGGCTCGCTGCTCTCCACCCCGATCATCAACCCGCCCCAGTCGGCGGTCCTCGGCCTCCATCGGATCGAGGAGCGCCCCGTCGTGCGCGACGGCCAGATCGTCGTCCGCCCGATGATGTACCTGGCGCTCAGCTACGACCACCGCTTGGTCGACGGCCGCGAGGCGGTCACGTTCCTCGTCGCCCTCAAAAATGCTATCGAGGACCCGACAAGGCTGTTGATTGACCTTTGAGGCAAATGATGGACTGGCGCGAGCATATCCATTCCAACCCGGACATTCTCGGCGGCAAGCCGGTCGTGAAGGGCACACGGATTTCCGTGGAGCTCATTCTCGAATACTTCGCCGACGGCTGCTCGATGCAGGACGTGCTTGAGGCCTATCCGCATATCACGGAAGCGCAGGTTCGCGCCGCCTTGGCGTTTGCACACGATATGGTGGCAGAAGAGCGCACGATAGCCGAGCGCCGCGCGGCCTGACGCGTGTTGGTCGTCGCCGATGAGAATGTATCGTTTCTCCTCGTCGCGCGCCTCCGCGGCGCCGGACATGAAGTCGACTGGATTGCGGAAAGTGCGCCCGGAATCGGCGATACCGATGTGTTGTCCCGCGCGCGAGCGGCGGACGCGGTGCTCGTGACCTTTGACCGGGATTTCGGTGAACTCGTCTTCGTGCGGGGTGAACAGGCGCCCAGAAACATTATCTATTCGCGGCTCGGGCGCGCCGAGCCCGACGTCGCGGCTGATCTGATCCTTTCGGCTCTCGCCGCTGGGCTTCCACCCGGCCAGATGGTCACCGTTACTCGAAGCAACGTTCGCTTTACCGATTTTCCCTCTGGAGCTCTCAATGGCTGACTATGATTTCGACGTTCTCGTGATCGGCGCCGGGCCCGGCGGCTATGTGGCCGCGATCCGGGCGGCGCAGCTGGGGCTGAAGACGGCGTGCGCGGAAAGCCGCGAGACGCTGGGCGGCACTTGCCTGAATGTCGGCTGCATTCCGTCGAAGGCGTTGCTGCACGCGTCCGAATATTTCGACCAGGCGGCGAACGGCAGCTTTGCGAAGCTCGGCATCAAGGTCACGCCGGAACTCGACCTCGACGCGATGCACGGCCAGCGGAAGGACGCGGTCAAGCAGCTGACCGGCGGCATCGAGTTCCTGTTCAAGAAGAACAAGGTCGAATGGCTGAAGGGCCGCGCCGCCTTTACCGGCAAGGACAGCGTCAAGGTCGGCGACCGCGAGGTTCGCGCGAAGAACATCGTCATCGCCACCGGCTCGTCGGTGACGCCGCTGCCGGGGGTCGAGGTCGATAATGCGAAAGGCGTGATCGTCGATTCGACCGGCGCGCTGGAGCTGGCGAAGGTGCCCGAGCATATGGTCGTGATCGGCGGCGGCGTGATCGGGCTGGAGCTCGGCTCGGTCTGGCGGCGCTTGGGCGCGAAGGTCACCTGCGTCGAGTTCCTCGACCAGATCCTGCCCGGGTTCGACGGCGAGGTCCGCAAGGAAGCGAACAAGATCTTCAAGAAGCAGGGCTTCGAATTCCGCCTGTCGACCAAGGTCACCGGCGCGACCGTCAAGAACGGCAAGGCCACCCTGACGGTCGAGCCGGCCGCCGGCGGGGCGTCGGAAACGATCGAGGCGGACGTCGTGCTGGTCTCGATCGGCCGCCGCCCCAACACCGAGGGCCTGAACCTCGAGGCCGCGGGCCTGAAGACCAACCCTCGTGGCCAGATCGAGACCGATCACGATTTCCGCACGTCGGTGCCCGGCGTCTGGGCGATCGGCGACGTCATTCCCGGTCCGATGCTCGCCCACAAGGCCGAGGACGAAGGCATCGCGGTCGCCGAGAATATCGCGGGCCTCACCGGCATCGTGAATCACGACGTGATCCCGTCGGTCGTCTATACTTGGCCCGAGATCGCCGGCGTCGGCCTGACCGAGGAGCAGGCGAAGGAGCGCGGTCCGGTCAAGACCGGCAAATTCCCGATGATGGCCAACAGCCGCGCCAAGACCAACCATGAGCCCGACGGCTTTGTGAAGGTCGTCGCCGACGCGAACACCGACCGCGTTCTCGGTGTCTGGATGATCGCCAGCGTCGCCGGCACGATGATCGCCCAGGCCGCTCAGGCAATGGAGTTCGGCGCCACGTCCGAAGACGTCGCCTACACCTGCCACGCCCACCCGACCCATTCGGAAGCGCTGAAGGAAGCGGCAATGGCGGTGACGGGCAAGCCGATTCACGTCTAGCCGGCGAGCGATTAGCGAAGCTAATCGCGAGCGAACAAGGCTAGACCGGCCGGCGCGGCCACAGCCGCGACCGACGACGCGGGCTTCGCCCACGGCGCGCGCAAGGGAACCTGGTGCCGCCTCATCCGTCTCTTCGTTACGGAGGAGAGACGATGCGTGCCCCCTGGATATTGCTGGCCCTCCCCCTGGCCCTTGCCGGGTGCGGCAAGAAGCCGGCCGGCTTGCCCGACGATCCGATCAGGCGCGCCGCGACCTGCGGTGTCGTCGCGGCCGCGAATGCGCGGCGGGCGCTCGGCAGTGTCGATGCGACGCTCACGATCGAGCAGCAGGCGCATATTCTCCACTACGCGCTGATCGAGGGCGCGGCCGGCGGCAGCTTCGATCGCACGCGCTCGGCGGCGGTGGTCAACGCGATGCCGAAGCTGGGCGATAAGGTGACGGCCGGCAAATGGGAGCCGCTGGTCGGCGAATGCGCCGATGCCTATCCCGCGACCAGGCCGGTCGAGAGCGTGACGCTGCCGTCCGATCCGCTGACGGCCGAGGCCGGCTGCCACGACCTGTCGGACTTCATCACCACCGCCCTGCGCAGCCAGGAGCAGAATTACATCGACCGCATCCGCGCCTATGACGCGATGGAGCGCAAGCTCGACAACCGCATGGGCGCGACGCTGAAGGCGCGCGGGCTGAACCAGGTCCAGGCGAACGAAGCGCGGGCCAAGGCGCTGGCCAAGCTCGCGACGCTCGGCCCGCCGATCGCCGTGCTGGATCAGTGCGCGAAGAAATTCGGACCCTAACTCCCCCAAACTCCGCAAGCTCCGAGCAGTCGTTTCTCGACTTCGCTCGAAACGAACGGATTCTATGGGTAAGGGCGGAGCAGATGAACCCCCTCACGCCCTTCCTCCCCTGGTTCGACCTGTTCGGCATTGCCGTGTTCGCCGCCTCAGGCGCGCTCGCGGCGGCGCAGCGGCGGCAGACGTTCGTCACTTTCGCCTTCTTCGCGCTGGTCACCGGCGTCGGCGGCGGCACGGTCAGGGATCTGCTGATCAATGCGCCGGTCTTCTGGGTCCGCGACTGGCGGGTCGCGGCGGTGTGCCTTTCGATGGCCGGGCTGATCTGGCTGACGCCGCAGCGCTGGTGGCACGGGCGTGCGCTCGACTGGTTCGACGCGGTCGGTCTTGCCGCCTATGCGGTGTTCGGCGCCGCCAAGGCGCTCGCGTTCGGCGTGCCCCCGGTGGTCGCGGTGCTGATGGGCGTGATCACCGCCAGCGTCGGCGGCATCATCCGCGACGTGCTGGCGGGCGAGCCCTCGATCCTGCTCCGGCCGGAGCTCTACGTCACCGCCGCCGCGCTCGCCGCCGCGCTGTTCGTGCTGCTCAGCTGGGCGGGACTCCCCATCGCCATCGCCGCCCCGATCGCGGCCCTCAGCGGCTTCGCGCTGCGGGCGCTTGCGATCTGGCGCGGGCTCAAGCTGCCAGCGTATCAACGCTAGTCAGGCGAGGGCGAGGCCGAGCGCTCCGCCCGCCTGCGCCGCGGCGATCACCATCAGGTAAGTGGAAAAGGGCTGCTTTCGCGTCTTGTGCCGGAACATCTGGCGGGCGGCGAAGGCGGCTGGCGTGCCTCCGAACAGCGCGAGCGCCAGCAAGTTTCTCTCCGGAATGCGGCGGCGCGCAGCGCGAGCGGCGTCCTTGTCCCACCAGAAGGCGAGCAGAGTCGCGATATTGATCGCGGCCAGGAACAGGCAGAGCGCCGCTGTCACTGCTTCAGGATAGGTCGAAACCGGTTACCGGATGGTCGCCGCCGGCCATGTCCTCAAACGCCCGCGGCTCGGCGGGCGGGTGGCCGGGCTCCTGGAGCTCGGCCTGCCACAGCCCGACATCCACCCATCGCCCCAGCTTCCAGCCGACCTGCCGGTACACGCCCGCGCGGCGGAAGCCGGCCAGCTCGTGCAGCTTCACCGATGCGTCGTTCGGCAGCGAGATTGCGGCGATCGCCTGGGTAAAGCCTTGGGCGCGCAGGATGTCGAGCAGTCGCGCATAGAGCAGCCGCCCGACGCCCCGGCGCTGCGCGCCGTCGGCGATATAGACCGTCGTCTCCACGGCCCAGCGATAGGCGGTGCGGTCGCGGAACCGGTCGGCATAGGCATAGCCGAGCACCGTTCCGTCCTCCTCCGCCACCAGCCAGGGGAAGCGGCCCGCCAGCTTCGCGATCCGCGCGCGCATCTCGTCCGCGCTCGGCGCCTGCTCTTCGAACGAGGCGATGCCCCGCGTCACGTGCGGTGCGTAGATCGCGGCGATCGCCTCGGCGTCCCCGGCACGCCCAACCCGGATCCGGATCATCGCGCCAGCAGCGAGAGCAGCCAGCGGCCGAGATTCCGGTCCGGTGTCCGCGGCGCCAGCGCGATTTCGCATTCCAGGCAGCGCGCCTGGATCGACGCCCCGCTTGCCAGCCTCCGGGCGTCGTCGATCGCGGTCCAGGCGATCGCCTGCTGCCGCGCTGCCAGCCGCGACAGCATGTCGCTGCCGTCGTCCTCGCCTTCATTGTCGGGCCGCGACCAGTCGCTCGCCAGCTGCTCCCACCAGCTCGGCTGCTTTTCCAGATAGACGATGCTGGGGCTGGAGATTTTTGCCCGCCGCGCCGCCTCCGCCACGGCATCGTCCAGGCCGCCGAACGCATCGACCAGCCCCAGCTGGCGCGCGCTGCCGCCGTCCCACACCCGGCCCTGGCCGATCTCGTTCACGCGCGCCGGCGCCAGATGCCGCGATGCCGCGACCAGCGCGATGAAGCGGCCATAGATATCGTCGACGCCGGTCTGGGCGAGCTTGTCGAACGCGGGCGTGGTGCCGCCGAACAGGTCGGGCTGGCCCGATAGCGGCGTGGTCTTCACGCCGTCGGTGGTGATGCCGATCTTGGCGAGCGACGCTTCGAAGGTCGGCAGCACGCCGAACACGCCGATCGATCCGGTGATCGTGGTCGGCTCGGCAAAGATGTGGTCGCCCGCGCTTGCCACCCAATAGCCGCCCGAAGCCGCGACCGATCCCATCGACACGACCACCGGCAGGCCCTTCGCCTTGGCCTCGAGCAAGGCGGACCGGATGCGCTCCGACGCGAGCGCCGATCCGCCGGGGGAGTCGATCCGCACCACCAGCGCCTTCACGTCGCCGCGGGCGAGCGCCTGGCGGATCGTCCGCGCGATCGTCTCGCCGCCTGCCGAGCCGAGCCCGGCATTACCGTCCTCGATCGTGCCGGCGACAGTTACCACGCCGATATTGCCGCCCTTGTATTTGAGCGGGTGTTCGGCCGTCCAATCGTCGAGCCGGACGGTGCGGAATCCGCCGGTCTTGTCGTCCTTGCCGGCCACCTGGGCCACGCGCGCGCCGAACGCCTCGCGCTCGCCAAGCTTGTCGACCAGGCCATAGCCGACCGCGGCCTGAGAGAGATTGCCCGCGCCTGCCGGGTTCGCGACGGCCTCGGCCAGCCTGGCCTTGGGCCGCGCGTTCGCGACATTGCGCTGCCAGCCCTGCCACAGCGCCGTCGCCAGCGCTTCGTTCGCCTGCCGCGCCTCGGGTGACTGGTCCGTGCGGATATACGGCTCGACCGCCGACTTGAACGCGCCGACGCGGTAGACATGCGCGTTGACGCCCAGCTTATCGAGCAGGCCCTTGTAATACAGCCGCGACCCGCCCGGCCCGGCAAAGGCGGCGCCGCCCATCGGGCTCATCCACACTTCGCTGGCGTGCGCGGCGAGCAGATAGCTGTCGTCGGTATAGCCGGTCGCATAGGCGAACACCGGCTTGCCGGCGCGCTTCACCCGGTCCAGCGCTTCGCCGACTGTTTCCAGCGCGACCTGCCCGCCGCCCAGGAACCGATCGAGGTCGAGCACCACGGCTTTGATATCGTCATCGGTTCGTGCCGCATCGAGCGCCCGGACCACGTCGCGCAGCCGATGTTCGCGCGCGACTGCGGCCCCGCCGGCGGTCAGCGAATCGAGCGGGCCGCGATCGGCGGGCTGCTCGACGATCGTGCCGTTCAGGTCCAGCAGCAGCGCCCCCGATCCGACCGGCCGGTTGGGACTGTAGGTCAGAACCGCGTGCAGCGCTCCGAAGAACAGCAGCATGAAGATAAGGACGAGCGCGTCCTTGATGCCGACGAGCAGCCGCCAGAAACCGGCCAGAAAACGCATGAGAACCGCCTCGCTGTTGCCCGGGGACAATCCAGCGAGGCGGTGCGCTTTTCAAGTCAGGCGTGCAAGGCCCGCGGATGGCGGCGGCGCAGCGTCGCGCCTGCCACCGCGAAGCCGGCGATCATCATGGCCCAGCTCGCCGGCTCCGGAACCGCGGCGAGGGGATCGATGAAGCGATTGTCGACCAGCCATGTGCCGGCATTGACCGTCACGCCGTCGGGCAGGTTGAATGCGTCGCTGCCGCTCACGAATTTGAAGCTGCCGCCGAAATCGGTGGCGGCGACCGCGCCGTTGCCGCCGGTGCTGGCGCTGGACTGCAGCCGGAGCCGCAGGATGATCGGCGTGTTCAGCGCGACCTCGACCCGTGGCGTCGTCAGCACCGCATCGGTGGTCGGCCCAAGCGTTCCGGACACGGAAAACGGGTTCTGCTCGATCGAGAAGCCGTCCGTGCTGTTATTGAAGAAGCGGAAAAAGAAGAATCCCTGGTTGAGCGTCACGGCGCCTTCGACGCTGTCACCGGCCGCACCCATGCCGGCCGCGAAATCCAGCACGCCGTGCAGCAGCAGGTTGGCCGACACATCGGCGACGGTCTGGCCGGGGTTGGACGAGCTGAAGATCAGCGTGTCCTCAAAAACGGCCTCGCCGCTGATTCCGGTGCCGAGGCTGCTGTCGGTGTGCGAGTCCGCCTGCGCGAAAGCGCCGATATGGCCAAAGCTGGAGACAGCCGAAGCGAAGACCGCGCCAACATCGGGCCGGTTGCACGTCACCATGCTGTTGACCGGATGATCGCCGTCCTGATGATCGCTGCATTGGGCTGCGCTGAAGCTGGGCGTGCCTCCCTGTGCGACGAAGCGCGGGAAGGCGAGGGCGCTGGTGCTGCCCGTCAACAGCAGGATCACCGCCGTCTGACGAATGATGGCCTTCATGCCTGTTCTCCCTGTTCTGGTGCGGAGAGTTTAGCGGAGCGATGCGCTCGCCTCCCATCGGCCGGACGGACGAGCCGGATGGCCTAGTCGCTTGCGCGGGCGTGGGGACGGCGCATCATGCCCGCCATGAACGCAAAGGCGACCACGAGAGACGTGTCGACGCAGGCGGTCGCGCTCGCCCTGTTCGTGTTCGTGAACTTCTTTTTCATTCGCGTCGTCGCGCGCCTGCCGGCGCTGAACGCGATGCTGATGGCGGCCTTGACGGTCAGCTTTGCCGCAATCTGGGCGGGGCTGCTGTTCTGGCGTCTGCTGTCCCGGGCGGTCGCGTCGGACCGCGACCGGATCGTCCGGCAGGACACGGGGATCATCTGGGGCGGCACCGCGCTGTCGGCGCTGTTCTTCTGGCTCTCCATGCCGTTCGCGACTGAAGGGCAGCGGATGCTCGCGGTCTTCTTCACGGCGGCGACCGTCGCGCACACGACGCTGGTTACGATCCGGCCGATCGACGCCGGCCCGGTCCGGCGCGCCGCGCTGCTCGGCCTGCCAATTTCGACGGTCTTATATTTCCTCGTCCACCGCGACGCCTACAGCGTGCCGGTGATCTTCTTCTCGGTCGCGAACGCCTGGTCGTTCGTCACCCTGCGCGGCGTGGCGCAGCGCTCGCTCGCGCGGGCGCGGGATGCGCGGCGGGAAGCGGAGCAGGCCCGGGATGCGCGCACACGCTTCCTTGCCGCCGCGTCCCATGACCTGCAGCAGCCGCTCCAGGCGGCACGGCTGTTCTTCGACCAGGCGATCCGCGCGCCGGACGCGCGGCGGCGCCAGGCCGCGATCGGCCACCTCACCCGCGCATTCGATGCGATGGAGCACTTGCTGACCGGCACGCTCGATCATCTCCGGCTGGAACGGCAGGACATCGCCCCCGCGATCGAGCGCGTGGCCGCCGGCACCGTGATCGCGCGCGTCGTCGAGCGGAGCGAGCCCGCGGCGCGGCTGGCGGGCATCGGCCTTGTCGCCGTCGCCACCAGCGCTGCGCTGAGCGCCGACCCGGCACTGGCGGAACGCGCGCTCGGCAACCTGGTCGCGAACGCCGTTCGGCATTCCGGCGGCCGTCGCGTGCTGGTCGGCGCGCGCCGTCGCCGGGGCCGCGTGCGCCTCTGCGTGATCGACGACGGCCACGGCATCCCGGATGCGGACCGCGCAACGCTGTTCGACGAGTTCGTCCAGGGCTCCGATCACGGCGATCATATCCGCGGCGGCTTCGGCCTCGGCCTCGCCTCCGCACGGCGCCTCGCCCGGCTGATGGACGGCGACGCGGGGCTCGATCCGAAATGGGAAAGGGGCAGCGCCTTCTGGCTTGAACTTCCCGCAGGTTGAGAGGAATCTCCCGCCGACGGGGGAAGGGCGCGTGCAAAGCTGCCTGATCTGCGACGATCATGCCCTGATGCGGGATGCGCTGGCCGGCGCGGTCGGGCTCGGCTGGCCGGGGGCGGCCGTGACGCTGGCGGCCGACTTTCCCTCCGCCTGGTCCGCCGCCGCCGCGCGCGCGCCCGACCTGATCCTCAGCGATCTCGCGATGCCGGGCGCGGCGCCGCTCGACGGCATCGCCCGCCTGCGCTCGGCCGCGCCCGGCACGCCGATCCTGGTCGTGACCGGGAATGAAGACGGCGCGTTGCTGCTCGACCTGTTCGACTTGGGCATCGCCGGCTTCGTGCCGAAGACCGCGCGGGCCGAGGCGATCGAGGCGGCGATCCGCGTCGTGCTGGCGGGCGAGCGCTATCTGCCGGCGCGCATCCTCGACCTGATCGGCCGCCGTTCGGGGTCGGTCGCTTCGCCGATGCCCGCGACGCGGCTGACCGGGCGCCAGGCCGAAATCCTGGAGCGGATGGCAGCCGGCGAATCGAACAAGACGATCGCGCGGGCGCTCGATCTGTCGCCCTCGACGGTCAAGACGCATGCCGCCGCCGCATTTGCTGCACTGGGTGCCGCAAACCGCACCGAGGCGGTCGTCCGCGCGCGCGAACTGAAGCTGATCTGATGCGTTTTTTCGTTGCGGGCTCGCCTTGACGAGCCATGAACGCGGGCACATATGCGCCCCGCTGGCACTCGCTTGAGCTGAGTGCCAACAGTCATCAATCGGAGGGTTTCAACTCATGAACTTTCGTCCGCTGCACGACCGCGTGCTCGTTCGTCGCGTCGAGGCCGAGGAAAAGACGGCCGGCGGGATCATCATCCCCGACACCGCCAAGGAAAAGCCGCAGGAAGGCGAAGTCGTCGCCGCCGGCGCCGGCGCCAAGTCGGAAGACGGCAAGGTGACTCCGCTCGACGTCAAGGCCGGCGACCGCATCCTGTTCGGCAAATGGTCGGGCACCGAGGTCAAGGTCAACGGCGAAGACCTGATCATCATGAAGGAAAGCGACATCCTCGGGATCGTCGGCTGAACCCTCTCATTCAACTTTAAACGAAGGACATCAACATGGCAGCCAAAGACGTCCGTTTTGCCCGCGACGCGCGTGAGCGCATCCTGCGCGGCGTGGACATCCTCGCCGACGCGGTGAAGGTCACCCTCGGCCCCAAGGGCCGCAACGTCGTCATCGACAAGTCGTTCGGCGCCCCGCGCATCACCAAGGACGGCGTGACCGTCGCCAAGGAAATCGAACTGAAGGACAAGTTCGAGAACATGGGCGCGCAGATGCTGCGCGAGGTTGCGTCGAAGACCAACGACCTGGCCGGCGACGGCACCACCACCGCCACCGTGCTCGCCCAGGCGATCGTGCGTGAGGGCATGAAGTCGGTCGCGGCCGGCATGAACCCGATGGATCTGAAGCGCGGCATCGATCTCGCCGTCGCCAAGGTCGTCGAGGACCTGAAGAGCCGCTCGAAGCCGGTCCAGGGCTCGAACGAAATCGCCCAGGTCGGCATCATCTCGGCCAATGGCGACACCGAAGTCGGCGAGAAGATCGCCGAGGCGATGGAAAAGGTCGGCAAGGAAGGCGTGATCACCGTCGAAGAGGCGAAGGGTCTCGAATTCGAGCTCGACGTCGTCGAAGGCATGCAGTTCGACCGCGGCTATCTGTCGCCCTATTTCATCACCAATCCGGAAAAGATGCAGGTCGAGCTCAACGACCCGTACATCCTGATCCACGAGAAGAAGCTCTCCAACCTGCAGGCGATGCTGCCGATCCTCGAAGCGGTCGTGCAGAGCGGCCGTCCGCTGCTCATCATCGCCGAGGACATCGAGGGCGAGGCGCTGGCGACCCTGGTCGTCAACAAGCTGCGCGGCGGCCTGAAGGTCGCGGCCGTGAAGGCGCCGGGCTTCGGCGATCGCCGCAAGGCGATGCTGGAAGACATCGCGATCCTGACCAAGGGCGAGATGATCTCGGAAGATCTGGGCATCAAGCTGGAGAGCGTCACGCTCGGCATGCTGGGCCAGGCCAAGCGCGTCACCATCGACAAGGACAACACCACGATCGTCGACGGCGCCGGCGAAGCGGAGGCCATCAAGGGCCGCACCGAGGCGATCCGCCAGCAGATCGAGGTGACCACGTCCGACTATGACCGTGAGAAGCTGCAGGAGCGGCTGGCGAAGCTCGCCGGCGGTGTCGCGGTGATCAAGGTCGGCGGCGCGTCCGAGGTCGAGGTGAAGGAACGCAAGGACCGCGTCGACGACGCGTTGCACGCGACCCGCGCCGCGGTCGAGGAAGGCATCGTCCCCGGCGGCGGTACCGCGCTCCTCTACGCGACGAAGGCGCTTGAGGGCCTGAAGGGTCAGAATGACGATCAGACTCGCGGCGTCGACATCATCCGCAAGGCCTTGCAGGCGCCGGTCCGCCAGATCGCGCAGAACGCGGGTCAGGACGGTGCGGTGGTCGCCGGCAAGCTGGTCGACGGCAACGACCCGACGCTCGGCTTCAACGCCCAGACCGAAGTGTACGAGAACCTGGTCCAGGCCGGCGTGATCGACCCGACCAAGGTCGTCCGCGCCGCGCTGCAGGACGCGGCCTCGGTGGCCGGCCTGCTGATCACCACCGAAGCCACCATCGCGGAACTGCCGGAAGACAAGCCGGCGATGCCGATGGGCGGCGCCGGCATGGGCGGCATGGGCGGCATGGACTTCTGACCGAGTTCGGCCCGCGCTAGCGTGAAGCTAGCGCGGGACTCGAACCGGTCCGGCCGGCGCCCCTGCGGGGCGACCGACGAGGCGGCGGCTTCGCCGTCGCCGGTCCAGACCGAAGCAAAAAAGGGCCGGAGAGCACCACGCTCTCCGGCCCTTTCTTATGCCCCTCTCCCGCAAGCGGGAGAGCGCGACTCGCGCCTGTGGGCGCGAGCGGGGTGAGGGCATTGGGCGCCGTACGAAGGAGCGCGAAAACCGAGCCTCGATATTGTCGTGACGCGGACAGTCGGCCTGACAACCCGGAAGCTAGCGGCTAAACGGCCGCCTCATTCTCCTCCCGGTCCACCCTGATGGCCAGATTGCCCTTGCTCTCCTCCAGACGCCTTCGCCTGCATTCGGCCCGAACGCAGCGGCAGCTTATCTTCCTTCTGGGGGGCGTCGTCGTGGGCGCGTCGGCCGTGGCGCTGGCGCTGCTGGCGGACTCGGCCCAGGCGGCGTTTCGACACCTGATCGGCCGCTGGCATTATCTCCCGCTGGTGCTGACACCGCTCGGTCTCGGTCTTGCCGCCTGGCTCACGCGGCGGGTCTTTCCCAATTCGCAAGGCAGCGGCATTCCGCAGGCGATCGCCGCCCGGCACCTGACCGATCAGGGCGCGCGCGGCACTCTGGTTTCCATCCGCATCGCGATCGGCAAAATCCTCCTGACCCTGTTCGGATTGCTGTGCGGCGCGTCCATCGGACGCGAGGGACCGACCGTGCAGGTCGGCGCCTCGATCATGTTCGCGATCGGCCGTCTGTCGCCGCGCCGGCAGGCGGGTCTCATTCTGGCGGGTGCCTCGGCCGGTGTGGCAGCCGCCTTCAACACGCCGCTCGCGGGCATCGTGTTCGGCATCGAAGAGATGAGCCGCGCTTTCGAGGCAAAGACCAGCATGCTGCTGATCGGCGCCATCATCGCCGCCGGCCTCACCTCGCTCGCGCTGCTCGGTGACTATACCTATTTCGGAACCACGTCGGTGAAGCTTGGGCTGGCCGACTGGCTCGCGGTTCCCGTCTGCGGGGTGGCCGGTGGCCTTCTGGGGGGCGTGTTCAGCCGCATCCTGGTCGAGTTCGGCCGCGGCCTGCCGGGCGCCACCGGGCGAGCCATCAAGCGCCATCCGATCCTGTTCGCCGCCGCGTGCGGCCTGGGAATCGCGCTCTGCGGCCTGGCCTCGAGCGATACGATCTACGGCACCGGCTATGCCCAGGTGAAACCCCTCCTGGACAAAGGCATGCCGCTTCCGCAGTCATTCGGACTGCTCAAGCTCGTGGCGACCGCGCTCGCTGCGATCAGCGGCATCCCAGGCGGCATCTTCTCCCCGTCGCTCGCCGTCGGCGCCGGCATCGGCTTCAACCTCTCAGGCATCTTTCCGGGAACGCCGCTCGACGCGCTCGTGCTGCTCGGCATGGTCTCCTATTTTGCCGGGGTGGTCCAGGCGCCCATCACCGCCTTCGTCATCGTGACAGAGATGACGAATGACCACGCAATGGTCGTTCCGCTGATGGCCGCCGCCTTCATCGGCCAGGCAGCGTCGCGCCTGATCTGCAAGGACGGCGTCTATCACGCGCTCTCCAGGAATTTCGTGGCAGCCGCCGCGCCCGCCGAGGTGAGAGGCCGGCCGTAGCCGTCCGGGAAGCGCCCATCATCGGGCGGCGCTCGAACCTTGCCGGAGCGCTCCGGGACGGGCCCATATTGTAACCTGATCCTATGAGCGTGCGGCCGCGCGCTGCGACGCGTCACCGCACGTCCGGTCAGTGGGCAGTGAACACCCGCTTGGGCAGCACCACGTGCACGCCCTTGCTCCGGTCCACCAACTCCGTCACGTCGACATCGCCCGCAGTGCTCACCAGCATATAGGCGTCGTCGCGAGTCATGCCTTTCGCGGCAACGAGAAAGTTGATCATGTTCCTCACAGCCTTGCGGGCGGCGTTGGACAGATCCTCGTCAAAGCCCATGGCCACATAGCTGTCGGGCGTCTCCGCGCGCGGATAGGTCGCCTCGACCGCCGCGCCTTCGCCCTTTTTGTGCAGCACGAGCTGAAGCGTCCCGGTGAGCGAGGTTTCCAGCGCGGTGATATCCACCTCGCCATTGCCCTGCGCTGCGTGTCCGTCGCCCACTTCCAGCAGCGCGCCCGGCGCGTGGACGGGTAAAAACAGCGTCGTGCCCGCGACCAGCATTCGATTGTCCATGTTGCCGCCGTGGATCGCGGGCGCAGTCGAATCGTAGCGCCCGAACGCGGCCGGCGGCGCGACACCGATCGAGCCGAAGAAGGGGTGGAGCGGAACCTCCACGCCCGGCGCGAGCGCGCCCGTCATCCGCCGCCGATCAAGCGGCACGATCTTGATGCGGCGATAGGGGAAGTCATCGGTCAGAAAGCCAGTGGTCGGGCCGAACGCGTTATAGGCGTACGGAATCGCGAGATCGATCTTCAGGATTCGGATTTCCAGCGTGTCGCCGGGCTCAGCGCCCTCGACCGCGATCGGACCGGTGAGGATGTGCCCGCCCGGCCCGCGCGCCGATGCGGGTACGCCGTCGAAGACGGCCCGCAACGAGGGCTCCACCTGATCTGCCGGCAGTCCCGCCGCCTCCAGCCCCTTGGGGCTGTTGGTCAGCAATGTGTGCACTACCACCGTGTCGCCCGAGCGGACGGTGAGGACGGGGGCCGCGGAGGCATCGTAATGGCCCCAGGCGACGGTTGCCGGCGTGGCAGGCAGGTCATATTGCTTTGCGTCCGCAACGCCCGCAGCAGCGAGCAGCGCCGCTCCGAACCACCAGGTAGTCGCCACGTCCGTCCCCTTATCCTCGAAGCGGCACAGGGTAGCGAAAGAGCGATCGCGAGCAACTGGAAGCTTTTGAACCGAAAGGCACCCGCGAACGCGCCGTCCCTCGCGCGCTTGCTGCCTGAAAGCTTCGAGGTGGCGGAGACCGCACGCGCTGCCGCTCAGGCACAGCTCAGGCGTCCCCGGCAACCGACATTCATTCATCTGAGTGAATCGCGGTCTCAGACAGGCGCAGCCATCGACTCGGAACAACTTGGATTGGGACGCACCTGAGCGCGTAATGCGTTGGTCGGTCGCGAAGGTTCCCGGTATGCCGCTTCAGGAACAGTGAGGGGTAAGGCGTGTACGAAGTTGCAGCGACCGACATTTTCTACGACGCCGATGGTCTAACGATGACCGCCCATTTAGCACGGCCAATCGGCGAAGGCCCTTGGCCCGCGGTTCTCATTGGACACGACGGCGTTGGTCTTGACGACTATCAGCGGGGCCGTGCTGATGATCTCGCCGCGCACGGTTATGTCGCGCTCGCGATGGACTTTCATGGCGGACAGACCTTCTTCGGTAGGCCTGAAGCAATGTTGGCCCGAACCATGCCATTGCTGGCCGACGCTGAGCGGATGCGGGCCATTGGTCGCATAGCGCTGGATGCTCTGCTCGCGACACCTGATGTTGACGCCGACCAGCTCTTCACTCTCGGCTATGGCGCTGGCGGCCGCATCGTTCTTGAGCTTGCGAAAACAGGCGTACCCTTCAAAGCCATCGCGGTCGTGCATCCTGGCTTGCCCGAACCAAATTCTCATGACTGGCACGATGTGAATAGCACAGTCCTTCTTTGTACTGGCTCCGAGGACCCTATCTGCACTCCCGATCAGCTTCTTGCGTTTGGTCACGCGTTACAGGACTCCGGGGTTGATTGGCGCGTAAACATTTATGGTGGTGCTAAGCACGCCTTTTGGGCCCGCCCTGCAAACGCAGACGGATTGGCGACCGACGGGTTCACTCATGTTCAAGCGACCGTGCCGGGTGTCGGCTATCACCCGAAGCATACAGAGCGATATTGGCGGGCAGTTCTTGACCTCTTCGGAGAGGATTGTGGGAGTTCTGACCGGTCCACGTAAACGGACGCGTGTTGGATAGCGAGCAACGGCCGCGTTATGTCAAAACCGACCGGTCTCGACGCCGGGCGGATCGACGGCTTTCGACGCCGCCGCTCTCAAAGCCTGCTGGAGTGCAATCGGCCAGAACCGGACATGATTGGTGATCCTGACGGTCGGGTCTTCGAGTTCACAAGCGCCTGAAGGAGCCTGAGCTATCCCTCTGTCCCACCGGCCACCTCCGCCGGCTAATCGCAAGAGTTAAGCCGACACATCCCTACCCCGCCGTTACCGCCAAAACAGTCGTGAATCCTTAAGCACTTCCCCTGCACCCTGCCGGCAACTGTCAGCGCCTGGAGGGGCAAATGTTGAAGACACTCGGTTCGCTCACCTGCGCGCTCGTGATGAGCGCGGCGCTCCTGCCGGCAGCGGCGCACGCCGATGATCCGCACGACCCCTCGATGCGCAGCCCGGCGGCGCGGGCGCGGGATCGGGCGATCATCCGGCGGATGAACCAGGATCAGCTCGCCTATGTCCGGAAGCGGGACGCCGGCCGGATGCAGGCCTTCCACGATGCGCGGGCCGGTCGTGACGCCCGCTACGCAGATGCCCGCGCCGACTATCAGCGCAAGATGGCCGAGTGGCGCCACGCGGTCGCCGCCTGCAGGGCGGGCCGCTGGGAATATTGCGATCGGTAGGTGCCGCAAACCCTCTCCCAGAGGGAGAGGGCGACTCGCGCGCCGAGCGCGAGCGGGGTGAGGGGTTCGTGCGTATCCGGATAAGTCCGATCCCCTCACCCGGACGCGCTGCCGCGCGTCTCGACCTCTCCCCATAGGAGAGGTGGTTTCCTCTCTTGCTCCGGGAGGGGGACAATTCCCTGTCCTACACCCCCGCCGCCGTGCGACACTCCGCGCCGGGCCATGCACTGCATCAACCGATCTTCTGCGAGCGCGGATTCCGCGATCTCGGCCGGCGCATTGCGCGCCCGTCGCCCTTCCGCCGCATACCGAAAGTGGACGGAAATTTTCGGGAATCCATGTGAATGTCGTCCATTTCGACCGGTTTGTCCCAGTCGCGCGCACGACGTCGCTGACTTATCGAACGAGCGCCGCATTTCCCTTTCGCGCCCTCACGCGTTAACGGCGCACGCCATGCCTCGTCCTCTCCCCACCCTCGCGATCGTCGGCCGTCCCAATGTCGGCAAGTCGACGCTGTTCAACCGGCTCGTCGGCAAGAAACTGGCGCTGGTCGACGACCGGCCCGGCGTCACGCGCGACCGGCGTGAGGGCGACGCGCACCTGATCGGGCTCGATTTCCGCGTCATCGACACCGCGGGCTTTGAGAATGAGGACCCGCAGTCGCTCCCCGGCCGGATGCGCGCGCAGACCGAGGCGGCGGTGCGCGAGGCCGATGTCGCGCTGTTCCTGATCGACGGCCGCGCGGGGCTGGTGCCGCTCGACGAAGAAATCGCCCGCTGGCTGCGCGCCGAGGACACGCCCGTCGTGGTCGCGGTCAACAAGGCGGAAGGACGTGCGGGCGAGCAGGGAGCGCTGGAGGCGCTGGCATTGGGCTTTGGCGATCCCATCCAGATTTCGGCCGAGCATGGCGAAGGGCTGGCCGACCTGTTCGAGGCGCTGCTGCCCTGGCTGGACCGCGAGAATGAGCCGGAGGAGGAGCTTGACGAAGAGGATCCGTCAGCCCCGCTGAAGCTCGCGATCGTGGGCCGCCCGAACGCCGGCAAGTCGACGCTCGTCAACCGCATCCTCGGCCAGGAGCGGATGATCACCGGGCCCGAGGCCGGCATCACCCGCGATTCGATCGCGATCGACATGGAATGGGACGGGCGGCCGATCCGGCTGATCGACACCGCCGGCATGCGCAAGCGCGCGAACGTCACCGATAAGCTGGAAAAGCTCTCGGTCGCGGACGGCCTCCGCGCGGTCGATTTCGCCGAGGTGGTGGTGCTGCTGCTCGACGCCACCCGCGGCCTCGAGGCGCAGGACCTGCGCATCGCCGACGCGGTGCTGCAGGAAGGCCGCGCGCTCGTCATCGCGCTCAACAAATGGGACGTGGCCGAGAATCCGAGCGCGTTGTTCAACGGCGTCAAGGCGGCGCTCGAAGAAGGCCTGAGCCAGGTCAAGGGCTTGCCGGTCCTCACCGTCTCGGCGGCGACGGGAAAGGGGCTCGACACGCTGCTGAAGGTGGCGTTCGAGACGCGCGAGGCGTGGTCGCGGCGCGTGCCGACGGGCGAGCTCAACCGCTGGTTCGAGGCGGCGATCGAGAAGAACCCGCCGCCCGCGCCCGGCGGCAAGCGGATCAAGCCGCGCTACATCACCCAGGCGAAGACACGGCCGCCCGGCTTTGTCCTCTTCGGCACCCGTGTCGACCTGCTGCCGGAAAGCTATCGCCGCTATCTGGTCAACGGCATCCGTCGTGATCTCGGTTTCGGCGCGGTGCCGGTGCGGCTGACGCTGCGGGCACCGAAAAATCCGTTCGACCGTTCCTGATGCGCAACCGACTGTTTACCTGAACGGCTTAAGGCTGAGCCCATGTCCGGGAACACCGCTTCGCTGATCGACTGGAACGCGTTCAACCAGGCGCGTGCCGAACTGGGTTCCGACTTCGTCCGCATCCTGGGCTATTTCAAGGAAGACGGGGTCAAATCGCTGGACGCGATCGAGGAAGCGATGCGGAGCAAGAGCGCTGCCGCCCTGGTCCGCCCGGCGCACACGCTGAAGGGCGAGGCGCGGCAGTTCGGGGCCGAGCCGCTCGCCGTGATCGCCGAGCGAATCGAGATCGTCTCGCGCCGCTGCGTCGAGCTTCACACCACGCCGGACGAGCTGATCCCGGACGTCGTCCAGCTCCGCCCGATGTTCGAAACCACGATGCAGATGTTCGATCGCGAGACCAACCCGCTGATGGAACGCCGGCCCCAGGGCTTCGGCCGCCGCGCCGTGTTCGGGCGCGCGGGCTAGTCCCTATTCCTCCGCCGGCTTCGACTGGAGCTGGACGAAGTTCTGCAATCCCATCAGCTTGATCTGATCGAACAGCCGTTCGAGCGTGTCGACATGCTCCTCCTCATTCGCGAGGATCCGCTTCAGCAGGTCGCGGCTGATATAGTCGCGCACCGATTCGCAATGCTGGATTGCGTCGCGGAGCAGGGGGATCGCTTCCTTTTCCAGCTCCAGGTCCGAACCCAGCACCTCCTCGACCGTCTCGCCGATGCGAAGGCGGCCGAGCAGCTGGAAATTGGGCAGGCCTTCGAGGAACAGGATCCGCTCCGCCAGCCAGTCGGCGTGCTTCATCTCGTCGATCGATTCGTCATACTCGAACTTGGCGAGCCGCTTGACACCCCAATGGTCGAGCATCCGGTAATGCAGGAAATATTGGTTGATCGCCGTCAGCTCGTTCTTGAGCGCGTCGTTCAGATATTCGATGACCTTGGGATCGCCCTGCATGTCCGGCCTCCTGTCGGGAGCCTGGGACCCTAGGCCGCGGCGCGTTCCTCTTCAATGATCTGGCGCGCATAGGGGACGCACTGGCCGCAGCGCGGACGGCGGCCGAGCGAGGCATAGGCGGACAGCGGGTCGGCGCAGCCCGCACGCGCGGCTTCCCGCACCTGGCGCTCCCGAATCGCGTTGCAGTTGCAGACGATCATGAGCGCCGACATAAGGCTATTGCGACTTATTCGCAAGTGGCCGTTATGCCAGCGCGGCGTCTGCGCCCATCAGCTTCGGTAAAAAGGCTTCGTGAGCCTGTCGCAATTCATCGAGCGTGACGACGCAGTCGCGGTCGGGGCGTTCGAAGATCAGGCGGCTTTTGATCGTGCGGCCCAGCGGCTCGACGGTGACGCCGGCGACCAGCGCGGTGTCGAGGAATGGCACCAGCGCGTGATCGGGCACGGTCACGATGTACACGCCCTGGTCCTCGCCGAAGAAGGATTGCGCGCACGGGTAGGGCTGGGGCTTGTCCACGATCGCGCCGATTCCGCTCGCCAGCGCCATTTCGGCGAGCGCAACAGCGATGCCGCCGTCCGACACGTCGTGGCAGGCGGAGACATGGCGATGCTCGATGGCGGCACGGACGAAGTCGCCGGTGCGGCGCTCCCGTTCCAGATCGACAGGCGGCGGCGGCCCGTCCTCGCGCCCATGCAACTCGCGCAGCCACAGCGACTGGCCAAGATGCCCCGAGCGCTCGCCGATCACGAGGATGATGTCGCCGACATCCTTGAACCCGATCGTCATCGACCGGGTCCAGTCGTCGATCAGCCCGACTGCGCCGATCGCCGGCGTCGGCAGGATTGCCGAGCCCGAGCCGTCCTCGTTCTTCGTCTCGTTGTAGAGCGAGACGTTGCCGGACACGATCGGCATGTCGAGTTTCGTGCAGGCCTCCGCCATGCCCTCGATGCAGCCGACGAATTGGCCCATGATGTCGGGGCGCTGCGGATTGCCGAAATTCATGCAGTCGGTCGCGGCGAGCGGCCGTGCCCCGACCGCGGTCAGGTTGCGCCAGGCTTCGGCGATGGCCTGGCGGCCGCCCTCGACCGGATCGGCATGGCAATAGCGCGGCGTGCAGTCCGTGGTGATCGCGAGCGCCTTGTCGGTGCCGTGCACCCGCACGACTGCGGCGTCGCCGCCGGGCCGCTGCACCGTGTCGGCGCCGACCATGTGGTCGTACTGCTCCCACACCCAGCGGCGCGAGGCGAGGTCGGGCGAGCCCATCAGGACCTTCAGGTCCGCGGCGATGTCGATGTGCTGGTTCGGCAGATCGATGAGCTCGGCGGGCCTGGGCGTCGGAACCCATGGCCGCTCGTAGCACGGCGCATCATCGCCCAACGGGCCGAGCGGGATATCGGCGACGGTCTCTCCGCGCCACGTCAGCACCATCCGGCCGGTATCGGTGACGCGTCCGATGACGGCGAAATCGAGCTCCCACTTGCGGAAGATCGCCTCGGCCTCGGCCTCTCGGCCGGGCTTCAGCACCATCAGCATCCGCTCCTGGCTTTCGGAGAGCATCATTTCATAGGGCGTCATGCCCTCTTCGCGGCACGGCACCGCGTCCATGTCGAGCTCAATGCCGACGCCGCCCTTCGACGCCATCTCGACGGACGAGGAGGTAAGGCCGGCTGCCCCCATGTCCTGGATCGCGACGATCGCGTCGGATGCCATCAGCTCAAGGCACGCTTCGATCAGCAGTTTCTCGGTGAAGGGGTCACCGACCTGCACGGTCGGGCGCTTCTCTTCCGAATCCTCGGAGAAATCTGCCGAGGCCATGGTCGCGCCGTGGATGCCGTCGCGGCCGGTCTTGGAGCCGACATAAACGACCGGGTTGCCGATGCCGGCGGCGGCCGAATAGAAGATTTTGTCAGTGGGCGCGATGCCGACCGTCATCGCGTTGACCAGGATATTGCCGTCATAGGCGGGATGGAAATTCACCTCGCCGCCGACGGTCGGGACGCCGACGCAATTGCCATAGCCGCCGATGCCGTGGACGACGCCCGCGATCAGGTGACGCATCTTGGGGTGATCGGGCCGGCCGAAGCGCAGCGCGTTCAAGTTCGCAACTGGCCGCGCGCCCATCGTGAACACGTCGCGCAGGATGCCGCCCACCCCGGTCGCGGCGCCCTGATAGGGCTCGATATAGGACGGGTGGTTGTGGCTCTCCATCTTGAAGATGGCGGCGAGCCCGTCGCCGATATCGATCACGCCGGCATTCTCGCCCGGGCCCTGGATCACCCACGGCGCTTTGGTCGGCAGCTTCTTCAGGTGCACGCGCGACGATTTGTACGAGCAATGCTCCGACCACATCACCGAGAAGATGCCCAGCTCCGTCAGGTTCGGCTCGCGGCCCAGCGCGTGGAGCACGCGCTCATATTCCTCGGGGGACAGGCCGTGCTCGGCGACGACTTCGGGCGTGATCTCGGACATGGCGGCGCGTTAGCGTCACCTTCGGCTGCTGTCAGCCGCAAATGGTCTTGTCCGTGCGTCGGGACAGGCGGATCATCCTCGCTTCGACTCGGAGGAGGCTGAGATGGCAGTCACTGCGGTTCCCGACGGGTATCATAGCGTCACCCCTTATCTGGCTGTCGACGGCGCGGCGGCGGCGATCGACTGGTACACGCGCGCGCTCGGTGCCACCGAGATCATGCGCATGCCGATGGGCGACAGGATCGGCCACGCAGAGATCCGGATCGGCGATTCGGTCGTGATGCTGTCGGACGAGTGGCCGGACATGAACCTGCTCGGGCCGAAGACGCGCGGCGGCGTCACCGCCAGCCTGATGGTCTACGTGCCCGACGTCGATGCGGCGTTCGCGCGCGCGATCGATGCCGGTGCAAGCGAGGAGCGCGCGGTTGCCGACCAATTCTATGGCGATCGATCCGGAACTCTGGTCGATCCGTTCGGGCATCGCTGGATGATTTCGACGCACATCGAGGATGTGACGCCGGAAGCGATGCAGGACCGGATGGAGAAGATGGCCGAGCTGGCCTAGCCTCAGGCAGTCCGGCGTTTTCCGGCGAGCAGCTCGTCGATCGCAGTCTTGGGCGCGGGGCGGCCGAACAGATAGCCCTGGCCGGCCGAGCAGCCGTGCGCCCGCAGGAACTCGGCCTGGCGCTCGGTCTCGATTCCCTCGGCGACGACGGTCTTGCCCAGGCCCTGGCCCAGCTTGATGATCGCCGAAACGATCGGGGAGCTGTCCTTGCCTGTCGTGCCGAACAGGTCCTGGATGAAGCTGCGGTCGATCTTCAGCGCGTCGACCGGAATCTCGCGCAGATGCGTCAGCGAGGCGTAGCCGGTCCCGAAATCGTCGAGCGAGATGCCGAAGCCCGCCTGTTTGAGCTCCGTGATCATGTCGCTCGCCATCGGCGCGGAGCGGCCGACGAACACGCCTTCGGTCACTTCGATGACCAGACGGTCGCGGGGAATGCCGGCGCTGTCGGTATGGTCGATCAGCCGGTGGATGAAGTCGCGGTTCCGGAACTCCGCCGCCGATGCGTTGATCGACACCTTGCCCCAATCGAGCCCGCGACTGCGCCAGTCGATCATGTCGGCGATCACCATGTCGAGCATATTGATGCCGATCGCCTCGGCGACTTCGAAATCATTGAACGCCTCCGCGATCGTGCCCGGCAGGCAGATCTGCCCGGACCGGTCGCGCCGGCGCAGCAAGGCTTCGAACCCGATCACCTCGCCGGTCTGCATCGCGATCTGCGGCTGGTAATAGGGCAGCAGGCGCTTGTTCTCGACTGCCTCGCGGCCGATGTTGATCATCGCCACCCGGCGCTGCATCTTGCTGCGCATCGACGGCTCGAAGCTCATGTAGCGGCCGCGCCCGGCGTTCTTCGCTTCATAGAGCGCGATGTCGGCGTGCTTGAACAGCTCCGACGCGTTGGTCGCATGAATCGGGAAGATCGCGGAACCGGCGCTGGCGCGGCAGTCGAACTCGCGGCCGTTGAGGCGCAGCGGCTTTTTCAGGTTCGTGAACAGGTCTTCGATCAGCGCCTGGATCGCTTCCGTCCCCTCGATGCCGGGCAGCAGGATCGCGAACTCGTCACCACCCAGCCGGGCGACGGTGGCCTCGACCGTGATCGTTTCGCGCAGCACCTTGGCGAATTCGGTCAGCAGCCGGTCGCCCGCATGGTGGCCGAGGATGTCGTTCACGTCCTTGAAGTGATCGAGGTCGAGCATCACCAGCCCGAGTCGCCCCAGGCCCTCGGCGGCGCGGGAGGTCAGATCGTCGAGCCGCTGGTTGAACAGCGCGCGGTTGGGCAGGCCAGTGAGCGGGTCGTGCTCGGCCGCCCAGCGCGTCTCGATCTCGGTGAGGACGAGATCGTGAATGTCTTCGGTATAGCCGTACCAGCGGACGATATTGCCTTCATCGTCGCGACGCGGAAAGGCGCGGGAGCGCATCCAGCGATAGCTGCCGTCGGCGACCTTGAAGCGGCAGCGGACGTCGCCGGCCGAGCCGTTGAGCATCGCCGTGCCGACCGTCGCCTGCATCCGCGGCAGATCTTCGGGATGCAGCACGTTCATCCAGCCGAGGAAGCCGAGCGCCTGGTCTTCCTCCAGGCCCACCATCTTCAGATAGCGTTCCGTCACGCGCGTGACGCCATGTTCGTTGTCGGCGACCCAGGGCAGCTGGGGGTTCAGCTCGACTGTGTACCAGAGGTGCTCGACCGTTTGGTTCAGGTACGCGATTTCCTCGCGCTCCTCGGTGCGGTCGATCAGCGTCACGAACAGGGCAGGGGCGCCGTCCCTGATCGACAGGCTCAAGCCGGCGTCCGCGTGAAGCACCGCGCCCTTGGCGGTGTTGC
This sequence comes from Sphingomonas changbaiensis NBRC 104936, assembly GCF_000974765.1. GTDB lineage: Bacteria > Pseudomonadota > Alphaproteobacteria > Sphingomonadales > Sphingomonadaceae > Sphingomonas_B > Sphingomonas_B changbaiensis. The sequence goes on along the minus strand of NZ_BBWU01000032.1, from coordinate 20,300 downwards.
CGGACACCGCGATCGTCACCGGCGCGCCGGTCAGCGCCTGCCGGATCGCGCGGATCACCACCGGACCGAGAGCCGGAGAGAGCAGGCGCAGCAATTGCCGTCCGGTCGCCATCTTGCGCAGGCCGAGCATCGCCGCGCCGCGCTTGTCGGCTTCGATCTTCCCGTCGAGCGAGGAAATGACAACGGTGGCAAGGCCGGCCAGGTCAAGCACCCTGGCGGCCATGCCGGCGTCGCGCGACGGCTCGGCCGACCCGTTGCCGTCCGCTGCCGCGCCGTCGTCGATCTTTCGGATTTCCCTCACGCGAACGGGATATCCGGCAAGGGTTAACGTGTTCTTACCCTTGAGCTCCCGAAGCGTGGAAACGAATCGTTAACCTTACCGGCGCATGAGGGCTGCCGACCGCCATGTTCCGACCTTTTCAGACCAGCGCCCGCCGCGGCAATCCCTTTCCCGCAACGGCCCGTCTGCGCGCCGAAATCCTGATCGCGCCCGATGCGGAGCGGCTGGTGACCCTGTTCGCCGACGCGCTCGCCGAATATGGCATCGACGGACATTTCTGCCTGCGCAAGAGCGGCGTCTCGCTGATCCCGCTTCTCGGCGACGCGCCGCAGCTGATCACCGCACCGCATCGCTTCTTCGTCGACAGCGACGATATGCATTTCGCCGGCGCGCGGGTGCTGCTTGCCAATCCCGACCGGCCGCTCGACCGGGAGGAATCGGCGCGCGTTCGCGGCTATGCGCAACTCTATGCGGCGCGCGCGCTGGCGCTCCAGGAGTTGGGCGACGACGTGCAGACCGATTGCGGACTGTCGCTGCGCGAACGTTATGTGCTGGGCCGCAGGCTGGCGGGGCTGGCGCCGGTCGACATCGCCCTCGAATCGGGCATCAGCGTCCAGACTGTTTCGTCTGCGATTGACAGCGCTGTCTCCCGGCTGGGCTGCCAGTCGCAGGCCGAGGCGATCGCCATCGCGGCGCGGCACGGGTGGCTTGCTGTCACGACTCTTCAAAACTGCTCTTCAAGTTCCGAAAAGTTAACGTATAAGACGGCTCAGAACGGGTAACACCGTCCGGGGGCGGGGGTCGTCTTAATGTTGCATGTGGTTTCGAGTGAGAATCGCGCGCTCTATGAGCGCGAGATCGAGGAATTTTATCGACTTCGAAAGGCCGTGTTCGTCGACGAACTCGGCTGGAACATTCCTGTCCGCGATGGGCTGGAAATCGATCAGTATGACGACGAGCGCGCCGTGTATGGCTTCTCGTTCGATTACGAGCACAAGCTCACGATGGCCTGCCGCTATCGGCCGACCGACGACCGCTCGCTGCTGACCGACGTCTTCAGCCACGCGATGGCGCCGGAAAGCGGCGATCCGACGGGCCCGGGCGTATGGGAGATCACGCGCGGCATCTGCCTGGAAACGGGCGGGGCGCGGCACAACCAGCGCCGGCGCGCATGCCAGATGCTAACGCCGCTCGAGCTGGCGCGCGCCGCGGGCGGCACCAAATGCGTCGCCTTCGCCGAAGTAAGATTGCTGCCGGGGCTGATCACGATGGGCTGGCGGGTCAACCTGCTGGGCGATCCGACCGAGTTCGGCCAGGGCACCGGCATCGCGTTCGAAGTCGACGCCAGCGATGTCGCGATCGCCAAGATCCGCCGCGACTTCGACCTGCCGGAGCACAGCCACATCCGGCTGATGCCCGATGCGTCCGACCAGCGTTCTATCCACGAGCGCGCGGCGGCTCTGGCGCTGCAATCGTCGCTGACGGCGTCGCTGCAGCCCAGGGAGAAGGACCTGCGCGAGGTGACCCAGAACGCGATGCGGACGATCGCCAACCCGAAGCTGAACAAGCGGGCGTTCGACTATATCCGTCGCAACCAGGCTGAGACGCTGAGCGCGACCGCCTGACGCGAAAAGGGCCGACGCGGTCTCCCGCGCCGGCCCTTTTCACTTAATCGAGTGAAACTTAGCGGTTGCAGGCCTGGGCGGCGCCGCCGTTGACGGCGATCTGCACCGTCTTGCCGCTGCCCGAGACCGAATAGCCGTTGCCGCCGGTCAGCGGCTTGCCTGCGCCTTCGGCCTGCACATGGGTCGGGGTGCCGCCCTTCTTGGTGCGCACGTTCGCCTGCGTCTTGTCGCCGAGGAAGTCGACATAGACGATCGAATTGTCCTTGCAGCGATAGATAGCGCTGTCGGTGACGGCCGGCGGCAGCTCGATCGGCGCCGCGTTGGCAATCTGGTTGGCCATCGGATCCGGATTGGTGTCGATCACCTCCGGCTGCTTGTTATTATTGCATGCGGCCAGCGCGAGCAGGGCCGCCACGGCGGTAAGGGGAGCGATTCGCGTCATAGGCTGTCCGATTTCGTGAGTGAGGCCCCTCGGGTCAAGCCCGCATGCGACACTGTAACATGACGCTCGTCGATTGTCGTTGTCATTCATGGAATTCCGCAAGCTCGGGAATACGGCCGAACGCGATCTTGGTGCCGACCTGATCCGCGCGCCCGCCGGCGAGCGGGCCGAGCGTCACGGCATTGCGCCCGAACCGCGCATTCAGCCGATCCATCGCGCGGCTGAGCGCCAGGCTGCGCGTCTCCCGAGCCGGCGCGCTGTCCGGATCGAGGTGCGCGAACAGCGAGCCCTGCTCGGCCGCGATTGGCTCGATCCCGGCCAGCGTGACCCCGACCATCCGCAGCCGAAAGCCGCCGGGCCGCGCGCGCCCGGTAGCTTCCAGCCGCGGCCACAACCGGTCGAGCGCGGCGAGGATCGCAAAGCTGTCCTGGGTCGGCGAAAGCTTCACCGCGGTCCGCCAGCTCGACTTGTCGCCCTCGAATTTGCCGTGCAGCACCAGCAGCCGAGCCAGACAGCTCTTGCGCCGCAGCCTGCTCGCCGCCTTCAGCGCGAGGCGTCGCGCGACCAGCCGGGTCGGCTCCAGCCCGCGCGCCCTCGGCGCCAGCACATGGCTGTGGCCGATCGTGCGGCTCTGCGTCGGCTTTTCGGGCAGATCGACGCCGTGCAGCAGATACCAGAGCCGATCGCCGTTGGTGCCGCCCCAGGCCGATCCGGCATCGCGCGGCCGGCGGGCGCACAGCCCGGCGATGTCGTTGATGCCGGCGCGCGCAAGCTGCCGTTCCATTTTCGCGCCGATCCCGGCGATGTCGCGCAGCTCCAGCGCGAACAGACGGTGCGGAAGCTGGTCGGCGGTGAGGACGATCAGCCCGTCAGGCTTGCGCATGTCGGACGCCAGCTTCGCCAGCAGCCGGTTTGGCGCGATGCCGATCGAGGAGGTCAGGCACGCGCCGATATTGTCGCGGATGCCGGCCTTGATGCGAAGCGCGAGCGCGCGGGCGGCTTCCGCACTGTTTTCATTATCCAGCAGGCGGCAGGCGACTTCGTCGATCGAGCAGACATGCGTAACGGGAACATGGTTCCAGACCTCGGCAATGATCGCGTCGTGAAACTCGACATAGCGTTCGTGACGGGCAGGTGTGATCAGCAGATCCGGACATTTCTGCTTCGCTTCCCAGACCGGCGTGCCGGTGTTGATGCCGTAGCGCTTGGCTTCGTACGACGCGGCGATGGCGACGGTCGTGTCGCTGCCGACGGGCGCCACGATCACCGGCCTGCCGCGCAGTTCCGGCTGAAGCTGCTGCTCGACGCTCGCGAAATAGCTGTTCAGGTCAAGGAACAGCCAGCGCAGCGGGCGGGGCGGCAAATCGCACAGATCGCGGCACGCGGAAGACGCAGGCTGACTCATAGCCGCGGAACATTAGCAGAACATTGGTGCGCAGCACAGAAGCGCCGAACCTGCCTAGCGTGACATCAGCTCCTGCCATCGGGCGAGCTTTGCCTCGAAAGACGCGGCGCGGGCGGGGCTGCTGGAGGGCAGCGGGATAAGCCGGTAGCGATCTGCCCACGCCCCGAGCTGGTCGCGGCCGATCCGCGCGGCGGTGGCGCCGTTGAAGCCGATTGTGCGAAGCGCCGGCAATCGGGCGACGAGGCTCTGCAGGTCGTTGGGCGCATGATTGCGTATCGCCGCGTCCAGACTGCCCGGTCGCTCGGCATCGGCGATCACGTCCCAAAGGCCGACGCGATGGTCGATGAGCGTCGACAGGCGCTCGTCATAGGGAAGGCCGGCCAGGTCCGTCCCGATCACCGCCCCCAGCAGGCGCCAGAACTGGTTCCGCGGATGCGCGTAGTAGCGCCCCGCCGCGAGCGACGCAGCCCCGGGCAGGCTACCAAGGATCAGTATCCGGGTGTCGGCGTCGACGACGGGCGGAAACGATGCGTGGCGAGTCACCGAGCCGATCTGATGTCGGTTTGCGCGAAGTCGCTGCCCTTGGACAATAGCGGCTCGCCGGTCGTGCGGGCGAGCGCGTAGGCGAAGCAGTCCCCAAAATTCAGACGTGCCTCGTGCCGACCTTTGCCGAACAGGCGATAAGCTTCGCGCGCGACTTCGACGTGATGCCGGCTGACGGGTACCAGCTCGATGGCCCAATGCTTGATGATCCAGTCAAGCCGATCCGACAAGACCTCATCATCATTTCCGTCGACGGCGATCGCAGCTTCCAGATAGTTGGCCAGCGACATCTTCGCCTTGCCGAAATTGTCTAACAGGAGCGGCACGATCCAGGCTGTTTCTGGTTCTTCCCTGATCAGAGCGATGATCGCCGACGTGTCGACGATCATCTCGGCAGACCATCCTCGTCGTAGAGAATGTCCGCGTGATCGATTGACAACATAGCGCCCTTCCACCGGCTGCGGCTGCCCGCGATCATGCGATAGAACTCAAGCTCCAGCTTTTCCCGCTCGGTCGTCGGGTCCGCGAGCTGCAAATCGACCTCTCGAGCCCTCTTCCGAAGAGCGTCAAGCACGACCCGCTCCACCGACTCCCCGGTGGAGCGGGCTAGCTGCTCTGCCAATGCGATAGCCTCCGCACTGTCGATCTTGAGCTCTGCGCCCATCCAAACGGCCTTTCGAAACTTCCAACCAATATAGCGAGGGCCAATCGACGGCGATACTGCTGGAAAAGAGGTCGGGATTTCAACCTGGCGCTGCAGAGCCGGCGACGTGGACAGCTGCGGCTGGCTCAAACAATGCTAGGTTGCTACCACAGTCCCATGTCAGGTCTTTCCGATGCAGGCGATGTGGTGACCGGCGGACTGTGGGCGGCCGCGGTCGAGCCGGCGCATGGGCCTCGGGCGGATATGCCGCACGGCTCCGACTGCCTCAATTGCGGGGCGGCGCTGACCGGATCCTATTGCGCCAATTGCGGGCAACCGGCGCATGTGCATCGCACCCTCGGCGCCATCTGGCACGATCTGCTGCACAGCGTGCTGCATTTCGACGGCAAGCTCTGGCGCACGCTGCCGGAGCTGGCGCTGCGGCCGGGGCAGCTGACGCGGCGCTATATTCACGGCGAGCGGGCGAAGTTCGTGTCGCCCTTCGCGCTGTTCCTGTTCAGCGCGCTTTTGATGTACGCGGTCTATTCGATCTTCGGCCATCATGGCGGCTCGTCCCAGGCGAAAGCGCAGGAAAGCGCTCAGTCGCTGCAGAAGCAGGTGGCGAAGCTGGATGACCGCATCGCATCGACGGAAGCGGACCTGCAGCAGCCTGACCTGAGTGCCTCCCGCCGCGTCACGTTGCAGCAGCGGCTCACGGAGGCGCGCGACAACCGGCAGGAGCTTGCCGCGGCGAGCGCGATCGCAGCCGATGTCGGCAAATCAAGCGCCAACGCCGATCCCGGTGGCCGATCGATGCTGGAGCAGATCGAGACGAACAAGGAGTTCGTCGCCTACCGACTCAAGGCAAACGCCTATAAATTCTCCTGGGCGCTGATCCTGATCAGCACGCCGATGCTGTGGCTGCTGTTCGCCTGGCGACGCGATTACGGCTTGTACGATCACGCGACGTTCGTGACCTATTCGATCTCGTTCATGTCGCTGCTGTTCTCGCTATGGATGATCGCAAGCTGGATCGGGCTGGCGACGGGCGTCATTACGCTCGCGCTGATGCTCTACGCGCTCTGGCATATGTACGTGGACATGCGCGGCGCATATCAGCTGTCCCGCACCGGCGCCCTGCTGCGCCTGCCGCTGCTCTACGGCATCGCGGCGGTCTCGGCGGGGATGTTCTACGCGCTCGTCACCGCGATGAGCTGACGGGCTGCGCCATCCGTCGAATAACTAGCGGGCAGGGGCCGCTTGCCCGGCAAACTCAAAACCTACCATTGCCACACGCTCATCCTTCAGAACGACGGTAGTCTTGACCGTACGTTCGGGTCCATCCGGCCTAGTGCAAAAGTAGGTGCCCTGGACAGCGATCAACTTTCCGCCTTTCAGCCAAGATGGCAGATTGGCGTCATCGGACCCCTTATCCAAGGGAAATGGCATCTGCTGGAGTTGCCCGATACGGCAGCCAGCGAGCAGATTTGTCTCAGGCCGAATTTTCTCGACATAGTCTCTCAGTGGCGCGCCGATGTCCCCTGCCACCATCACTGCGTCGCTCGTCGCGAGCCTGCTCGCTGCATGAGGATGGGACCCCAAAAGATCCAGGAAAGACCGAGTGGTCGCGATCGGGTCGAACGAGGTCTGTGCCCCTGCCGGGGATTGCAAAGCTGCCGCCAGCAGAAGCCCGAGGGATAAATTTACTGCCATCAGACAGGTTATGTGGACGACGGCGACCGTCTGCAACGGATTGTGCGCCGGGCGGCTTTCACTCCGGGCGCTGGGAGCATTTCAGGTCGATGACGGCCTCTTCCAGCGGCGACGGCGGTCGCGCGGTCGCGTTGCGGTCGCGGCAGTTGGCCTTGGTGTCGGGCAGCGGTCTGGGGTTGGCGCGCACGCCGGCGTCGAACTGGCGGACCTCGTAGAGTTCGGTCGGGGTCAGGTCGTGCGGCTGCTTCTTGCCGGACAGCAGATCCATATAGTTTTGCTGCGCCCGGTCATAATTGAACTGGGCGAACGCCGGTGCGGATACGAGAAGCGCCGCCGACAGGACCGCGGCCGTCAAACCCTTCATCATTCCCCTCCGATCTGCTCGTCGTGCCACGACGATAGCCGGCTGGAGTGAATGCGGATTGAATGGCTTGGCGGCTCCCAAGTTTCCCCTGCTTGCCCGGCGCGCGGCTGGGCCCTACCTCCACGCTATGACCTTACCCGATACGCTGGCGCTGATCGGCCACACGCCGCTGGTGCGCCTGAAGGGGCCGAGCGACGCGACCGGCTGCGACATCTTCGGCAAATGCGAGTTTCTGAATCCCGGCGCGTCGGTGAAGGACCGGGCGGCGCTGGGCATCGTCGAGGATGCCGAGGAGCAGGGACTGATCGGCCCCGGCGCCACGATCGTCGAGGGAACGGCCGGGAATACCGGCATCGGCCTGGCGCTGGTCGGCAACGCCAAGGGCTACAAGACGATCATCGTCATGCCCGAGACGCAGAGCCGCGAGAAGATGGATACGCTCCGCGCGCTCGGCGCCGAGCTGGTGCTGGTGCCGGCCGCGCCCTATGCGAGCCCGTGCCATTTCGTGCACACCTCGCGCCGGATCGCGGAGGAGACGCCGAACGCGCTGTGGGCCAACCAGTTCGACAATATCGCCAACAGGCGGGCGCACATCCGCTGGACCGCCGAGGAAATCTGGGAACAGATGGACGGGCGGATCGACGGCTTCACCTGCGCAGTGGGGACGGGCGGCACGCTGGCGGGCGTGGGCCTCGGCCTGAAGGCCAAGGATCCGGACATCACGATCGCGCTGACCGATCCGCACGGCGCCGCGCTCTACAGCTATTACCGCTATGGCGAGTTGAAGTCCGAAGGCAGCTCCGTCGCCGAGGGGATCGGGCAGGGGCGGATCACCGCCAACCTGGAAGGGGCGCCGATCGATACGCAGTTCCGGATTTCGGACGAGGAAGGGCTGGCCCAGATCGATGCCCTGCTGAACGAGGAAGGGCTGTGCCTGGGGCTTTCGTCCGGCATCAACGTCGCCGGCGCGATGGCGCTGGCGCGGGAGCTGGGGCCGGGCAAGCGGATCGTCACGGTGCTGTGCGACACCGGGTTTCGTTACCTGTCTACGCTCTACAACCCGGAATGGCTGGCCGCGAAGGGGCTGAAACCCGCCGCAGACTCCTGATTTTGCTTTCGCGAGCGAACGCGCTACATTCGTCGGGATGTCGGAAGACAAACGCGCTGGAATGCAACGGGTGCGCGTCGGGCTGACGGGGCTGGGCGCCGTCTTGCTGGTCGTCGCCGTGTCGACAGCGATCTTCGAATCCGCACGCCACCGCCCCGGCGACAATGTCGTCGCGGTCAACGCCTCGCAGCAGACGGTCGCGAACATGGTCGGCAACACCGCGGTAGCGCCCAGCGATCCGCTTACAGAGATCGGCGTGACCCCCGCCGCACCGCCGACGAGCAACGCCGCCGCGCCCGCGACGCCGCCCGCGGGCCAATAACCCCCCGATTTCCCGTGCTGTCCCCGGAACAGATTTGGAACATCGTGCGCCATGCGGGCAGGGCGCCGCATTTCCGCGCCCGAACGTGGTGAGTTTCCCGGCTTTTCCCGCAAAATCCCGTTGTATCCCGTGGCTGCCCGCGATATGTGAGTCGTCACAGGCGGGGCTATTCCCTTGAGTCGAGTCGGCACTGGACGGCGCGGAACGATGCGCTTTCCGGAACGAGGAGTTTTGCGCCCCGCCCGAAAGGGTGCGCGTGGGCGAACGGGAGGCCTTTAACGGATTTGCGATGACCGCGGTCGACGGCAAGGGCCGCGTCGCGATCCCCGCCTCCATGCGCGCCGTGATCGAGCGGAATGTCGAGGCCGGTGGCGGCGATCCCCGTACCGTCGTCATCGCCCTGCATCCCAAGGACCCGTGCCTGATCGCTTACGACCCCGCCTGGTTGAAGCGCAGCCACGAACGCCTTGAGCGACGCGAGGAAGCGCTGGAAGCCGAGGGCGCGGACGTCGACTACAATGCCAAGCGCCGGGCGCTCGCGATGACGGAATCGGCCGGCTTTGATTCGAGCGGCCGGTTCGTCCTGCCTGACTTCTACGCGATGAAGGCGAAGCTGCTGCCGGGCACTGATGCCGTGTTTTCGGGCGCGGGCAATTTCTTCGAAATCTGGAACCCGGACGTGCTGCTCGCGGCCGACGGCGTCGACCCGAACCTGAAGGAACTGGTCGAGTTCACCCGCGCCAAGCGAGGCGCGAAATGAGCGGTCATGTCCCCGTTCTGCTCGACGAAGTGATCGACGCGTTGGCGATCCGGCCGGGCGAGCGGCACGTCGACGGCACCTTCGGCGCCGGCGGCTACACCCGCGCGATGCTGGCCAAGGGTGCGCGGGTCTATGCATTCGACCGCGACCCGGGTGCGATCGCCGCTGGCCGCGCGATCCATGACGCGGAGCTGACGCTGATCGAGCGGCGCTTTTCCGAGATGGAGGATGCGCTGGCCGATGTGGACGCGCTGCCGGTCGACGGCGTGACGCTGGATATCGGCGTGTCATCGATGCAGTTCGATCAGGCCGATCGCGGCTTTTCCGTGCAGGCGGACGGTCCGCTCGACATGCGGATGGAGCAGGCGGGGATGACCGCCGCCGAATGGCTGAATTCGGCCGACGAAGCCGAGATCGCGGACGTGATCTACCGCTATGGCGAGGAGCGCCGTTCGCGCCGGATCGCGCGCGCGATCGTCGCTGCGCGCCCGCTCGAGCGGACGCTTCAGCTCGCGGCGGTGGTGCGGAAAAGCGTCGGTTTCATCGCCGGCAAGGACAAGGATCCGGCGGTCCAGGTGTTCCAGGCGATCCGCATCTACCTGAACCGGGAGCTGGATGAACTGACCGGCGGACTGGAAGCGGCGGAGCGGGTGCTGGCGCCGGGCGGGCGACTGGCGGTCGTTACCTTCCACAGCCTGGAAGACCGGATCGTGAAGCAATTCCTGCGCGACCGCAGCGGTCAGGCGCCGGCGGGTTCGCGTCATCTGCCGGCGGCGAAGGCGCGCCGGCCCAGTTTCGAGGCGGTGGGCAAGGCGGTGCGGCCGGGCGCGCGCGAGACGGCGGCAAATCCGCGGGCGCGCTCGGCCACGCTGCGGGTCGCCCGGCGCACTTCGGCAGAGGCGTGGAGCAACAAGGGAGAGGCGGCATGATCACGCGGCGGATGCGGCCGATCGGCTGGGTGGCGGGTGTCGCGAGCGCGGCGCTCGGCTTCTATCTCGTCTCGCTGCAGGTTGCGGCGGAGCGCAACGCGCTGGAAGGCGTGGAACGCAAGATCGCGGTCACGCATCGCGACATCCGCCGGCTGGAGACCGAGTTCAGTGCCCGCGCCAGCCTGCGTCAGCTCGAAGACTATAACAACGAAGTGCTGGCGCTCGCCGCGCCCAAGGTCGGCCAATATGTGCCCAGCGGCGTGCAGCTCGCATCCTATTCGCCGGCCGAGGGCGGCGACATCGGCAGGCCGGCCGCGACCACCGCGCTCGCCAGCGCCGAGGCGGCGCCCGCGCCCGCCAACCGCCCAACCTTCAAGCCTGCGGTGGTGCGGGACGTCGGCGCCGACGGTGTGCCGGTCATTCCCGCAGTCAAATCGCCGCCGCTGATCCAGACCGTCGCGATGATCGCGCCGGTCGAAGCGCCGGTTGCGACGCCGGCCGTGAAATCCAGGTCCAAGCCTGCCGCCAGGGTGCCGGTGGTCCAGAAAGTCGCGTTGCTCGACGATTCGTCGATGACCGACATCGCGCGTGCGGCGGCGAAGGAAGCCAAGGGCAAGGCGCGCTGATGGCGACGGCCGCGCCCAGCCCGATGCAGCTTCGCGCGCTGCCGGAGCGGCGGCCGGAAATCGCGCTGGCGCATGTCCGGCTGATGCTGCTGATGCTGTTGTTCATCGGCGCGACCGCGATGATCAGCCTCAGGATCGCATACCTGTCGGTGTTCACGGACAGCAGCACCAATCGCGCGCATGTCAGCGGCCTGGCGCGCGGCGATATTCTCGACCGCAACGGCATCCCGCTTGCGCAGACGATCGAGGCCTGGTCGATCGGTATCCATCCCGGCAAGGTGATCGGCGACAAGCGTACTTTGGCCGCGTCGCTCGCGCGGCTGATGCCGGAGCGGAGCGCGGACGAATATCTGAAGATCCTTCAATCGAAGCTGACCTTCACCTATCTGCGCCGCCGCGCGACGCCGGAGCTGGTCGCGGCCGTGAACCGTCTGGGCGAGCCGGGCATCGATCTGGGCCGCGAGCCGGAGCGCATCTATCCGCAAGGCATGCTCGCCGCGCACGTGCTGGGCTTCACCAATTTCAACGGCGACGGCGTCTCCGGCATGGAAAAGGTGCTGGAAAAGGAGCTGACCGGTTCCGCGCGCGGGACGGGCGTGATGCTGTCGATCGACAGCCGTGTGCAGCAGGCGCTTGAGGCCGAGCTTGGCGCGGCGATGACGAAGTTCAGCGCGAACGGCGCCGCCGGCGTCGTCATGGACATCAAGACCGGCGAAGTGATCGCGCTGACGTCGATGCCGGAGCTCAACCCCAACAAGCCGGCGCAGCAGGGCCCGGACGCCGCGTTCAATCGCGCCACGCTCGGCGTCTATGAGCTCGGTTCCACCTTCAAGCCGTTCACCGTCGCGATGGCGATGGAGGACGGGGTCGTGAAGAGCTTCGGGCAGACCTATGACTGCCCGCGCGCGCTGCATGTCGGCCGCTTCTCGATCACCGATACCCACCCGTTCGGCGGCGCCTGCACGGTCGCCGAGATCATGCAGCGGTCGTCGAACATCGGCACCGCGCAGATCGCGGCGCAAGTCGGCGCGACGCGCCAGCGCGAATGGCTGCGGCGGATGCATTTCCTCGAGAAGGTCTCGATCGAGCTGCCGGAGCGCGGCCGGCCGCTCACGCCCGGCGACAATTGGGGCGAGATCGCGACAATGACGGTCGGCTATGGCCACGGCATCGCCGTGTCGCCGCTGCATCTTGCGACCGGTTACGCGACGCTGTTCAACGGCGGCTATTGGCGGCCGGCGACCTTGCTGAAGCACGATGCCGGACGGCCCGTGCCCAAAGGCGAGCGTGTATTCAGCGCCGAAACATCCTACAAGATGCGCGCTCTGCTCCGCCTCGTCGTGACCAGCGGCACCGGCCGCAAAGCCGATGCGCCCGGCTATCGGATCGGCGGCAAGACGGGGACCGCGGAAAAGATCGTCGGCGGGCGCTATACGAGCGGCGCGGTCGTCACGACGTTTGCCGGCGTGTTCCCGATGGATGAGCCGCGCTATGTGGTGGTCGCGATGCTGGACGACCCCAAAGGCACCAAGGAGACCTTCGGGTTTCATACCGCGGGCTGGAACGTCGCCCCGGTCGTATCCGGCGTGGTCAGCCGGATCGGCCCGATGCTGGGCGTGATGCCGGATGAGGGCCGCGAGGCGAACATGGGTGAAGTGCTGCCCTTCGTGCACGGCAAGGAAGAATGATCGATGCGGCTCAGCGACCTGGCCGGCATCGATTCTCCCACTGAGGTAACCGGCTTCGCGATCGACCACCGCAAGGTGGCGCCGGGCACGATTTTCGGCGCCTTCAAGGGTGCGCGGTTCAACGGCGAGGACTTCATCCCGCAGGCAATCGCGTCGGGCGCAGCGGCTATCGTCGCGCGGCCGGAGGCGCGGGTCGAGGGCGCGCCGCATATCGCGGCATCGGAACCGCGCCGCGCCTTCGCGCTGCTCGCGGCGAAGTTCTTCGCGCCCTATCCGGACGTGACGGTGGCCGTCACCGGCACCAACGGCAAGACCTCAAGCGTCGAGCTGACGCGTCAGCTCTGGCGGCTCGCCGGGCACAATGCGGCCTCGATCGGGACTCTGGGCGTGACGACCGCCCACGACCAGGTGCTGACTGGCCTCACCACGCCCGACATCGTCACCTTTCTGTCGAACGTCGCCGGGCTGAAGCGCGAAGGCGTCACGCACCTTTCGTTCGAGGCGTCGAGCCACGGCCTCGACCAGAAGCGGACCGAAGGGCTGCCGGTGCGTGCTGCCGGGTTCACCAACCTCAGCCGCGATCATCTCGATTATCACGGCGACATGGCGAGCTACTTCGCCGCCAAGCTGCGCCTTTTCGAAGAAGTTGTGGATGAGGACGGTGCGGCGGTTGTCTGGGCCGACGATGGCGCGCATTCGGAAAAGGTGATCGAGGTCGCCCGGACCAGGGGATTGCGTGTGCTGACGGTCGGAGAGCGTGGAGAGGCGTTGCGGCTCAAGTCGCGCACGCCCTCGCGGCTGGGCCAGCAACTGATGATCGAGGCTGACGGCAAGAGCTACAAGGTGATGCTGCCGCTGATCGGCGCCTATCAGGCCGCGAATGCGTGCGTCGCCGCCGGCCTCGCCATTGCGACCGGCGGCGACACCGCGAAGACGCTCGAGCATCTGGCGCGCGTGACGCCGGTGCGCGGGCGGCTGGAGCGGGCGGCGATCACTCGCGCAGGCGCGCCGATCTATGTCGATTATGCCCACACACCCGACGCGATCGAGGCAGCCGCTGCGGCGCTGAGGCCGCACACCAAGGGGCGGCTGATCATCGTCTTCGGCGCCGGCGGCGATCGCGACCAAGGCAAGCGCCCGGAGATGGGCCGCGTCGCCGCACAGGTCGCGGAAATGGTGGTGGTGACCGACGACAATCCGAGAAGCGAGGACGCCGCCGCGATCCGCCGCGATATCCTCGCCGGTGCCGCCGACGCGCGCGAAATCCCCGGCCGCCGCGAAGCTATCGCCGAAGCGGTCGCAATAGCCGGCGCCGACGATGTGGTGCTGCTTGCTGGCAAGGGCCACGAGCAGGGCCAGATCGTCGGCGACCGCGTGCTGCCGTTCGATGACGTGACGGTCGCGCGGGAGTGCGCGGCGTGAGGGGGGGGCGGTCTTATTTCCTCTCCCTTGAGGGGAGAGGAACAGCGGAGCTTGGCAGTCCTGAGCTTGTCGAAGGACTGCCTAGCGTAGCTAGGAGAGGGTGGTCGGCCGCGTGCCGCAATACCCTCTCCCCGCTCAGCCCCGCAGGGCTGAGTCGCCCTCTCCCGTGCAGGGAGAGGGTTGCATGACCCCCCTCTGGACATCAGCCGAGATCGCGCAGGCCGTATCCGGCGTCGCCTCCACCGCCTTCATGGCCACCGGCGTGGCCTTCGATTCGCGCGAGGTCGGGACGGGCGACCTGTTCGTCGCCTTGCCTGGCGAGACGACGGACGGGCATCGTTTCGTCGATCAGGCTTTCGCACAAGGGGCGGCGGGGGCGATCGTCTCCCGGCCGGTTCCCCATCCGCATATTCTCGTCGCCGACACACGGGCGGCGCTGGATGCCCTCGGGATCGCAGGGAGGGCGCGCACGACGGCGCAGATCGTCGGCGTCACAGGGTCGGTGGGCAAGACGGGCACGAAGGAGGCGCTGTTCGCAGCGTTCGACCGAATCGCGCCCGGTCGTGCCCACCGATCGCTGAAAAGCTACAACAATCATACCGGCGTGCCGCTGAGCCTGGCACGGATGCCCGAAAGCACGCGCTTCGGCGTTTTCGAAATGGGCATGAACCATGCCGGCGAGATTGCCGCGCTGACGCGACTGGTGCGCCCGAACATCGCCGTCATCACCACGATCGCGCCGGCGCATATCGAGATGCTGGGATCGATCGAGGGCATCGCGCGCGCCAAGGCCGAAATCTTCGAGGGCCTGGAGCCGGGCGGAACGGCGGTCATTCCGTACGATTCGCCGCAGCGCGACATTCTGGTCGAAGCGGCAAAGAGGCATGGTGCGCGAGTGATGACCTTCGGGCTCGACAAGGGCGCCGATGTCCATGCAGTGGAGCGCGTGCCGTCCAAGGGCGGCGGGACGCTCGTGACGGTGCAGCTGCCGGATGCGAGCCTGACGATGACGATCGGCCAGTCCGGCGAGCATTGGGTGTCGAACGCACTGGCGGTGATCGCGGCCGTCGAGGCGGCTGGTGGCGATCTGGCAATCGCCGGCCTCGCGCTTGCCGAGCTGCAGGGCATGGCGGGCCGCGGCGCGCGGGTGCAGGTGCAGGTGCCCGGCGGCGAGGCGCTGGTGATCGATGAAAGCTACAACGCCAATCCCGCCTCGATGCGGGCGACGCTGAAAGTGCTGGGGGAGCAATCCGCGCTTCGCCGCGTCGCCGTGCTGGGCGCGATGCGGGAGCTTGGGCAGGAAGGGCCGCGCTTCCACGCCGAACTGGCCGAGCCGATTGCCCGGGCGAACGTCGATTTCGCACTGCTCGTCGGCGAAGAGATGGCGCCGCTGGCGAAAGCGCTTGAGGGGAAGATAGAGTTCGCGCATGTGCCCGCCGCCGCAGCCGCGCTCGACGCCCTTAAGGGGCATGTCGGCGCCGGCGACGCGGTTCTCATCAAGGCGTCGAACTCCGTGGGGCTGGGCCGGCTGGTTGCCGATCTGAGCGCCGGGGCACTGGCGGAGGCGAACAAGGACTGATGCTCTACCTCATTGCGGAACAGCTCGGCTTCCCCGGCATCCTGAACCTGATCCGCTATTTGAGCTTTCGCGCGGGCGGCGCGGTGGCGACGGCCTTGTTCCTGGGCCTGATCATCGGGCCGAAGTTCATCGGCTGGCTGCGCGTGCGCCAGGGCAAGGGGCAGCCAATCCGCACCGACGGGCCGCAGAGCCACCTCGCCAAGCGCGGCACACCGACGATGGGCGGGCTGATGATCTTGACCGCGCTCACCGTGTCGCTGCTGCTGTGGATGGACCCGCGCAATCCCTATGTCTGGGCGTGCCTGGCGGTGACGCTCGGCTTCGGCGCGATCGGTTTCCTCGACGATTGGGACAAGGTCAGAAAGGCCAGCCACGCCGGCGTTTCGGGTAAGGTACGGCTGCTGCTCGAGTTCCTGATCGCCGGCATCGCCGCCTGGCTGATCGTGCGGCACAACGGCACGCATCTGTGGCTGCCGTTCGTGGCGCAGCCGGTGGCCGATATCGGCTGGTTCTACATCGTCTTCGCCGCCTTCACGATCGTCGCGTTCGGCAACGCGGTGAACCTGACCGACGGGCTGGACGGGCTCGCGACGATGCCGGTGATCATCGCCTCGGTCGCGTTCATGGTGATCACCTATCTGGTCGGCAACGCAAAGTTTGCGACCTATCTCGGCATTCCGCATGTGCCCGGCGCGGGTGATCTGGCGCTGTTCTGCGGCGCGATCGCAGGGGCCGGCCTCGCCTTCCTCTGGTTCAACGCGCCGCCGGCCGCCGTCTTCATGGGCGACACCGGCAGCCTCGCACTCGGCGGAGCGCTGGGAACGATCGCCGTCGTCGCGCATCACGAGATCGTGCTGGGCATCATCGGCGGGCTGTTCGTGGTCGAGGCGCTGTCAGTGATCATCCAGGTCTTCTTCTACAAGCGCACCGGCAAGCGCGTGTTCAAGATGGCGCCGATCCACCACCATTTCGAACAGCTCGGCTGGAGCGAGCCGACCGTCGTGATCCGCTTCTGGATCATCGCCCTGGTGCTGGCGCTCGCCGGCCTGTCGACGCTGAAGGTCCGATGATCACGTCGCGCGCCTGGGCCGGGAAGAAATATGCGGTGCTGGGCCTCGCGCGGAGCGGGCTGGCGACGGTGGATGCGCTGCTGGCCGCGGGCGCGTGCGTTTGGGCGTGGGATTCGAACGAGGACGCCAGAGCAAAGCTCCTCCCCGGAACGGGGAGGGGGACCATCGGCGAAGCCGATGGTGGAGGGGCCGGAGCGCTGGTCGAGACCCCCGACCCCACCACCACTCGCTTCGCGAGCGGTCCCCCTCCCCGTTCCGGGGAGGATCTGGTTCTCGCCGATCCCCTCACCCTCGACCTCACCGGCTTCGAAGCCGTCATCGTCTCCCCCGGCGTGCCGATCAACCGGCATCCGATCGCGGCGCACGCCAAGCGCTACGGCGTCCCCCTAATTGGTGATATCGAGCTGTTCGCCCAGGCGCGGAGCGAGCTGCCGCCGCACAAGGTCGTCGGCATCACCGGCACCAACGGCAAGTCGACCACCACCGCGCTCGTCACCCACATCCTGAAGACGGCGGGCGTACCCGCGCTGATGGGCGGCAATATCGGCCTGCCGATCCTCGCCCAGGACCCGCTGCCCGAAGGTGGCGTCTATGTGCTGGAACTCTCCAGCTACCAGATCGACCTGACCTACACGCTCGACTGCGATGTCGCGGTGCTGCTGAACATCACGCCGGATCATCTGGATCGGTATGGGAGCTTCGAGGCCTATGTGGCGTCGAAGACGCGCCTTTTTGAAATGCAGAAATATCCGCATTGTTCAATTTTGACCGATGCGGCCTGGGAAGAGCCTGCGTTTGATCGAAAGCGCTATACGAGCCTTCGCATAAACAAAGGTCATGCTCACACCAAGGAAGATCGAGCAGGTTCCGGCCAAGGCGTCATCGACGGAGAAGCGCGCTACAACGACGAGGTATTCGCGTTACAATCTGATTGGCCGGCGCTCGCTGGACCGCACAACGCGGAAAACGCGGCAGCGGCTATCGCAATCTGCGCTAACCTCATGTTGCTGCTACTGCCGGAGGAAATCGCAGAAGGCCTCCGCACCTATCCCGGTCTCCCTCACCGCATGGAGCGCGTCGCCGAGCGTGGCGGCGTGCTGTTCGTGAACGACAGCAAGGCGACCAACCCGACCTCGACCGCGCCGGCGCTGGCGGCGTTTCCGAAGGTGCGGTGGATTTTGGGCGGGCTGGCCAAGACCGACGAGCTGGACGCCTGCGCGCCGCATTTTTCGCATGTCCGCTCCGCCTACACGATCGGCGAGGCGGGGGCGATGTTCGCGCGGCTGCTCGAACCGCATATGCCGGTCGCGGAGTGCGGCGTGCTCGACGAAGCCGTGCGCCGCGCGGCCAATGACGCGGAGCCGGGGGACACGGTGCTGCTGTCGCCGGCCTGCGCATCGTTCGACCAGTTCAGGGATTATGAAGCGCGGGGCGACGCCTTCCGCGCGGCCGTGGGGGCATTGCAATGACCGACACCGCAGCGATCCGGCGCAAGAAGCAGGTGGCGCGCCTCGGCCGTGCCGACCGCAGCCCGCTGGGCCTCTGGTTCTGGGAAATCGACCGCGTGCTGCTGATGCTGATCACGGTGCTGATCTCGATCGGCCTGGTCGCGGTCGCCGCCGCCAGCCCGTCCGCTGCGCACCGCTATTCGGGTGCGGGCGTGACCTTTGCGCCGCTTCACTATTTCTGGCGACAGCTGTTCTGGGTGATCATCAGCGTGCCGGTGATGCTGGGCGTGTCGATGCTGCCGAAGCAGACGGCGCGGCGGTTCGCGCTGGGCGGCGCCGCGTTCTTCACGATCATGCTCGCCGCGGTGCCGCTGATCGGGGTCGAGGTGAACGGTGCTCATCGCTGGATCGGCGTCGGGTTCGCGCAATTCCAGCCGTCGGAGTTCCTGAAGCCGCTGTTCGTCGTCAGCCTCGCCTGGCTGCTGAGCCTGCGCCAGCAGGACAAGACGCTGCCGGTGGTGCCGCTGACCGGCGCGCTGGTGGGCGTGATCGCGATTCTGCTGATGAAGCAGCCGGATTTCGGCCAGACGATCGTGTTTGGCACGATGTGGATGGCGCTGCTGCTGCTGTCCGGCGTGTCCGGCCGGATGATCGGCGGACTGATCGGCGCCGGCTTCGGCGGGATCGTCTGCGCCTATCTGTTCTACCCGGTCGCGACGACGCGCATCAACAACTTCATCTATGGCGAAGGCGACACCTACCAGGTCGACAAGGCGCATGCGACGATCACCGGCGGCGGCTTTTTCGGCACCGGCCCCGGCGGCGGCGTCGCCAAGTTCCAGCTGCCCGAAGCGCATACCGATTACATCTATTCGGTGATCGGCGAGGAATTCGGCCTGATCGCCTGCCTGGCGATCGCCTTCATTTTCCTCGCGATCGTCGTCCGCGTGTTCCTGAAGCTGCTGGACGAGGAAGACACGTTCACAATGCTCGCTGCCGCCGGCCTTACCACGCAGATCGGCGTCCAGGCGACGATCAACATGGCAGTGAACCTGCAGCTTGCGCCGTCCAAAGGCATGACCTTGCCCCTGATCAGCTATGGCGGATCGTCGATGATCGCACTGGCGATCGGCATGGGCCTGCTGCTCGCCTTCACGCGCCGCAACCCGTACCTGCATCGTTCCCCCTATGTCGTGAAGTGGAACGGCCAGCGATGAGCCGGTTCGTCCTCGCAGCGGGCGGCACCGGCGGGCACATGGTGCCCGCGCACGCATTGGCGGAAGAGCTGATGCGACGGGGCCATCACGTTGCGCTGGTCACGGATGCAAGGGGCACGCGCTTTCCGGGGCTGTTCGAGAATGTCGAGACGCACGTGCTGCCGGCGGGCCGGCTGGGCGGCGGGCCGATGGGATGGCTGCGCGCCGGACGCTCGATCCTTGCCGGCCGCCGACAAGCGCGCCAGCTGTTCCGGGAATTCCAGCCCGCGGCGGTGATGGGGTTCGGCGGCTATCCGGCGCTCCCCGCACTGCTCGCCGCATTCAAGGCGAAGATTCCGACGGCGGTGCACGAACAGAATGCGGTGCTCGGCCGCGTGAACCGGTTCGTGGCTGGCCGAGTGGATGCCGTCGCGACCGCCTATCCCGACATCCAGCGGCTCCCCTCAAAGGCCGCGATGAAGGTGCGGCTGGTCGGCAACCCGGTCCGCCACGAAGTGCTGGAACTGCGCGACAAACCCTATCCGCCGCTCGATCATGACGGCGTGTTCCGCGTGCTCGTGACCGGCGGCAGCCAGGGCGCGACGATCCTGTCGGACGTGGTGCCGGAAGGACTGGGGCTGCTTCCGCCCGTGTTCCGCGCCCGGCTGCAGGTGACGCATCAGGCACGTGCCGAGGATATCGAGCGGGTCCGCACTCGCTATGCCGAGCAGGGCATTCCGGCCGAGCTCGCCACCTACCTGCCCGATCTTCCCGAACGGCTGGGCCGCGCACACCTCGTGATCGGGCGATCGGGAGCATCGACCGTTGCCGAGCTGGCGGCGGCCGGGCGGCCCGCGATCCTGGTGCCGTTCGCCGCGGCGACCGACGATCATCAGACCTATAACGCAAAGGAGTTGGTCGAAGCCGGCGGCGCGCGCTCGATCCCGCAATCGCAATTCACGCCCGTGGAACTGGCCAAGCAGATGCAGAAGCTGGGCCTGGAACCCGAAGCCCTCGCCAACGCTGCAAGACGGGCGAAGAGCTGCGGCCGCCCCGACGCGGTCCGCGACCTCGCCGACCTGATCGAGGAGATCGGGGGATGAGGGGAGTCGCTCCAAAAATCCTCCCCGGGACGGG
>NZ_BBWU01000033.1 GCF_000974765.1 Sphingomonas changbaiensis NBRC 104936 | reverse complement strand
CTGGATCTTGAACGGCCCGAACGGCGCCCATTGCAGCCGTGGGAATCCTCCGCGTCGAGCGCCTGCTTCGCGCCGCATCGTCGCGGTTTGCATAATGGTGCGTCGCTTCCATATCCGGCCATTCACAAGGTAATCGAGGTCATGGGCTTTGTGCCTCGAACTCGTCGCGGCGCTTTCCCGGCGATCACTAGTCCAGCTAAACGGAGGATATGACAGCACCCGCTTTAGGCAAGCGCACGCTTGCGGTCGTGTTTGGCGCGGCCGTGCGCGCCGACGGGAGCGCGAGCCCGACATTGGCCCGTCGCGTTGGTTACGCGGCCGCCGCGGCGGAAGCTGACCCGAGCGTGGATCTGTTTCTCTCGGGGAAGGTCGGGGACCATCCACCTTCGGAAGCTTCGGTGATGGCCGCACTGTTGGCGGGCAATGTTTCCGCCGAGCGACTGACGCTGGACGAGGTCAGCGGGGATACGCTTCAAACGGTGCGGGCGGCTGCCGCTCATGCGCGCGCGAATGGATACGCGGCAATCTTGTCTTGCACAGATTCCTATCATCAGCCGCGAGTGCGAATGCTGTTCTGGCTCCTCGGATTTTCCAGTTTGCCGGTGCAGTTACCCCCTCGCCGGGGAAAGCAATTGTGGCTGAAAATGTGGCTGCGCGAATGCGCCGCGATCCCCTACGATCTCGTTGCCGGGATCTGCGCCGCTTGGCGCGATCGCCGTCATCCAACGATAACGTTATAGGAACTGCGCCCGCGTCCGAGATGAGGAGCAATTGCCGACTGCGCCCTTTCGGGATGTCCGCCGCGCGTCCAGACCGCTCGGAAACGGACATTCGCATTCCGGACCTGGGATGGTCCGATCAGCGCCCATTGGCGACATTCCGCATAGCGCCTGCCGCTCGGAATAGTTGACGTTCGCGATCACCGCCGCCCACGGTCCGCTCGCGACCCTTAGCGGACAAGCGGCTGAGGTTCTATAGAGGGCGGCTGCAGCGCCTTAGCGCTCGTCCAGCTCAGTTGCTCGAATACACCAACGAAAGGATGCCGACTGGTTCCGCGGTCTCAATTCCGATGTGATCATCCTTGCGCCACTTGACGACAGCGGCGACCGGTGACCGGTCGCCAAGTTTTACAAGGAGGTGCTGGCCGGCGCCGACGTTGGCTGCGGTTTCCAGCAGCATGCCTGATTGCGACACGTTCTGCACGGTCGCCGGCTCGGGCGGGCGGCCCAGGTTCAACCGCGCTGGAATGTTCAACATGGAACGCCGCCCGCGCGGCTTGTGCTCGGGCATCGAGCCGTAATCGACGTCATCATCGCCAGCGCCAGTCCGGGCGAGCGGCGTATCGAAAGCGACGCCGAATGTCCTTCCTTCAGTCCACCGGACAGTTCCGGTCTGAAATGCCTTGTCGTCCAGGGTCAGGTGCAGCTTTTCACCGATGGTGAGTTCGACGTCAGCCTCACCCATAAACCCGTCGGCGGACACGTTATGAATGATGACATCCGAGAAGTAGTCGATCGCGTAGATCACTGCGTCCAGCACCACGGCCCGACGTGGATGCCGACGATGGTCAGCAGATGCCTCTTCTTGCCGCAGAGGGCGAAGGAAGGTTTTCTTGAGAGCGTTCAGCATTCCTGTCCACCTACCGACTTGTTTCAGAGGTCTTTAGTTCGAGCCGGAACAGCACCGGTTAAGCCCAGCTCCGTAGATCTACGGTGACGCGGCCTTGCCGGCGGTTTCTTGCGCACACTGCGATCGGCATGGCTGAGCGCTGTCGGGAGTCGCAGGCGCTTGGACTGAGGATCAACATGCACAAGAGGCTATCTCCGATCGTGTCCGTGCATTGTCGGGCACCCGACATAGTGATAACGGCCGCATATGACTGACAGCGCTATCTATTTCCGCCAGCAGGCTGAGCGCTGCTTCCGCCTCGCCTGGTCCTGTGCAGATGAGAGGACGACAGCGTCGCTTCGCCTCATGGCACAGGACTATCTGGAAAAGGCCCAGCAACTAGAAGGCGGCGAAAACGACAATTTAGTCACGGTGAGGCCGATCAAGAGCTAGGCTTCTAAGCGGCTGTCGGGCGGAGATTGGCCGGGTGCGTCGTGCTCAAGCGGACTTTCGATGCAGCGGCTGGCCTGAGAGTCATACGCTCCGGTCAAGCGCAATGGACAGCGGATCTCAAAAGCACGACGCGACTTGCCGCATCGGACGTTCGGCCGCGGCCGCCTGCGCTAAAGAACCGGAGGAATTATTAGGACACTTTTCCTGACCAGACCGTGGCAGGTATGAATGTTCCATGCGATTCGAAGACTCGGCAACGCGTGAGCGGTTTCGTCAATCAGCGCGCAGGCTTCACCAGATGGCCCAGTTGGTCTGGCCGCCCGATTATCTTTGTGCCTTTGAGCAGTGGCTACATGACCTTGATGTGTGGAGGCAGGGACCCCCACCGCCTCCCCCCGGAGCTTGGCCCTCAGCTGACCGTTATGAGGACTGACGCCTGCACATACCGGCCGCCGCGCTCGTCAGACGATGTCGCTAGTCAGCGCGTCGCATTCCTGTGAGCGCTCAGCCGAGTTCCACCTATGGAACCCACTATTGGCTTGGTCAATGCGGGAGCGAAGAAACTATCTTAGCCGCCAACCGTTCGTTGGCTGGGGTTCCTCCCCGCAAACCTCCCGGGCGGCTCAGCGATCTGATGGGCCGCCCGTCTTTGCAGCGATGTCGCGACATTCCGCATTGCGCCGGCCGCTTGGGATAGCAGACATTACCGAGCAACGCCGCTGGAGGTCCGCTCGCGACCCTTAGCGGACCCTAAATGAACAACATGGAAGCGCTTAGAAGGAGAAGCAGGACGCCCCAGAAGTGGAACGGGCCCGCGGTATTGGGTCCGTAAGCTCGGAGAGCCCGTTCTTCTTCAAAGAACGCCTCCTACGCACCATCATCTAGTTCAGCAAGGCGCGCCTGCCTTTCTCCTCCTCTTCGCGCCGCTTGGGGGGGCGGCCAGAAGATCAGGATGAGGGCAAGCACAATCCCGGCGAGTGCAGGGTTCTGCTGGTCAAGAAGGTGCAACATTCAATCTTTGTAGCCGAGCAATGCCCGCTCTCCACCGGAAACCGGCATTCTGATCTGCTCACGGCAAACCGGGCCGGTGGGCTGATGAGCGCCCAACTCAGTCGTCGTGGTTGATCATCGTCGAGCGCGTAAGCTGACGTTCGCGAGGACCGGAGCTCAAGGTCCGCTTCCGACCTAAAGCTGACTCCGGGAGCAGCTATTTTTGCAAGCGACCTGAAGTATCCTGTTCGGCGATCCTCGACGAACATTCTCGCAGCTTTGCAACTGCATCTGATGCACCAAGTGGCAAACCCATCATCAAGGTTGGGCCGAACCACAGCCCGATTGTGTCGCTGGAAGCAAGATCGCGAAGGAAACGGTCACTGTCTGTCGAGCCTTTGAAGACATGGCCGAACCTGTACTCATCTCCAATCTTTTGAATATCGAACGACTGGCTTCCCCACGCTTCGTTCAACGATGAGCCCGTCCGCGTGAACGAAAGCTGGAATTCGAGCGCGTTGCTGAGTGGCGGAAGCTTCGGTTTGTGGGTTCCCCACCCGAGCACAGCACCTTTCCGTTGATCGTCGTAGAAGATGATGAGTGTTTGTTCGTCACCGTTATCCCGCAACACATACGAGCGTTGCATCATGCATGCGCCGTGATTGCCCGCCGTAATTTCCCAGGCACCGGCATTCGCGTAAGGTTCGTCGACTGGGTGCGCCTGTGAAGCACCTGCGCTTAGCAGCGCATATACGCCGATAATCCGGCCTCTCATTCCACAGCCCCATATTAGAAAACAGGGGGCTCATGGGATCCGTTCGGTTAAGGATAGCTTATGTCCGCAACCTGCCCGAACCTGACATTCTGACCGAGGATCCACGCCGGTGCCCTCGCCGGCCGAATGGCGCCCATCTGCGACATAAGACAGTAATTCCCGAATGCTTAGAAGCGGTCGTTCGTCACTTCCGACGCGGACCGACTGAGTCGATCACAAAAGGTGGATTTCAACCGGTCGGTGCCGCGCCCGGGTCTAGCGCGTCAGATATGAAATTCGCCAAATACGCCGACAACGCCCATAGCTATCTGACGCCAGAATCGAGGCTCTTTAGATAAGCAATTGCATCGGCACGGCGGCGGCGATCGGGCACATAGAAGGGATGTGGCGCGGTGCGGCCTCGGCTGCCGTTCAGAAGATTGTCGAGGCTGCTGGCCGAATCGTCGTGCAGGAAAACCGGCTTGCGCGCCAGATCGAGCAGCAGCGGCATCGCAATGCCCCGCTTTTCGCCGCGCAGGCTTGCATTCACCACGGCCATCTTGTCGTCAAAGAACGAGTTTGGCGTGTTGACGATCGCGTTGAGCGGCGGCTGGCGGGGCGCCAGCATTATTGGATGATCGCCGGGGAAAATCTGGGCCATTGCATGAATGGTGGTCGGCACCGGCCGGCTCTGGTCGACATTGTGGCAGCCGGTGCATCCAGACGTGCGGAATACCTGACGTCCACGCATGATTGCCGACGAATCGCTCTTCATGCCTGTCGGAGCCGGGAGCGATGCCAAATAAGCGTTCAACGCCAGCAGTCGACGACCGTCGACACGGAAGCCGATCGGCGTGGTCAGTGTCCCCGGCTTGCCGGCTTGCCGGGCCTGGGCGGCGACAAACGGATATCCGACAACACGCGTGTCGTTGAGAATCTTGACGTAGTTGTCGATCATCTCGTCTCCGGCCGCGCCGGCCAGCATATGGACGAACGCGCGTCCGCCCGGCGTGGTCAGCATCGTCTGGTCGAAAAGGGTGGTGAAGACGAAGTTGCTGAAGTCGTCGATCCTGGTGAATGTCCCCTCGCTCCCGTAAGGGGCGGCCAGATCTTGCTCGAACAGCGGCGTATTGTGCATCGGATCGCCATTGCCGTCGAACGTGTCGTCGAACATCCCGATCGGATAGAAGCGCGGATTGCTGAAATAGGCGTCGAAGTCGGCTTCCGTTGAGGTCGCCGTGAGTCCGCGCGGCGCGCGGCCCAATGTCTTCCCCTTGTTCGCGTCGAGCTGCAGTTGGGCAATGGTGTAGAGGGCGCGCGTATTGGCGGCAGTTGCGAAAATCTTGCCCAGATTAATGTTGTGGTTGGCCAGGCCATCCAGCCGGCGGCCGACCGAGCCGCCCTGCGGCACCTTAAAGACCGACGCATCGGTCATCGTGTGACAAAGAGCGCAACTGGTTCCGACCTTCCCGTTTTTCGGTGACATGCCGATCACCGCACCGGCCATGACGAGTTTGGTCGTGACGTTCGGGTCGTTCAGCAGCCGCGATGACCGGCCGCTCGGGTCGGCGCGGAGTTCCTTCGCCAGTTCCGCCTTCGTGGCCGGGTCGACCATATCGGAATCGACCTGGAGACCGAGCTGGAGCGCCTGCAGCGGCGTGACTTTCGCAGCCATGATGCCGGCGGGCAATCGAACCGCATCGGTCCAGAACCCCTCGTTGCCGAAGGTTTCGAAGCGAAACACTTCGCGTCCGAGCGCCACGTCGCCCATTTGCTGCGGCATCCGGGGTCCCTGATCGGCAGGACCGTTCGCTGTGCTGACCGGAGGTTTCGCACGCGGCGCCGTTGGCCGTGCCGAGGATGCAACCGCGATCAGGGAAATCCCGGCTGCGAAGATTACCAGGAACCTGGACGAATTCGGCCGCGACCACATAAATGTTCTCCCGTTTGACGCAGTTCAACGCAGGCAAACGACGCGCGGTGCTGATCCGCATCCGGCTATCTTCGTCGCAGAATACTCACGGTCGTATGCAGGCCTGCGCGAAGACGGGGAACGCCGCGCGAAGTGGCCGTCGTTCCCCGGATCCCAGGTGTTTACAGCGCGCGAACCGAGACGCGCTGCCTGCGCCGGCCTGCCGCGCCGACCAGGCCAAAGCCGGCGATCATCAGCGCCCACGTCGCGGGTTCGGGAACGCCGGCGACCAGCTCGCCCGATGCGACGGGGAAGACGATCGTGTGGCCGAACTCTCCCCCCGGGCCCGGATCGGGGGCAAAGCTGCTGTGACCGTTGATCTCATCGTCGGTCGGCGGGTTCTGGTTGGGATTGTCGATGCCGACGCCCGGCGGCACGACGAGGCCGTGAATGACCATTTCGCGCAGCGCGAGTTGGTTGAAGCTGAGGCCAACCAGATCGGTAATACCATATCTGCCTTGCGATGGGTCCAGCGGGTTGATGAACCCGAACGGCGCATTCGGATCGCGCAGATTGAAGGTCTGGTCGTAGTTGATCGTCCCGTCCATGTTGGAGTCGATATTCTCGAAGTCAAACAGGATCGGGCCGTAGCGGGTCAGGCCTTCGAAGAGTTCGATGAACCCGTCGTGGTCGACATCCTGGGCCGATGTCGGCGTGAATGAATCGAGGGCGCCGCTGCCGGTCGTCATCGGGTTGACGAGATTGCCGTGGATATGGGCGACATGCGGGATTCCCGGCTCAAAGCCGGTGCCCTGGATGAGGACATGCAACGAATCATCGTCGTGATTGTAGGTGACCTGCGCCGAAGCGTGAGGATTCAGGCCGACCTTGTTGAGTGGCGCATCCTTATTCAACGCGGTGAAGGTCGTATGAAATTGTTGCGGATGCGCGAGCGCCGGACCCGAGGTCAAAATAAGCGCCGCGCTGGCGAGCAAAAGCTTGCTGGTCATGAGCGCGGCCGGACGCGATCCTTCACGGCCGACGGTAAATCTGATTGTCATGTCACCCTTCTCCCTGGCCCAGTCCGCTCGACCCGTTGCGCAACCGCGCCAGCATCTGCGATGTTCCCGCAGGCCGGTGCGAGATCAGCTCGAATGGGTGTCGTATCGTATCGCCACTATAGGCGTCAGCGGATCCGAGGCTTTCGGATGCCAAACCCAGCGATTCCGAAGTCAGTTATTTCGCCGCGATCCCTTGGCGATGTGCCTCGCGGAATTGGCTCGGGTCCACACCGTATCGCTCTCGGAAAACTCTTGAGAAATGACTGCGGCTTGCATAGCCGATGGTGCCGGCAACTGCCTTGATGGGTAAGCTGGAATCCTCAAGCAGCCGGGCCGCTCGCGTCAGTCGCGCCGAGCTCAGAAAATGTGTGGGGCTTTCGCCATAGGCGGCGAGGAAAAGCTGGCTGAAGCGCGACCGGCTCATGCCGGCTATTCTGGCGAGGCTCTCGAGGGAGTGCGCCTCCCCGGGGCGATCCACAATGAGGCTCGCCACGCGCCTCAAGCGTTGGTCCATGACCAGGAGCGAAAGCGCGTCTTCTGGGAATGATCGCTCGAGATGGCGGCGCAGGAACATTACCATCAATTGTTTCATGATTGCCGAGACGATCGCACGGGTGCCAACGCCAACCGAGGAAAGTTCGGCAAGCATTGCTTTGAACAACAGCGAAAGTGCGCCGTCACCGATATGTTCGGAAACAGGCGTGGATAGCTGGTCCAAATAATTTGGCCTATCGAAGATAGTCGCATCGACGGAGGCGCAGCCAAGGATGAGATCGGATTTCGTGCGGCAGGCGCGAAATTTTACCATGCCGCCGGCCAATGGGCATACTTCGTTGGCGTCGAAGACTTTCTGAACCGGCCCCTCGCCGTTGATCTGCTTGGGCATACGCTTCGGCACGACGATGATCATGCCTGGACGGATCGCCACCCTCCCTGCCTCGGACCATTCGATCATGCCGCAGCCTTGCAGCACGAAATGAACGATGGTCCGGTCAAATGGATCGCAGCGCAGGCCGCAGCCGCTCTCAATCTCGCAGATGGCGAAGGCATCGAGCCTGACCTCAAGACGCTCAAGCATTCGGTCGAGTTCGGCCGCACGCACAGCTTTCCCTGGCTCCATATCTTTTGCTTACCTCAGTGCCGATCGAACCCTCCGTTGCAGTCGTGACGCCCCCGTCGAAGCATCTCGATCGCTCAGAAACGCGCTGTAAAGCGCACGGTTGCGGCACTCTGCGCACGACCGGAGTCGATAATATCGGCCAAAAAAGTTCGCTTTGACGCCCCTCTCGCGGATGCAGTTGTGGGCCCGATCTCCCGCGACCGGAAAATGCGCGGGCACAGATCACATGGCCTTATAATTCGACGCTCACGCAGAGCGCCTCCTGTCATGCGCTGGCCTTGTCGTGATGTCCGGTTGCCGAAGCGATGTGGCTGACCCGCAGGACAGTTATCGGCCAACTCCAGCCGCTCTGTCGCGCTGTTCAGACGCTGCATTCCGCAGCTCTGGAGAAGACAGATGTACTATCATCAGCAACATCATGAACGGACATCAGGTGTCGCTTGGAACGCCGGCCGCTCGATCGGGCCCAAGCGAGCGCTGAAGCCACAGCAGGTATGGGAGATTCGGTTTCACCTGGAGCACGAGAAACGCACTCGCGACCGGGCGATGTTCGACATCGCGATCGACAGCAAGCTGCGCGGCTGCGACGTGGTCAAGTTGAGGATCGGGGATGTCGTTGTCGGCGGACAAGTTCGCCAGCGATCGATGGTGATCCAACAGAAGACCGGCACACCGGTGTCGTTCGAGATCGGCGAAACTGCTCGTGAGAGCTTGCGCGCCTGGCTCCGTGTCCGAGGTAGCGGCAGGCCTGAGGATTTCCTGTTCCCGAGCCGCATAGATCGAAGCGATCACATCAGCACGCGTCAATATGCTCGGTTGGTCGACGAGTGGGTGACAGCGATCGGGCTAGATCCTGCTCTGTTCGGCACCCACTCGCTGCGCCGAACCAAAGCGTCGCTAATCTACAAGCGAACGGGAAACCTCCGAGCGGTTCAAATCCTGCTCGGACATCGAAAGATCGAGAGCACAGTCCGTTATCTCGGCGTAGACTTGGAAGACGCGCTCGCCCTGTCAGAGGGCACTGACGTCTGAGGTGCCCGCTGGCGAGTGCCTCCGCAGCGCTCGCCAGCCTATCAGAGGCAGCTCCTAGGCGATGTCGAACGTCGCGTTCGCTTGGCCAAAGTCCAAATCGGACGTCGCAGCGATCAGGGTCGTGATGAGTTTCGCCAGTTTCGTCCGTTGCCGCTGCGCCAGCGACCTCGGCGCGCCAGAGATTCGGCCAGTGCTCCCGCAAGCTTAGAAGCGACCAGCGGCTTCGCCACGCGCGGCGCGTCGTCGAGAATGGCGGATTCAAGCGGCAGTCCGCCGTATCCGGTGACCACCACGAAGGGCACGGCGCGGGCGCTGAGTTCCTTCGCGATTGCGGCGCTGCTCACCCCATCCAGATTGGCGTCGAGCAGGGCTGCGTCGAGCGCTTGATCACGAATGACCGCGAGCGCTTCGTCGATTGTGGAGACCGGGCCCACGACATCATAGCCCAGATCCTCTAGCGTCATCGCGAGGTGATCGGCGATCAGAAATTCATCCTCGACGACCAAGACGCGGGCGGAGCGCGACGCGGAGCCATTGCCGTCGGTCATCGAACGGTTTCCTCTTCTCCAGAGGGTCGCGAGTCCGGCGCAGTATCGGTGGATTTGAGCGGAAAGTCGATGACCGCACGAAGGCCTGCCGACGCAAATTCGAGGCGTGCCTTACCGTGCAATTCGTACGCGACGCTGCCCTCGATCAAGCGCGTGCCCTGGCCGGCGCGCGGCGACGGGTTCACCAGCGGACCGTGGCTTTCGACCCATTCGATGACGACGCGCCTGCCATCACCATCGCCGTCAAGCCGCCACCCGATCGCGACCTCTCCGGCCGCAACGGACAAGGCGCCATATTTGACGGCATTGGTCGCCAGCTCGTGCAGGAGCATCGTGATCGACTGGCTGGCGGTGTGGCCCAGCCAAACGGCAGGACCGGACGCAATGCGTATCTGGCCGCCGTCCTGAAACGGCTTCAATGCCAGATCGATAATAACGCCGAGCTCGATCGTCCTGAAGCCGCTGTTCAAGATCATATCGTGCGCCCGGCCGAGCGCATGAATGCGGCCGAGGAACGTATCATTGAACGCGGCCAGCGATTCGCTGTTCCGCATGGTGCGGGTCGCGATTCCCTGGATGACCGCCAGCGTGTTCTTCACCCGGTGGCTGAGCTCGCCGACAAGCATCGCCTGGTG
The DNA here is from genome assembly GCF_000974765.1 of Sphingomonas changbaiensis NBRC 104936. GTDB lineage: Bacteria > Pseudomonadota > Alphaproteobacteria > Sphingomonadales > Sphingomonadaceae > Sphingomonas_B > Sphingomonas_B changbaiensis. Next base: position 22,426 of record NZ_BBWU01000033.1, on the reverse strand, counting down.
GCGCTCGGCGTCTAGGCGGATGGAGGCATCGTCAATGGCGATCAGGATCAAGTCCGGGCGATCGTCATAGCCCGCTATCCGGTTGGCGTTCAGCACCATCCGACGGGGACCGATTGCGGGGAATTCGTGAACGATTTCGAATGCGGCGACCTGGCCCTGTTGCGGCAAGAGCTTTTCGAGAGCGAGCCGCAGCCCTGCGTTGTTCCACTGCCCGTTTCCAAGTTCGAAGAACAACCTTCCCTCGGTCTCGGCAGGGGAGACCTGAAAAGTCTTGTAGAAGGCTGGGTTGGCGGACTGCACCCGCAGATCGGTGTCGAGCACGATCAGCGGGTCGTGAACCGTGCGGACAATCGCTTCGGCATAGTCGCGCGCCTCGGCGATCCGCGCCTGCGATGCCTTCAGTTCGGTGATGTCGATGAAGCTGGCGACGGCTCCGGCGATGCGGTTGTCGCGCGTCCGATAAGGCTGGACACGGAGCAGGAAGCATTTGCCGTCCTCGGCCTTCACTTCTTCTTGATAAGTTGCGAGCCGCTCGATCGCGGCACGCGCCTTGCCGATCAGGTCGCCGTCAGCAAATTTCTGGGCGAAGTTGGCGAGCGGCCGGCCGACATCCTGCTCGACCAGATCGAACAGCTCCTGCACCGTCGGCGTGAACCATTTGATCCGCATCCGCGCGTCGAGGAAGATGGTCGCGATCTCGTTGCCGGCGAGCAGGTTTCGGAGATCGTCGCCCGCTTCCTCCAGCTCGTGCACCTTGCGTTCCAGCTGCGCATTGACCGCGTTCAGCTCCTCGTTCAGCGACTGCAGCTCTTCCTTCGAGGCTTCGAGCTCTTCATTGGTCGCCTGCAGCTCTTCATTGACGCTGGTCGCTTCCTCGTTGACCGCCTTCAGCTCTTCGTTGGCGGTCTCGAATTGCTCGATCGTGCTGTGCAGTTCGTCGCGCGCCGCCTTCAGCTCTTCTTCGAAATCGCGTTCGCCGCTGTGCTCAACCGCCCTGGCCGACGGCGCGTGCTGGTGAGCCGCGGTCTGACCGCCGGCAAAGCTGACAAGGAAAAGGGTCTCGCCATCGTCGCCGTCGAGGGATGACGCCGTGATCGCAATGGGCTCGGTCCGTCCACCGCGCCCGGTCTCGACCGTCGCTGAACCCCCGTCGTCGACCGCTTTCTGAACAGCCCGGCGCACAGCAAGCCGCAGGCCGTCACGCGCCAGGGTGAGCAGGTCGCGTGTCGGTGCGCCAGACGGCTGCGCCAGATAGGTGTCGGTGGCGCCGTGGAAGTGATGCACCTTGTAATGCCGGTCGATCACGACCGAGGCTGGTCCGAAGCGCTCCGCGAGAGCCTTGACGGCGATGTCGGCGAGCCGTGGCGCGGCAACCGCGGTCTTTTCCTGCGCCTCGCGCGCGGGCCTGCCGATGAAGTCGGCAGGGCTCGACCGCCCGCCGCCCGCCCGCCGGTAGATGCGCCAGCGCTTCGACACCGTGGCGAACAAATTGTCTCGCCGGCCAATCGTTTCGGCGTTGCCTAGGAACAGGAATCCGCCGTCGCGCAGCGCGAAATGGGCGAGCGCCAGCACGCGCTCCTGCGCTTCGGGCTGGAGATAGATCAGCAGATTGCGGCAGCTGACCAGGTCCATCTTGGAATAAGGCGGGTCGGTCAGCAGATTTTGCGGTGCGAACAGCACCGTCTCACGGATTTCGGGCTTGACCCGATAGTCCTCGCCAGCGCGGTCGAAGAAGCGGGCCAGCCGCTCGGGCGACAGGCTTTCGACGACGCTCGCCGGATAGACGCCCCTGCGCCCGACCACCAGATTATGCTCGCCCGGGTCGGTCGCAAAGACCTTGACCTCGAGACGCTTGTTTGCCGCTTCGGCACGCTCCGTAAGCAGCATTGCGATCGAATAGGCTTCCTCTCCGGTCGAGCAGGCCGGCACCCAGGCCCGGATCGCCTGGCCCGGCACTGCCTTGGCAATGATTGGCGTAATCGCTTCCCGATCGAGCGCCTCCCATGCTTCCGGGTCGCGGAAGAAGGCAGTCACGTTGATCATCAAATCCCTGACCAGGGCGTCCAGCTCGGCCGGATTCTCCCGCAGCATGGCGAGATAATCGTCGAGCCGCTCGATACGAACGAGGCCCATGCGCCGATGCGTCCGCCGCAGCAGCGTGTTCGGCTTGTAGCGGCGGAAGTCCTGGCCCGAACGAGCGCGGAGCAAGGCCATCACGTCGTTCAGGTCGGCCTCGCTGCCGTCCTCAAGCGTCTCGGATGCGCCATCGCCGTCGAGATAGGGATGCTGCGCATAGGCCAGCAATGCCTCGGGCATCTTGTCCGGCGCGAGCACATAATCGACGGCCCCGGAGCCGATCGCGTGACGCGGCATGCTGTCGAACGCCGCTGTCTCCGGGTCCTGCGCGATACACAGGCCGCCGCCCTGCTTGATCGCGAGCAGCCCCGCCGTGCCATTGCTGCCCGCACCGGTCAGGACGATGCCGATCGCCCGCGCCTGCTGGTCTTCGGCAAGTGCCGCGAAGAATTTATCGATCGGGTGGCGCTGGCTGCGCGGCTCTTCGGGCTCGACCAGCCGCAGCACGCCGTCCTTGATCAGCAGGGTTTTTGCCGGAATGATGACATGGACGCGGTTCGGCTCGACCCGCATCCCGTCTTCGATGTCGACGACCGGCATTCTGGTCTGCTTGCCGAGCAGCTCGGCGAGCATGCTCGTTCGGGTCGGCTCTAGATGCTGGACCAGAACGAACCCCATGCCGCTATCGGCAGGCATTGCGTTCAGAAAGGGGATGACGGCCTCTAGCCCGCCCGCCGACATGCCAATCCCGACGATCGGGAAGGCGCCGTCCTTTACTTTCGATTTATCAGGCCGCGAATGGGCGGACCGCACGGGACGGCTGGCTTTGCCCATGAACTCTCCATTCTCGCGGGGGCTCTGGACGGATGGCCGGCGCAAGTCCTCAGGTCGTCGATTTGTAACACAATGCCAGGTTCAAACAAATGTTTCGCGATTTCTTACTGTTATATCAATCTCAAGGATCAGATAGGCGCGGAACACCTTCGGAATCCGGGTGGATCCATTCGCGCACCACGAGCGTGCGAAGCGGAGTGACCTGTTCGAGCGCCTCGTGCATCGCCGCCGTCCAGGACTCGCCGCCGTCGCCCTTCTGCCCGTCGGCTCTTACGGCCATCTGCCGGCACAGTTCGGCACGCTCGCCAAGCGCGCGCATGGCCGCCTCGATCGCGCGTTCGAGCGCGACGAACTGCGCAGCGAGCATCACGTCGGCGGTGTAAACATGGCCGATATGGCAGGTATATTGGGCCAGGCTACCAGTTTCGGTTTCGCGCAGCGCCCCGCCGCAATCCGGGCAGGTCACCGCGACCGGGTGTTGCTGGGTGAATTGGGCGTCCATATCCTTCCCCGGGCCGTTCGCGCCGGTCTCCAGCGTAACAGACATTCGCTTGTCGATGCGAGCCGGCGTCGCGCGCCCGCTGGCGATGCCGGTAAGCAGGCGCGGCATTTCCGCCAGCGGAACGCAGTGATCGACAGCGACATGGGCGAGCGCGCTGCGCGGCATGCTCGGATTCGCGGCGTCCATCGGGTCCTGCACGATCGCGATGCCGCCATGCTGTTTGACCTCGATCAGCCCGGCCGTCCCGTCATTGAGGCCACCTGTCAGGATGACGCCGACGACGGCAGAACCATAGGCCGCAGCCGCGCTGCGCAGCAGCGGATCGATCGCCGGTCGCGCCCAATTCTCGCGCGGGCCTTTAGTCAAATGGATGATGCCGAGATCGACAGTCATGTGATGGTCCGGCGGCGCGACATAGACGCGGCCAGCCAGGATCGGCTCGCCGTCCGCCGGATGGCTGGCCGGCAGCGGCCCGGCCCGGTTCAGCAGCCAGGGCAGCTCGCTCTTGTGGGCGCCGATGTGGAGGACGACGAATACTGCTGCCGGCAAATCCTCTGGCAGCTGCGCGACCAGCGCGCGAATAGCCTCCACCCCGCCGGCAGAGGTGCCGATGGCGATGATTGTCGGCACAGCCGGGAGCGGCTGATCGTTCATCCATCCGAAACGGGCTATACGCGCGCGCGTTCCGTGGCCTGCTGGCCAATGTGGCCCGCTTGGGCTTTGATATTCGACAGCGAGCAGCTGCAGGGCCCGATCACACGTTCACCCGGAGATCGGCATGGCATCACGGGGATATTTCGGCTCGGCGCCGCTGCCAGCGATCGAGCAGCCGTAACGCCGGGGTCACCGTGATGCCGTGCAGGAGGATCGACGCGAGCACCACGCCGCCGACAATCGCCCACAGCCGGCGAGGATCGGCAAAGGAGGCATGGTTGAGCGCGAATGCGAGATAGTAGATCGAGCCCACCCCCCGAATACCGAAGAAGGATATCACCAGTTGCTCGCGCCAAGGCAAATTTGATCCAAGCAGGCTGAAGAGGCCAGCGGCCGGACGTGCAACGAGCAGGACGCCGGTGACGAACACCAGCATCCGCCAGTCCAAAGACGCGAGCAGACCACCAAAGGCGACCATGCCGCCGAAGAGGACGAGCAGCACCATCATCAGCAGCCGCTCCGCCTCTTCTGCGAAGCCATGAAGCCGTTGGTGATACTCATGATCGCGGCTCGCGTTGCGAAGCGCGAGTGCCGACACGAAAACAGCCAGGAAACCGAAGCCGCCCAGCGTTTCGACCACGCCGTAAGCGAGCAGCGTCGCCCCCAGCGCGACAAAGCCGTCCCCGGTGCGCGAGAGGTTAGCGCGCATCGGGAGATGGAAGGTCAGATAGCCGAGGCCCCGGCCTATGGCATAGCCCACTGCTGCGCCGAGGATCGTCTTCCACAGGAGGTCTCGTATGAACCACTCCAGCAGATCGCCGGCGACGAATGTTGCCGCTGTCAGCGTGATCGCAAGATGGACGAACGGGAAGGCAAAGCCGTCGTTGAACCCGGCCTCCGATGTTAATGCAAAGCGCGCTTCATCCTCTGTGCCTTTGCCGGGGCCGCTTACCTGAACGTCGCTAGCGAGCACCGGGTCGGTCGGCGCGAGCACGGCAGCGATCAGCAGGGCTGCAGCCGCACTCGCTCCCGTCAGCCCCCATGCGAGACACGCGACGATCAGCATGGTGATCGGCATCGCGATGCCAAGCAACCGCCAGGTCAGTGCCCAGCTGCGCAGCCCGATCATCCGGTCGATCTTTAGCCCCGCGCCCATCAACGAGACGATCACGACCAATTCGCTCAACCGCTCCACCATCAACGGGAATTCCAGCGGATGGACCGCGAATTGCTTGAGCGCCGGCAGCGCGAACAAGGCCGCTCCCGCGCCCACGCAGAGGATCGGCAATGACAGCGGTGCCTTGCGCAGAAGCATCGGCAGCCACGCCGTCATCAGCACCAGCGCACCTACCCCGGTCAGCAGCAGCACGTAGAGAGAGTGCGAGAGCTCCAATGAAGTCCTTCCGCTGCCGCGGTCAGCGCATCAGGCCTGCGGCGCGCAGGGCATCTTCTATCACCCGTCCTACGTCGCCCGTTGCCGACTGTCGTACTGACTGCGCTCTGCCCCGCTCGATCGCGGGCATGGTGAGCGTCGAGGGCGCTGGAGGCGCTCGCAGTTCGGCAGCGGGCGCTGGCCTTGTCCGAGCTTCCGCCTGTGCTGGCATAAGATCCCAGAAACGGGCGATCTGTCGTGTCGAAGATATCCCCGCCTCGAGCATATACGGCCCGGCAGTGCCGCAGGCGGCGCCGCCGGAAGTGCTGAGTGGAGTGCCGTGGCCGAGGCCCGAAATGCGATACTCCTCGATCACTTCCCGCCCGTTGCCATCGTGCCAGATGCGGCGTGGGTGCCCATCGACGTCCTCGATCGCGGTTGGCTGGGCTGCAACCCCATAGAGCGCGCGCCATTGTTCAACGATTAGGGCCGCATTAGCGGCGCTCACGGTCGAGTCGCTGTCACCATGCCAGACCGATATCGTCGGCCACTGGCCGCGGTGATTGGATGCCGCTGCGACGAGTGCACCGAGCGCTGCCGCCGGCGGTCCGCCATGCGCCCGCATTCGGTCGAACGCCTCGGGCACTGACGTGGCGGTGCCATAAGGCAGGCCCGCGATAATCGCACCCCCGGCAAATACATCTGGATAAGTGGCGAGCATCACCGACGCCATCGCGCCGCCTGCAGAAAGGCCGGTTACATAGACTCGGTCGGAATCAAGCTCGTGCGCGCTGACCATTGCGGAGACCATTTGGCGGATGGACAGCGCCTCGCCGGAATCGCGCTGCGTGTCGGTTGGATTGAACCAGTTGAAGCACAGGTTGGCGTTGTTGGCGCGTTGCTGCTCGGGATACAGCAGCGCGAATCCCTGTTCATCCGCCAGCTGGGACCAGCCCGAGCCACGATCATAGCCGGCGGCATCCTGAGTGCAACCGTGCAGCACGACAACCAGGGGTGCGGACGAGCGGCGTAGTTCGGGCACGTAAAAGCGGCCCCGGAGCGCGCCCGGGTTTGAGCCGAACGCCGGCAGGTCCGTCAACCGGTCTTGGCTCGCGATGCCTGGTGGTCCCGGCGACGCGCTTCGTAACGCGGAAAGGCGAGTGAGAGTGTCATTCAAGCTTCGCATGCGGCTTTCTCCTGGCCACGGCGAAAGCCCTGACAGCTGCAGAACGACCGTGGTGTCGGTGAGGTTGCTGCAGTGCACAATTTCATAATCAAGACGTTGGACCTGAGGGAAGGTCCGGATTATTTGGCCAGTGGGGTGGTGTGGCGAGGTTGGCGTCTCCATATTCCTTTGATCGCGCCGTCCGTCTCGAGCTTGGCCGCGACTGAGAGTTCTTCACGCTCCCGCTCTGACGCGGAGCATGTTCGTGCAAACCACTCCCAGCACCCGTTTCGTTCGGCCTGCCCGGCGCATCGCCGCGGTCGCTCAAATGCAGACGACCGAGGCGGAGAAGCTGGCGCACGCACAATTCGGCAGGCCGCATTGCGCAGCAGGCGCTCGCCCGGTCCTGTCGCTTTTCAGACGCTGACCACCAGCCCGAGGGGGTTTCGAAAAGGATTACTACATGGCCAAGGGACAACAACGCGGCAACCGCGAGGCGCGTAAGCCGAAGAAGCCGGCGCCTCCGAAGCAGAATGCGTCCAATCCTTCATTGAAGGGCACGCCGCCCACTCAGCCCCTCAAGAAGGGCCGATTCCCCTTCCTCGCCTCTGGAAAGGCCGTTCCGTGCAGCCATCGCTGATCTTATGCCGCGTCCAGGAAGCGCATCACCGGGCGCTCTCGCGCGCTGCCACACTCGACAACGTCAGGATCATAGCCGACGCGGCCGCGGCCGCATGGGCCAAGGAAGGCCTCGCCGCCGGGCTGCGGGAGGGTCGCAAATTGCTCAGCCGAGAATTTGCGCACGCGCACCGCACAGTGGGTGAGCCTCCGCTGGCTGATCTCCGCAGCTTGAGTGAGAATCCAGACCGTGGACATGCCGACGTGGGTCGGGGCCGCCGTTTGTAGCCGGCGGATAGCGAAAAGGGCGAGGGAATGCGGCTGCAAATCTCCCATGTGACGACCTACGCATACCGAATCCCGGTCGAGATCCTTCCGCACCGGATGATGCTCAGCCCGCGCGGCTCGCATGCCCTTCGGGTGATCAGCGCCGAAATCGGCTGCGAGCCGACACCGGCGCTCGAGTGGACGCAGGATGTCTTCGGTAACCTGATCGCGACCGCTTCCTTCCTCCACCCGGCGGAAAGGCTCGTGATCACCAACCGGATGGTGGTCGAACAGACCGCCTCTGCCTGGCCCATCTTCGCCATCGCGCCGTACGCACACCGCTTCCCGTTCGACTATTCAAGCGACGATCGCAGGGACTTGGGCGCGCTGCTGACACCCGAACATGCCGACCCTGAAGACCAGCTTGGGGCCTGGGCATCGGCGCTGGTGCATGGCGCTGACACCGACACGCTGTCGCTGCTGAAAGACGTGAATGCAGCCGCCTGCATCGGCACAACCTATGTCATGCGTGAAGAGTTGGGGACGCAGTCTCCACAGGAGACGCTCGATCTCGGCTCCGGCTCATGCCGCGATCTCGCCACACTGTTCATCGAGGCGGCACGGCACCTCGGCTTCGCGGCCCGAGCGGTGTCCGGCTATCTTTTCGACGCGCTGATCTCGGACGATCTCTCCGATGGAAGCAACCAACACGCAGCCACCCACGCCTGGGCCGAAGTCTACCTGCCCGGCGCGGGGTGGATCGCGTTTGATCCCACAAACGGACGTATGGGCGAAGCGCAACTGGTGCCCGTCGCCGTTGGCCGGAACATTGCCCAACTGAGCCCCGTCAATGGCCGGTACGTCGGTACCGCCGATGCTTTCCTAGGGATGACAGTGGATGTCACCGTCTCGGTGGCGAACCAGACCGCCGATCTCGGCCGAAAGGACGGACCATGGAAACTCGTTTGATCGTCGCCTACAGCCTGATACTGATCATGACGCTGCTGGTCGCTGCTCTCGTCGCATACCGCATTTATCACTCTCACGATCGCGCCTATCGCCGCCGTCTGCGGAAGGAAAAGCGCACCTATGAGGCACGCCAAGTGCCACCGCGCCCGTGACCGTGCGCGCGGGTGCCTCACCCAGCTATTTAGGCTCTGCAGGGGCGCCAGCCCCCTTCGCGTCACGCTTGGCCTGGGCGAGCGCGTCGGCGAGCCGAGCATAGCGATACTCGCGGTAGTGAAAGATATCGGCGGGCACCCGTGTGATCCCGTATCGAAGCATCTCAGCGGCTGCGACATCCATGGACAGCGCGTGAACCTCAGTCGGTGCCTCTTCGCGCGAGTTCATGACGTGACCCACCCGTCTTGCTCGCGCATGACCGCGAGCCTTCCTGACATCTGACGAAGAATGCGCGAGCGGTGTCCGTATGTGTTGTGCCGCTGTCCCACCAATCCATTCGCGAAATCGCTGCAGAAGGTTGCGGTCATGTCGACAAGTGCGGCTTCGAGGGCATCCGCCTCGGAACCGCTGGGCGATACTGCCGAAGTCGTCGCAAATCGCCCGTCACTAATGGGTGCAGTCGACTGATGGATACCCACGCCGCGTCTCCTCGATTGAGCGGGAGCACGAAGCATCTCTCAGTCGCGGCGATGCTCGTGGCGGGTGCTGCGATACGAGTGATATGGGGTGCCGCGCCGCAAATCATAGGCGGCATCGCGTAAACCTTAAAAATGGCCCCGCCAGGCGCAAGCCCAGCGGGGAAGGCTCAGCTAAGAGAGGTTTAGTTGGACATCGCGTGCGCCAACCGCTCGCGCCGGCGGGCGACCGCGCCGACCAGGCCAAAGCCGCCAAGCATCAGCGCCCAAGTAGCCGGCTCAGGAACCGCAGAGGCAGGCACGCCGACCTGGCCGAGCGTAAACACAAAGGTGTTTGATCCTCCAGGGACACCGTCAGGATTGTTCTTAGTCGTACGCGTGAAGAACGCATCTTGCGTGATGCCGCTGAGCGTTGATCGAGCTCCCAGCCCATCGAAATCAAACGGAGTGAGAGGCCCGCCCGTGTTTCGGAAGTCCGGCCCAAGATACGTGAACACGAGGTTCGCGACGGTCGGATCATCGTTGAAGCCGGGCGTTACGAAGGCGCTCGATGTGAGTTCGGTGGTCGCAAAGACATCGCCGCTCGGTGCGAACACGGACCCGGCGATGTAGCCGGCGAAATCGAAAATGATAAGCCGGTCACCGCTGCGCACGCCTTCATCGCCGCCGAGCGTGCCCTGATATGTGAAGCTGTTGTCGTTCGCACCATTGCTGGTGATCGATTCCAACGTGAGAACAGCTGCGCTAGCAGGCGCCGCCAGACCGGCCGCCGCTGCCGCGGCGAAGACCCAATTCTTCATGAAGCACTCCCTGAGCGAATACTCTGCTCGAAATGCAGGATGCACTTCAGCTTAGCTCAGAAAGCAGAACACGGCTGCGTCACTCCGGTTCACATCGCGGAAAATAAACTTGCGACGATTTGAGAAATATTGCGACAGGTCAGCCCCGAAATAAACTTTGTAAACGTCGATGACCGGCGGAGCCGCGCCTCTCTCGACTTTACTCCCGCAAATGAATGGCGCGGTTATAGCGCCGGCGCGTATCCGCGGTGGCGCCCGTTATGCAGCACGCATGGGCACCGCTCGGAGATAAGTGCGACCGAATACAACCACGGGCGGCTGTCGCCCCTCTCGGCTGATCCATTGTGGCAGGCCCACCAGCGCACTCTGATCAGCACCATCGCTAAGGCCTAAACTTCATACGCCCTATTGCACGCCTCGTTGGGCATCGACCACCATCACGTGGCGACGGCTCCTGCATCTTTATCGCGACGCCTCGGCGCAGAAACGCGATCGGGGAAGCCATGTCGGGGCGAGGCGCGGCGTTGACATTGGGTGCGCGCTTGGCACCTAGGAGTGCCGAATTCTGCTTCCGCCGAGGATCGACTCTGGAGGCTCAGTCACGGCGATCTCGCCCCTTTCGGTGCCGTTCTGGCTGCCATAGATGACAGTGCTTCCGTTCTCGCCGCCTGCAACCGCAACGATGCGCTCGACATTGATGTAGATCGACCACTCTGTTTGTCCGAGCGGTGTGCATTTCACCCAGTCTGCCATATCGTCCTCCGGCCTCTCCAAACTCGAACGGCCGCCCTCTGTCGTGAGCGAGCCATGTAATCAAGACGCACTGGTTGATGCCGCCGGTCCGAGGCCGCCTCCGGAATTTTCAGTGCCATCACGTGGCTGATCGGGGATCATCGAACATTCGCGGCAGAGCTGTGTAATTCCCGTGACGAACGTCCAGACCCCATGCGTGCCCGGTTCCTCCAGGCGCTTTGGTGAACTCGCCAAAGGGCAACAGCAATCCGGCAGCAATTCTTTCGGTCAAGGCATCATCGAACGGCAGCCGCCGAGACAGCGCAGCTGCAATCTAACGCCTGTAGCCGCACAAGATGCCTCGTCTGCGTCCATAGCGGTGGACTGCGATACAAGACCAGAACATCAGCCCGGCAGCTATCAGAAAAGCAAGGCCGCCGCCGATCCACAGCCGAGTGGAAATCGTGGGGTCGAAAAGATGCAGCATGGTTGGTCTCCCTTCATGGGGCCAAATCGCCGCTTCTCACGAGTAGGGCGCCACGACCGCAATCGATGGAACACAGTATCACGCGCCGGACGTATCGCAGCATCTTTTCGGCAGCTGGGCCGGAGGAACCCAGATTAACCCCTCTTGCGATCTGGCAGGCGGAGCATAACCTCTCACGAGGCGGGTCATTGGGAGTGCATTTTAATGTCTGCAAAACCGAGAGTACATAGCCCGAGACCACGTCCCGTGCGCACGAGAAGCCCAGAGGGGCAGAGCAATGACGAGGAAATCAGTGATGCCCGAGCCGATACCGTTCGCGGTATCATGAAGCGCAATCGCGAAAGCGGCGAGCGGCAGGATTGACCGGACCCGACTTGGCTCGCGCCTCAACCGACGTAAACGCGGTCTATCTGGGGGAGTGGCCCCTTACAGCAGTGGCCATTTCGGCAGAGATGGGCGCGAGTCAGTCCGCCAAGCCGGAAGTGTCGTAAACGCGCGGGAATGACAGGTTCGGGTGGAGTTCGGACGACAGCGGCTCGGCGTGCGCTAGGCATTGAGGGTGGCGATGATAAGGTCCCGTTCGCGGTTCCACCCCATGAGCGTCTGACGAAGCAGGTCGAGCAAAGCGTCCGCCGTGGCCGTGTCCGCCCCTCGCATCTTCAGCCGTTCAATCAACTCAAGCTGCCGTTCAGCCCGAGCCTCGCCTTCCGCGATCTTTCGATCAGCGACGGCAAGGTGCCTCGTCTCCATCTGGCGGTCCATTTGGCCCCCCTTTCAATCCGTGTGCATAGCACGCCGTTGTCTCTGGGTCGCCTCGGAGATGTCAGCTGTGGGTCGCGAGCTGCCGTTCAACGGCCGCTTCGGCGAAGGTCCGCTTACGCGCCCGAATACTTGCGATCGCGGCGGCTGATTTGGGCGCGAAGCTGCCGGTGGACTTAGCCGGAGAACTGAGTGTCACCGTGTCCGAGGAGACACGGTGTGGACGAAGCACAGCTGACGAGGTTGGCGGAGGAATTGCTGGTGGCCGCAGGAGGTATCGCTGAAGATCTCGCCCCAGTGATGGTGTCGGGAGGTCGCAGTCGAGGCCAACTTCGAAGCGATGCTACAAACCTCAGACAGGCTGCAAAACGCCTCGCCGTGCTGGCAAGATGCGCAGAGTTACTGCTCGCCGGCCGCGATGGCGGCCGGTCTGCAGGAAACGACGTCCAAAAGGCATAAACCGCTCGACTTCGCTTGCCCGTCGAGCATTGCTGTCCTTGTGAATCGCGGCCGCTCACTGGAGCGCGCTGCTGCCCCGACCGAGCGATTGGCGGGGCTGTGAGTGGTGGACCGGGGCGTGGTGCCGCGGTCTTGACCAAGGGACCATTCACATGACCAAGTTGACCGACATCCAGGCAATCCTGCTGAGCAGCGCCGCGGCCCGCGCTAGCGGCCACCTTCTGCCTCTCCCGGAATCGCTGGCCGGAAAGGACGAACCTGCCCACAAGGCGATCCGCGAGTTGATCAAGCGCGGCTTAGCCGCCGAGGTGGAGACGACCGGCGCAGCGACCATTCTCCGCGAGGGTGGCGGCCTACATGTCGGCGCGGTAATCACAGATGCCGGCAAACACGCCATTGGCGCTGTCGAGCCGGACGGCAGTGCCCCGAATAGCGCAATGTCCGCTGCGGAACCGACGAAAGCTCGATCCGACACGAAGCAGGCCAAAGTCCTCGAGCTGCTCCGCCGCGAGCAGGGCGCAAGCATCGAAGAACTGATGCAGGCGACCGGTTGGCTGCCGCACACCACCCGCGCCGCGCTAACTGGTATTCGCAAGCGCGGGGTCACCCTCGACAAGAACAAAGTCGATGGTGTCACCCGTTATACGGCGGCGGCTGCACAATGAACGTCGACGAGCACATCGAGCAGCTTCGAATGATGACCTTCGCTCAGCTCAAGTCGGAATGGCGGCGCGTCTGGAGGCGCGCGCCGCCTGTCTCGTTCACATCCGACCTGCTGATGCGCGGGATTGCCTACCGGCTGCAAGAAAAGGCATTCGGGGGTCTGGCCGCCGAGATTGGCCGTGAGCTGGACGGCATTGAAACGCTGGGCAAGTCCGCGCGCCTTGGAACAGCGCAGACGGTTCAGCTCCGGCCCGGCAACCGTCTTGTGCGACGCTGGCGCGGGACCACCTACACCGTCGACGTTACTCGCGATGGCTTCCTGTTCCAGGACCGCCGCTATGCGTCGCTGAGCACCATCGCCACTGAAATCACGGGTACACGCTGGTCAGGGCCGCGCTTTTTCGGGCTGAAGGAGCAGGCACGGTGAAGCAGGTCCGCTGCGCCATCTATACCCGCAAATCTGATGCAGACGGGCTGGAACAGGACTTCAACAGCCTCGATGCTCAGCGGGAAGCCTGTGCCGCATATATCCTGAGCCAGAAGCACGAAGGCTGGTCGTTGGTTCCGGACTTCTATGACGACGGGGGTTTCACCGGCGGCAACATGGAGCGGCCGGGGCTCAAGCAGCTGCTCGTTGACGTACAGGCCGGCAAAGTTGCGGTGATCGTCGTCTATAAGGTCGATCGCCTGACGCGGAGCCTCACAGATTTCGCGAAGATTGTCGATGTGCTCGACCGGGCCGGCGCCTCATTCGTTAGCGTGACGCAGTCGTTCAATACCACGACCAGCATGGGTCGGCTGACCCTGAACGTGCTGCTGTCCTTCGCGCAGTTCGAGCGTGAAGTGGCGGGTGAGCGCATCCGCGACAAGATTGCCGCGTCCAAGCGCAAAGGGATGTGGATGGGGGGCAGCGTCCCGCTCGGTTACGACGTGAAGGACCGTAAGCTGGTCGTGAATGACGGCGAGGCTGAAACCGTCCGCCACATCATGCGACGCTATCTCGCCCTCGGTTCGGTGCGCGCACTGCAGGAAGAGCTGACAGAGCAGGGATTCACCAGGAGAGGCCCGGAGGGGCTGCCGTTCACGCGCGGCGGACTGAATACATTGCTGCGCAACGCCACTTATCTTGGCGAAGTGCACTTTCGTGGGCAGGTCTATCCCGGCCAGCACCGCGCAATCGTCGAGCGCGAACTCTGGAACGCTGTCCAGCAGCGAATGGCATCCTCGGTTGCTGACCACAAGCATGGCCGGCGCGCCAAGCAGCCGAGCTTGTTGAGCGGGTTGCTGTATGATTCCAACGGCGGCCGGATGACGCCAAGCCATGCCGTCAAGAATGGCCAACGTTATCGCTATTACATCACGTTAGCCGATCATCGCGGGCCGGGCCGACCGGCTTGTCGCGTCCCGGCGCAAGCGTTCGAAGACGCTGTTTGTGAACGGCTCGCGCAGTGGCTCTCGACCGAGCGACTGGACAATGACACCGATGCTGAGTGTGTTCGTGAGGCGATCTTTCGGGCGGAACGGGATGCTGCCACGCTGCGGAACGGCACCCCGCCAGACAAGCGTGCCATCGTGCTCACGCTCGTTCAGCGCGTCGATGTGGGCGAGCAGAGCTTCGCTGTCACGCTCAAGTCAGCGGAAGGAAAGGATGCGTCCAAGCTAGCCGCGGCGTTCGCCCAAATACGGGTCGGCAACGATGTGAAGATGCTGATCAGGAGCGGCGACAACACCCAGCTCGTCGTTCGCGACGAGCAGCTTGTGCAAACCATTGCCGATGCTCGAGCGGCCCAGCAAATGGCGCATCGGTTCCCTGACAGGCCACTGAGCGAGCTCGCCGCAATCGCGGGCCGCAGCCCCGCGCGCTTTAAGCATCTGCTCCGATTGAGCCATCTTGCTCCTGGCGTGATCATGTCGGTCATGGAGGGCCAAACACCCGCAGCTTTGGCCGGGACTGGCATCCACAAGGTTACCGGAATCCCCCTTGCCTGGGCGGAACAACAGCGGCTCTTCGCTTCCAATTAGCTCGCCAGCCACTCGGAATGCTGCACTGATTTCTCACAAATGCGGTCGGGAGAAATCCGGCTGGGACTCGACGCCGAACCGAACTGCGGAGACGCCTTGCGGGTCAGTGCAGCGGAAGGTACGCCGATAACCCGCGGAACTGTCGCGCTTTTCTGAGGCGTGTGGCGCGCCGGCGAAGTAGTCTCTCAACAGACAGACTGGCTGGTGACCCCTACGGGAATCGAACCCGTGTTTCAGCCGTGAAAGGGCCGCGTCCTAACCGCTAGACGAAGGGGCCGTGAGGCGTGGTCCGCGCACCTAGGGAATGACCGTGCGCGGGTCAAGCGGGTCAGCCGCGGCGGCTGTGACAGACCGCCTGCAGCTTGTTGCCGTCCGGATCGCGCACATAGGCGCCATAATAATTCGCGTGATAGTGCGGGCGCAGGCCCGGCGCGCCTTCGTCGCTGCCGCCGTTGGCGAGGGCGGCGGCGTGGAAGGCGTCGACCATCGCCCGCGACGCGGCGAGCAGTGCGACATGGGTGCCGTTGCCGTTGGTGGCGGCCTGCCCGTCGAACGGCGGCACGATGAACAGCTTGGCGCCGGTCAGGTCGCCATAGACGATGGCGTCCTTCATCTCGAACGGCTCGGTCAGCCCGAGCGTCGCCATCACGGCTGAGTAGAAGCGGCGGGCGCGCTCCAGGTCGTTGCTGCCGAGCGTGACATGGCTGAACATCGGCGCCTCCTCAATCGCACCAGGCCGCGTCTTCGAGGTGCAGTTCGGCCGCGCGGCGGGAGCCCCATTCGTCCACCTTCGGCCGGCCGGCGACCCAGAGCTTGCGGTCCTTGGGCGCGCCCAGCAGCGCCTGGCCAAGCTCTGCGTCGGCCGCGCGGAACGCAACCGCCTTCAGGCTCGCGCCATCGTCGCCGGAGAGGATCGCGCGGACATGGCCGTTGCCGACCACGTCGGCCTTGACGATCCTGACCGGGCCGGCGGCGATGCGCGGGGCGGCCCAGCCCATGCCGTAGGGACCGGCGAGCTCGAACGCGTCGACCAGCTCGGCCGTGACGCCGCGCGGCGTCAGCGACGCGTCGAGCTGCAGCGCCCGGGCGGACGCCGAGCGGGCGACGTCGTCGGCCAATCGCTCTTCCAGGAATGCGCGGAACGCCTCGATCCGATCGGCGGCGATCGTCAGCCCGGCGGCCATCGCGTGGCCCCCGCCGGCCACCAGCAGCCCGTGATCCCGGGCGGCCATCACCGCGGCGCCGAGGTCCACGCCGGGGATCGAGCGGCCGGAGCCTTTGCCGGTGCCGGTCTCGTCGATGCCGATCACGATCGCGGGTCGCCCGAGCCGTTCCTTCAGCCGCCCGGCGACGATGCCGATCACGCCCGGGTGCCAGCCATGGCCGGCGGCGACATGGACCGCGCATTCGCCGGCGGCGCGGCACGCGCTTTCGGCGACCTGCTGCACCTCGGTCTCGATCGCGCGGCGTTCCTCGTTCAGCGCGTCCAGCTCGGCCGCGATCGCGCGCGCTTCGTCCGGGTCTTCGGTGGTGAGCAGCCGCACGCCCAGATCGGACTTGCCGACCCGCCCGCCGGCGTTGATCCGGGGGCCGAGCGCAAAGCCGAGATCGTGGCATAGCGGCGCCCGCGTCAGCCGCGCCGCCTCGGCAAGCGCGGCCAGGCCGATATTCCGCCGCGCCGCCATCACCTTCAGCCCCTGGGCGACGAAGGCGCGATTGAGGCCGCGGAGCTGGGCCACGTCGGCAACGGTGCCGAGCGCGACAAGGTCCAGCAGCTCGATCAGTTTCGGCTCCGGCCGGTCCGCGAAGAAGCCGCGCGCGCGCAGCGTCCGCAGCAGCGCCGCCCCCAGCAGGAACGCGACACCGACCGCGGCGAGATGGCCGTGCGCTGCCCCTTCGCCTTCGTCCAGACGGTTCGGATTGACGAGGGCGTAGGCCGGCGGCAGCGCCGCCGTGCATTTATGGTGATCGACGACGATCACGTCGGCGCCGGCCTCCCGCGCCATCGCGAGCGCCTCGAACGCCTGCGCGCCGCAGTCGACCGTGACGATCAGGCGCGTGCCGCCGCCCGCGATCCGCACCAGCGCCTCGCCCGAGGGGCCATAGCCTTCCATCAACCGGTCGGGGATATAGGCCGCAGGGGAAAGGCCAAGCTGGCGCAACAGCCGGATCAGCAGCGCCGCGGATGTGGCGCCGTCCACGTCATAGTCGCCGAAGATCGTGACCGGCTCGCCCGCCTGGACCGCGCCGGCCAGTCGTTCGGCGGCCGCATCCATGTCGCGGAAAATCGACGGATCGGGCATGAAGCCGCGGATCGTGGGCGCCCGGTGGGCGTCGAGCGCGTCGCGCGGGCAGCCGCGCGTCAGCAGCAGCCGCGTGACGAGGTCGTCCGGCGCAAAGCTCGCATCCAGATCGTCGGCCGGCATGCCGCGCCAGTGCCAGGGCTGGCCGAGGACCGACCGCCGGACCCCCAGCGCTAGTCGCGGCTCGCTCGTGATGAAATTCATGAACCCGCCTCTCGCCGGAAAGCTTTGAATCAGCATGGCCCGGCGGGCAAGCCCTGCGCGCCTGCTGCCCACAGCTTTGTGCGGGAAAGGCTAGGGCTCCAGATCTTCCTTCAGACGCGTCAGCATCGCGGCCGCCCGTTCGGCGTGAGGGCCGATCCAGCGTTCGTGGATCTGCTGGATGGGCACCGCATTCAGATGGTTCCAGCGCTCGCGGCCGCGCTTCACCGCAACGATCAGGCCGGCATCTTCCAGCACCTTGATGTGCTGCATCACCGTGCAGCGGTCGAGCTCCGGAAAATGGGCGCACAGCGCGCCCGTGGTGAGTGGCTGGTCGCGCAGATCGTCCAGGATCTGCCGGCGGGCCGGCGCAGCGAGCGCCTTGAACACCCGATCGAAGCTGTCGCTGATTGACATGTTATGAAATTATAACATAAAAACCGTCGTGACAAGGAGGCGAGTCATGGATCTGCAGTTTCGGGTGTTCGCCCATATCGCGAAGCCGGTGGATCAGGTGTTCGAGGCGGTCGCCGATCCGGACCAGCTGTCGCGCTATTTCACGACCGGCGGCGCCAAGGGGCGGCTGGAAACGGGCGCGACAGTCACCTGGGACTTCCACGATTTCCCCGGCGCGTTCCCGGTCCGGGTGATCGAGGTGGTATCGAACGAGCGGATCGTGCTCGAATGGAAAGCGAACGATGACGCCGATCACCCGTACAACACGCGGGTGACGATAAGCTTCGAGCCGACCGACGACGGCCGCACGCTGGTCGCGATCGAGGAAGGCGGCTGGCGCGAGACCGAGGCCGGGCTGAAATCCGCGTTCGGCAACTGCATGGGCTGGTCGCAGATGCTGTGCGCGCTGAAGGCCTGGGTCGAACACCGCATCAACCTGCGCGAGGGCATGTATCGGTAAAGCGGTTAGTGGTCGCATAAGTCGCTCGTCCCGAGCGAAGTCGAGGGGCGCTGCTCCGAACCCGCGCCCCTCGACATAGTTTATCCTGAGCCGCGTCGAAGGGCGCTCCGCGCTCCGCTCGGGACGAGCGACTTACATCTGTCCGGCGACAAGTAGCCCTAATCCAGGATGTGCATCAGCATCGGACGCCCACGGATGCTCGGCGATCCCTCCAGCCGTTCCAGCGCCTGCGTCACGCAGCGTTCCGGGCAGTCGTGGGTCACGATCGCGACCAGCACGCTGCCGTCCGGCATCACGCCGCGCTGGATCAGGCTTTCGATCGACACGTTCGAATCCCGCATCGCCGCCGCGATCTCGGCGAGCACGCCGACCTTGTCCTCGACCGTGAAGCGCAGATAGGCGCGGCCGCGGCCCTCGCCGGCATCGGCGGCGGGACGGTCGGCGAGCGCCGAGACGGGCATCGCGAAGGCAGGACCATATTCGCCGCGGGCGATGTCGATCAGGTCCGCGACGACGGCGCTGGCGGTCGGACCGTCGCCGGCGCCGCGTCCTTCGAACAGCAGCCGGCCGACGAAATTACCCTCCGCCACCACTGCATTCAGCGAGCCGGAGACGTGCGCGAGCGGATGGGCGACCGGCACCAGATGCGGGTGGACGCGCTGGAACAGCCCGTCCGGCCGCGTCTCCGCATAACCGAGCAGCCGCACCTTGAAGCCGAGCGCGGCGGCCTCGGCAATGTCGGCGGCGATCACGTGGCGGATGCCGGTCACCGCAACGGAGTCGAAATCGATCCGGGTGCCGAACGCCAGGCTGGCGAGGATCGAGAGCTTGTGCGCGGCGTCGACGCCGTCGATGTCGAAGCTCGGATCGGCTTCGGCGAACCCGAGCGCCTGCGCCTCGGCCAGCACCTCGGCGAAGTCGCGGCCCTCGGCCTCCATCGTCGACAGGATGTAGTTACAGGTGCCGTTGAGGATGCCGTACACGTGCGCGAGTTCATTGGCCGCGGCGCCCTCGCGCAGGCCCTTGATGACGGGAATGCCGCCGGCGACCGCCGCTTCATATTTGAGCGCGACGCCCCGGCGCTCGGCGGCCTCGGCGAGCTCCAGCCCATGATGCGCGATCATCGCCTTGTTGGCGGTGACGAACGCGCGGCCGGCGGCGATGCTGTTCCGCGCGAGCGCGAGCGCCGGCCCGTCGGCGCCGCCGATCAGCTCGACGACGACGTCCACTCCGTCCAGCACCGCCAGCGCGCCGGTGTCATCGACCCAGCGGAAACGGGACAGGTCGACGCCGCGATCCTTGCTGCGGTCGCGCGCGGAGACGGCGACGACCTCGATCGGGCGCCCCGCCCGGCGCGCGATCAGCGCGGCATTGGCCTCCAGCAGCCGGATCACGCCGCCGCCGACGGTGCCGAGCCCGGCCAGGGCGATCTTCAGGGGTTCAGTCATTCGGGAAGCGCGCTAAAGGGCATGGGTGCCAAGTCAATCTCCGACAGCTTCGTGACGATCAGAGGCCGCCTCTTCATCGCCCGCCACGGCGAAACCGTGTTCAACGCCGCCGGGCGCATGCAGGGCGACCAGATGGACACGCCGCTGACCCGCGCCGGCTTTGCCCAGGCCGATGCGATGGGAGCAGGGCTGGCCGCGTTCCTCGGCGACGGTCCGCCGCCGCATCACCTCTGGGCCTCGCCCTATGGCCGGGCGCTGCAGACGCTCGCGATCGTCTGCGAGCATATCGGCGAGGACTGGCATCGCGCGCACCGCGACGCACGGCTTGCCGAGATCAACGTCGGGCGCTGGGGCGGGCGCAGCTATGCCGAAATCATTGCCGAGCAGGGCGACATCGTCGATCGGAGCTGCGGCCTGTTCTCGGTGCGCCCGCCCGAGGGCGAATGGTATGACGAAATCGCCGCGCGGCTGACATCCTGGCTCGACGAGCATGGCGGTGCGCCGGGCGACAAGCTGATCATCATGCACGGCATGTCCAGCCGCGTGCTCCGCGGCCTGCTGACCGGCATCGACGTCGATCCCCGCTGGGGCGCACCGATCGCCCCCGGCCTGCCGCAGGGGAGCATGGTGATGATCGAGGATGGGATCGAGCGGGTCGTGCACCTGGGCGCGGGAAAGGCGCCGGCGTGATCGCGATATCGCGGGGCCACCAAAGCCGGTTTGGGCTGAGCCTGTCGAAGCCCTCCCTTTCTTTTCTGATGCACGCCCGAAAGAACAAGGAAGGCCTTCGACAAGCTCAGGCCAAACCGCGCGCGGGGCGGGCGCTGGTGCTCATCGGCCTGACCCTGGTCGCCACCCCCGCCGCCGCCCGCGACAATCTCGGCATGTTCGAAACCTGGGGCGCGTTCCGCGATGCCAGCCCGCCGCGCTGCTTCGCGATCGCGGAGCCGGTCCGGGCCACGCCCAAGGACGCGCAGTGGCGGCCGTTCGCCAGCGTCGCCGTCTGGCCCGCGCTTCACCAGCGCAACCAACTCCACATCCGCCTGCGCCGCCCGGTCGCGAAGGGCAGCCGGGTGACGCTCGCGATCGGCCGCAATCGCTTTCCGCTGATCGCCGGCGGCGCCGACGCCTGGTCGCCGGACGCGCGCAGCGACGCCGCGATCGTCGCCGCGATGCGCAGCGCCGAC
This sequence comes from Sphingomonas changbaiensis NBRC 104936, assembly GCF_000974765.1. Lineage (GTDB taxonomy): Bacteria > Pseudomonadota > Alphaproteobacteria > Sphingomonadales > Sphingomonadaceae > Sphingomonas_B > Sphingomonas_B changbaiensis. Next base: position 1,363 of record NZ_BBWU01000033.1, on the reverse strand, counting down.
CGGATGACGGTCAGCGCCCCCGGCTCGAGCGACACCTACGCCCTCCGCGGCGCCGCCACCGCGATCGACGCAGCGACCTTGGGCTGCGCGCGGCGCTGACCCTCGTAAAATCGCCGCATTCGCCCTACATGGGCGCGCCATGACCCCGACGATGCAGATTCCCGGCCATATCGATCCCGTTCCCGTGCCGCGCGTCACGCCGGCGCGTGCCGACGGGCGCGTCGACCTGGTCGGCCTGTCGAAGGCGGAAATCCGTGCCGCGCTCGCCTCGGCGGGCCTGGACGAACGCCAGGCAAAGCTGCGCGCCAAGCAGCTGTGGCACTGGATCTACAATCGCGGCGTCACCGACTTCGCGCTGATGACCGACATCGCGAAGGCGCAGCAGCCCTGGCTTGCCGAGCGGTTCGTGATCGGGCGGCCGGAAGTGGTCACCGCGCAGGTCTCGACCGACGGCACGCGCAAATGGCTGCTGCGGTCGGATGACGGCCAGGATTACGAAATGGTCTTCATCCCCGACGCGGACCGGGGCACCTTGTGCGTCTCGAGCCAGGTCGGCTGCACGCTGAACTGCCGCTTCTGCCACACCGGCACGATGCGGCTGGTGCGCAACCTGACCGCCGGCGAGATCGTCGGGCAGGTGATGCTCGCCCGCGACGGTCTCGGCGAATGGCCGAGCCAGCCCGATGGCCGCCTGCTCACCAACATCGTCATGATGGGCATGGGCGAGCCGCTCTATAATTTCGACAATGTCCGCGACGCGCTCAGGATCGTGATGGACGGCGACGGCCTCGCGCTCTCGAAGCGCCGCATCACGCTTTCCACCTCGGGCGTCGTGCCGAAAATGGCGCAGGCGGGTGAGGAGATCGGCGTGAACCTCGCCGTCTCGCTCCACGCGGTCACCAAGGACGTGCGCGACGAGATCGTGCCCTTGAACCGCAAATACGGCATCGAGGAGCTGCTCCAGGCCTGCGCCGACTATCCCGGCGCGAACAATGCCCGCCGCATCACGTTCGAATATGTGATGCTGAAGGACAAGAACGACAGCGACGAGGACGCGCGCGAGCTGGTCCGCCTGATCCGCAAGTACAGGCTGCCGGCCAAGGTGAACCTGATCCCGTTCAACCCCTGGCCCGGCGCGCCGTACGAATGCTCGGACCCTGAGCGGATCCGCGCATTCTCGAACATTGTCTTCGAAGCCGGCATCTCCGCCCCCGTCCGCACCCCCCGCGGCCGCGACATCATGGCCGCCTGCGGCCAGCTCAAATCGGCGGCCGAGAAGAAGAGCCGCGCGGAGCTGGACCGTCTGGCGGAGGAAAAGCTGGCGGCGCTGGGGTAAAGCTCCTCCCCGGAACGGGGAGGGGGG
>NZ_BBWU01000034.1 GCF_000974765.1 Sphingomonas changbaiensis NBRC 104936 | reverse complement strand
AGAGGGGCCGGTCCGCTTTCCAAGGGGATGCTCCGCGATCCCTGAGAAGATAAGCCTGTCCTACACCACTGGCGCCGGGATACGCTCCCCCACGCCGAGTCACGTGCTCGTCAGCGGCTCTTTGACCCTGTGCAGACATTGCGGAGCGAAGCTTCGGGGGCCCTGAAATTTTCCCGATTCCATGTGAATGTCGTCCATGTCGTCCATGTCGTCCATGTCGCTCGACCGCCGTGCGGTTATCGCGAAGCGCGCCGTCTTACGCGCATGGAAATCGAGGTGAGCGCGGAAGCGAAGGACAAGTCCCTCAACAAGCAGGTGGCGATCACCGTCGTCGTGCTGTCCGTGTTCGCCGGCCTGTGCGGGATCAAGGACGGCAACATCGTCCAGGCGATGCAGCAGGCGCAATCGGATTCGATCGACCTCTGGAGCGAATATCAGGCCGCGCGCACCAAGCTCCATATCGCGGAAAGCTCGCGCGTGCAGATCGCGCTGATCGGCGCCGGCCGGCCGGAAGCGGCCGCGCTGCTGGCCGATCTGGATCGCAACATCGTCAAATATCGCGTCGAAGCCCCGTCGCTTGCGAAGCGGGCGAAGGCACGCTCCGACGCCTATGACGCGCTCAACGTGCACGACGACCAGTTCGACGCGAGCGAGGCGGCCGTGTCCACCGCCATTTCGATCGCAGCGGTCGCCGCGCTCGCCGAGAGCAGCTGGCTTCTCTTCGCGTCCTGGGCGTTCGGCGCGTTCGGCCTGTTCATGGGCCTGTGCGGCTTTGCCGGCTGGGGCTTCCACCCGGACATCCTCAGCACGCTCCTCGGCTGAAAATCCCGGCTTTTTCGCGCTCTCTGCCGCGCCTGCGGCTTGCCTCGCACGCGCCATGCTTTATGCGGGCCGGATGCTGGACCAAGCGCCCCCGCCGCCGTCTGTGCAGGCTCCCGCGCCGGCCGCCGCTTATGCGATTCCGGCCGACCTGAAGGCGATGCTCGACGCCGCCATCGCCGATGGCGATGCGAAGACGATCGCCAAGCTGTTCGACTATGCCGGAAAGGCCCGCCCGGACCTTGCGCCGGCGCTCGCCGACATGCGGAACGCCTGGCAGGCGCAGGTCGCCGCCCGCGAGGCAGAGGCCGCCCAGGCCGCGCAGCGCAGGCTTGCCGAAGCGGGACCGTTCGACAATTGGTCCGGGCAGGTCGAGTTCGGCGCTTCCTGGTCGACGGGGCCGACCGACAGCCTCGGCGCCCTCGCCTCGCTCGACCTCAAGCGCGCCGGGATCGACTGGAGCCACGAGCTTCAGTTCCGCGGCGAGATCCAGGAAACCGACGGCGTGCGCGCGGTCGAGCGGCTGCTCGCTTCGTGGCAGCCGCGCTATGCGACGTCGGCCAAAAGCTATGTCTTCGGCCTGGGCCAATTCGAGCATGACCCCGCGCTCGGCTACGATCAGCGCTACACGGCCGGCATCGGCGCCGGCTGGTCGCTCAGCTCCGGCAAGAAGCTGAAGGTGGCGATCGAGGGCGGCCCCGCGCTTCGCCACACGATCAGCGATGAGGGAGCGGAGCAGACACGACTTGCCGGCCGTGGCACCCTCGATCTCGGCCTCGCGATCGGCCCGCGGCTCGATTTCACCCAGCGCGTCTCGGTCTTCTACGAGGACGGAACCAGCAGCGGCCTGCTCAGCTCCGCGCTCGACAGCAAGATTTCGGACAAGCTGAAGCTGCGGCTCAGCTACGAATACCGTGTCGAGGAAGATGGCCTGAGCGGCGTCAGCACCAGCGGCTCGATCAGCCGCGCGAGCCTCGTCTACAAGCTTTAGCCCATCTCCCGCGGAACCTTAGGCCGGCCAAGTCGTTTCGGCGTCCAACCAGCCGTCGGGCCTGCATGGCCGGCGAGATCACCGGGTTGCATCGGTAGCGCGTAGTCTGATCCCTCGGGAGTGAACGCGATGGTTCCTGCCCTGCTCATAGCCTCCGCCGCGCTCTTGTTGTCCCCGCCCATGCCGCCCGCTGTCGACCGGGCCGACAACCCGCCCAGTACAAACCTGTTCGTCAACGGCAGCTTCGAAACGCCGGTCCTGCCCGGCTCGCAGTTCGTCAGCTATGTCGTCGGATCGTCGGGCCTGACCGACTGGACGATCGTCGGACCGGCCGGCCAGGCGCTCAGCCAGGTGCCGTCGACCTTTGCCGGCAATCCTCCCTTCCAGTTCCCGGCAGAGGACGGCAACCAGTGGATGGACCTGACCGGCTTCAACAACAACGCGCCGGTCGGCCTCGCCCAGACCGTCGCGACTACGCCCGGTCAGGCCTATGCGATCACTTTCTGGGTCGGCAATGTCTCGGGCGGCCTGTTCGGCACGACCAGCACCGTCAATGTCGAGCTGAGCCAGGGCGGCGGCGGCAGCTGCACGAACTCGACCCCCGGGCTGGTGCTCAGCTGGATGAAGTGCATGGTCGACTTCACCGCGAACGGGGCCAGCACCACGATCACCTTCCGCAACGGTGACCCGGCGTTCGATAACTCGAACGGACTCGACAATGTCTCGGTCGAGCTGGCCCGGAGCGCGGTCCCCGAACCGGCCGGCTGGGCGATGCTGATTGCCGGATTCGGCCTGACCGGCGGCAGGCTGCGGCGGCGGGCGGCCCGTCCGTCCTTCCGAATGGCCAAGCCGGGCTAACAAGGCGCAAAGCCAGTTCGCGGTTGCGGCGGAGGCTGGTCCCCGCATAGGGAGCGGCCTGTGCAGGCTCATCCCTCCCCGCTCGCGATTCCCGACTTCCGCGCTTTCTGGATCGCCCGCTTCTCCGCGGTGCTGGCGACGATGTCGATGGTCGTGATCCTGGGCTACCAGATCTACGACACGGCGCGCGCCGACTATGGCATGTCGGTCAGGGAAGCGAGCTTCTATCTGGGCCTGGTCGGCTTCGCCCAGTTCGTGCCGCTGTTCCTGCTGACGCCCGTTGCGGGCTGGGTCGCGGATCGCTTCGAGCGGCGGCTGGTCGCGCGCCTTGCAAACGGCATCGACCTGGTGATCGCGCTGTCGCTGGGCTTCGCGACCGCGTCCCACGCGCTGACCCTGCCGCTGCTGTTCGGGCTGGCCGCCCTGCACGGCGTCGCGCGCGTGTTCCTCGGCCCGTCGATGACGGCGATCGCTCCGAACATCGTTCCGCCCGCGGTCCTGCCACGAGCGATCGCGATGAGCTCGATCGCGTGGCAAAGCGCCTCGGTCGGCGGACCCGCCCTTGCCGGCTTCATGTACCATGTCGATCCGGCGCTGCCCTACTGGATCGCGTCCGGTTTCCTGGTGCTCTCGATGCTGGCGCTGACCCCCATTCGCCGCATCATGCCGACGGCCATGTCCGGGAGCAACCACCCGATCCGGCAGATGGTCGACGGGCTCGGCTATGTCCGCACCCATCGGTTCCTGCTGGGCGCGATCACGCTCGACCTGTTTGCGGTGCTGCTGGGCGGCGCGACCGCGCTGCTGCCCGTATATGCGCGTGACATCCTGCACGTCGGGCCCGAAGGCCTGGGCTGGCTGCGTGCCTCTCCGGCGGTCGGCGCGGCCGTGGTCGCCCTGTGGTTCGCCTGGCGTCCGCTGCACCACAATGTCGGCGTCAAGATGCTGCTGGGCGTCGCCGGCTTCGGCGCGGCGACCCTGGCCTTCGGCTATTCCAAATCGATGATGACCTCGATGGCCGCCCTGATCGTGCTCGGCGGCATGGACATGCTGTCGGTCTATGTCCGATCATCGCTGGTCCAGCTCCACACGCCGGATGCGATGCGCGGCCGCGTATCGGCGGTCTCGGGCCTCGCCATCTCAGCGTCGAACGAGCTGGGCGAGCTCGAATCCGGGCTGCTCGCCTCCGTTCTTGGCCCGATCGGCGCTGTCGCGTTCGGCGGGATCGGCGCCATAGCCGTCGCCGGCATTTGGGCCTATCTGTTCCCCGAAATCCGCCGCGCCCGCACCTTCGATCTGCCCGAAACCGCCCTTCCCGAAGCCGTGATGCAGGAGAAGCCCGCATGAAAGCCGCCAATATCCTCGAAACGATCGGCAACACGCCGCACATTCGGATCAACCGCCTGTTCGGCGACGCAGAGGTGTGGATCAAGTCGGAACGGTCGAACCCCGGCGGCTCGATCAAGGACCGCATCGCGCTGTCGATGATCGAAGATGCAGAGCGCACCGGCAAGCTGAAGCCGGGCGGCACGATCGTCGAGCCGACCTCCGGCAACACCGGCATCGGCCTGGCGATGGTCGCGGCCGTGAAGGGCTACAAGCTGATCCTGGTGATGCCCGAAAGCATGTCGCTTGAGCGTCGCCGCCTGATGCTGGCCTATGGCGCGACCTTCGATCTCACGCCGAAGGAAAAAGGCATGAAGGGGGCGATCGAGCGCGGGCTTGAGATCGTCGACAGCACGCCCGGCGCCTGGATGCCGCAGCAGTTCGACAATCCTGCGAACATCGCCGTGCATGCCGAGAAGACGGCGCAGGAGATCCTGAGGGACTTCCGCGACACGCCGATCGACGTGCTGATCACCGGCGTCGGCACCGGCGGCCATATCACCGGCTGCGCCGAGGTGCTGAAGAAGGAATGGCCGAACCTGCAGGTGTTCGCGGTCGAGCCGACCTTGTCCCCCGTCATTTCCGGCGGCCAGCCCGGCCCGCACCCGATCCAGGGCCTTGCCGCCGGCTTCATCCCGGAAAACCTGCACACCCAGCTGCTCGACGGCGTGATCCTGGTCGAGGCGGAAGTGGCCAAGGACATGGCCCGCCGCGCCGCGCGAGAGGAAGGCATGCTGGTCGGCATCAGCTCGGGCGCGACGCTCGCCGCGATCCTGCAAAAGCTTCCCGACCTGCCCGACAATACCCGCGTGCTGGGCTTCAACTACGACACCGGCGAACGCTACTTGTCAGTGCCGGATTTCCTGCCCGAAGCCTGACACTTGATCGCGTAAACCACCAATCTCATCTTAACCGAACTGACAGCGCGGGCGCATTCTGTTATGCGCCCGCGCTTGTCTGTTCGGAGACTGGCGTGTTCGCAAGGCTGAGGACGAGGCGGGACCTGCATGACATGATCGCCACGGCGGTCATGGCGCTTCTGGTCGCCGCGGGCGTCTGGGCCGCCCAGAGCCGGGGCGCCGCCTTCCTGGCGGGCAGCGGAAAAATCGTCCAGCTCTCCGAATCCCGTCTCGCGCCGCCGCCGAACGTTCCCGCTCCTCCGGTCGAGCCGCTTCGATATATCGATGTCGCGCCGGACGACGCAGTAAAGATCAACGCGTCGATCCCCTTCTCGACCGAACCCAATCCTGCCGCCCGGCCCTTCAAACTGAAGAGCGGCAGCGACGATTATGCGCGCTCGCTCGATTGCCTTGCGGCCGCTGCCTATTACGAAGCCGCCGCCGAGGGCGACGACGGCATGCGGGCGGTCGCGCAGGTCGTGCTCAACCGCCTCCGCCATCCCGCCTTCCCGAAAACGATCTGCGGCGTCGTGTTCCAGGGCTCCGACCGCGACACGGGCTGCCAGTTCACCTTCACCTGCGACGGCTCCCTCGCCCGCATTCCTTCGGTCTCAGGCTGGAAGCGCGCGCGAGAGATCGCGGAGGCCGCCTTGAAGGGCAAGGTGTTCAAGCCCGTCGGCTATTCGACGCACTATCACACCAATTGGGTCGTGCCTTACTGGAGCGGCACGCTCGACAAGGTCGCGGCAGTCGGCAGCCACCTTTTCTTCCGTTGGCAAGGCTGGTGGGGCACGCCCGGTGCCTTCCGCGGCGACTATGCCGGGTCCGAGCCGGTGATCGCGAAGCTGGCGAGCCTGTCGCCGGCCCATGCCGCGGACGTGCAGCTCGCCGGCGATCAGACTGCGGTGCCGATCGAAAAGCTTGCCGAACGCGGCGCCAAGCAGGTGAAGATCGTGTCGCCCGGTGGTGACGCGTTCGTCGTTGTACTCGACAAGAAGGTGGGCGCGAGCAAATTCCCCGCGCTCGCCCTCGCCGCCTGCGGTCAGAAGGATTTCTGCAAGTTCATGGGCTGGACCGACCCGCGCAAGGCGCCGAAGGGTTTCCCGATCGAGGCCGAGCAGCATCAGGCGCTGTCGTTCAGCTATCTCCGCAATCGTTCCAACGGCTTCGAAAAGATGCTCTGGAATTGCAAGGAATTCGTGCGGGCCGACCAGAGCCAGTGCATGAAGACCAGCTGATCCGCTCACCGCCGCCCTTCACCTCCCGCCCGATGTGTTCTAGCCGAGGGTCATGAACCCGGCGCCGCTCCGCTCTCTCAACCGCCCGATCGTGCTGATCGGCCTGATGGGCGCGGGAAAGACGACGGTCGGTCGACGCCTCGCCCAGCGGCTCGACCTTCCCTTCGTCGACGCGGACGAGGAGATCGAGGCGGCCGCCGGCATGTCCATTTCCGAAATCTTCCAGATGTTCGGAGAGGCCTATTTCCGCGACGGCGAACGCCGCGTGATCGCTCGGCTGATCGATGGCAGCCCGAAGGTGATCGCGACCGGCGGCGGCGCCTTCATGAATGAGCGCACGCGCGCCCTGATCCTCGAAAAAACGACCGCCGTCTGGCTGGAGGCCGATCTCGACACGCTGGTGGAGCGCGTGCGCCGCCGCTCCACGCGCCCGCTGCTGAAGGATCGCGACCCGCGCCAGGTCCTTGGCGACCTCGCCAAGCTTCGCAATCCCGTCTACGCGCTGGCGCCGATCCATGTCCGCAGCCAGCCCTCGCCGCACGATGCGACGGTCAAGGCCATCCTGAGAGCGCTTGCCCGATGACTGTCGTCCCCGTCGAACTCGGCGCCCGACGCTATGACGTGCTGATCGAAGCCGGCGCGCTCGGCCGCGCCGCCGAACTGCTGGCGCCCTTTGCCGGCGACCGGCTGATCGTCGTCACCGACGAGACCGTGGCTGCGGCGCAATTGCCGCGCCTGCGCCACCCCAACATCATTCCCCTGGTGCTTCCCGCCGGCGAAGCGACCAAGAACTGGTCGCATCTGGAAGCGCTCTGCGACGACCTGCTGGCGCTGGAGGTCGAGCGCGGCGAACACATTGTGGCGCTTGGCGGCGGCATGATCGGCGACCTGACCGGCTTTGCCGCCGCGATCGTCAAACGCGGCATCGGCTTCGTCCAGGTCCCGACGACGTTGCTCGCACAGGTCGACAGCTCGGTCGGCGGCAAGACCGCCATCAACGCCCGCGCCGGCAAGAACCTGATCGGCGCCTTTCATCAGCCGAGTTTCGTACTGATCGACCCGACCGTGCTCGACACCCTCCCCGCGCGCGAGCTCCGCGCCGGCTATGCCGAGGTGGTCAAATACGGGCTGATCGCCGACGACGGCTTCTTCGCCTGGTGCGAAGCGAATGCCGAGAAGCTGCTCGCTGGCGATCCCGAAGCGCGCGCCCACGCGATCGCGTACAGCGTCGCGGCGAAAGCCCGCATCGTCGCAGAGGACGAACGCGAGACCGCCGATCGCCGCGCGCTCCTGAACCTGGGCCATACCTTCGGACACGCGCTGGAAGCCGAGACCGGCTTCGGCCCGGCCCTGCTCCACGGCGAAGCGGTTGCCGCCGGCATGGGCCTCGCCTTCCGCTTCTCGGCCCAGCGCGGGCTTTGCTCACCGTCCGATGCAACGCGGGTTGCCGAGCATCTGCGGCGCATCGGCCTCCCGCACGATACTGTCTCAGCCGGCGTCACCGCGTCCGGCGAACGCCTCGCGGCCCATATGGCACACGACAAGAAGAAGGCCGGTGGCCGCGTGCCCTTCATCCTCGCCCACGGCATCGGCAAGGCGTTCGTCGACAAGTCGGTCTCGCTGGATGAGGTAGCCGCCTTCCTGGATGACCGGAAATAATCCTGACCGTCCGCAGCTCTTTGGCAGCGGCTAGGCCTTGGACACTGATCGGGTCCGTTGGTGAGAGGCGATGCATTCTTGCGCCGGTGCATGCCGGAGACCGACGAATCGGCCTACTCGTTCAAGAAAGGTGCTGGAGCATGCGTCGCGACGGCCACGCCCCGTGAGCTGGTGTCCACCCTTGAACGGAAAATGGCGCGCCCGGAACGATTCGAACGTCCGACCCTCAGATTCGTAGTCTGATGCTCTATCCAGCTGAGCTACGGGCGCGTGGGAAGCGGCGACATAGGCGGGTCGTTCGGCAGATGCAAGACCATTGCGAGGCACAATCGAACGACCTAGGCGGGGCGGCGATGAAGCGCCTGTTCCTCCTCGTTCCTCTCCTGCTCGCCGGCTGCGCCAGCGAAGGCGTCGGGCCCTCGCTCGCCAAGCGTCCGATCGAAGACCGCGACCTGAACGAGCCGGTGCGGCAGGTCGCGCCACCGGCTCCTGCCGACACGGCGCTCAAGGCGCAGATCGACGGCCTGATCGCGCGCGCCCAGACGGGACAGCGCGCGTTCGCGGCCTTGCTGCCCAAGGCAGAAGCCGCCGCCGCTTCCGCTGGCACCGAAGGCAGCGAGAGCTGGGTGGCGGCGCAACAGTTGCTGAGCGCGCTGGAAAGCGAGCGCGCGCCGTCGACATCAGCGCTGTCGGAGCTCGACACGCTGATCGCGATGCGGCTGAAGGACGGAAACGACGCCGGTCAAACGGAACTGCAGGCGGCCGACAGGCAGATCGAGGCTCTTGTTCAGGTGCAGCAAAGCGCCATCGATCGCCTCAGGGCGCAGATTCCCGGCTGATCGCCGCGCGGTGGGCGCGGCCATTCTCGACATAATGCGCGACGCCCATCGCGTTGCCGGCAATCTCGGCATCGGTCAGCTGGCGCATCAGCTTTGCGGGGCGGCCGCCCCAGAGCTCGCGCGGGCCGATCCGGCGACCGGGAGTGAGCATCGCGCCGGCGGCGAGCATGCCTTCGCTGTCGATCGCGCAGCCGTCCATGATAATCGCGCCGAGCCCGACAAAGCTGCGATCGGCCAGCGTGCAGCCGTGCACCATCGCCATATGGCCGATCAGCACATCCTCGCCGATGATCAGCGGGTGTCCTTCGGGCGTGCCGGGACGCGGCGAATCGACATGGCAGACGCTGCCGTCCTGGATGTTGGTGCGCGCGCCGATCGTCATGAAATTCACGTCCGCGCGCAACACGCAATTGTACCAGATGCTGACGTCCGGCCCGATCTCGATATCGCCGATCAGCCGGCAGCCGGGCGCGATGAAGGCGCTGTCATGGATGCGCGGCCGCTTGCCGTGGATTTCGATCAGCGTCACCCCGTCCATTCGTCGCTCCCGATCCTGTAGGTCACGTGCCGGCCATAGACGGGCATGTCGAAGTCGAGGTCCGGCCGCGGGGACATGCCGATGCGCCGCATCAGGCCCCAGCTGGGCGCGTTTTCCGTCATCGTGATCGCGTAGACCTGATCGAGCCCGAAGCGGCCGAACGCCAGCCCGAGCGCGGCGAGCGCAGCTTCTTTCGCATAGCCCTGGCCCCATGCCTGCTCGCGCAGGCGCCAGCCGATCTCGGGCTCGTCCACCAGGGCTTCCGGCGAATTGTCGATCCGCATCCGCTTCAGGCCGCAGAAGCCCAGGAAGGCGTTGTCCGCCTGCCGCTCGACGACCCAGAAGCAGAAGCCGTTTTCCGCCTCGCAAGCGCGGATGCGCTCGACCGCGGCCTCGATCTGCGCGCGAGTCTGGAGGCCGCCCAGATAGCGCGTGACCGCAGGCGTGTTGCAGGCGGACTCGAACGCGTCGGCATCCGCGTCGCGCCAGCTGCGCAGGAGCAGCCGTTCGGTCGCGTGAGAGAAGCTCATCGGAAAGCCTTCAGCAGCGGCAGGATGGTGGAATAATCGTCGGTCCAGCCGGCAAACCCGGGGTCGGCCTTGAGCGGACGCCATTTGCCGTTGGGCGGCGGGCGGGACGTGACCTGATCCAGCACCGCCGGATCGCGCGACATCAGGATCCAGTTGGAACTGAAAATGAAGCGCGACAACCCGGAGTCGGCCTGGACAGCATCATCATACCGCGCAGCCTCCCATCCTCCGTCGCGCGCCGCCGCGGCAATCACGGGCTCCAGGTCGAGAAAACGATTGGAAATATGGACCAGCAGCATGCCCTTCGGGGCAAGCACTCGGCCGTAGATCGCGAATGCTTCGCGGGTCAGCAGGTGCATCGGGATCGCGTCGGACGAAAAGGCGTCGAGGACGAGGACGTCGAGGCTGTCGGCCGGCATCTTCGCCAGGGAAAGCCGGGCGTCGCCCAGCACGATCTTCGCGTCCGGGTTGCAGCGCGCCAGGAACGTGAACGCGCCGCTTTCGCGGGCGATGTGGACGACGGTCGGATCGATCTCAAAGAACCGCCAGTCCTGTCCCGGCCGGGTGTAGCAGGCAAGCGTGCCCGTCCCCAGTCCCACCGCCCCGATGCGTGCGTTCGGACCGACGATCTCGGGCGTTCGCGACAGGGCCTGGCCGACGCCGGAATAGGGACTGTAATAGCTGGTCAACTCCCGCTCGAATCCGGGCGTGAGGCGCTGGATGCCGTGTGCGGTCGTGCCGTGCGCGAGCGTGCGGATGTCGCCTTCGTCGATGATCGTGTAGATGCCGAAATAGCTGCGATACCGCTCGCCCGGATGGAGCGTGCGCTGGATCGAATCCCAGCCGCCGAACACCAGCACCATCGCGGCGAGGCCGATCAAAAACGGCCAGCGTCGGCCGATGCAGAACAATGTGATCAGGCCGATCGCCGACGCGCCCATGGTCGAGCCGTGCGTGTTGAGCCACGGCAAGGGCCGCCGGATGGCAAGCCAGGCGATGGCGCATACGATGGCGGCATAGGCGATCGTGATCGCCAGCCGCCGGCCGCGCCCGCCCTCCCACCGTCTTTCGGAGATCCCGAACAGATAAGCCTGGGGGACCAGCGCGCCGGCGAGCAGGATCAGCAGCGGGTGTTCATAGGTCCAATCGAACAGCAGCGGCGCGAGCAGACCGGAAAAGAGGCCGCCCAGCACCCCGCCGACCGACATCGACAGGTAAAAGGAGGTGAGATGGCGCGGTGCGGGGCGGGACGTATACATCCGCGCGTGCAAGGTCACGGCGACCACGAACAGCAGCAGCAGCTGGACCGTCATCGCCAGCAGCGGCTCTCGGGATGCGTTCTGGAGCGACAGCCCGCCCATTGCGAGCATCACCACGGGGGAAAGGCGGCAGATCCCGGTGACGATGCTGCGGCCTTCGCTGAAGGCCAGCGTGAAGCTCAACAGATACAGGCCGAGCGGGATCACCCAGATCAGCGGCATCGCGACGATGTCGGTGGTCAAATAGGTGGTCGTCGACAGCATCAGGCCGGACGGCACGAAGGCCAGCAGCACCCACCAGAGCCGCTGCTTCAGCGTCGGCGGTGCTTCGGCGGAAAACCCCGCATCGGAGGTATCGAGTCCGGCGCGCGGCAGCACCGCCGCGCAGGCGAGCGTGAGGACGACCAGCAGGACATAGCCGCCGGTCCAGAGCGAACTCTGCTCGGCCAGCGCCAGCCGCGGCTCGACCAGCAGCGGATAGCTGAGCAGGCCGGTAAAGCTGCCGAGATTGGACGCGGCGTAGAGCGGATAAGGATCCTTGCCGCCCGTTGCCGCCGTATACCAGCGCTGGATCAGCGGCGCCTGCGCGGCGACGACGAAGAACAGCGGCCCGATCGACAGCAGCAGCAGCCAGGGCACCCAGAAGGCTGGCGACGCCGTTGCGGAGGGCACGCGGCCGATCAGCCCGATCGGCAGCATCAGCGCGGCAGCGGCCAGCAGGATCAGGTGGACGATCGACTGCGTGCGTACGTTCAGCCGCGCGAGACCATGCGCATAGGCGTAGCCGCCGAGCAGCAGCGCCTGGTAGACCAGCATCGCGCTGTTCCAGACCGCCGGCGCGCCGCCCAGCCGCGGCAGCGCCATCCGCGCGATCATCGGCTGGACGAGGAACAGAAGGAAGGAGCCGACGAAGATCGTGCCGACGAATAGCGGGCCGAGATCGCGCCGCGCCTCGCCCATCCGCTCCGCCTCGATCGCGCCGATTGCGGTCGCCACGTCCTTACTCCGCTTCCAGCGCCCGGGCTGCACTCTGGAGCGCGTCGATCGCTTCGTCGACATGCTCCAGATGCGCGCGGAAAGACAGGATTGCGGCGCGCAGATGCAGTCGGCCATAGATGCGGGTGGAGCTCAGGAACACGCGTCCATCATCCTGAATCCGCTTCGTCAGCCGTTCGTTGAAAGCGTCGATGTCGCCCTTTCCGGGCCGATACCGGAAGGCGAACACCGACAGGTCCGGCGCTGCGCCCGTTTCCCATCCCGGCAGCTCCGACAGGCGCGCGTGCATGTAGCGGGCCAGCCCGATCTTCTCCGATTGCGCCGCCCGGAACGCGTCCAGCCCGGCAAGCTGGATCGGAAGCCATAGCCGGAGCGCGCGGAAATGGCGGGTCAGCTCCGGCGACAGGTCGGCGGGCGATATATCCTCCAGCGCCGCGAAGGGCGTCAGGTAATCGGCGGCCGCGCTGAACGACGCGCGGAGCGTCCGTCCATCGCGGGCCAGCACGGCGCCCGTGCCATAGGGCAGGAACAGCGTCTTGTGCGGGTCGACCGCGAGCGTGTCGGCACGCTCGATGCCGCCCAGGACCGCTCGCCCTTCCGGGCACAACATGAACAATCCGCCGTAGGCGCCGTCGACGTGCATCCAGGCGCCGTAGCGGGCACAGAGCTCGGCAATCCCTGTCAACGGATCGACCGAGCCGGTGTCGACCGTTCCGGCCGAAGCGACGACGAGCCAAGGCCGCACGCCGTCGCGCCGATCCTGCTCCAGGGCGGCTTCGAGCGACTCGAGCGCGATGCGATGGTTCGCGTCGAGCGCGAGCGTCCGGCGCGGGGCGGCGCCCCGCCCGGCGATCTTCAGCGCCTTGTCGACGCAGTGATGCGCGGTCGGCGCGACATAGACCGCGCCGCCGCCGTCCTGATCGAGCGCGTCGCGCGCGGCGACGATCGCCGACAGGTTGGCGATGCTGCCGCCCGACGTCAGCGCGCCTGCCGCTTCGGCCGGGTAGCCGATGGCGTCGGCCAGCCACCGCACGCAGGCATTCTCCAGCCGCACCGCCCCCGGCGCGGCAGAGGCGAAGCCGGCATATTTGTTGGAGACGTCCGCGAGGAAGTCGCCAAGCGCGGAATGGAACAGCCCGCCCCCTGGGATATAGCCCATGAACCGGCCGGAAGCGGTCGCGATGCCGCGCTGCTCGATCTGGTCGGAGATGAAGGCAAGCGCTTCTTCGATCCCGGCAGGCGCGTCGGGAAAACCGGGCGCGGCGACAGGGCCGACGCGATAGGTCGGCGCGTCCGGCAGGGCGTCGAGGTATCGCTCGGCATGCGCCTGCACCGCCGCCATCAGCGCCGCGCGTTCGGCATGGTCGGGCTCGAGCGGCCGTGCCGCCGCGGCGAGTGCCTGCAGTCGGGCGCGATCGCTCAACGGCCGAGCAACCTTGCCGCCAGGGGCGCGTGGTAGGTGAGCACACCCGAACAGCCGGCGCGCTTCAGCGACATCAGGCTTTCCATCACCAGCCCGTCACGGTCCCCTGCCCCGGCCGCTGCCGCTGCCTCGATCATCGCATACTCGCCGGAGACGGCATAGGCGAAGACCGGCACCTCGAACCGCTCCTTCACCCGGCGGATAATATCGAGATACGGCAGCCCCGGCTTCACCATCACCGTATCGGCACCTTCGGCCAGGTCGAGCGCGACTTCGCGCAGCGCTTCCTCGGCATTGGCCGGGTTCATCTGATAGGTCTTCTTGTCGCCCTGCAGTCGCCCGCGCGAGCCGACTGCGTCGCGGAAGGGGCCATAGAAGGCGGACGCGTATTTGGCGGCATAGGCCATGATCTGGACGTTGGCGAAGCCCTCGCCCTCCAGTGCCGCGCGGATCGCGGCGACACGGCCGTCCATCATGTCGGACGGCGCGATGATGTCGGCGCCGGCGCGGGCCTGGTTCAGCGCCTGCTGGACCAGCACATCCTTGGTCGGATCGTTCAGCACATAGCCGGCCGCGTCGATCAAGCCGTCATGGCCGTGGGCGGTGTAGGGGTCGAGCGCCACGTCGGTCAGCACGCCGACCTCCGGCACCGCGTCCTTGATCGCCCGGATTGCGCGGCACATCAGATTGCCGGCGTTCAGTGCTTCGGCGCCGTCGTCGGTGCGGAGATGCTCCGGCGTGTTCGGGAACAGCGCGAGGCAGGGGATGCCGAGGTCGCGCGCTTCGCGGGCGCGGTCGACCATCTTGTCGACCGACCAGCGCGAGACGCCGGGCATGGTCGAGATCGGCTGCTCCACCCCCTCCCCTTCGGCGACGAACAGCGGCCAGATCAGATCGGCGGGCGTAAGGACGGTTTCGGCGTGAAGCGCGCGGCTCCAGGCCGAGGCGCGGGTGCGGCGCAGGCGGAGCGCCGGGTAGGAGGCATTGTGCATGCGCCCGACTAGCCCGAAGCGGCGTTCGGATGCCAGTGAAAGAGCTTCCCAAGCGCGCCGCCCTTGTCGTGAATGCGAAATCCCGCAAGGGCCGCGACCTGTTCGCACAGGCGTGCGAGCGGCTCAGGGCGCGCGGTATCGAGCTGACCGACGCGCATGCCGTGCGCGATCCAAGGGAGCTGCGGCCGACGATCCGGCGCGTGCTGGCCGCCGGTCCGCCGATGGTGATCGTCGGGGGCGGCGATGGAACGCTGTCGTCCGCCGTCGACGACTTCGTGCCGCACGATACGGTGTTCGCGCTGCTGCCGCTGGGGACGGCCAACAGTTTTGCGCGAACGCTCGGCATCCCGCTGGACCTGGAGGGCGCGATCGACGTCATTGCGTCTGGCGAGCGGCGGCGAATCGATCTGGGCATGATCGACCGGGACTATTTCGCCAATGCCGCGGCGATCGGCATGTCGCCGCTGATCGCGGAGACGATCCCGCATGGCCTGAAGCGATACCTGGGGCGAGTCGGCTATTTCGGCTGGGCGGCGGTGCAGTTCCTGCGCTTTCGCCCGTTCGAGCTGACCGTGGGCAACGAGACGATCGACGCCGTCGAGGTCCGCATCGCCAACGGGCGTTACCATGGCGGGACCAAGCTGGTGGACGATGCCCGGCTCGATAGCGGCGAGATCGTCGTCCAGGCGGTAATCGGCGACACCAGGCACCGGCTGGTGTGGAGCTGGGCCGCGAGCATCCTGCGGCTTCGCGCCCGCAAGCGCACGGTGCGCGAGTTCCACGGCGCCGAGCTCCGCATCTCGACCGACCCGCCACTGCCGATCTCGATCGACGGCGAAGTGCTCGCCCGCACGCCCTGCACCGCTCGGGTGGCGCGGGGCGTGATCGAGGTCGCCGCCCCTAGGCGGCCGGATTGAGCCTGCCACCCGGCTCGCTGGTGCCGAGCGCTTCCTCGCGGCATTCGACCTCAGGCACCGGCTGGGACATATGCGCGTCCCGCCAATGTCCGTATTTATAGTACCAGGCGGCAGCGACGAGCGTGACGATCGAGCCTGCGGGGAAGCTCAGCCACAGGGCATCCGTCCCGAGGAACGGCCGCGCGAGATAGATGAAGCCCAAACGCACCGGGAACATCGACACGGCCAGGATGATCAGCGGCGCGACCACGGCTCCGTTCGAGCGCACCACACCGAAATAGACCATCGTTACGCCGAACAGGATGAAGTTCCAGGTCGCGACCAGCTGGATATGCCGCGCGATCGGCAGCGCCGGGCTGTCGCCGCCCAGGAACAGGGCCAGCGCGGGACGGTCGACGAACAGCAACAGCACGACCAGCGCACCGGTCAGCACCAGGTTCTGCCCAATGCCCACGCGCGTGATCTGGGACACGCGATCCCAGGCGCCGGCGCCGATATTCTGCGCCGCCATCGCGCTCACGGCAGCACCGATCGCCATCGCCGGCATCTGGACATAGGTCCAAAGCTGCTGGGTAACGCCGAACGCGGCCGCGGTCTCCAGCCCTTCGGAGTTGACGAAGCCGATCATCACGATCGCCGCCAGCGAGATGACGATCATCTGCAGGCCCATCGGGAAACCCTTGACCATGATCGTCCTGAGCATGGCGATATCCGGCTTCAGATAGGTCAGCTCATGCCCGCGCAGCCGAAGCGGCAGGTCGCGCAGGTAGATGAAGCCGATCATCGTGGCGAGGCCGACCAGGTTCGCGATCACGGTAGCGGTCGCCGAACCCGCAATCCCCAGCCGCGGTGCCGGGCCGAGGCCAAGGATGAAGACCGGGTTCAGCGTGCTATCCAGGATCACCGACACGATCATGAAATAGAGCGGCGTCAGCGAATCGCCCGCGCCGCGCAGGCCCATCATCAGCAGGATGACGATCAGCGACATCGGGATCGCGAGGAAGATCACGCGAAGATAGTCGAGCGCAGGCTGATACGCCTCGATCGGCGTGCGCAGCAGCGTCAGGATCGCCGGCGCGAAGATCCAGCCGAGCACCGCGATCACGACCGTGACCGGCACGAACGCGCCAAGCGCCGTGCCGATCGCGCGGCGGCCGGAATCGATGTCGCGCCGGCCGAAGCTCTGGCCGACCAGGATCGTCGCGGCCATGCCGAAGCCGAACACGAACGCGTTCAGCAGGAACATGATCAGATTGGCATTGGCGGTCGCCGCCAGCGCATTTTCACCCAGGAAACGGCCGACCCACACCGCATTGATCGAGCCGTTCAGCGACTGCAGCACGCTGGAGCCGAGCGTCGGCAGCGCGAACAGCAACAGCGTGGAGCCGATCGGCCCCTGCGTCAGGTCGCGGCGTTTCCGGGGATTTTCACGCGCCATAGGCGTTCAAGACGCTCGAAAGATGACAAAGTTGACACGTGTGACGGCGATTTGGGCGCCTAACGCGACGATGCGCCGCGGCCTGGCGATGGTTGAAGCCCGTCATCGCAGCTAAGTGGCACAGACGCGGGGGTGTAGGACAGCGCAATCTCGTCATGCCGGATTCGATCCGGCATCCCACTTGCCTTCTCAAGAAGGTGGACCTCGGGTCAAGTCCGGGGTGACGATTATCCGAGACGCTTAAGCGCCGCCGATAGCCGTTCCGCTTCGGCCGACTTTTCGGCGTGATCGGCGCGGGCCTTCTCGACCGCCTCGGGCTTGGCGCGTTCGACGAAGCTCGGGTTCGACAGGCGGCCGGCGAGTGAGTCGCGTTCCTTCTCCGCTGCGGCGATCGCCTTTGACAGGCGGGCGCGTTCGGCGTCGAGGTCGATCACACCTTCCAGAGGCAGTCGGAAAATTGCGCCGTCGTAAGGAATGGATATAGCCGGAGCCGATGGCCTGTCGATCAGCTCAACATTGGATATGCGAGCCAGTCGCTGCAAACTGCCCAGATACTTCGCCGCCGATTCAAAGTTCGGTGCGGCGAACTTGTCTTCGCCTCCAATCTCCAAATGCATTTTTGTGCCCGGAGCGATGCCGAGTTCCGTTCGTGCAGAACGGATCAAATCGACTAAACCAATAAGCCAATTTACTTCTTGGGCCGCTTCCGGATCGATCGCACGCGCGTCGGCGATGGGCCATTTGGCGACGATCAGATCGTAGGGACGATCCCCCATCGCGTGCCACAGTTCTTCGGTGATGAAGGGCATGAACGGGTGGAGCATGACCAGGATCTGGTCCAGCACCCAGGCGGCGACGGCGCGGGTTTCGTCCCCCTCCCGCTCGCGGGAGGGGCTAGGGGTGGGACCGGTATTCGACTCCGCACCAAGTTCAGGCATTTGCCCACCCCCGGCCCCTCCCGCAAGCGGGAGGGGAGAAAGCACCGGCTTGATCAGTTCCAGATACCAATCGCAGAACTGGCTCCAGACGAACTGGTAGATCGTGTTCGCCGCCTCGTCATAGCGCAGGTCGGCGAGCGCGAGGTCGAGGCGCTGGACGGTCTTGATCGTCTCACCGACGATCCAGCGATTGACCGGCAGCGTCGCGGCGGGCGGTTCCAGCGACGTGGACGCGCCGATGCCGTTCGCCTGAGCGAAGCGGGCCGCGTTCCAGAGCTTGGTCGCGAAATTGCGATAGCCTTCGACCCGGCGCTCATCGAGCTTGATGTCGCGGCCCTGGCTTTCCATCGCCGCGAGCGTGAAGCGCAGCGCGTCGGCGCCGTATTTGTCGATCAGGCCCAGCGGATCGACCGTGTTGCCCTTGGACTTGGACATTTTCGACCCATCTGGCGCGCGGACAAGACCGTGGAGATACAGGGTCTTGAACGGCACTTCTTTCATGAAGTGCAAACCCTGCATGATCATGCGCGCATCCCAGAAGAACAGGATGTCGAAGCCGGAGATGAGGACGTCGTTGGGGTAGTGGCGCTGGAGCAAGCTCCTCCCCGGGACGGGG
>NZ_BBWU01000035.1 GCF_000974765.1 Sphingomonas changbaiensis NBRC 104936 | reverse complement strand
CCCGTTCCGGGGAGGAGTTAGGCTGCTTGCCGCTTCGCTTCGCCGATGCTAGCCGCGCCGCCATGTCCGTCGACACTGCAACCGTCCGTAAAGTGGCCGGCCTTGCGCGCATCGCGATCAGCGATGGCGAGGCCGAGGCGCTCGTGCCCGAACTGAACAACATTCTCGGCTGGATCGAGCAATTGCAGGAAGTCGACACCACGACCGTCGAGCCGATGACGGCGGTGATCCCCAATCACCTGCGCCTGCGCGACGATGTCGTGACCGAAGGCGACATCCGCGACCAGATCCTCGCCAACGCGCCCCAGGCCGAACACGGCTTCTTCGCCGTTCCCAAGGTGATCGAATAGTGGCCGCGCTCACCGATCTGACGGTCGCGGAGCTGCGCGACGGCTTCCGCGCCGGCGACTTTTCCGCGCGCGAGGCGGCTGAGGCGTTCAACGACGCGGTTGCCGCCGCCAACGTGCTGAACGCGTTCATCGTCGAAACGCCCGAGCATGCCCTCGCCGCCGCCGATGCTGCGGACCAGGCGCGTGCGGCGGGCGAAGCGCCGAAGCCGCTGGCCGGCGTGCCGCTTGGCATCAAGGACCTGTTCGCGACCAAAGGCGTGCAGACCACCGCGGCCAGCCACATTCTCGGCGGGTTCAAGCCGGTCTACGAATCGACGATAACGCAGAAGCTGTGGGACGCGGGCGCCGGCATGCTCGGCAAGCTCAACATGGACCAGTTCGCGATGGGCTCCTCGAACGAGACCAGCGCGTTCGGCAATGTGATTTCGCCCTGGCGGCGCAGCGACGGCGGCAATGCACCGCTCGCGCCGGGCGGTTCGTCGGGCGGCAGCTCGGCCGTGGTTGCCGGGCGGATCGCGCCGGCGGCGACGGGCACCGATACCGGCGGCTCGATCCGCCAGCCGGCCGCCTTCACCGGCATTTGCGGAATCAAGCCGACCTATGGCCGCTGCTCGCGCTGGGGCGTGGTCGCCTTTGCCTCGTCGCTGGACCAGGCGGGGCCGATGGCGCGCACGGTCCAGGACTGCGCGATCATGCTTGAGGCGATGAGCGGTTTCGACCCGAAGGATGCGACCTCGCTCGATATGCCGGTCCCGGCCTGGGAAGCGGGCCTGTCCGCCGACCTGAAGGGCAAGCGCATCGGCATTCCCAAGGAATACCGCGTCGACAATATGCCCGCCGAGATCGACGCGCTGTGGCGGCAGGGCATCGAGTGGGTGAAGGACGCCGGCGCGGAGGTGGTCGAGGTTTCGCTGCCGCACACTAAATATGCGCTGCCCGCCTATTACATTATCGCGCCGGCCGAGGCCTCGTCGAACCTCGCCCGTTATGACGGCGTGCGCTACGGCCTGCGCGATCTGCCCGAGGGCGCCGGCCTGCAGGACATGTATGCGGCGACGCGCGCCGCCGGCTTCGGCCAGGAAGTGAAGCGCCGCATCCTGATCGGGACGTACGTGCTCTCGGCCGGCTTCTATGACGCTTACTATAACCAGGCGCAGAAGGTGCGGGCGCTGATCGCGCGCGACTTCGACGACGCCTGGGAAAAATGCGACCTGCTGCTGACGCCGACCGCGCCGTCGGCGGCGTTCGCGCTGGGCGAGAAGTCGGCAGACCCGATCGCCATGTATCTGAACGACGTCTTCACCGTGCCCTCATCGCTCGCGGGTCTGCCGGCGATGTCGGTGCCCGCCGGTCTCGACGGCGCCGGCCTGCCGCTCGGGCTTCAGGTGATCGGCAAGGCGTTCGACGAGCAGGGCGTGCTGAACGCCGGCCTCGCGCTTGAGCAACGCGCCGGCTTCACGGCCCGCCCGGCCAAATGGTGGTGAGACCGGCGGCTGTTCGCGGTTAGACGGGGATCGCGCCGTCCGGCTGGGCCTTGGCGGTGCTCTGCGCGCGCAGCCGCTCATTGAGCCATCGCCTGACCGGCTTGTCGTACGTCCGGTCCAGTACCCAGCACAGAGCCAGGAGCGCCGCGATCATCGCGACGCCGGCAAGGCGGCTATGGGCAAGATCATATCCCGCCGATTTGAAGCCGGCATAGGTCAGCCGCCCGACGGGCTCGTGCAGGACATAGATCGCGTACGACGCCATCCCGAGCAAGGCGCAGAGCCGCGTCCAGACACCCGAAACGTCGACGCGCGCGCCTGCCCAGACGATCGCCGGAAATGCGATGAGCACCACGGCCAGCATCGCCGCGGCCTTCAGCGGAACGAAGGCAGCCGACAGAGCCAAAGCGGCGCAGGCGATCACGGCCCAGGCCGCCAGCGCCTGTTTGCCCGCTGCGCCCGTGTAGAGCCGGTAGAGCAGCACCCCGGCAAAGAACCCGTAGCCGACACGCGCCATGCCGACCGGCACTTGCACCAACGCCCAGCCGGTATCGAGCGTGCCGCTGACTCGCAGGCCGGCGACGAGGATTGCTGCCGATCCCGCCATGATCCACAGCAGGTTGCGCGGGTTCATCCATCTGATCGCGATCGCGTAGATGAAGTTCGCGACCATCTCGTAGAAGAGCGACCAGCGCGGCCCGTCCAGTGCCGGATAGGCGAGCGGCGGGAGCATCAGCAGCGCCAATATCGTCGCCGTGGCGAGCTGGTCCGGGCCGTCCAGGATCAGGGTCGCGACGAATCCTGTGCCGATCCCGACCAGATAAAGCGGATAGAGCCGGATGCAGCGCACGGCCATGAACCGCCAGACCGGCTCCCCGCTCAGCAGCCGCTCCGCATAGGCGTGCGCGATCACAAAGCCCGAAAGCACGAAGAACAGGTCGACGGCGAGGAAAGTGCCGCTGTTGGGGAGGCCCAGGCTTAAGGAAAGGTGCCGCTGCGTGACGATCAGCGCGGCAATGCCACGGATTGCGTCCAGCACATGAAACACACGCGACCGCCCCACGCGCTCCTCCCCCACGGCCCGAAGGCTACCAATGCAGGTTAGGATTGTCCAGCACGCCCGCGGCCCCCGCGTGGTCCAGCCTCAGGCGCGCGGCGGTCTCAGCGCTAAATACGCGAGCCGCTTCACTTCGCGCCGACCCCGCGTCACCGTGTCGAGAATCAGCCCGCACGACAGGCTGACGATCGCGAGCAGCACCAGCCCGGTGCACAGGATCGCGGTCGGGATGCGCGGCACTAGGTGGGTTGCTAGGTAGGTGAGCAGCAGGTCGACCGAGAGGCCGATCGCAAGCACGGTCAAGGCCCCGCTGATCAGCCCGAAGAAGGCGACGGGCTTTTCCAGCCGATACAGATTCAGGATCAGCCGCAGGATGCGGAAGCCGTCGCGATAGGTGGACAGCTTCGATTCGGAGCCTTCGGGCCGCGCGGCATAGGCGGTCGCGACTTCGGCGACCGGCATCTTCAGCTCCAGCGCATGGACGCTGATCTCGGTCTCGATCTCGAAACCCTCGGTCAGCGCCGGAAAGGATTTGACGAAGCGGTTCGAAAACACGCGGTAGCCGGACAGGATATCGCTGAAGGTGCGGCCGAAGATCCACGTCACGCAGCCGGTCAGCATCCGGTTGCCGAAGCGATGGCCGCGCCGATACGCCTCCTGCTCGTCGCTTTCGCGAGTGCCGACGACCATGTCGAGCTGCTCGTCGAACAGGCGCTCGATCATCTTCGGCGCGGCGTCGGCGTCGTACGTCGCGTCGCCGTCGGCAAGCACGTAAACATCGGCTTCCACGTCGGCGAACATGCGGCGGACGACATTGCCCTTGCCCTGGGTGCGCTCGCTGCGGACGATCGCCCCGGCCTCACGCGCGATGCGGACCGTGTCGTCCTTCGAGTTGTTGTCGTAGACGTAGATGGCGGCGTCCGGCAGCGCCCGCCGGAAGCTCGCGATGGTCTGCGCGATCGCCGCCGCTTCGTTATAACACGGCAGCAGCACCGCGACGGTCGGCCGCGTCATTGCGCTCGCTGTTGTCAGCTTTTCCGCCATGTTCATCGGCACAACTCGGTCCTTATGGGGCCGCTCCTCCGGGGCTGCAGCTCGCCGGGGTCTTTGCACGGCCTTGCGCATCCGGCAACGGTGGTGGCAACGGCTTCGTGGTAAATCGGCGACATGGGAACAGGCATGCGCCGAACGAGGTTAAGCTTCTTTAACGCTGTCGGCTTATCGACCGACGGTTGCTCGCTCGGCCCGTCCAAGCTAGCGGCTTCCTCCGAATGAGGTTCAATGCGGTGACGGATCGGACAGGGTGGCTGAGTTGCTGAGCGTGCCGGACAAGCTCGCGCTGGTTTACCAGCCCAATTCCTATGTCCGCCGCGGGCCGCCCGAGACCTGCATCCAGGTTGTCACCCAATATCGCACCGCCGGCTTCGCGACCGAGCTGATGCTGGTGCGCGCGCGCACGTCCTTGCCCGCGGGGCTGGCGGTGAGCGAGGCACTGCCGCGCTTCCTCAGCCGCGCGCCCTGGAAGGTCGTCCGGGCTGTCGGCATCAAACGGCTCGACCGCCAGTTCATCCGGCGGCTGCGCCAGCTGGATCCGGCCAACACGATCGTCGACGTCTGGCCGGGCTGGCCGTCGCCGATCATTGCCGAGGCGCGCCGCCTGGGCTTCACGATCGTGCGGACGATGATCAACTCCGCCTGTGCACTGTCGAAGGCCATTCTCGATGAAGCCTATCGCCATCACGGCCTGCCGCCCACGCACGACGTGACGGAGCGGCTGGTCCGGGCAGAGACCGAAGAGCTGCAGCAGTATGATTATATCTTCTCGCCTAGCGCGGAGGTGGATCGTTCGCTGGCGATGATCGGCATCCCCGAGGCGCGGGTCATCCATAGCAGCTTCGGTTGGAACCCGGCGCGCTTTGCCGACAGCAAGCCCGCCGCAAAGCCGGAGGGGCGGCTGCGCTTCCTGTTCGTCGGCTCGGTCGGGGTCCGCAAAGGCGTGCCGGAATTGCTCGAAGCCTGGCGCCGCGCCGCACTCCCGGACGCCGAGCTGCTGATCATCGGCAATGTCGAGTCTTCGTACGACGAGCTGTTCAGGGCGAATCTGCCGGACGGTGTCGAGCATATGCCGTTTTCGATGAATATCGGCGGCTTCTACAAATCGGCCGACGTGTTCGTGTTTCCGTCGCTCGAGGAAGGCGCCCCGCAGGTCGTGTACGAGGCAGCGGGTTGCGGCGCGGCGATCCTCACCACGCCGATGGGGCAGGCGCGCATGATCGAGGCGGAGGTGAATGGACTGGTCGTGCCGCCCGCCGACGTCGACGCGCTGGCGGAGGCGATGCGCCGTCTGGCCAATGACCGGCCTTTGCTCGCGCGACTGAAGCGCGCTGCTGCCGAATCGGCCAAGGATTTCGAATATCCGGTCGTCGGAGACCGGCGTGCGGCAGTGATGCGGGCGCTGCTCGAACGCCGGACAGCCGACGAGCGCCTCGCCGTCGGCGCCTGACGCGTCAGCCGGCCGGCTGCGGCCGGGCCCGGCTCAGCGCCCGGATCACGATCCAGGCCAGTAGGATGGTCGCGCAGAACAGCATCGGCGAAAAGATCAGGTATCGGTAACGTAGGATCGGCTGCACGATCAGGTACGGAAGCGCCGGCGCCAGCACGAATATCGCCGGATAGAGCGCCCGGCTGCCATAGATTTTCGGCAGCAGCAGCGCCCCGAGCAGCCCGAGGACGCTCAAAGCCCAGACCAGGGCCTGCCGCAGCCCGACCGCCTGCGCGCCTTCGGTGTAGATGTTCCATTGCCATGCGGGCGGAAAATAGAACTCGCGCAAATGGTGCAGACAGAGCGCCGCGAACTGGCCGGGATTCTCCGCAATCCAGGCCTTCGCCTCCTTGCCGAGCGCGTCGGCATAGGGGATTTCGCCGCCCGCACGCTCCATCGTCCGGAACGCGCTCTCGCTTTCCAGCGGATGGATCGTTCGTAGCCGCGCAAGGAAGTTCGCATGCTCGTCCTCCCCTGTCGTCGCGGCAGGGCTGTTCGCCAGGGCCAGCTCCAGCCCCAAATTGCTGCGCAGCGGGATGAATCGGTCGAAGACGACCGCGTTGCGGACCGTCCAGGGCGTCAGCGCCGCAATCAGGCAAAGCGCCGCGATGCCGATCGCGGCCGGCCAGCGCCGGACCGCAAAGCGGCGGAGGAGCAGCAGGCCCATCGCGCCATAGACGGCGAGCCCGATCGCCTGATTGACGAAGAAGGTCAGCGCGCAGGCGATCGCCAGGCCGGTGAAGCCCTTCCATGTTGGTGCAACACTTCGGTCCAGCCTCAGCGTGATCAGCAGGCACAGCGCCGCTCCCGCCGCCGCGAGCGCGCCTTCCCACGCGCGGAAGGCGATCACCTCCAGGCCGAAATTCATCGGCAGCAGGCAGAACAATGCCAGCGCAACCAAGGCTGCGCTGCGCGGGGCGCCGATCTCGCGCACGACGCGATACCAGAGATAGCCCGACGTCAGGCTGAGCCCGATGCT
Source organism: Sphingomonas changbaiensis NBRC 104936 (assembly GCF_000974765.1). Taxonomy (GTDB): domain Bacteria; phylum Pseudomonadota; class Alphaproteobacteria; order Sphingomonadales; family Sphingomonadaceae; genus Sphingomonas_B; species Sphingomonas_B changbaiensis. The sequence continues at coordinate 67,029 of NZ_BBWU01000035.1, read as the reverse complement.
GAGCGTCGCAAGGACCAGCTCCGCCGCGCCGGTTCGCACCCCGAACACCGCATAGGCGCCGCCGGCCACAAGCGTCATCGAAGGCGTGAAATGCGCGCTGAGGCCGCTGCCGCGCGCGAAGGTGTCGGCAAATGTCCCGTCGCGGGCGATCGAGATCGCGACATTCGCCGCTTCGCCGACGGCATAGTCGAAGCCGTGCCGCCACAGCCAAACGCACCGAATCAGGAAACCGAGCGCGAGCAGGATCGGCGCGGCATATCGAAGCAGACTGTTTTGCAGCGCGCCTGCCCGTGTCTCTGCCGCCATTCGGATGCTCCCCTCCTGCTGTTTCGCGGACTTGCTTGATCGGGTCCGCTCGCGCAAGAGGCGCGCCATGAGCACTGCAACCGCTTCAACCGGATACCGCATCCAGGGCGCAACGGGCGAATGGGAGGTCGTGATCGGCCTTGAAGTGCACGCCCAGATCACGGCGTCCAAGGCCAAGCTCTTCTCCGGCGCCGCGACGGCGTTCGGCGCGGAGCCGAATGCGCAGGTCAGCCTGATCGATGCGGCGATGCCGGGCATGCTGCCGGTCCCCAATCGCGAATGCATTCGCCAGGCGGTGCGCACCGGTATGGCGCTGGACGCGGCGATCAACCGCTGGTCGCGCTTTGACCGGAAGAATTACTTCTACGCCGATCTGCCGCAGGGTTATCAGATTTCGCAGCTCTACCATCCGCTGGTCGGCGAAGGCGCGATCGCGATCGAGCCCGAGGGTGCGGACGAAAAGACGATCGGCATCGAGCGCATCCATGTCGAGCAGGACGCCGGCAAGCTGATGCACGATCAGCATCCGACCCGCTCCTATGTCGACCTCAATCGGTCGGGCGTCGCGCTGATGGAGATCGTGTCGCGGCCGGACATGCGCTCGCCCGCCGAGGCCGGCGCCTATCTGCGCAAGCTCCGCTCGATCCTGCGCTATGTCGGCAGCTGCGACGGCAACATGGAAGAAGGCTCGATGCGGGCCGACGTGAACGTCTCGGTGCGGAAGCCGGGCGACGAATTCGGCACGCGCACCGAGACCAAGAACGTCAACTCGGTGCGTTTCGTGATGGCGGCGATCGAGTTCGAAGCGAACCGCCAGGTGGACGTACTCGAATCGGGGGGCCGGATTGTCCAGGAAACCCGGCTGTTCGATCCGGACAAGGGCGAGACGCGGTCGATGCGCTCCAAGGAAGACGCGCACGATTATCGCTATTTCCCCGATCCCGACCTGCTGCCGCTGGAGCTGGACGACGCTTTCATCGCCGAATGCAGGGACAGCCTTCCCGAGCTGCCCGACGCCAAACGCCGCCGCTTCGAGACGGAACTCGGCATCAGCGCCTACAACGCTGCGGTGCTGACCGCGGAGGTGGAGACCGCGCGCTGGTTCGAGGCGCTGCTGGCGGCGGGCGGTGACAAGGTTCCGGCGAAGGCCGCGTCCAATTGGGTGATTTCCGACCTGTTCGGGGCGCTCAACCGGCTCGGCCTTTCGGTCGAGGACAGTCCGGTGAGCCCGGAGCAGGGCGCCGAACTGCTGGCGCTGGTCGCGGACGGCACGCTGTCGGGCACGCTCGCCAAGCAGGTGTTCGAGATCATGCTGGAGACCCGCGAGGACCCGGCCGCGATCGTCGAGGCGCGGGGCCTCAAGCAGACCAGCGATACCGGCGCGATCGAGGCGGAGATCGCGAAGGTGCTCGCCGCCAACGCCGACAAAGTCGAGCAGTATCGCGGCGGCAAACAGGCCCTGTTCGGCTTCTTCGTCGGCCAGACGATGAAGGCGATGGGCGGCAAGGCCAACCCGCAGGTCGTGAACGAGCTGCTGAAAAAGGCGCTGGGCTAAGCCTCGTCGTTCGCGAACTGAGCGGCGATATCGCGGGCGGTCCGGATCAGCCGCAGGATCAGGACTCGGTCCTTCTCTACGCGATAGGCGATGATGACCCTTCGCTCGAACGTGATCGAACGAAGCCCGGGCTCAAAATGGTCTCTGGGGGTCCCGCGATGCGGAAACGCGCTGAGAGACTCGCAGCGTCGCTCGATTCGTGCAGTATAGGCGTAAGCCGTCTGAGGATCGGCGTGCTCGGCAATCCAGTCATAGATATCGAACAGATCGGCTCTGGCGAGAACGTGCCACTCGATCCGATAGTTCACGAGGTCATGCGCTTAACATGCCGTTCATGCAGGTCTGCGAAAACCTGTTCCATCGGAATGGGAGGCCGCGGGTCGGCAAGAGCTTCGGCGACTTTCTCCTTGATCAGCTCGTCGAGTGCGGCTTCCTCGCGTTCCAGAGCGCGCAGCCCGGCGCGCATCACTTCGCTGACCGATGCATAGCGACCTTCCTCGACCAGCCGCCGCGCCAGCCGTCCCATTTTGCCTAGGGTCACGGTCACGGGCTTTTCGGCTGGGGCGGGCATAGATCCTCCTATATGATTTTATCATAGTCACTGCGCCGACACGTTCAAGCAGCAACAACGGATGCCAACTCCGCCGGCCGTAGCTCCTGCGCGAGCTGGTCCATTCGGCATTGCTCCGGCGCCTTGTCCGGGCGCCAGCGCAGGAATCGGGTCGCATGCCGAAAGCGCTGGCCCGTGATCTGATCGTATTTCACCTCCGCGATCAGCTCCCAGCGGAGCGGCTGCCATTCGCCCGAGCGCTCGGTCGACCAGCGGCTCGGCCCGCCCGGCGCATCGCCGGTGAAGCCCGGCGGCTCGACCAAGGCCTCGAGCCGCTCCGTCAGCGCGGCCTTGTCGCCGGGCGGTGGGCAGAAGCCGACATGATCGAGGCGCCCTTCCTCGTCGAACAGCCCGAGCAGCAGCGAGCCGACTTCCTTCTTTCCCGAGGCGTAGCGAAAGCCGCCGACGACGCAGTCGGCCGAGCGGATCTGCTTCACTTTCAGCATCGCCCGCTCGCCGGGCCGGTACGGCTCATCGAGCCGCTTGGCCACGACTCCATCCAGCGCGCCGCCGCTATGGGCAAGCCACGCCTCGGCTTGGGCGCGATCGGTCGTCGCCGGCGACTGCAGGAGCGACGGGGAGCCATGCTTTGCGTGGAACCTCTCCAGCTGCTTGCGGCGCGCCGACAGAGGCTCGGGCGCCAGCATCGCGTCGTCGAGTGCCAGCAGGTCGAACAGCATATATTGCGCCGGCGTTTCGGCCGCGAGCTTGCGCACGCGGCTTTCCGCCGGATGCAGTCGCAGCTGCAACGCTTCGAAGGACAGGCAATCGCCGACCGGGATGATCAGCTCGCCATCGAGGATGAACCGCTTCGGCTCGAGCGCGGCCAGCATCGCCGCCACCTCGGGGAAGTAGCGCCCGAGCGGCTTGCCCGATTTCGAGATCAGCTGGAGATCATCGCCGTCGCGCACCGCGATGCATCGGAACCCGTCCCATTTGGGTTCGAACTGCCAGCCGGGTTCGTCCGGGAGGGCATCGACCAGCTTGGCTTCCATTGGGGCGAGGGCGTCCATGAAAGCCGAACGCGCGACAATGGAAATCTTCCCGTTCCAGGGGAGGAGCTTATCCCGCCTTGTGATGCTCCGCCTTGACCCAGCGGACCGTGCCGGTGCTGGCGCGCATCACCACGCTTTCGGTGGTCATCATGCCGCCCTTGCGACGCTTGACCCCTTCCAGCAGCGATCCGTCGGTGACGCCGGTCGCGGCAAAGATGCAGTCGCCCTTTGCGAGCTCATTCAGGTCGTAGACCTTGTTCAGGTCCTCGATGCCCCACTTCCGCGCACGCGCGCGCTCGTCGTCGTTGCGGAACAGCAGGCGCCCCTTGAATTGGCCGCCGACGCAGCGCAGCGCAGCGGCCGCCAGCACGCCCTCCGGCGCGCCGCCCGAGCCCATATAGACGTCGATGGTCGTATCCGGGTTGGTGGTCGCGATCACGCCGGCGACGTCGCCGTCCGGGATCAGCATGATGCCGCAGCCGACCTCGCGCAGCTCGGCGATCAGCTTTTCGTGCCGCGGCCGGTCGAGCACGCAGGCGATCACCTCGTTCGGCTGGACGCCCTTGGCCGCGGCGATTGCGCGGATATTCTCCGCCGGGCTCTTGTCGAGATCGATCACGCCCTCGGGATAGCCGGGGCCGACCGCCAGCTTGTCCATATAGACGTCGGGCGCATTCAGCAGGCAGCCCTTGTCCGCAATGGCGAGGACAGCGAGCGAGTTCGGGCCCGCCTTGGCTGTGATGGTCGTTCCTTCCAGCGGATCGAGCGCGATGTCGATCGCCGGACCGGTCCCCGATCCGACCTTTTCGCCGATATAAAGCATCGGCGCTTCGTCGCGTTCGCCTTCGCCGATGACGACGGTGCCTTCGATATCGAGTGAGTTCAGCGCCTCGCGCATCGCCTCGACCGCGGCGGCGTCTGCTGCCTTTTCATTGCCACGGCCGATCAGCTTCGACGCGGCGATCGCCGCTGCCTCGGTCACGCGGACCATCTCCAGCACCAGAACGCGATCGAGATTGTGGCTAGCGGTCATTAAATCCTCTCTCCCTGAATCTGGCGCGGCGATAGGGGAGCGTGCACGCTATGTCGAGGATCGCTGGAGCAGTCGCTCCGGCCTGATCTGCTCCATCGTAACGCCCGCTGCCGCGATCGCCTGCGGCCAGGCGGTGCCGAGGACCAGGGCCTCTGCAATCTCGGCCATCGCCGGCGCGGTCTGGAGGCCATAGCCGCCCTGGCCGGCAAGCCAGAAGAACCCCTCGGCATCGGGCGCGAAGCCAGCGACCGGCACGCGATCGGCCGCGAACGTCCGCAGGCCCGCCCATTTGTGGGTGATCCGACGGACGTCGAGCGTGGTGAACTCGGTCACCCGATGCGCGGCGATCGCCATGTCGAGCTCGTCGGGCTGGGCATCGCAAGGTTCGTCCGGATTCTCATCGACAGGGGACGCGAGCAGGCGGCCGGAATCGGGCATCAGGTACATATAATCGACTGCGGTCTTCACGAACGGCCAGTCGCGCACGCTCATGTCCGATGGCGGATCGAACACGATGATCGTGCGGCGGAGCGGCGAAAGCCTCAGCGGCTGAACGCCTGCAAGCTTGGCGACATGGTCCGCCCACGCGCCGGCCGCGTCGACCAGGATCGGGGCCTCGTAGCTGTCGCCGGCCTCGGTCTGGACGCGCCACCTGGGGCCGATCGACGCGACGCGGGTGCCGTTCACGATCTCGCCCCCCGCGGCACGGATCGCGCGCGCATAGCCCTGAAGCAACGCGTGCTGATCGAGCTTCAGCCCTTCGCGGTGGACGAACGCGGCCACCACCGCATCGGGCGCCCAGCGGAGCGCCGGGCAATAATCTGCCGCGCTTTGGGCATCGAGCCGCTCGACGGCGTCCGCGTGGCTGCGCGTGATTCGCTCGAGCTCGTCGAGCGCGGGGACCATCGCCTGGTTGGCAATGAACAGCGCCGGCCTGACCGCGGCAAGCGGGTCGAAGCTGTCGGGCGGGGACTGGAAAAAGGCGCGGCTGTAGGCGGTGAGGGCCCTCACCGTCACGCCGCCGATCCCGAAATGGGAGAAGGTCACGCTGCGGCCGGAGCTGTGATAGCCGATCGCTTCCTCCGCCTCCAGCAGAACGACCTTGCCATGTTTCGCCAGCCGGGCGCCGGTGGAGAGGCCGGCGATCCCGCCGCCGATGATCAGGAAGTCCGCGGTCTTGGTCATGACCAGCGCCGTAGAGGCGAAGGGGCGGTGTCGACAAGCCGCTGGACAGGTGTGTCATGGTGTATTATTCGAGCAATACACAGTCGAAAGGTGGGCGATGCTCGATCGGCGTTCGGTTCTGGCAGGAAGCGCGGTGCTGGCGGCGGCTCCACTGGCGCCGGTCGTGGCGCAAACGTCCTCGCCCACCGCCGAGGACAAGGTGCGCGGGGCGGCACGGGATGCGCGAAAGCGGCTCGATTTCGCGGATGGCCGCTTTTCGGGCGCGGCCTATAACTGGCTGGTTGGCCAGGGCCGGGACGCCGCGTTCTTCCTGCTGGGCGAGGAGCATGGCATCGCCGAGAACCCGAAGCTCGCGGCTCAGCTGTTCCGGGATCTGGTGCCGGCTGGCTATGGCCATGTCGCGGTCGAGATATCGCCGCCAATGGCGCGGGAGGTGGACCGGGTGCTCGTCCGCGGCGGCGTCCCGGCCCTGACCGATTATTTCGGCGACCAGGGCTCCAACGTCGCCTTTTTCGGCATGCGCGAGGAGGCCGAATGGCTTTCCGCGGCGCGAGCCGCGGTGCCCGGCGCGCGCCAGGTGATCTGGGGCAATGATTATGAGGTCGGTGCCGACCGTCGCCTGATCCATCTGCTGAAGCCGATGCGCAAGCCCGCTGCGGCGGAGGCGGCACTCAGTCAACTGGAAAAGGCGTCGACAGAGTCCTGGGCGCAGTATGAGGCAACCCGCAATCCGCGCTTTATGTACAGCTTCGGCGGCGACCCCGAACTGGTGCGTGCTGTGCGCGCGGCCTGGCCCGGCATCGGCCCCGAGGCGGACTGGATCCTATCGACGCTGGAGGAAACCTTCGAGGTCAATCGGCTCTGGGTGTCGCGCCAGGGCTGGGCTTCGAACGCTCGTCGCGCAGCGAACATGCGGCGCAATTTTCTTCGCCACTGGCAGCCCTGTGCGGCGTCACCGAAGCCGCCCAAGGTGCTGCTTAAGTACGGCTCCAATCACATGATCCGTGGCCTGAACGAGACCAGCACGTTCGATCTGGGCTCACTGGTGCCGGAGCTGGCCGAAGCGCGGGGCGCACGCAGCTTTCACCTGCTGGTGCTGCCCGGCAACGAGTCCCGTGCTGCCGTCTTCGATCCGACTAGGTTCCGCTATGCGCCGAACGCTCCCAAGGACAGCTATCAGAAGGGCCTTGAATGGATGATCGGCGAGGCACGGCCCGACGCGTTCACGCTGTTCGACACCCACGCCCTTCGTCCGCTGGTCTATTCGAACAGCAGCAAGGTCGATCCGGAATTGCTGCGTGTCGTGTTCGGCTATGACGCAGTGCTGGTGATGTCGGGCTCCACGCCCTCTTCCAACCTGCTCTGAGCACGCTAGGCTTTCCCGAAACAAGGGGGAGCCGATGATCCGTCCAGCTTTTGCGTTACTTGCTGCCGCGCTGCTGACCAGTGCTTCGCCGCAGCCGGCCTATGACGTCGTGATCCGCGGCGGAACGATCTATGACGGGTCGGGAGGCGCGCCCTTTGTCGGCGACGTTGCGCTGAAGGGCGACAGGATCGTCGTGATCGGCAAATTCTCCGGGAACGGCGCGCGAGAGGTCAACGCGAGGGGCCTCGCCGTTGCGCCGGGCTTCATCAACATGCTCAGCTGGTCGACCGACTCGCTGGTGCAGGACGGCCGCAGCCAAGGGGATATTCGCCAGGGCGTGACGCTGGAGGTATTCGGCGAGGGCTGGTCGATGGGACCATTCACGCCGCAGATGAAGGCCGATTACGAAAAGCGGCAGGGCGACATCAGATATCCGGTCAGCTGGACGACGCTGGGTGAATATCTGACCTTCCTTCAAAAGCGCGGCATCGCGCCCAATGTCGCGAGCTTCGTCGGCGCGACCACGGTGCGCATCCATGAGCTGGGCGAAAAGGACATCGACCCGACGCCTGAGCAGCTAGACCGGATGCGCGGGCTGGTGCGCCAGGCGGTGAACGAAGGCGCGCTGGGCGTCGGATCGTCGCTGATCTACGCGCCTGCCAATTATGCCGAGACGCCCGAGCTGATCGCGCTGGCGACCGAAAGCGCGAAGTGCGGCGGCATGTATATCAGCCATATCCGCAACGAGAGCGACGATCTGCTGGGCGCGATCGATGAGCTGATCGAGATCGCGAAGCAGTCCGGCGGGCCGGCGGAAATCTATCACCTGAAGGAAGCGGGCGCGGGCAATTGGGGCAAGCTGCCGGCGGTGATCGAGCGCGTCGAGGCCGCGCGCAAGGCCGGCACGCGCATCACTGCCGATATGTACACCTACACCGCCGGCGCGACCGGGCTGGACGCGGCGCTGCCGCTGTGGGTGCAGGACGGCGGGCTGGAGGCGTGGATCGCGCGGCTGAAGGACCCGGCGATCCGCGCGCGGGTGATCGCCGAGATGAAGCAGCCGGGGAAAGGCTGGGAGAATCTGCGGCTTCAGACCGGCGGCGACGACAAGGTGCTGCTGCTCGCCTTCAAGAACCCGGCGCTGAAGCCGCTGACCGGCAAGACGCTGGCCGAGGTCGCGAAAATGCGCGGGAAGAGCCCGGAGGAAACCGCGATCGACCTGGTGATCGAGGACGGCAGCCGCGTGGGCACGGCCTATTTCCTGATGGACGAGAAGAACGTCGCGCGGCAGACGGCGATCCCCTGGGTCGCGTTCGGATCGGACGCGGAGAGCCAGGCGCCGGAGGGCGTGTTCCTGAAATCGGCCACCCACCCGCGCGCCTATGGCAATTTCGCACGGCTGCTCGGCAAATATGTGCGGGACGAAAAGACGACGACGCTGCAGGACGCGGTGCGGCGGCTGACCAGCTTTCCGGCGACGAACCTGAGGTTGAAGGACCGCGGATCGCTGAAGGCTGGATATTTCGCCGACATCGTCGTGTTCGACCCCAGGACGATCGCCGATCGCGCGACCTACGACAAGCCGCAGGTCTATGCGACCGGGATGCGCGACGTGTTCGTGAACGGCGTGCAGGTGCTGAAGGACGGCGAACATACCGGCGCCACGCCTGGCCGGGCTGTGTGGGGTCCGGGCAAGGGGCGGTGCACGGGATGAGCGCGCTCGGACCGACGCTGGAGACCGAGCGGCTGATCCTGCGGCCGCCGATGGCCGACGACCTCGATGGCTGGGCGGAGCTGATGGGCGACGAAGAGGCGGCGCGCTTCATCGGCGGCGCCCAGCCGCGAGCGGCGGCATGGCGCGGCGTGGCGGCGATGACCGGGAGCTGGGCGCTGAAGGGCTTCGGAATGTTTCATCGAGAGGGCAAGCGGGCGCTGGATCGGGCGCCTGGGTCCTTGGGCGCCGGAAGGTTGGCCGGGGACGGAAGTCGGCTGGGGGCTGGTGCGCAGCGCCTGGGGCCAGGGCTATGCGACCGAAGGCGCAGCGCGGGCCATCGACTGGGCCTTCCATACGCTCGGCTGGACCGAGGTGATCCATTGCATCGATCCGGCGAATACCGGCTCGATCCGCGTCGCCGAGCGGCTCGGGTCGGTTTTGCGCGGGCCGGGCAAGCTGCCGCCGCCCTTCGAGAGCGCGCCGATCCACATCTGGGGCCAGTCGTGCGAGCACTGGCGGGCGTAGAGTTAGCCCAGCCGCACGCCGAAGCTATCGGCGAACGCCTTTGCGCCCGCGGGCGTGATGTCCAGCGTCCGCGTGCCCTGGCGCCGGCGCACCCAGCCGCGGGCGAGGGCGGCGGAGCAGATCGCCGCGCCGGCCTGACCGGCGAGGTGGTGGCGGCGTTCGCTCCAGTCGAGGCAGGGGCGGCAGGCGAGGCGGCGGCTTTCGGGCCATTCGATCCCGAGCCGGTCGAGAAGGCGCGTGCCGCTGGCCGTCAGACCGGCGCCTTCCGGTGATACGTTGATGTGGCCGGCCTTGGCCAGCGATCCGAACAGGGCGACGCCGAGTTCGCCTGCCAGATGGTCGTAGCAGATGCGGGCCTTGCGCAGCGCCGGGTCGCGCGGGCCGGGGTTGGGTAGCCGGTCCACTCGATTGGCTGTGACGGCCATCAGGCCCTCGACGATCCCGCCGATCTCTGGCGAGGCGATGCGGAAATAGCGGTGGCGCCCCTGGGGCTCGACCGCGAGCATTCCGGCGGTGACGAGCTGGGCGAGGTGGCCGCTGGCCGTGGGCGGCGTGATGCCTGCGGCCTGCGCCAGCTCGCCGGCAGTGAAGGCGCGGCCGTCCATCAGCGCGTACAGCATGGCCGCGCGCGCCGGATCGCCGATCAGTGCAGCCGTTTCGGCCAGTCGCGCGATCGTCGTCATGGTTCCGGCCTAGCATGGCAGCGGCGCGAATGCTTCGGGCGCGGACGAAACATCGAGCGTGAGGGGCCCCTATCGGTCGGGCGAGGAGGAAAGCCCATGATCGCCTGCTTCATCCGTTACGAGCTGGACCCGTTCAAGACGGCGAAGTTCGAGCATTATGCCCGCGCCTGGGGACAGGCCATTCCCGAATGCGGGGCAGACCTTATCGGCTATTTCGCGCCGCACGAGGGATCGGCAACGGTGGGCTACGGCGTCTATACGATCGAGAGCCTGGCTGCTTACGAAACCTATCGCGCGCGGCTGAAGGAGCATGATGCGGCTCGCGACAACTTCGCCTTCGCCCGGCGCGAGCAGTTCATCCGGCGCGAGGACCGGCTGTTCCTGCGCCCCGTTGCGGGACTGCGCGCATGATCGCCGTCATCTTCGAAGGCTGGACCGACGCGGCGCACAGCGGCGACTATCTGGACCTGGCGGCACAGCTCCGGCCGCTGCTGGACGACATGCCGGGCTTTATCTCGGTCGAACGGTTCCAGAGCCTGGGCGACCCGGAAAAGCTGCTGTCTCTCTCATTCTGGCAAGGCGAAGCGGCCGTCGCGGCGTGGCGCAACACTGCCGAACACAGGACAGCACAGGCCCTCGGGCGCGCCGGCGTGTTCCGTGATTATCGCATTCGAGTTGCCGAGGTTTTCCGGGATTACGGACTTGGCGACCGGGCCGATGCGCCTCCGGACAGCAAGGCAGCGCACGCCCGCGCCTGACCTGCATCAGGAACCGCCGCTCGCGCCCGCTCGTTTTGCGCGCCGGTTCAACCAGTCGGGAGTAGAGTTATGCGTAGCATCAACGGATTTGCCCGAAGTCTCGCCTTCTCGGGGCTGCTGATCGTTGCAGCGACGCCGGCGCTTGCGGGCAAGAAGGATCGTGCGGAACAATCGATTGCCGCGGCTGATGCCAAGATCAACGCCGCGCTGCAGGCCGGCGGCGCCGGTGCCGACGCGTCGCTGACGACGGAGGCGCAGGCCCGGTTGCGTGAAGCGCGCGAGCAGCTTGGTCGGGGACACAAGACGGTGGCGATCGATGCCGCGCTGAAGGCGCAGGAGCTCGCCGATCGGGCGCTTGCCCGGGCCCAGCAGGCGCAGGGCGCGGCGAAGGCTGCGGAGCAGGCGCAAACTCAGGCTGCGATCGGTGCGGCGCAGGATCAGGCGGCGGCCGCGAACGCCCGTGCGGATGCGGCCGTAGATGCCGCGCAGCAGGCCGCGGCGGCCGCCGATGCGGCGCGCGCCCAGGCCGCTGCTGCCGCGGCCACTCCGCCGGCGCCCGCCCAGACGACCGTGACGACGTCGACCGAGACCGCAGGCTCGACGGTCACCTCGGGTTCGGGCACGGTTCACAAGGCGCCGGTGCGCAAGCGCACGACCACGACACGCACCGTGCGGACCACGCCGAAGGTCAAGACAACGACGACGGTCACGCAGAACCATTGATCGTCGATTTCCGATGCAGGGCGCGGCCGGACAGGCCGCGCCCTTTTTCGTGCGCCTTGCCATCGCCTCCAAAACCCTGAAAGCTGGCGACGATAAGGGGGGCGCGGATGGCGACGACGATCAAGGCAGAAGTAGTCCACCGCGATGCAGGGCTGGTGCGCGAGATCGGCGTCTGGAGCTTTGCCGCCACGATCATCAACGTGGTGGTGGGCGGCGGCATCTTCGCCGCGCCGGCCGCGCTCGCCGGCTCTGTCGGCGCCTGGGCTCCGTTTGCGCTGCTAGCCTGCGGGATCGCAATGGGCGCGATCGTGTTGTGCTGTGCCGAAGCGGGGAGCCGCGTGCCGTCCAGCGGCGGCACCTATGCCTATGTCGAGGCGGCGTTCGGCCCTGCGCCGGGCTTCATCGCAGGCATGATGCTGTGGCTGAGCTGCGTGTTGGCGGCCGGCGGCATCGCTGCCGCTTTCGCCGATGCGATCGTCGCGCTGTATCCTCTCGGCGCGCCTGGGGTGCAGCGCATCGTGCTGATCGTGGCCGTGATGGCGCTGGTCACCGCGATCAACCTGCGCGGTGCGCGCGAAGGCGCGCGCTTCGCCGGCATCGCGACCGTCGTGAAGCTGGTGCCGCTGCTGCTATTCATCGGCGTGGGTGCCTTCTGGGTCGATCCGGCCAACCTGAAGCCGACCGGCAGCGTCGGTCCCGGCTCGTTCGGCGCTGCGATCATCCTGTCGATCTTCACCTTTTCGGGCATGGAGACGATGCTGAGCGCGAGCGGCGAGGTGTCGCGGCCGGAGCGAACCGTGCCGCGTGCGCTGATGCTCGCAATGGGCGGCGTGCTGCTGCTCTACATCGCGATCCAGGTGGTGGCGCAGGGATTGCTCGGCCCGCAGCTTGCGCAGTCGAAGGAGCCGCTCGCCCAGGCGCTCGGCGTGGTCCATCCGGGGCTGGTGCTGCTCATCGCGCTTGGCGCGGCGATTTCCCGCGGCGCCTGGCTCGGCAGCGATGTGCTCGGCGCACCGCGCATTCTGTTCGCCTTTGCGCGCGACGGCTTCCTGCCGGCAGCGCTCGGCCGGGTCAGCGAGCGCACCCAGGTTCCGACCGCTGCAATCCTGACGCACGCTATTCTGGGCACGGCGCTTGCGCTGGCCGGCGAGTTCGACTGGCTGGTGCTGCTCTCGGCGCTGGCGACGGCCCCGATCTATATCGGTGCCTGTCTGGCGGCCGTGAAGCTCAGGCGCGACAATGTGCAGCTGCTCGGATCCGCCTTCCGCGTTCCGGGCCTGCGGATCGCGGCCACAATCGGCGTGCTCAGCATGGTCGCCCTAATCGCGCTCGGTCAGCCGAACGAGATTATGGGCCTGTTCGCGGCAATCGGGCTCAGTGCGATTCTTTACGTCGCGCGCCGCTCGGTCGGCAGGCGCTGAGCCCTTCGCTCGACGCTCGTCGAACCTGATTTTCCATTCGTCGGGCCAGGGCGACCTTCGCCGAAGCCAAGTCCGGGCCGGTCGAAGCCCGGCTGCATGGGTGAGGCCCCCGGCGTAATCCAAGAGTGCGCGGCGGGGCGGTTAAGCTCCCCGGCCCCGACTGGCCCGCCGCCAAATGGCTCCGCCCCCTTCGGAGCCGCCCCGACGCCATCGAAGGAAGGATACGCCATGTTTGCCCGTCATGTTTCCAAGGCCCTGTTGGCCTCCGTCACCGCCGGTCTTCTCACGTTCGCCGTCAATCCGGCAAAGGCCGAGATGAATGCGCCGCGCACGATGCTCGTCCGTTTCGGTGATCTCGACCTGAAGTCGGATACCGGCAAGGCGACGCTCGGCCGGCGGATCGCCTATGCAGCCGCGACGGTCTGCGGGCCGGTCGACCAGCTCTCCTATTTCTCGCGCAAGGCGAACCTGGCCTGCGAGGATGACGCGATCGCCAACGCCAATCGCGGTCTTGTCGAGGTCTTTGCGCAGGCCGGCACGTCGATTCGGGTCGCGGCCAACTGAGAAGTTGTTTCCCTGGTCCGGTGCTTCCCCATTTCCCGGACCGCAACGGAGCCCCGGCCCGAAAGGGTCGGGGCATTTTTGTGTTCAGTTCCGGCGAGAATTTATCTGCCTGCCATTGCTTTCGCGTGGTCCAGATATGTCCGTCCGATCCGCACTTCCTCGCCATCGCCCAGATCGGCGGACCAGACACCGCCGCCGTCGTGCTTCAGGCCTTTGACCCGGTCGCGGCGAACGATCGTCGATCGGTGCAGGCGAATGAATTTGTCGGGATCGAGCCGGGCTTCCAGCGCGCTGATCGTCTGGTGCAGCAGGTAGCTGCGCTGGCCGATATGAAGGCGCATATAGTCGCGCTCGGCATCGATCCGCTCGATATCCTGCGCGGCGATGCGGATCAGCTCGGAGCGGTGAGGCACCCAAAATTCGGTGACGTAGCTATGGGCGGGCATGCCGCTCTCAACGCTGCCCCGGCGTTCCACTACCCGCTCTAGCGCGCGTCGCAGCCGATCGGGCGAGACCGGCTTCAACAGGTAATCGACTGCGGCGACATTGAATGCCTCGACCGCGAAGCTGTCGAACGCCGTCACGAACACGACTGCCGGCCGGTGCTTCGCCTGGCCCAGCGCCCGCGCGACGCCCATGCCGTCGAGCTCAGGCATCGAAATATCGAGCAGCAGGGTCTCCGGCTCAAGGGCTTCGGTCAGCCGCAACGCGGCATGGCCTTCCGACGCAGTGCCGACCAGATCGATCAACGGCTCGCGCGCGCACAGCACCTGGAGCCGCTCCACCGCCAACGGCTCGTCGTCGACGATCAGCGTACGAACCGGCTTTACGCTAGTGACATCCATCCTTCACCTCAGGCATCGCCACGGTCACGACGAAGCCCCCGCCTTTCGGCGCGTGAGTCACCAGCCCCGCCTTGCTCCCGAAGCGGGCTTGGAGCCGATCGCGGACATTCGCAAGCCCGACGCCGGTGCCGTGCTCCGCGGCCTCGCCGGGGCCCTTGCCGTCGTCGGAGACCGTCAGAACCAATTTGCCACGCTCGCTGCGGGCCGTGATCGAGATGGTGACCGGGCGGTTGGCTTTCGACACGCCGTATTTGATCGCGTTCTCGACCAGCGGCTGGAGGATCAGTCCGGGCACGCAGAGCTGCATCAACTCTTCGGGCAAGTCGATTTCGGTCTTCAGCCGGTCGGGGAACCTGACTGCTTCGATATCGAGATAGAGGCGTTGCAAGCGCACTTCTTCGGCCAGTGGAACATCGTCCATCGGGTCGCCGGACAGGCTGGTCCGGTAAAAGGTCGACAGGTTCATGATCATCGCTTCGGCCTCGTGCGTGCGGCCGGTCATCACCAGTGACGACAGCGAGTTCAGCGTGTTGAACAGGAAATGCGGATTGACCTGGTAGCGCAGCGCCCGGATCTCCGCTTCCTTGGCCGTTTGCGCGAAGGCGGCGACGCGGCGTTCGGCCTCGCGCGTTTCGCTGGCGTAGGAAATGGCGAGGTACAGCGCGGCCCAGGCGGTCAGGAAGAAATAGCGGGAGACGGCGATCTCGGCGATGTTCTTTGCCATGTACGGATGCCGGATCATCTCCCGCAGCATCTCCGGGTCGCGGTAGATCACTTCCGGCTTATAGGCGTTGAAGAAATAATAGTTCGCCAGCCCGATCCCGATCGCACACGGCACGGCCGCAATGAAGGCAACCGCGATCCGCTCGCCGAACGAACGATCATCGAACCTGCGCAGGATGGCGTAGAGCAGGAATGTCAGTGCGATGCCGGCGATCGTCACGCCGATCCGGCGCTGCACGAGTTCGAACTGATTGTCCCAGCCGACGATCAGCGACTGCGTCGACGCGATGACGACGTAGAACAGCCAGAAGCCCAGAATCGAATAGGTCGCGACCTCTAGCGCGACGCGACTGCGCCGGCGATCGCCGGTGTCTTCCTTCATTGCCCCTGTCCTAACGCTCCAGAGGCTCCGGCGCGACAGGTCCTCCTGCCGCCGGTCGAACCGCAGAGCGGGTTCATCGAACGGCAGCAGGAACCCGGCTTCCGGCTCGTTCGTTACGGGTGCGTCAGAAGACATGACTTCGGAGTGATCCCATGGCCGACACCGGAACTCAAGACACGTCGCGTGACCCGCGCCAGGATGCCGGCCGCGACCCTTCCATCGAAAAACGGCTGAAACGCGACCCGTTCGATGCCGACGCGAAGGTGGACGCCGGCTCGGACGAGTCGATGGACGCGTCCGATCCTCCCTCGGCGGCTGCTCCTGGCAGCCAGGACCCGGCACCGTCGTCCGGTTATGACGAGGACGCCGAAGCCGAGGCTGAACGCGCCAACAGCCAGTAACAAGCCGGTTTATCCACGGCTTTGACGATGTGGCGGCGGGCATTCGTCGCAACCTATGTTGCCTTGCAACACCCTTTCTGATCCGATCCTGAGCGGGGCTCTGTGCGGTTAACGGCGTGGAAAGCACCGTGGGCGCATAAGGTTAACGGCAAAAGGTCGGAGTACGAAGTGATGGCGAGCAAGGTCGGACCCGCCGCTGGCGCGATGGCCCTGGTGGAAATGAAGGAGTTTGCGGGCTTCCCGGCAGGGACGCAGCGCTACATCCGCCGCTCGCTCGATATCGGGCTGGAGCGTGAAGATGCGATCAAGATCTGGTCGCGCGACATGGTCGAGGCGGCCAGCATCAAGGCCCAGACCAAGATGTACGAGCGGCTGGATGAAATCCGCGCGCTGGTGCCCGACGATAGCGGACTCGATGCCGTCGAGCCCTTCCTCACGCCGCTGATCACCCTGTCGGCTTTCGATCTGGGGCAGGATCGGCTGAACAGCTTTTCGGCCTATCGTTTCCTCTACGAACGGCTGATCGGCCCGGGCGTGCGGCCGTGGCTGCCGAGCTCTTTCTGCGCCGCCGCCGCGCTGCCGCACCTGCATCCGGAAAAGCGCCGCAAGCTGCTGCAGTCAATCAGCGAAGCCGCGGCGACCGCGCCCGGCTGGTCGAGCCGCTCGCCGGCCTTCTATCCGCAATGGGTGGACAAGGTGGACACGAACGCGCTGCCGAACTGAGTTTCGTCGCGCCAGGGGCGGCCTTGGTCGCCTCGCCTCCTGAAGCTGCGGCTTCGTCGAATGCTCCGTTTTTCGCGGTGTGGGTTCTGTCACAGCGCGTCTCCACGGACCTGTCCAGACAGGCTCCGAGAGTTCAACGGAGACGAGCATGCTGTTTCACCTGTCGATCGAAGCCGACGATCCCAAGCGCGTGGCCGAAGTGCTCGCGGAGATCTGGGGCGGCAAGGCGCTGCCCTTCCCGCCGGTCGGCGTGGGCTCGTGGATGGCGTTCCATGGTGCCGACAATGGCACAATGATCGAGGTCTATCCGCGCGGCACGATGCTTACGGAGACCGGCGCCGACGCGGTCGGCACGATCGGCGAAAAGCGGCGCAACAACGCCACCCATTTCGCGATGTCGACGGACCTGGCGGCGGAGCGCATCTACGCGATCGCCGAGCGTGAGGGCTGGAACGCGAAATATTGCAAGCGCGGCGGCAAATTCGGCGTGATCGAGATCTGGATCGACGGCTGTCAGATGATCGAGGTGCTCACCGCGGAAATGCAGCGTGAATATCTCGACTGCGTGACCGTCGAGAACTGGACCCGGATGTTGAAGGCGGGGGCGCCGCAGCCGCTCGCCGCCTGACCACAGGCTTCCTCGCGCCGTGCCGCTCTTCCCCGGCCGGCATTCGCCTCCCTCTCTCCCCGACTTCCGGAGGCGGTCCCCGGCACCTGATTTCCCCTCAGGTCCGGGGCGGCGCGGGGGGGACGGGCTCAACGCCCGCGACCTTCTGCACGTCGGGATACGGCATGATCATGCGTCCGTCGGGTGCTGCGGTGAAGGTCGTCTGGGTTGGGTACGCAAGATCGATCTTCTCGTCGTTGAAGCGCTTCAAGATCGCCATGCCGATCGCATGACGCGCATTGTAGAAGTCCTGGTAATCGGCGCTCGCGACGTCGAACTCGACTTCGAAATTGAGCGAGCTTGCTCCGAAGCCGACAAAGCCTGCCCGGACGAATTGCTGTCCCTGGGCTTCCACAATCTCCCGCAACAGGCCCGGAAGATCCGCCGCACGGGCGGGATCGAGCTGATACACGACGCCCAATGCGAATTTGCCGCGGCGATAGAGCAGCCGGCTGTTGTTGCGGATTTCCTTGTCGAGCAGGTTCTTGTTCGAAATGATCCGCTGCTCGCCGGTGATGGCGCGTAGCCGCGTCGACTTGAGCCCGATCGCCTCCACGCTTGCGCTCGTCGTGTCGTAGGCGATCGAGTCGCCGCGGCGGAACGGCCGGTCGAACAGGATCGACAGCGCGGCGAACAGGTCGGCGAAAATGCCTTGGGCGGCAAGGCCGATCGCGATGCCGCCGATGCCGAGGCCGGCGACGAGGCCGGTGACGTTGACGCCCAGATTGTCGAGGATGACGATCGCCGCGATCGCGAACAACGCGATCGTCACGAGCAGGCGGATGATCCCCAAGGCGCTGCCGAGCGCCTCATGCTCACCAGCGCCGGTCCGGTGCTCGATGAACCCCAGGATGATCTCCCGCACCCAGACCGCGACCTGGATGACGCTCGCGATCACGAAGATGAAGTCGATCGTCTGCTTGAACAACTCGGGCGGCTGCGCATAGCCGTCGACCAGCTTGGCCGCGAGCGCGAGAATGAAGATGGTGCCGGTCCGGTCGAGCGCGCGGCCAAAGATCGTCGCCCAGCCCGTACCGGAACGGTCGCGGCGGCACAGCCGCGCCCCGAGCCCGCGGACCGCGAGCAGCACGATGACGATCAGCGCGCCGGCGGCTAGGCCGATCAGGATTTGCAGGAAATGCTGCTGCAGCCAGATGATGGTATCGGAATAGAGCTGGCTTAGTTGCCGGCCGGCCGCGTCGAAGGCCCCGGCGGGTCGTTGGATAGCGATGGGTCGTTCTCCCTCAGTCAGGCGGCCGCGCGCTGGCCCGCATCAGCCTCGTCGAGCTGGTCGAGAAATGCAATCAGACCGCGTTCGTAACGGTCGAGATAGCGCGTTGTGCGCGGCAATTTCATGCTCGCGCCCCAGTGTGCCCCGGATTTGGCGAGGTCGATCAATGCCGGATGCACATAGGATTTTCGTGCGATCGACGGCGTGTTGCCGAGTTCGTCCGACACGACCTCCAGCATCTGCTTGAGGCTCACATTGCCGTGTGTGTCGAACAGCACGCGGAACGCGACGACGGACGCGCCCCAGGTCCGGAAATGCTTCGCCGTGAAATCGGCGTGCATCGCCTCTTTGATGTACGCGTTGACGTCGGTCGAGGTCACCGGATTGGGGTTGCCGTCCGCGTCCAGCCAGCGGAACAGATGCTGGCCGCGCAAATCCTGCATCCGCTTCACGAAACGGAGCAGCGAGGAATCGCTGAGGCTGAGCTTGCAGGTCTTGCCGGATTTGGCGCGGAACTCGAGCTTCAACGTTCGCCCCTTCACGTTGACGTGCCGCTTGCGAAGCGTGGTCGCGCCGAAGCTTTTATTCTCCTGCGCATAGGCTTCGTTGCCGATGCGGACCTTCGACAGGTCCAGCAGCCGGACGACCGCCGCACAGGCCTTGTCTTTGCTGAGGCCCGACCGCTTCAAATCCTTTTCAACCCGGGCGCGAAGGCGGGGCAGGGCATGGCCGAACGCAGCGCAGCGATCGTACTTGGCGGCATCCTGCGCAGCGCGGAAATCCGGATGATATCGGTATTGCTTGCGGCCCCGCTCGTCCCAGCCGATCGCCTGGATGTGCCCGTTCGGGTCCGGGCAATACCAGGCTTCGCGGTAAGCCGGGGGCAGCCCGATCGCGTTCAGCCGGTCGATCTCGTCGCGGTCTGTGATGCGCTCGCCATCCGGCGTGAAATAGCCGAAGGCGCGGCCGAAGCGGCGCCGGGTGATCCCTGGCATCTCGTCATCGACAAAGGAAAGATGCGAAGTGCTGAGATCCGACACGCCGGGAGGAATGCGCGAGAGGTGCGGCGCGTTCCGCCTCAGGCTTCTTCGATTGTCAGCGCCTCGATCATGAGCCGATCGCCGTTTCGTTCGAACCCGATATCGGCGACGATATGGCCGGGCAGAGCGAATTCCGCCTCTTCGATGCCCGCCAGGTCGGGACCGGCGCTGCAGGTGAACATGTGGCGCGCGCCGGTATAGGTGATGCTCGCCCAGGGCTCGCTTGTGCCGGCAAGAACGAGCAGGCCCGGGTAGCGAGCGACGAGCGCGCGGATCAGCGCGCGGTGCGGATCGGCGCGCCTCATTTGTCGTCTCCGATGAACGAGATGATTCTGCGCGCGAGCCGCGCGCCCGGCTCGCGGCCGCGTCGCAGATCGTGCACCAGCCGCGGATCGCGCGCGACCTGCCGCCCGAACGCCGTCGCGGACATCCCGCTATGCTTCAGATATTGTTCGACTTGCCTCAAAATCATCCCACTCCCCTCCGCGACTCGCGTTCGATAGGAGTTTCCCTATCTCATAGGCAATTTCCTATTTGTCTAGGATAATTCCTATGCTATGGGATCGGAATGGACGGAGACGCTCGTGCCGCGCTCGAGGCGCTGATCCGGGAACGACGGGAGGATTATGCCTCCCTGTCTCGCCTGCTCGGGCGCAACCCCGCCTACATTCAACAGTTCATCAAGCGCGGGGTGCCGAAAAAGCTCGACGAGGAAGACCGGCGCACGCTGGCCCGCTATTTCGGCGTCGGCGAGGCAATGCTCGGCGGCCCGGAGGATGAACGAGAGGAACTGATCTCGGTGCCCGTTCTGGATGTGCAGGCCTCGGCCGGTCACGGCGCCTTTGCCGGCGACGAGCGCGCCCGCGCCCGGATGCGTTTCGACCCGAGCTGGCTGCGGGGACTAAAGCTCGATCCGGCGCAGCTGTCGGTGATCCAGGTGGTCGGGGATTCCATGTCGCCGACGCTCGACGATGGCGACGATATCCTGGTCGATCTGAGCGACGGCGCCGCGGGCGTGCGCGACGGCGTCTATGTGCTGCGGCTGGACGGAGCGCTCAACGTCAAGCGGCTGGTCGTCGACCGCGCACGCGGGCGCGTTTCGGTCAAAAGCGACAATCCTGCCTATACGAGCTGGCCGACGCTCGATCCGTCGCGGCTGGACGTGATCGGGCGCGTCGTTTGGGCGGGGCGACGGCTGGCCTAGTTCGTTGCGGCGCTTTCGGTGCGCGGCCGTTTGCACCCCTTGGTCCGGGCAATGCCGCGCAGATAGCCGCGCCGGGCGATGCCGGCGTCGACTGCGGCATTGTAGCGGCGCTCAGCGCCGGCCGCGCCGCTGACTTCCCGGATCACGCCGCGAAACGGGATGAAGCTGCCGACGACGCTTTTCGCCACCGACGTGGCATTCAGCCCGTGCTTCGTCTCGATGCCCGAATCGAAGTCAGGGCCAAGCACGGTATCGAGTTCGCCAAGCGCTGTGTTGAGCTGCGCGCAGTTGCGGGTCGCTTCGGTCGAATAGGGATCGTCCTGCGCCGAAAGCAGCACCGGCGGGATCTCTTTCTTCTTCAGGTTCACGTCCTCGACCGGCGTCATCGCCGCATCCTCGGCGACCTTGCCAGGAGGCTGTGCGAAGGCCGGAACGGCGGAGCAGAGAGCGACAGCCAGCATCACGGTGCGCATGGGACTCTCCATAGATGATCTGTTCACCACCTTCTCACGGGAAGACCGCTTGCACAATCGCGACTCGACCGATATACTTACAGCCATGTCAGCAACGATGACTCAGACCCAGCCTCAGATGCTGCCCGTGCCCGGCACCGTGACGCGGCGCGATTGGAAGAGCGCGTGGATCGCTCTCCGAAAGCTGCTGCACGACGGCAACGATACCGTCCAGGTGTTCCGGATCATGCGGGCACTGAACGCCGGCAATGGGGCTCTCAACTATCACCGGTTGCTCGACACGCCGGGCGGCGGGCGGATCGCGTTCCGCCGGACTGAGCTGGCGCAGTTGTTCAGCGATCCCGATTACGTCGCAAGCTTCAGGCCCGGCACCGTCGGCGCCGCCTATCGCGACTTCCTGAGCCGCACCGGCTATACGGCGATGGGGCTGGCCGAGGTGTCGCAAGCCGACAATGTTCCGCACGATGCCGAGCATCCCTATGCCTGGTTCGGCCGCCGAGAGCGCGACATCCATGACATCTGGCACGTGCTGACCGGCTATCAGGCCGACGAGCCGCTCGGCGAAGCGTGCTTGGTCGCTTTCTCTTATGCGCAGACCAGAGGGTTGGGCTGGGCGGCCATCGCGCTCGGTGCGTCCCTGAAGGCGCGGCGCGTGACCGGCAGCTGGATGTTCGCCCGCGCCGTGATCGAGGGCTATCGCAACGGCAAGCGCGCGACCTGGCTGTCGGGCCAGGATTACGAGCAGCTGATGCACGAGCCGATCGACAGCGTTCGCCGGCGCCTCTGCATTCCCGATCCCGTCCGCTATCGTGAAACCCAGGCGGCGCTCGCGGCGATGGGCAAGACGGGCCTCTGAATTGTTGCCGATCCGGTGCTTAGGCCATAATTGATGGCCTGATGGCGACACTTGTATCCAACCAGTCCGGCGCGGCCGACCAACCCGTCGTCTACGGCACGTCCAGCCGGCGCGACTGGAAGGCGGCCTGGGCGGCGCTCAGGACGCTGCTCGCGGACAGCGACGACACCGTCCAGGCGTTCCGGATCATGCGTGCGCTGAATGCCGACACGCCGGCGAAGCAGTATCGCAAGCTGTTGATGAGTCCCGGCGGTGGCCGGATCGCCTATCACCGGGTCGAGCTGTCGCAGCTGTTCAGCACGCCCGGGTTTCTCACACAGTTTGCGCCCGACACGGTGGGCGCCGCTTATCGCGATTTCCTTGGCCGCACCGGCTATACCGCGATGGGGCTGGCCGACGTCTCGGAAGCACAGCATCGGGAAGACGAGCTGGAGCACCCCTATGGCTGGATCGGCCGACGCGAACGCGACGTGCACGATATCTGGCACGTGCTGACCGGCTACCAGGCCGACGAGCCACTGGGCGAAGCCTGCCTGATCGCCTTTTCCTATGCGCAGACCGATGGCCTCGGCTGGGCGGTGATCTCGGGCGGCGGCGCGCTCAAGTCGCTGCGCGTGACAGGGGAGACGGCGTTCTTCCGCGCCGTGTGGGAAGGCTATCGCAACGGCAAGCGCGCGGCCTGGCTGTCCGGCGAGGATTACGAAAAGCTGCTGCACGAACCGCTACAAGCGGCGCGGCGCCGCCTGAACATTCCGGAACCGGTTCGCTATCTCCACGCCCAGAGGCGGCTCGCCAAGCAGGGACTGACGGGGCTCTGATCCTTGACTACAGCGGGCCTGTGATCGCCCGCCTCTCCTTGACCGATTTCCGGTCCTACGCCGATGCGCTGATCGAGCCGGGGCCGGGGCTCGTGATCCTGACCGGAGAGAATGGCGCGGGCAAGACCAACCTGCTCGAGGCGGTGTCGCTGCTTGCCCCCGGGCGGGGTTTGCGGGGCGCTGCGCTGTCGGACATGGCGCGGCAGGGCGGGGCGGGGGGGGTCACCCTTGCTGCGCGGCTTGGCGACGATGTCGAGATCGGCACGGGCACCCTGGCCGGCGCTCCCGAACGGCGGATCGTGCGGATCAACGGGGCGCCAGCCGCGGCGAACGCGCTGGCCGAGCGGCTGTCGGTGCTGTGGCTGACGCCGGCAATGGATCGGCTGTTCACGGAAAGCGCCGGCGGACGGCGACGATTTCTCGATCGGCTGGTGCTCGCGCTGGAACCGGCGCACGCCCACCACGCCGCGCGCTATGAAGCGGCCATGCGGGCCCGCACCCGGCTGCTGACTGGCGACGAGGTTCCGGATCCGGCCTGGCTGAGCGCGCTCGAAGCCCAGATGCACGAACACGGATCGGCGGTTGCCGGCGCCCGGTCGCGGACAGTCGCTGCGCTGGGCGCACGGATCGGCGACGCGCCGGAAACAATCTTCGCCCGCGCCGGCCTGGCGCTGGAAGGCTGGGACGCCGAGCATCCGTGGCCGCTCGCCGCCAATCGCAATCGCGACGCTGCGGCGGGTCGCGCAACAGAAGGACCGCACCGGCAGGACCTGCGCGTCACCCATTTGGGCAAGGGCCAGGCGGCGGCGCTGTGCTCGACCGGCGAGCAGAAGGCGCTGCTGATCGGGCTGATCCTGGCCCATGCGGCGCTGGTTGCGGAGCGGACCGGCGGTCCTCCGGTGCTGCTGCTCGACGAAGTCGCGGCGCATCTCGACCCGCGCCGGCGTGCGGCCCTGCTCGACCGGCTTAGTGCCAGTGGCGGGCAGGTGTGGATGACGGGCACCGAGCCGGCGCTGTTCGCGGACGCGCCCGCTCAGGCGACTCGCTTCGTCGTCGACAATTCCACGATCCGGCGCGCCTGATCCGCTTGTTGTTTTCCGTTCATGCAACCGTATCCGCTCTACTGCCGTTGAAACGCGGTCTAGAGGAGGACAAGTCATGCGTAAGTTGCTCACTGGGCTCGCTCTGACGGCGACCATGTTGACGGGCATGTCTGCGCCTGCATTCGGCCAATATTATGGCAGCTATGGTTCCGGCTACACGGGCAGGAATACAAGCGGCTATTATGGCACGAACGGGTATTATCGCGATCGCTACGGCGTGATGCGCGATCGTTATGGCAATCGCGTCGATGAAGCGGCTATCAATGCTGACGTGAATGCCAGCGGCTTTTACGTTGACGGCCGCGGCACGCTGCGCGACCGGCGGGGCCGGATCGTGACGGCTGCCCGTGCGGACAGGAACGGCTGGTATCGCGACAGCAACGGCTATTGGGCGCAGGGCGCCGCCGGTTATGCGCAGAACGGCTATGTCCGCGACCGCTACGGCGTGCTGCGGGACCGCTACGGCAACCGCGTGTCCGAACAGACCGCCTATAATGGCCGGACCTGGCGCGGCGATGACGGCCGCACCTATTGCCGTCGCAGCGACGGCACGATCGGCACGATCGTCGGCGGCGTGGCCGGCGCGCTGCTCGGCAGTGCGATCGGCGGCACAGGCGCCACGATTCTCGGCGGCGGCGCGGGCGCGCTGGCTGGTCGAGCGATTCAGCGCAACAGCGACGACTGCCGCTGAAAACGATCAGCTCAAAACAGAAGGGCGGAGCCTTCGGGCTCCGCCTTTTTGTTGCCTGCCGTTCAGCGAGGCGGCGATATGCTCATTGCATTCGGGTTCAAACGGAGGGGTTTATGCGCAGTCTGGTTCTCATCGCGGGTGTCGCCGCCTCGCTCTTGCCGCAGGCGGGGGCGCTCGCTCAGCCTGCGCCCCCGCCGCCGCCGCGCTATGACGATCGGTACGACGACCGCTACGACAGGCGTGCCCTCGACGCGGACATGGATGCGGCGCAGCGGCGGTTCGATGCGGCGCAGGCGCGGTTCGACCGCGAGCGCGACATCTACGGCCGCGAACGCCAGGCCTATGACGATGCGCGCGCCCGCTACGATGCGGAACGCGAGCGGCTCGCCTCGCGCGCCTATGACGCGCCGACGTGGCGCGGCGCCGACGGGCAGGTTTATTGCAAGCGCAAGGACGGGACCACCGGCACGATTATCGGCGGCGTCGCCGGCGCGCTACTCGGCCGCGCGATCGACGGCGGCCGGCATCGCGCGGTTGGAACGATCATCGGCGGCGGCGCCGGCGCCCTCGCCGGCCGCGCTGTCGAGCAGGGCAGCGATCCGGACTGCCGGTAATTAATCCTCCCCTGCAGATGCAGGGGAGGATCTCATCAATGCACATGCCCTGACGACGGATACACCAGCGCCCGCAGTCCCCTGCGCTCGAACGGAGCCCATTCGCCTTCCGGCTGCGCCAGGCGATCGGCAATCGCGTAGAGGACCGAGGCGTTGATGCCCAGGCCGCAATGGCTGCCATAAACCTCGATATTATCGGTCGCCGCGTCTTCGGGCTCGCAGCAATTCTGCCAGGCGACGATGCCGTCTGCCTTGGTGAAGATCGCGGTCGACGGCACCGGCGGCGTGGTCGCGCTCTCGCGCAGCTGCGCCTGCGTGTCGTGGTCGCCGATCCGCTGCCCGCTCAGCGATTCATAGGCGCGGAGCACGTTCGTCGCGCGTGGATCGCCGGTGAATGGGGAGCCGAGTGAGATCACCTGCCGCACCATGTCGGGACGGCGGCGGGCCACCTGCCGCGCCATCACGCCGCCCAGCGACCAGCCGATGATCGAAGCCTTGCGCCCGGTCTCGGCATGGATGGCCTCCAGCCTCTCGATCAGCTTCTCGCCTTGCCGGCCGATCGCCTTCGGGCCGAGATTGCGGCCAAGCTCCCAGCCATAAGGCGCGTAGCCGAGCAGCTCGAGATAGCGGCGCAGCAGGGATGTAGAAGCGTCGGTGGTGATGAAACCGGGCAGGACCAGCACCGGATGGCCGTCACCGCGCGGGGCATTCAGCAGCAGCGGCGCTGCCCAGGGCAGCGCGCCCAGCTCGGCCAGCGCGCGCGGCAGCTCCGACAATGCCAGCAGCTTCGACGGCGGCTCGATCCGTGCCGCAGGTGCGTCCGTCATTCCATTCCTTTCCGCTCACGTAAGCCGTCCCAACGCTTGTGCCCGCGTTATCTTTCCGACGGTTACGCCCCTCCCAGACCGAATGCCTCATGCTGCGCGGCCAGCCGCCCAACGTCGAGACTGAGTATCACGAGATCGTGCACCGATCCTTGCCGGTCCATCACATGATCCTTGAGCAGCGCTTCCCCCCGAAAGCCATGCTCCTCGAACAGCTGGATCGCGCCGCGCTGATCGGGCGTCATCTGCGCGACCAGCTTCTTGAGGTCGCGCTGGACGGCGACCTTGAACATTTCCTCCAGCAGCCGTCGGCCGACGCCTTGGCCGCGCAGTTGCGGCGAAACGAGCAGCCGGATTTCCCCGACATGGGTCGACCAGCCGAGCGGGTCGCGGACCAGCGCGCAGGTGCCGACGATTGCATCGCCGTCTTCCGCGACGAAGCTGTCGATGAACCCGTCCTCCACGGCTTCCTGCCACGCCTCGATCACCTTGCGATGCTTCAGGTCGCGGCTGAGGAACAGCAGGTCATGCTCCGGAAGCGCGCGGGAAAAGCGCATCATCGCGTCGATATCGTCCGGCTTGAAGCGGCGGATCGTGACGGGAAGGTCGGTCAAAGCGAACGCTCCTGGAGCCAGTCGTCGAGTTTGGGCCAGAGCCGGCGGACCGCGTTGCCGCCCGCGACCAGGCTGACATGCCCGCCCTTCAGCACAATCTCCTCCTTGTCGGCGGAGCCGATCATGTCGATCAGCGGCGCCGAGGCCGCTTTCGGCACGATATGGTCGTGTTCGGCGACGACGTGGAGGAACGGGGCAGTGATGTTGCCCAGATCGACTTGCCTGCCGCCCACCTCCATCGTGCCTTCGTAAAGGCGATTCTCCCACATCAGCAAGCGGGTGGTCTGACGAAAATATTCGCCGGCCAGCGGCAGCATGTCGGTCGTCCAGCGATCGAACATGCGGTAGCTCTTGACGAATTCGTCGTTCCAGAGGTTGTCGAGCAGGCGAATCTGCCCGGCGAGGCGCTGCGCCGGCCGCAGCATGTCGAACGATGTGTAGAGCATGTCGGCCGGGCAGCAGCCGAACGTGTCGACCAGCCGGTCCACGTCGAAAAAGCGCCGGTCCGCCCATGCCTGGAACATCTCCATCGCCTTGAAATCGATGGGCGTGGTGAAGGTGACGAGGTTGGCCATCGGTCCGTCGGGATGGAGCGCGGCCCACAGCACCGACAGCACGCCGCCGAAGCAATAGCCGACCAGCGTCAGGTCGGGCTCGCCCGTTTCCTCCGCGATCCGCGCAATCGCAGCCGGAAGGAAATCGAGGACATAATGTTCGAGGCTCAGGTCTTTCTCGTCCGGCCGCGGCGGCGACCAGTCGAGCATGAACACGTCGTAGCCGCGCTTCAGCAGGAACTCGACCAGGCTCTGCCCCGGCACCATGTCGAAGATATAGCCGCGGTTGGTGGTCGCCATCACCAGCAGCAGCGGCACGCGATAGACCTCCTCCGACATCGGCCTGTAATGATAGAGGTTCATCGTGCCGCGCTGGATCAGCACGTCCTTGGGGCTGGCGCCGAGCACCGGTGCAGGCGAGGCGAAATAGCCGAGGCCCTTGATGTTGCGCTTGAGCGCGCGGTCGAAGGCGACCCGGGCCTGCTCGACGAGATCCGGGGCCGCCGTGTCGGTCATTCGCCCTTTTTCGGCGGCTTCTTGGTGCGTTTGGGCCTGGGCCGGTCGGAGGCCGGCTGAGCGTCTCCGGCGATCTTCGCGAGCAGGGATTCGATCCGGTCCAGCCGCGCCTCGATCCCGCGCATGCGCGCCGTCATGTCGATCATGTCCTCGCGGCTGGGCATGTTCGCGGCTTCCAGTGCGCGGCTCATCGCTTCCTTGGCCGCTTCCTTCGCCTTCAGGCCGGCGGTGGTGGCGCCATGCATGGTCCGGGCGAACTCCCCCGACTTCATCATCTCGGCGCCGAACTGGTTGGCGATGCCCTCCCACTGGCCGAGCATTTCACGAAAGAAAGTGCCGGGATCGGGTTTGCTCATGGGAGGATCATCGGTGGGAGAGGACGCGTCGTCAAGCGGCGCTAGTCGAAGCTGACCCTACGGACATCACGAGCGGAGTGAAGAACGCGGACAATCAGAACCGAGCGGTCGGTAACCTTGTAATAGATTGTGTAGGGCGGTGCGGAGATCGTCCTGAATTCCGTTTCTTCGAGCGCCGGGCCGCTGAACGGATGATCGCGCAAGCGGGCTGTTGCTTCCGAAATGCGTTGAACGGTACGGAAAGCGGCGTCAGGATTGTCTTGCGCGATGTAGTACCAGATGTCGTCAAGATCGGCGATCGCACGCGGAAGCCGGACAATCGCCTTCAAGCAGCTCTTTCCCGCTTCATGCGCTCCATGCCGCGGCGATGAATGTCCTCCGGATCGAAGTTTCCCTCGATGGGCTCGCCGCTGTCGAGGCCTTCCTGAATTAAGGCACGCAACCGCTCGACTTCCTCCTCGCGGCGTTTGCGCCAAAGGTGAAGAGCTTCGTCGATTACATCGTCGCGACCGGAATAGTCGCCCGATCGAATGGCTCGGTCGATGTCCGAAATCAGCTCTTCGCTGAGCGTCACGTCCAATTTGCGCATCTCACCCATAGGGGCGCTCCTCGTCTCAAAGTGAATATGAAGGTCCGGTGCAGCTCCGGCAACCTTCATTGACTCCGTTGCGGAGCCTATGGGAACATAAAGAGAACATATGAGTCGAGTCGGCAGCATGGGACGGGCATTGCGCCTGGAGCGCCTCCGCGCGGAGGTGCGTGCGATCGCCGCCGCGGGGCAGGACCCGGCGGCGGTGCTGCCGTTCGGCGTGAGCGACCTTGATGCGCGGCTCGCGGGAGGCGGGCTCGCCGATGCGGGCGTGCACGAGGCCGCGGGGGCTTCGGACGGTTACAGCGACGATGCGGCGGCGACCTTGTTCCTCGCCGGGATCGCAGCGCGACGGGCGGGCCGCCGTGGCACTGTGCTTTGGGTGGTCGCCAGACGTGATCTATTCGCGCCGGGCCTGGCACAAGCGGGGCTCGATCCGGGCAAGCTGCTGGTCGCCGAAACGGGACGTGACAGCGACGTGCTCGCGGTGATGGAGGAGGGCCTTAGGCACGGCGCGCTGGCCGCGGTGGTGGGCGAGATCGGGCGCGCCGGACTGACCGAGACACGACGGCTGCAGCTGGCGGCGGAGGAGGGCGGCACGATGGCGCTGCTGCTCCGCCGCTGGCGCAAGGGCGATCCGCTGGGCGAACCATCGAGCGCACTCACGCGCTGGCGGATCGGCTCCGCGCCGTCCGTGCCGCTGCCCGGGCCCGGCGTGGGCCGTGCTTGCTGGCATGTCGAACTTGCCCGTCAGCGTGGCGGGCCCGGTTTTTCCCTCTTGCTGGAGTCTTGCGATGCGCAGGGTCGCCTCGCTGTACCTGCCCTGTCTGCCGACCGACCGGATCAGGCGGATCGAGGGGACGAACGTCAGGCGGCATAAGCCCGTTGTTCCTTCTGAACCGCTTCTGCTGCCGAAAGATGATGAGGAGTTTGCCTGCTCCTGCCCACGCGGCGGTCCTTGGCGGCCGGGCGCACGCTGGGCGAGGCGTGCGGAATTGGAAGCACAGATCGAGCAGCTGCCGATGCACCGGCGGCCGACGATCCGCGAGATGGGCCGCCGGAGCGAAGCGGCGGAGATGCCGTTCAAGCGGATGAGGCCCGATGAGGGCGGCGGCTCGGTGTTCCTTCCATCCTTCGCTGCCGAGGGCGCTGCGCTCGTCACGATCCATAATTCCGGCCAGCGCGTGGTGCTGGCGGCGGTGTCCCGGGAGGCAGCGGCCCTGGGCCTCGCCCTCGGCATGCCGCTGACGCAGGCGCGAGCGATGATCCCAGGGCTCGATATTCACGAAGCCGATCCGGCCGCTGATGCCGCGCTGCTGGATCGGATCGGCCGGTTCGCGGCACGGCGGATCACGCCGCTGGTCGCGACGGCGGGCGCGGACGGGCTGTGGCTGGACCTGACCGGGGCCGCGCATCTGAATGGCGGCGAACGCCGGGTCTGTGCCGGCCTGCTGCGCTTCTGCGCGAAGCTGGGGATCGAGGCGCGGATCGCCGTTGCCGGCAATGGCGCCGCCGCTGACG
Organism: Sphingomonas changbaiensis NBRC 104936; assembly: GCF_000974765.1. GTDB lineage: Bacteria > Pseudomonadota > Alphaproteobacteria > Sphingomonadales > Sphingomonadaceae > Sphingomonas_B > Sphingomonas_B changbaiensis. Next base: position 36,846 of record NZ_BBWU01000035.1, on the reverse strand, counting down.
CGCTGGCGCGGCATGGGCCCGAGCGGCTGACCCTCTGCCCCGAAGGCGGCGAACAGGCTGCACTCGGGCCATTGCCGATTGCTGCGCTGCGGATCGACCCCGCGGTCGTCGAGAAGATGCGTCGGCTCGGGCTGGAATGGATCGGCGAGCTGGCCGCGGTTCCGCGTGGACCGCTGGTGCGGCGCTTCGGCCGGGACGTGCTGCTGAAGCTGGACCAGGCCTTGGGCCAGGCCGCCGAGCCGATCGACCCTATCGTGCCACGCGATGCGCCGAGCGCCGAACTGCGTTTCGCCGAGCCGATCGGAGGTGCGGAGGTGATCGCGCGGGCAGTGAGCGACCTGCTCGATCAGTTGATCGAACGGCTGCGGGAAACCGGGCTCGGCGCCCGTGCGCTGCTGCTGCTCTGCGACCGAGTCGACCGGCAGCAGCAGCGAGTCGAGATCGGCGCCGCACGGGCGACGCGCGACAAGGCTCATCTGCTGCGCCTGCTCGCGCGGCGGATCGAGACGATCGAGCCCGGCTTCGGCATCGATGCGATGCGCCTGATCGCCGCCCGGACCGAGCCACTGGGCGCGATCGCCGTCCCCGGCGATCTCGCCGCGCCTGAACCCGTGCCGGACTTGTCGCAGCTGATCGATCTGATCGCCGGCCGTCTCGGCGCGCAGCGGCTCTACCGGCTGAGCGCGATCGAAAGCGATGTGCCAGAGCGCAGCGTCTGCAGGATTGCGCCACTCGATACGACCATTGCCTGGCCCGATGCCTGGCCGCGGCCGCCGCGGCTGCTCCCGCGGCCGGAGCGGATCGATCATGTCGTCGCCGAACTGCCAGACGCGCCGCCGCGGCGCTTTACCTGGCGCGGCAGGATGTACAAGCTGGTCAGGGGCGACGGTCCCGAGCGCATCTATGGCGAATGGTGGAAACGGGGCGCCGAACGCGACGCGGTGCGCGATTATTTCCACGTCGAGGACGAGAGCGGCGCACGCTTCTGGCTGTTCCGCCGCGGCGACGGGATCGACCCGCGCACGGGCGACCTCAGCTGGTGGATTCAAGGCGGATGTGGATAACTCCGCCGGCCGATCCTTGAGCGGCTGCAACAATGTGACGGATCGCTTAAAGGCGCTTGCGACTCGTGGCGACGCGCGCCATGATTTGTGCAGCGCACAATAAGCGGGGCCTCCTGCGTGAAGAAGATCGAAGCGATCATCAAGCCGTTCAAGCTCGACGAAGTGAAGGAAGCGCTGCACGACGTCGGCGTGTCCGGCATCACCGTCACCGAAGCGAAAGGCTTCGGCCGGCAGAAGGGCCATACTGAGCTGTACCGCGGTGCGGAATATGTCGTCGATTTCCTGCCCAAGGTGAAGCTGGAAGTGGTGGTCGAGGACTCGCTTGCCGAACGCGTGGTCGAAGCGATCGCCGCCGCCGCCCAGACCGGCCGCATCGGCGACGGCAAAATCTTCGTCTTGCCGGTTGAAACCGCCCTCCGCATCCGTACTGGCGAACGCGACGCCGACGCTCTCTAACCGCTCAGCCCACCCCGGAGACACTCAAATGCCCGCCACTGCCGCCGACATCCTCCAGCGCATCCAGGACGAGGAGATCGAATGGGTCGACCTCCGCTTCACCGACCCGAAGGGCAAGTGGCAGCATTTGTCGATGGTCGCGGGCGTGATCGACGAGGATGCGCTGACCGACGGACTGATGTTCGACGGATCGTCGATCGCCGGCTGGAAGGCGATCAACGAAAGCGACATGATCCTGAAGCCGGATCTGGACGCCGTCTATGTCGATCCGTTCTCGGCGACGCCGATGATGATCGTCTTCTGCGACATCGTCGAGCCCTCGACCGGGGAGCTCTACAGCCGCGATCCGCGCTCGACCGCCAAGCGCGCCGAGGCGTATCTGAAGAACACCGGCATCGGCGACACCATTTATGTCGGGCCCGAGGCCGAGTTCTTCCTGTTCGACGACGTCCGGTTCGAGAACAGCTACGCGACCAGCTATTACAAGATCGACGATATCGAGCTGCCGACCAACACCGGCCGCGAATATGAGGTCGGCAACCTTGCCCATCGCCCGCGCGTCAAGGGCGGCTACTTCCCGGTCGCGCCGGTCGACAGCGCGATGGACATCCGCGGCGAGATGGTATCGACCATGCTCGAAATGGGCCTGCCCTGCGACAAGCACCACCATGAGGTGGCGGCCGCGCAACACGAGCTCGGCCTGACGTTCGGCACGCTGGTCGAGACCGCCGACCGGATGCAGATCTACAAATATGTCGTGCACCAGGTCGCCCAGGCTTACGGCAAGACCGCGACCTTCATGCCGAAGCCGATCAAGGAAGATAACGGCTCGGGCATGCACACGCACATGTCGATCTGGGCCAGCGACAAGCCGCTGTTCGCCGGCAACGGCTATGCGGGCCTCAGCGACATGTGCCTCTATTTCATCGGCGGCGTGATCAAGCATGCGCGCGCGCTGAACGCCTTCACCAATCCGTCGACCAACAGCTACAAGCGGCTGGTGCCGGGTTACGAGGCGCCGGTGCTGCTGGCCTATTCGAGCCGCAACCGCTCGGCCTCGTGCCGCATCCCGTACGGGACCGGCAGCAAGGCGAAGCGCGTCGAGTTCCGCTTCCCGGACGCGCTCGCCAACCCGTATCTCGCCTATGCGGCGCTGCTGATGGCCGGCCTCGACGGCATCCAGAACCGCCTCCACCCGGGCGATGCGATGGACAAGAACCTCTACGACCTGCCGCCGGCCGAGCTCGCCGACGTGCCGACCGTCTGCGGTTCGCTCCGGGAAGCGCTGGACGCGCTTGAAGCCGACATGGACTTCCTGCTGAAGGGCGATGTGTTCGGCCGCGAGCAGATCGACGCCTACATCGGGCTCAAGCGCGAGGAAGTCGCCCTTTGGGAAATGACGCCGTCGCCCGTCGAGTTCGATATGTACTACAGCGGCTGAGGCTGGCGTGCCGCCAGCTGGTGCGGGCGAGCGAAGCGTTGCCCGCGCAGCTGCTGTCGGCCGGCCTCGCCAAAGCGAGGACCGACGGCGCGGGATTTACTCCCGCGCCGTTTTGCTTTGGAGACTCAACGTCAAATGGTTGGTTATTTGCTCTTGAGACGCCGGTCGTTTTCATCCGAACATTGATTCATAAACCCGAGAATCTTTTGGGTGATGGCGTCCTGCGGAGTGTCATAGGTTATGTCGCTCTCGCGAATGAGCTTGACTGTGCACTCGTCCAGAAACTTGAGCTGCGCGGCAAGTTCCGCCGTCGGAGCCGGCGGCTGCGGGCTCGCCATGAACTGCTGTACAATCACCTCGGTCGCGGGCGGGCGGTCTGCTTGCCCATTGCCGCACGCAACTAGCGCTAAGGCCACGACTGGCCATGGACGCATCATTTACTTCTCCACGGGCTTCTATTCGTGTCCAGCTGTACCGGACGTGCGCCGCCAACAGGTGAGTAAGGCGCTAATGTCCGTAACAGGCCGATCACCGACGTAGCAGGCGCCGGCTAAGCCGCCTCCAACGTCGGAATCCGCTCCAACTCTTCGGCCATCGCCGGTGCAGTGACCGCCAGATCATAGTTGGCCTGCATCCGCAGCCAAAACTCCGCCCCGTTTCCGCAAAGCTTTCCCACGCGAAGCGCCATCTGCGGAGTCACCGGCTGCCGCTCGCCCAACAGCTCGTAAAGCGTATGCCGCGACACGCCCAAAGCGCGCGCAATCTCCGTCTTCGGCTTGCCGATAGCCGGCAGGACCACTTCCCGCAGCAGTTCGCCGGGATGCGTTGGCGGTAGCCCTCGTAGGAGAGTCATCAATGATAATCCTCGATGTCGACTTGCACAGCGTCCTTGCCGTCAAAACCGAACGTGACACGGTAGTTTCCGCTCGCGTCCACGGCGTACCGCTTCGGATTTCCATGCAATCCGTGAAACCGCAAACCTGGCAAGTTCATCCGCTCAGGCTCCGATGCCGACTCAAGCGCCGCCAGAATGAGGCGAACCCGTGCCGGATTTTGCACCGGCAGCTTCGAAGGGTTTCCGGTCTCCGCGAACAACTTCAGCGCCTTGCTGCGAAACGAGCGGATCATATGTAAGTTATCGGCTTACAACTGTCAACCTTCAGCTTACAGCCGCTCACACCCGCATCGGCATCAGCACATAGAGGGCGGGCGCATTGTCATTCTCGCGGATCAGGGTCGGCGCGGCGGCGTCGGCGAGGTGGACTTCGACCAGGTCGCCGTCGATCTGGTGGAGGATGTCCATTAGGTAACGCGCGTTGAAGCCGATCTCGAACGCCTGGGCGGCATAGTGGCCAGGCACTTCCTCGGAAGCGGTGCCGTTTTCCGGGCTGGTGACCGACAGCGTGATCTTGTCGCGGTCGAGCGCCATCTTAACCGCCCGGGTCTTTTCACTGGCGATCGTCGAGACGCGGTCAACCCCTTCCATGAAGCTCTTGGGGTCGAGCTTCAGCAGCTTGTCGTTCCCCGTCGGAATTACGCGGCTATAGTCGGGGAAAGTGCCGTCGATCAGCTTAGACGTCAGGATCGCCGCGCCGAGATCGAAACGCACTTTGGTGCCCGACAGCGAAACGGACACGGTGCCGTCGACTTCCTCCAGCAACTTGCGCAGCTCCGCCACGCATTTGCGCGGCACGATCACGTCGGGCATGCCTTCCGCGCCTTCAGGGCGCTGCACCGTGACGCGGGCGAGACGGTGGCCGTCGGTCGCCGCCGCCTTCAGCACCGGCTGCGCGTCATCGGAGACGTGGAAGAAAATGCCGTTCAGATAGTAACGCGTTTCCTCGGTCGAGATCGCGAAACGCGTCTTGTCGATGATCTGGCGCAGCGTCGCGGCGGGCAGCTCGAACTTCGTCGGCAGCTCGCCCTCGGCGATGATCGGGAAATCATCGCGCGGCAGCGTCTGCAGGCTGAAGCGCGCGCGGCCCGCGTTGATCGCCATCTTGCCCTCGGCGGCCGAGAGCTGGACCTGGCTGCCTTCGGGCAGCTTTCGGACGATGTCGAACAGCGTGTGCGCGGAAACGGTGGTCGCGCCTGGCTGGTCGACCGCGGCCTCGATCGTCTCGACGATCTGCAGGTCGAGGTCGGTCGCCATCAGGCGGATGCCACCTTCGGCCGATGCGTCGATCAGCACGTTTGACAGGATCGGGATCGTGTTGCGCCGCTCGACCACCGACTGGACATGGGCCAGGCTTCGCAGCAGCGTTGCCCGTTCGATCGTCGCCTTCATGGGTCCCCCCGGGCGGATGCGCCCTCAAAGCCTGTTGAGAGGGGCGAAAGCGCCCCGGTTCACCGGATTTACTGGACAAAAAAAGGGGCCGGAGCAAGCGCCCCGACCCCTGTTTTCCACAGCCCTCTCTTAGGAGAGCGCAGGCTTAGAAGCGGATACCGACCCCGCCCAGCACCTGGTGGCGCGAAACGCCGGCCTCGTAGTTCGAATAACGATACTCGGCCTTGGCATAGAGGTTGGTGCCAAGCTTCTGCTCGATGCCTGCACCGACGCGCACGCCGTCCAGGTTATTCCGGGTCGAGAAGTTGTTCGCCGGGGTGGCCGGATCGGTGTAGTTCACGCCGACGCGCGCATTGGTGTAGCCGGCCTTGGCATAAATCAGCGTGCTCGGCGTCACCGCCGCGCCGACCCGGCCGCCTACGTAAAGATCGCGCTTGGCGGTCGCGCAGACGGTGTCGGTCGCGGTGATGAAGCTGTTTTTGCAGCCGTCGGTGTTGGAATCCATCCACTCACCTTCCACGCCGGCGACCATGCCGCCGAGCTGGAAATCGTAGCCGGCGCCGACGCCATAGGCGACGCCGTCACGTCCGCCGCCATTGCCCTTTAGGTGATCGTACCCGGCCAGGCCTTCCACGCGGAAGCCGGTGAAGGGGGCCGCGTTCTGTGCCAGGGCCGGCGTCGCCGCAGCAGCGCCGAACAGGGCCGCGATCAGAATCTTCTTCATGTTGTTCACTCCACTCGTACATCTTCTGGTTTCGTCCCGTCCGGCGCGAAGGGGGTGCCGGAACGAGAGCCGCCAGATGGGCCTGAACGGCTGAACCTGCGACAACGAAACATGAACGTCAGACAACAAGCCGGGCTGTGGCAAATCCGCCACAGTCGCTTGCCCGCCGGCCCCTGGCCATGTAGAAGCGTCCTCAAGTACCGGCGGTATCATCCGTCCGGAGAATGATAGAGTGACGGCAGCAATGGCGGATGTTTCGCCCCTGCCGCTGCAGCCCGATATGTCCCGGGCGCGGACGGCCCCCTATGCTCCGGCCTCGACGCCGCAGCGTCGTACCTATGGCGCGCTCGACCTTGGCACCAATAATTGCAGGCTGCTGATCGCGCGGCCGTCCTCGAACGGCTTCGTGATCGTCGATGCCTTTTCGCGAATCGTGCGGCTCGGCGAAGGACTGGCCGCGACCGGGCGCTTGAGCGACGCTGCGATGGACCGGGCGGTCTCCGCGCTCCGCATCTGCGCCGACAAGCTGCGCCGCCGCCACGTTCATATCTGCCGGTCCGTGGCGACCGAGGCGTGCCGCCGCGCCGCCAACGGCGCCGCCTTCGTCGAGCGGGTGCAACGCGAGACCGGGATCATGATCGACATCATCCCGGCCGAGGAGGAAGCGCGGCTGGCGGTGATGGGCTGCCATGTGCTGCTCGAGGAAGGTGACGGTCCGGCCCTGATCTTCGATATCGGCGGCGGATCGACCGAGCTGGTGCTGGTGGACACGCGTGGCCGGCTGCCGCGCACGCTCGATTGGTACAGCGCGCCCTGGGGCGTCGTCTCGCTGACCGAGGTGGAACCGGGCGACGTCTCGACCCTGGAGGGGCGGCTGGACATCTACCGGCGCATGCGCGCACGGGTCTCCGACAGCTTCGCCGCCTTTGCCGCGCGGCTGCCGCAGAGCGCGCGCGAGCATCTGCGGCTGCTCGGCACCAGCGGCACGGTCACGACGCTCGCCAGCGTTCATCTCGGGCTGCCGAGCTATGACCGCAGCGCCGTCGACGGGCTGATCGTGCCGGCCGATTCGATGCGCGGCGTCAGCCAGATGCTCTCGGGCATGTCGCACGCGGAGCGGGTCGAGCTGCCGTGCATCGGGCAGGAACGGGCCGACCTGGTCGTCGCCGGCTGCGCGATCCTTGAATCGATCCTCGACATCTTTCCGGCCGAACGGCTCGGCGTCGCCGATCGCGGCATACGCGAAGGCATATTGCGCACGCTGATGGCGCGCGACGGCTTCGAATGAGGGGCACCGGACGGCAGCGGGTCAAGACCGCGCGCAACCGCACCGCCGCGTCGACACGCTGGCTCGAGCGGCAGCTGAACGACCCCTATGTGAAGCGGGCGAAGGCGGAAGGCTATCGCTCGCGCGCGGCCTATAAGCTGATCGAACTGGACGAGCGGTTCGGCATCCTGAAGGGCGCGAAGCGGATCGTCGACCTGGGCGTCGCGCCCGGCGGCTGGGCGCAGGTCGCGAAGAAGCGGCACCGCGATGCGGCGATCGTCGGCATCGACCTGCTGCCGACCGATCCGATCGAGGGCGTCACCCTGTTCCAGATGGATTTCACCGACGACGCTGCGCCGGACAGGCTGCGCGACGCGCTGGGCGGTCCCGCGGACCTGGTGATGTCGGACATGGCCGCGAACACGGTCGGCCACGCGCAGACCGATCATCTGCGCACGATGGCGCTGGTCGAAAGCGCCGCCTGGTTCGCGATCGAGACGCTCCGGCCCGGCGGCAGCTTCATCGCCAAGGTGCTGGCCGGAGGTGCGGACAACGATCTGGTCGCGCTGCTGAAAAAGCATTTCATGACGGTCAAGCACGCCAAGCCCCCGGCGAGCCGCAAGGAATCGTCGGAATGGTACGTGATCGCGCAGGGCTTCAAAGGCGCACCCACCGGATAGCTGCATCCGCGAAAGAACGACGCCAGTTGGCTTGCGGGCGTCTGCATCGGCTCGCCTCACGATTCGCTCGAATTAACCGGACGGTTATGGACGCACCGGGAGCGTTCATCTGCGCGAAAGGTCGGGATGCGTGATCAAAGGCCGCGGCCGGACGAGTAGCTGCGATCACGCAGACCCGGCACGCCGAGTTTGAAGGAGTCGCGCAATGAATGTCTTTTCCAAAAACCCAAAAACTCTCTTGCTGCTTGCCACGCTTGTCGGGCCCGCGTCGGTCAGCTTCGCTCAGCAACCGCAGGACCTGCCGGGCGCCGACCCGGTGACCGTCTATGGTTCCGCTCCGCCCGAAGCGGCGGAAATGACCAAGGGACCTGACGTCGAAGGCATCATCTCCGCGCGCACCGGCAACAGCGTGCAAGTCACGACCGCCAATGGCGCCAACACGGTCATCGCGATCAACGATGCGACCCGGATCAAGGCCAGCGGGGGATTTCTGGGTCTCAGCCGCAGCAAGCTTGCCGCGGATTCGCTGCTTAACGGCCTGCCGGTCAGCGTCGAGACATTGCAAGGCGGCGGTCGGCTTGTGGCGAGCGAGATCGACCTCAAGAACAAGGACCTGAAGACCGCGTCGATGATCCGCAACGGCACCCAGCAGCGCTTCGGTGAGCAAGGTGCGGCGATCGCACAGAATGCGGCGGCTACAGAGGCGCTGCGTGGCCGCATGGGTGACATCGATCAGTACAACGTCAAAAGCACGACGAACGTGAACTTCGACACTGGCAAGGCGGCGCTGTCTGCCCAGGCGAAGAATGATCTTTGCGCCACGGCGGCCCAAGCCCAGGGGATGGATAACGCCCTGCTGCTTGTCGTCGGTTACACCGATTCCACCGGCAGCCAGGAGTTCAACCAGCGGCTGAGCGAAAAGCGCGCCGGCAGCGTCGTCAATTATCTTCAGCAGGCGTGCGGCTGGAAACCGTATCGCATGCTGACCCCCACCGGGATGGCCGAAGCGGACCCGGCGGCAAGCAATGATACCGTCGACGGCAAGGCGCAGAATCGCCGCGTTGCGGTCAATATCCTGGTCAGCAAGGCCGTTGACGGCCTGTGAGACGAACGGGGTGGGCTTTGCCCACCCCGCCTTCCGCGCTGGCGTCAGCTATGACGTCGCGCGCGCCGCCTCGACAGCTTTCTTCAGCGCGTCGTAGCCGACGGCGCCGCTCAGCACCTGGTTGCCGACCACCCAGCTGGGGGTGCCGGTAAATCCCAAGGTGCGGGCGAGCTCGATATTTTTGCCAAGTTCCTGCTCTGCGCGCGGCGTGTTCATGGCCGTCTGGAGCTTCGTCTGGTCCAGCCCAGCTTTGCGCGCGGCGGCGGCGATCGTCTCCGGACTCGGCCGGCCGGCGGCGTACATCGCATCGTGGAAGACCTCGAAACGGCCCTGCTCGGCCGCGGCGAGACTGGCGCGCGCGGCGACCTCACTCTCGCGACTGAGGATCGGCAGCTCGCGGAACACGACCTTCACCTTCGGGTCCTCACGCACCAGCCGCTGCACATCGGGCAGGCTGGCTTTGCAATAGCCGCAGGCATAGTCGAAGAACTGGACCAGGGTAACGTCGCCGTCCTTCGCGCCGATCCATGCGCCGGCAAAGGGCGTCTCGATCTGGCGGCGATAGGGTTCGATCTGGGCGGCAACCTGCTTCAGCCGCAGCCGGTCCATCGCTTCCTGAAGCACTTCGGGATTCTGGAGCAGATAGGCGCGCACGCCCTCGCCGTCGCGACTTTGCAGCGCGGCCGCCGTGCCGAGCGATGCCACCACGCCGGAGAGCAGCGCAACGCCTGCATAGGGCAACCAGCGCCTCATTGATCGCTTTCCTCTTTGTTTTTCTTCTTCTTTTTGATCTCGGGCTCGGAGACCATGTAGATGTCCTGCGCGCGTACCCAATCGGGGGAGCCGCGCGGAATGCCGGCCATTGCCATTTTTGCGTTCACATAGGCCAGCTTCGGATTGCCTTCGAGATTGTAGCGTTCGGCGCTGGCCAAGGCAGCGCGCGCCTGATCGCCCTTGCGATCGTAGACGACGCCAAGCTGGTACCAGGCGAACGGGTTCTGATTGTCCTTGGCCACCGCCGATTTGAGCACGCGCTCGGCCTCGGGGAAGTTCTTCGGATCCTCGGTCGCAATCAGCGCGTGGCCGAACAGGGAGGTGATCAGCGGGTTGAAGTTGGTCAGCTGGGTGGCTTCGCGAAGCTCCGGCAGCGCCTCGGCGGGCTTGCCCGATTCAAGCAGGATCTGGCCCTTGAGCTCCAGGAAATAGGGATCGTGCGGCGCCGTCGCGAGCAGCGCATCGGCTTCCTTCAGCGCCTGGTCGGGATAGGCGGAGCGATGCCAGGCATAGGCCCGGGCATAATGCGCCGGGACACTCTGGTCGGTCTCGGGATATTGCCGCATCACCTGCGGCGGATCGAGGACATAGCCGTTGAGCTTCGCCTTGATCCGGGCGAAGCGCGCGTCGAGCGCCGGATCGGTCTTGGCGTTCCACGATTTGGACGCTTCCAGCGTATCGGTCAGCGTCGTCACGCGCTCGCGGTCGAGCGGGTGGGTCTGATCGTAGGAATCCTTCGGATTGTAGCCGTAGCGGAGCGACTGGTTCTGCAGCTTCTTGAAGAACGCGATCATGCCCTTGCCGCTGATGCCGGCCTTGTCGAGGAACGACGCGCCGGCGGCGTCGGCGCTCGATTCCTGGACGCGGGTGAAGGCAAGGAACTTGCCCATGGCCGCTTGCTGCCCGGCCATCAGCACGCCCGCGCCGGCGTCGCCCGCACCGGCCGCGATCGCCGCGGCGCCCAGGAGCAGCGACAGCAGCATCACGCCGGTCGCCGCTTTCGCGCCTTCGGCAAGGCGAACGATATGGCCGCCGGTGATGTGGCCGATCTCGTGCGCGATCACGCCCTGGACCATGTCCGTATTGTCAGCCGCGGTCAGCGTGCCCGAGTGGATGTAGACGATCTGGCCGCCGGCCACGAACGCGTTGATGCTCTTGTCGAGCAGCAGCACGATCTGGACGTTCTTCGGATCGAGGCCGGCCGCGATCACCAGCGGCCGCGAAATATCCTGCAGCCAGGCTTCGGTTTCGGCATCGCGCAGCACCGATTGCGCGGCGACCGGGCGGACGAGCACCGCGAACGAGACCAGCAGCGCGAACAGCGCGCGGATCAGAAGCTGTGCTCTAGGCCTCATGCGCGTGCCATCTCCGCAACCGGCTGAACCTGCGGTGAAGTCATACTCTTACCCGTCATTCCCGCCAAAGCGGGAATCCCGCTTTGTGTCGGGGATCGCGCTTCCGCGGGAATGACGGGGAAAGGGCCGTCAGAATTTTCCCGTGATCGTCCGCTGCCACCAGCCCTTGCGGGCCGGCTGGTCGTTGGCGGCCTCTGCCGGCACCGTCTCGACGGCAGGAGCCGCTTGCGGCTCGGGCGCTGTCTCGATCGCGACCGGCTCGGCAGTACCGGGCTCCTCCGCCGGTGCGGCATCGGCCTTCTTGCGTCGGGTGCGCTTGGGCTTGGCTTCTGCTTCCGGAGCGGGCTGCTCCAGCGCAACAGGTTCAACTGCCTCAGCCTTGGGACGACGGCCGCGCCGGGGCTTCGCTTCGGCTTCGGGCGCAGGTGCCTCGACCTCCGGGGCGGCCGACACTTCGGCCGGCTCCTCGGCCTTGCGGCGCGAGCGGCGGCGCTTCGGCGCTTCCTCGGCCGCGGGTTCCGGCTCGGGTGCCGCTTCAACGGGTGCCTCGGCCGTGACCGGCTCTGCTTCCGTCACATCGGCCCCGACCGCGACCTGTTCTTCACCGCCACGCCGACGACGACCGCCCCGGCGGCCACGGCGTCCACGACGGCGCCGTCCTTCGGCGTCCTCGCGCTGCTCGGCGGCTTCGACGGTGCCCGGCTCCTCGACCGTGTCCTCGGCCTCGATCGCCTCCATTTCAGGCTCGCCCGCCTGCGGCTCGGCGTCGTGATCGCGATCGCGCTTGCCGCGGCGACGGCGGCGCCGGCGGCGTCCGCCTTCGCCCTCGGCGCGGTCCTCGCGCGGGCCGCGCTCGACGCGCTCCTCGACTTCTTCCTCTTCGTCTTCCTCGACGATCGGCTCGTCTTCGTCGAACGCGATCTGCGGCGGCTCGAAGCGCGGCGCGTGGGCCGGCGGCGGGCCGCTCGCCTCGACCGCCATGCGCGCGCCCTCGATCTCGCCGGAATGCGCGACCTCGATGCGGACGCCGTAGCGATCCTCGATCTCGGCAAGCTCGGCGCGCTTGTGGTTCAGCACATAGAAGGCGGCTTCCTGGCTGGCGCGGAGCAGCAGCTGCGAGCCGCGGCCGCGTGCGGCCTCGTCCTCGAGCAGCCTGAGCGCCGACAGGCCCGCCGACGAAGCCGTGCGGACGAAGCCCGAGCCTTCGCAATGGGGGCAGGGGCGCGTCGACGCTTCGAGCACGCCGGTGCGCAGCCGCTGGCGGCTCATCTCCATCAGACCGAAGCTGGAAATGCGGCCGACCTGAATGCGCGCGCGATCGTTGGCGAGCGCGGCCTTCATAGCCTTCTCGACCTTCCGGACGTTGGAGCCGTTCTCCATGTCGATAAAGTCGATCACGACCAGCCCGGCCATGTCGCGCAGCCGTAGCTGGCGCGCGATTTCCTGCGCCGCTTCAAGGTTGGTCGCGACGGCGGTCTGCTCGATGCCGTGTTCGCGGGTCGAGCGGCCGGAGTTGATGTCGATCGAGACGAGCGCCTCGGTCGGGTTGATGACCAGATAGCCACCCGATTTCAGCTGCACGACCGGCTGGTACATCTGCGACAGCTGATCCTCGACGCCGAACCGCTGGAACAGCGGCACCGGGTCCGAATAGCCCTGGATGCGGCGCACATGGCTGGGCATCAGCAGCTTCATGAACGAGCGCGCGGCGCGATAGCCTTCCTCACCCTCGACGATCACTTCGTCGATGTCGCGATTGTAGATGTCGCGGATTGCGCGCTTGATCAGGTCGCTGTCGCCATAGATCAGCGCCGGCGCAGAGGCGCCGAGCGTGTTCTCGCGGATCGTGTCCCACAGCCGCGCGAGATAGTCGAAATCGCGCTTGATCTCGGTCTTGGTGCGCTGGAGCCCCGCGGTCCGGACGATACAGCCCATCGTGCGCGGCAGCTTCAGCTCTGCCATGATCGACTTCAGCCGCTTGCGGTCGGCAGCGTTGGAGATTTTCCGCGAAATGCCGCCGCCCTGCGCGGTGTTGGGCATCAACACGCAATAGCGGCCGGCGAGCGACAGATAGGTGGTCAGCGCCGCGCCCTTGTTGCCGCGCTCTTCCTTGACGACCTGGACCAGCAGCACCTGGCGCCGGCGGATCACGTCCTGGATCTTGTAGCGGCGGCGCAGACGCATGCGGCGTTCGCGCAAGGATTCGACGGCGTCGTCATGCGAGCCGTTGCTGTTGCCGTCGACCGATTCGGCGCGGGGCGCCTCGTCGCCTTCCTCGCCCGTTTCCTCATCGGAATCGGACGGCTCGGTGCGCTCCTCCTCGGCTTCCTCCCGGGCGCGGAGCCGTTCCTCCTCTTCGGCGTGCTCGGCTTCCTCGCGGAGCAGGGCCTCGCGGTCTTCCTTGGGGATCTGGTAATAGTCGGGATGGATTTCGCTGAAGGCCAGGAAGCCGTGGCGGTTGCCGCCATAGTCGACGAACGCCGCCTGGAGCGACGGTTCGACCCTGGTCACTTTCGCGAGATAGATATTCCCTTTGAGCTGCTTCCGCTCGGCAGATTCGAAATCAAACTCCTCGATGCGGTTTCCCTTGACGACGGCCACCCGGGTCTCTTCCCGGTGGCGCGCGTCGATCAGCATGCGCGTTGTCATTTATTATTCTCCGGGCGCGGCCGCGGCTCCACGAGCAACGTGCGGCTGCGCAATCTGTGATTGGGGGCGAAGGCGCGGCCTCAGGCCACCCCTCCGCCAATGGTGTTGACGAGATAAAAAACGCTTCTGTCGCAGGGGCATGCCGGGGAGAAAGTCCCGGGCCAAAGGTCCGCGAGGCGCAATCGCCGGCCTCAGCCGTACGATGCGGGACACGGAAAGAATGCCTCATTGCAACATCAACCTGCGGGATCGGCGGTCAAGCGGCCGATCAAATCGCGCCGATACCTACATAGGTGCTCGGCGGGCGACTGCTAGCATTGGAGCGAGTCGGGGGCAAGTTACAGCTGCTTTTCGTAGATCCGATAAAGCTTGTTGACCTTGCTCTCGATCGTGTCGGCGATCGCGACCATTCCCTGATTGTCCTCGAGAATCCAGCCGATCTCGCCGCGCTGGGCGCCGTAGCGGGCGACGGCGGCGCGACGCGAATATTCGATCATCATGAAAGCCAGCTGGCTGGCAAGACGGGAGGCCTGGAGCCGCTTGACCACGCCCATCAGCGGCACCCGCATCGTCCGCGCTCTGGGCTTGCGCAGCCACAGCAGCAGCTTCGCCCAGCCGAACGGCAGCAACGAGCCCTTCAGCGGCTTCAGCGGCTCGTTCAGATCGGGGAGGGTGATCATGAAGGCGACCGGCTCGCCCTCCACCTCGGCGATGTAGATCAGGTCTTCGAACACGATCGGCTTCAGCTTCTTGCCGACTTCCTCGACCTCCGGATCAGTCAGGGGCACGAACCCCCAATTGTCGGACCAGGCATCGTTCAGGATGCCGAGGATGATCGCCGCCTCGCGGTCGAACTTCGACTTGTCGACCTTGCGAATGTTGATGCGGGCATTCTTCTCGCCCATCTCGACGATACGATTCACCAGCGGCGGAAAGCCGTGGGTCACGTCCAGATCATAGGTGAAGACGTCCTTGGCCTTCGTGTAGCCGAGTCCTTCGATCCACGCCTGATAGCGCGCGTCCTGATGGCCCATCATCACCGTCGGCGGATGGTCGTGACCCTGGATCAGCAGCCCCGGCTCTTCCCAGATCGAGGCGCTGACCGGCCCGATGGCGCGCGTCATGCCTTTGGATCGAAGCCATTCCTCGGCGCTCGCGATCAGCGCTTTGCCGGTCGCCTCGTCGGCGGCATCGAAATAGCCCCAGAAGCCGGTGCCCGGGCCGAAACCCTGCTCCGGCGGCTGCTCGAGCGCGAGCCGGTCGATATGGGCGGAAATGCGACCGACCACCTTCCCATCGCGCTTCGCCAGGAACAGCTGCTGGTCGGCATGGGTGAGCCACGCATTCTTGCCCGGTGTGATCATGCCGACCGCTTCGCCCTTCAGCGGCGGCACCCAATTGGGATCGTTCGCGTAATGGCTGAACGCATAATCGACAAAGGCGCGGCGCCCGGCCTGGTCGTTGACGGGCACGATCTGAAGGTCTGACATGGGCCGCCTAACTGACGCGGGAATACGCCGCGCGCCAGTCCTTTGTTTGCCACGCTGCCGCCACTATGTTCGGCAAATGGCCCAGCCGATGACGACGACTCTGACCTTTGACGCGCCTGCCGCCGGAGCCGAAGCGCCCGCGCCCAGGCGGCGCGTTGCCGACGACACCGCGCTGCTGAAGGCTGCGGCCGAGCTGACGCGCGAGCTGAGCGCGGCCAACCCGCGCATTTACTGGGCCGATTTCCTCACCTCGGCGGTCATCGGCTACGCGGCGCTGATCGCGACGATCCTGGCCGGCTCGCTCGGTTGGGCGCTGGCATTTGCCGCCGTCAGCGTTCTGGCGCTTTATCGGGCGGAGAGCTTCATCCACGAGCTTACGCATATGAAGCATTCGACCTTGCCCGGCTTCCGCGCCGCGTGGAACGCGCTGATCGGCGTGCCGATGCTGGTGCCGTCGTTCATGTATGAAGGCGTGCACAATCTCCATCACGCGAAGACGCGCTACGGCACTTCCGACGATCCCGAATATCTGCCGCTGGCGCTGATGAAGCCCTGGACCCTGCCGGCCTTTATCCTGATCGCGGCGCTGGCGCCGGTCGGCCTCATCATCCGCTATGCGGTGCTGGCGCCGCTATCGCTGCTGTCGCCGAAGCTGCGCGAAGCGGTGGTTGCTCGCTATTCCGGGCTGGTGATCAATCCGGAGTTCCGCCGCCGCCCGGCCGAAGGCGAGGCGAAGGCGCTTTGGACGAAGCTGGAAGTGGCTGCGAGCGTGTGGGCGATCGCGCTAGTAATGCTGGTCGCGACCGGCGTCCTGCCGCTCCGCGCCTTCCTGATCATGATGGGCATCGCCTCGGCCGTTGCCGTGCTCAACCAGGTGCGGACACTCGTCGCGCATCTGTGGGAGAATGAGGGCGAGGCGATGACCGTCACCGCCCAATATCTCGACAGCGTCAACGTGCCGCCGCCGACGCTGCTGCCCGGCTTGTGGGCACCGGTGGGGCTGCGGTATCACGCGCTGCACCATCTGCTGCCGAGCGTGCCGTATCACAATCTGGGCATCGCCCATCGCCGGCTGTCGGCCGTGCTCGACCCCGCATCGCCCTATTTCAAGGCGAACTATAAGGGCTTGCCGGGACTGATGGGAAAGATCGCGCGAAGCTCCATGACGCGAGGCGTCAGGCGCTGACCAGGCGCAGCTTACGCGCGGCTTTTCCCAGCGCCTGACGATCCATCAGCGGCAGGCCGAAGCGCAGCAGCATCCACTGCAGCGGCAGGAATAGCAGCAGCAGCGATATCGCGCGCACCGGGGCGCCGAAGGACGTCAGCGCCTCTCCGGCCGCCCACAGCACTGCGGACGCGATCAAGGCGACCAGCAGCGCCGTTGTCGCGGGCCGATCGAAGGCGACCAGCCCGTCGGCAATGCGCAGCTCCAGCGTCGCGGCCCAGGCGATCAGCACGGTGCCGGCGCTGACGGCCCAGGCCATGCCGGTCGCGCCATAGGCGGGCACCAGCCAGGCGCCGAGCAGCCCCCACGCGCCGAGCCCGATCGCGCTGTTCAGCAGCGGAAGAATGCGGTGGCCGGTCATTTCGATGACCGGGGTCGCAGGTCCGACGACCGCCTCGGCGGCACGGCCGAGCACCAGGATTACGAGCAGCGGCAGCGCCGCGGCGGCGGCGGGCGCGAAGGCGCTCAATATGTCGGATGCCGTCAGCATCAGCAGCGCCGACAAGGGCACGACGAAGGCGATCGAAAGCCGCGTCGCAAAGCCGTACAGTTCGGCCACGCCCGCGCGGTTGTGCGCGGCCTGCGCGGCCGCCAGCGGCGCGAGCACGTATTGAAAGGCCTGGCGCACGATCAGCGGCACCGTCGAGACCTTGCGGGCGATACCGAACAGGCCCGCTGCGGTGGCGCCATTGGCGCCAGGAAAGGAGAGGTTCAGCAGGACTGCCGGCAGGTCGATGAACAGCCGCCGGCTGATCGCGGAGGGCAGGAGCGCGACGCCGGTCTTCAGCAGCTCCCGCCGGACCGCGGGCGAGGCCCTGGCCGTCAGCAGCAGCCGCGAATCGTAATAGCGGCCGAGCAGCCGCGCCGCGAGCACCGCGGTCAGGAACAGCGACGCCAAGTGCGCGAGCAGCAGGCCGAGGCTGTGGGCGCCAAGCGCGAAGAAGCCGACCGCGAAGACGAGCCGCGCCACCTGCTCCCAAAAAATCCGCAGCCGGATCTCCGGCCCGAACGCGCGGCGTGCCCGCGCGGCCGAGGTCGCCACCTCGACGAACGTCCACAAGGGAAGCGCCCAGGCAAAGATCGCGATCGCGGTCGGCAATTGGGCCCGGTCGCGCGCCGCCGCCGACAACAGCCCCGCCAGCGGCTCCGCGAACAGTGTCGCGCCGAGCGCGAGCAGGGCCGCGGGCACCACGGCGGCGAGCAGCGCGAAGCGAACGGCGGCGTGCGCGTCATGCTCGCTCTCGGTGGGCACGATTCGCTGCAGCGCCTGCGTCATCGACAGATCGACGAAGTTCTCGGCGATGCTGACCACCGCCCACAGCACCGTGTAGATGCCGTAGGTCGCGATTCCGAACAGCCAGGTGTAGGCCGGCTGGGCGACGACTTCGATCAGCGCGCCAAGTCGGGACAGCGCGGCCAGGCCGGCGCCGCGGGCCACCTCGCGTTGGCTGACGGGTCCGATCACTCCTCGGTCCGCACCAGCACCGTTTCGCCGATCAGCAGGAACAGGAGGAACGGCGCCCAGGCGGCGAGCAGGGGCGGGTAGGCACCGAGATTGCCCATCGCCAGCGCGAAATTATCGGCGACGAAATAGGTGAAGCCGAGCGCCATGCCGATGACGGCGCGCAGGAACATCTTGCCCGACCGCGCGAGGCCGAAGCCCGCGACCGCACCCAGCAGCGGCATCAGCACGGCGGAAAGCGGGCCGGACAGCTTGTGCCAAAGGCTCGCCTCCAGCGATTTGGTCGGCCGCCCGGCCGCCTTCAGGTCACCGATCGCCTGACGCAGCTCGAAGAAAGACAAGCCGTCCGGGTCGACGTTCGCAAGCGTGAACCGGTCAGGGCTGACGCCCCGCGCAATCGCGATCGTGCCGAGCTTCGTCTCCGTGCCCGTCGCCACGTCGAAGCGGGTGGCGTCGGTCAGCCGCCATGCGCCGCCGACATAGCGACCTTCCTTCGCCTCGATGATCTGCGACAGCGTGTTGCCGGTACGGTCGTAGATCGAGACCCCTTCCAGCCGCGTGTCCGGGCCGCGTCCGACCGCGCGGGCAGCGCGGATCAGGTCTTCGCCGTTCCGCACCCAGAGGTTCGATTGGACGGCGCTATCTTTCGGGATCGGCCCGTAATCGGCCTTTTGCCAGGCGCTCAGCGTCGCGGTCGAGCGCGCGACCACGCGTTCGTTGAAGGTGAAGGACAGGGCCGCGACGAACAGGCCGGCGATGATCAGGGGCGCCAGGATCTGGTGCGCCGACAGGCCCGAGGCCTTCATCGAGATCACTTCGCTGTTCTGGTTGAGCGTCGCGAGCGTGATCAGCGTGCCCAGCAGCACCGAGAATTTCAGGAAGGTCGAGATGATCTGAGGAACGCGCAGCCCGACATAGGTCCATAGCTGCGCCTCGCCATTGCCCGGATAGGCGAAGATCTTGTCGGATTCGCCCAGCAGGTCGAGCGTGGTCAGGATCAGCACCAGCCCGGCGAGCACCGCGAAGGAGCGCACCAGAAACATCCGCGCGGTGTAGACGGTGACCGTGCGGGACGGGAAGAATTGCAGCTGCATCGGTTACGCGATCACCTCGGGCCGTCGCCGGCGGATGCGCAGCCAGCGGCGGACCGCGGCGCCTGCCTTGGCGAAGACGCGCTCCAGCCCGCCGATCGGCTGACCGCCGGGAACGAAGGCGAGCTGATAGAACAGCCACCAGATCAGCGCGGCGAAGATCACGAACGGCACCCAAAGCGCGATCAGCGGATCGATGCGGCCGAGCGCTCCCATGCCCTGCGCATATTCGTTCACCTTGTGATAGGTGACGACCATCACGATCGAGAGGAAGACGCCCAGTGCCGAGGTCGACCGCTTCGGCGGCACGGCAAGGGCGACGGCGAGCAGGGGCAGCAGGAACATCATCGCCACCTCCACTACGCGAAAGTGGAAGTTGGCGCGGCTCTCGTTGCGCTGCGGCAGCGGGACTTTCGCATTATGGCCGATGCGGACCAGCTCCGGAATCGTCAGCTCGCGCTCCTTGCCGCCGCGGCTGCGGAAGCGCTCGATCTTGGGCAGGTCGATCGGCAGGTCATGCGAGGTGAAGCTCAACACGCGCGGCACCTTGAAGCCGGGCTCGTTATGGACGAGCGTGCCGTTCTTCAGGCGGAAGATGATGACGTTCGGATCGTCGGTGCGCAGGAAGCTGCCCTTTTCTGCGGTCACCGCGAGATTGCGGCCCTGCCGGTTCTCCGCACGCACGAAAATGCCCGACAGGTCGGCGCCCGATTTATGGCTTTCCTCGATCCGGACCGTCATCTGCGGGCCGAGGCTGGTGAACTCGCCGACCTTGATCGAGGCCCCGAGCGCGCCGGAGCGCAGCTCGAACTGCAATCCTTCATAGGCGTAGCGCGCCTTGGGCTGGATGAAGCCGACGATCGCGAGGTTCAGCAGCGCCAGCGCGATCGTGAAGAGATAGGGCACGCGCAGCAATCGTCCGTAGCTGAGGCCCACCGCGCGAAAAACGTCGAGCTCCGACGAGGTGGCGAGCCGACGAAATGCGAGCAGGATGCCGAGCATCAACCCGATCGGGATCCCCAGCGACAGATATTCCGGCAGCAGGTTCGCGAGCATCCGCCATACGACGCTGACCGGGCCGCCTTCCTCTGCGACGAAGTCGAACAGCCGGAGCATCTTGTCGAGGACGAGCAGCATCGCCGCGATCACGAGCGTGGCGAACAGGGGGACGGCGATCAGCCGGGCGAGGTATCGGTCTACGGCGGTCAACATCTTCGAATTTCAGGGTGTGTATTCAGCGGCCATGCCGGCGTGACGGGGCGAGTTTTGGCCTGTGGGTAGGAGCGAGGAGAGAGCGATGTGCAGACATCGTGACCGAGGAGCGACGCCCTCCACAGGCCAAAAAACGCCCCGCCGCGACGCGGTCGCCTGGAGAGGCGCGCTGGCCGCGTCGCTTGCTTGCGCGTAGCTTCGGCTACGCGTCTGCGCTGCGCTTCTCGCCAGCGCGCCTCTCCAGGCGATCACGCTCGGCATGGCCACTGAATACACACCCTCGACGCCCTGCGACCATGTTTTGGCCGCAAAGCACGACCAATTCCGAGGTCAAGGTGCGGTGCGGCGCGTCCGCTATAACCGCGGTTGCAGAGATGGTCATGAAGAAAGTTTGGGTTGCTTGCGTTGCCGGTCTGGCGACGGCCGCATGGAGCGCGCCGGCGGCGGCAATGTATGGCGACAGCGAGGCCTGCGCGCGCGGCGATACCGCGGTGCTGGTGCGCGTCGACGGATTCAAGGAGCGCGAGGGAACGCTCCGCGTCCAGATCTATGGCTCCAATCCGGCCGACTTCCTTGCCAAAGGCAAGAAGCTGCGCCGCATCGACGTGCCGGTCGCGAAGACGGGTCGCATGGAGGTGTGCGTCGCATTGCCGGCGCCGGGCGCCTATGCCGTCGCAGTCCGTCACGACATGGACGGCAATGGCAAGTCCGGCTGGTCCGACGGGGGTGGCTTTTCGCGGAATCCGAAGCTCTCGCTGTTCCACCTGAAGCCCAGCTATAACGACGTGGCGATCGAGGTTGGACGCGGCGTCCGGCCGGTGGACGTTCGGCTGCTGTACCGGAACGGCCTGTCGATCGGCCCGGCGCGGGAGAGCTGATGGCCTGCGTCGCGCTCCTTTCCAATCCGCGCTCGACGGGCAACCGCGCCCTGCTGCCGCGTGTCCGCGCCTATTGCGCACGAAATCCCGACATCTTTCACTACGAAGTCGAAGAGATCGGCCAGATTCCCGATGCGATGCGGACGATCGCCCGGGTGAGCCCGAAAGTCCTCGTCATCAATGGCGGCGACGGGTCGGTGCAGGCAGCGCTGACGGAGCTGCATGGCGGAAAATATTTCGGCGAGACACCGCCGCCGGTCGCCGTGCTGCCCAACGGCAAGACCAACCTGATCGCGCTCGACCTGGGGGCGCAGGGCGACCCGCTCGACGCGCTCGCCAGGATCGTCGAGCTCGCTCAATCGGATCTGGCGCCGCACACCGTGCAACGCGAACTGATCGCGCTTTCGGACGGGCGCGACAGCCGGCCGGTGCTGGGCATGTTCCTCGGCGGCGCGGGGCTGGCCGATTCGATCCTGTTCTGCCGGACCAAGATCTATCCGCTCGGGCTTCCCAACGGGCTCAGTCACGTGCTGACCGCGTTGGCGGTGCTGGTGTCGGTGGTGCTCGGCGTTCGCGCGGCCTTCCTGCCGCCGCGCCCGGCGCCGGTGAGCGTGTCGCTGAAGCGCGGCGGCCAGTTTTCCGGGCGTTTCACGTTGCTGATCGTGACCACGCTGGAGCGGTTGCTGCTGGGCAGCAAGACCGAAAGCGACACGGGGCGGCTGAAGCTGATGGCGGTCGAGCAGGGGCCGGTGACGCTGCTCCGCGCGCTAGCGGCGAGCATCCGCGGTCGGCTCGGGCGCAACCGGCTCCAGGGCGTGCATATCGAGCAGGGCGACGAGATCGAGATTGCGGGAGACCGCTCGAACGTCATCCTTGACGGCGAGCTGTTCGAGACCAGCGCCGGCAACCCGATCGTGCTCCGCACCACCGCGCCGGTTCCGTTCCTGAAGCTGGCGGCTTAGTTTCGGCCCGAATGGGCGACCTGGAACAGTTGATTGCGGACGAACTGGCGCAGCCGGTCGATCCGCGCGCTGTGGATGCGGCGGCAGCGATTGCGGCCGGCTATCCCGGCGCGCGCGCGGTGCTTTTCTACGGATCGTGCCTCAGGACCGGCGCGATCGACGGGCAGATGCTCGATTTCTACCTGATCGTCCGCGACTATCGCGAAGCGTATGGCAAGCGCTGGCTGGCCTGGGCCAACCTACTGATCCCGCCGAACGTGTTCCCCTTCGAGCGAAACGGCGTCGCCGCTAAGTATGCGGTGTTGAGCGAAGCCGACTTCATGCGCCTGACCGGGCCGGAGGCGAGCACCGTGTCCGTGTGGGCGCGGTTCGCACAGCCGGCGCGGCTGGTCTGGGCTGCGGACGATGCGGCGCGGGACGCTTCCGTGCAGGCGGTTGCACGCGCGCCCGCGACATTGCTGTCGCTCGCGCCTGTGAAGGGTGATCTGCTGGAGCGCTGGCGCGCCGGGTTCACGCTGACGTACAGCGCCGAGCTTCGCGCCGAACGCGGCGACCGGCCCGGCGCGATCGTCGACTGGGATCCTGCACGCTACGAGCGGATCGGCAGCGCGATTACGCCGATGCCGCTCTATTCCGCCGCACGTTGGCGCAGCCTCCGCCGCATGGGCAAGCTGATGACGCTGGTGCGGCTGGCGAAGGCGAGCCTGACTTTTGCCGGCGGCGTCGATTATCTCGCGTGGAAGATCAACCGGCACGCCGGCGCCGGCATTGTCGTGAAGCCGTGGCAGCGGCGGCACCCGCTGCTCGGCGCGATCATTCTGCTGCCGCGGCTGCTTCGAAAGGGTGCGGTCCGCTAGTCCTGGCGAGCGCCGCCTGCACGGCGCCGGACAGCGCACCGATCGTGAACGGCTTGCGCAGCACGCCGTGCCCGCCGAACGCCGCCGCCTCGTCGATCTCGCCGGCATAGCCCGTCACGAACAGAATACCGAGATGGGGGTGACGCGGCTGGAGCGAAGCGATCAGCTCGGGGCCGGTCGTCCCCGGCATCACCACGTCGGACAGGACCAGCCGCACGTCGGGATGGGCGTCGATCAGCGCTTCGGCCCGGTCGGGCGTCGCGCACGGGATCGGGTGATGGCCAAGCTCGGCGAGCGCCTCGACTGTTGCGTTCAGCACGCGGGGATCATCCTCGACGACAAGAATCGTCGCCTGTTCTTCCATCCGCTGCCGAACTGGCAGGCGGGACGGCGGCAGCTCCGTCGGCGCGATGCGCTTCACTCCGCTGAAGCGCGGCAGCAGCAGTGTGACGGTCGTGCCGATGCCTGGCTGCGACGCGATCACGATTTCGCCCAGCGACTGGCGGACGAACCCGAAAATCTGGCTGAGGCCCAGGCCGGTGCCCTTGCCGACCGGCTTGGTCGTGAAGAACGGCTCAAACACGCGGTCGAGCACCGTCCGGTCCATGCCGCAGCCGGTATCGGCGACCGAGATCGCGACATAATCGCCGGCCCGCATGTCGCCGAGTTCGCCTTCGCCCACGATCCGCGTGCCCGTGCCGATGGTCAGCGTGCCATCCCCGTCCATCGCATCGCGCGCATTGACCGCGAGGTTGAGCAGGGCGTTTTCGAGCTGGTGCTTGTCGACCCACACCGCCCAGTCGGCGCTGGCGAACCGGGTGCGCACCTTGATCCGCTCGCCCAGCGTGCGATCGAGCAGGTCCGTCATGCCAGCGATTAGCGCGTCGGGCGAAACGGCTTCGGGCAAAAGCGGTTCGGCGCGCGCGAAAGCGAGCAGGCGCCGGGTGAGCGCAGCCGCGCGACTGGCACCTTCCATTGCGTTTTCGATGTGGCGGCCGGCATCGTCGCTGCCATCGGTCAGTCGGCGTTTTGCCAGCTCCAGGCCACCGATCACGACGGCCAGCATGTTGTTGAAGTCGTGAGCGATACCGCCGGTTAGCTGGCCGACCGCGTCCATCTTCTGCGCCTGGCGGAGCTGTGCCTCGGCTGATTCGCGCTCTGCCGCCTCGGCAAGCAGCGCAGTGTTGGCGCGGCGCAGCTCGGCCGTACGCGCGGCGACAGCCTCTTCCAGATTTTCGGCGCGCCGCGCGACTTCGTCTGCGTCCCGCCGCGCGGCACGACGCCCGGCGACGGCCTGGACCACGCTGTAGCCCAGCACTCCCGCGCCGATGACCAGGAGCAGCGCAAAGGCCAGCAGCAATGTCGCCGCCCAGTTCGACTGGTCGAGCGTCGCGTTGGCGTGGTTGATCCGCGCGTCGAGAACGCGATTCTCGATGTCGATGATTCGATCGAGCGTGTCGTTCAGCTCTTTGCGGTTCGCGACCTTGCCAGCCCGATCGAAAATGGCGAGGCCGCTGATCTTCTGGTCGTAGCGGGTGCGAAGCGCCGCGCTCGACAGCAGCCGCCCCCGCTGGTCGTAATAGGCGCGCAGCTTTGCGGCGAGCGCTGCCTGCTGCGGATTCTCGCGGGTGACTTCGCGAAGCCGATTGATCGCCAATCCGGCCCGCCGCCAATCGTCGACATAGACCCGTCCGAACTCGGGCTGAAGGTTGACCACGTAGCGGCCGAGGCTCAGCTCCGCCTCCGCCATCGTGCTCTGCAGCGTGCGGACGAGGATGATCACTTCGAAGCTGTGCCGCTGGGCGGCGAGCGCTTCGTCGCGCTGGCGGCTGGAATTGGTGACGAAGACGGTGAGGGCGATCAGGCCGACCGCGACCATCAAGGCGAGCGCGATCGCCAGTGCGCGACGCACGCTGATCGAGCCCTGCCCGACCTCATGGCCTGAAATCTCACCCATCCCCACGCCGCTATGAACAAAGCGGCGTGAACGGCGGCTGTCCAGCGCCGTTAAGGGATTACGGACATTTGGCGGCCGGCCTGTGCGAACATGTCGACGATCCGTTCGACCTGCTCGCCCGTATGCTCGGCGCAGAGGGAGCAGCGCAGCAGATACATGCCGGCGGGCGTCGCCGGCGGACGGGCCATGTTGACGTAAAGCCCGTGCTCCAGCAGCGCCTGCCACATGCCGACCGCCTGCTCCTGCGTCGGCAGGATCACGGCGATGATCGCGGATTGCGGCGTGTCGGTGCCGAGCGTGAAGCCGAGCTGCGTCAGCCCGTCATGCACGCGCCGCGCATTCTCCCACAAATGCTGGCGCTTGTTGTGGGCATGGCGAAGCTTGCGGATCGACGTCGCCGCGGTCGCGACCACCGACGGCGGCAACGAAGCGGTGAAGATATAGGGGCGGCAGGCCAGCCGGATCGCCTCGAATTTCGGGTGGTTCGACACGCAGAAGCCGCCGACAGTACCGACCGACTTGGAGAAGGTGCCGACAACGAAATCGACCTCCCCTTCCAGTCCCTGGTCTTCGTAGACGCCGCGGCCGTTGGCGCCGAAAAAGCCCATCGAGTGCGCCTCGTCGACCAGCACCATCGCGCCGTGCTTCTTCGCGACCGCGACCATCTCCTTCAGCGGGGCGATATCGCCCATCATCGAATAGACGCCCTCGAGCACGACGAGCTTGCCTGGCTCAGGCGGCAGCCGGCCCAGCCGCTTGTCGAGATCCTCGACCGAATTGTGGCGGAAGCGGACGATTTCCGCCGCGCCCATCGAGCAGCCGTCATAGATGCTGGCGTGGCTGTCGGCATCGAGGATGATGTACTCGCCCCTGCCGGCGAGGGTGGAGATCATGCCCAGATTGGCCATGTAGCCGGTCGAAAAGACGATCGCGCCGCTGGTGCCGTAGAACTCGCGCAGCGCCTGCTCGACTTCCATATGGTCGCGGAACGTGCCGTTCAGCATCCGGCTGCCGTTGGTGCCGGAGCCGAACGTGTCGAGCGCGTCCTTGCCCGCCGCGATCACGTCCGGGTCGAACGTCATGCCCATGTAATTGTAGGTGCCGAGCAGGATTGTCTTCTTGCCCTGGATCACCGCTTCGGTGGGTGAGAGCACTTGCTCCATCACGATCGCGAACGGATCGCGCACGCCGCTGTCGAGCAGCGCCTGGCGCTCCGCGATCAGCCCGTCGAATTTGGACATCAGGTCGCGCTCCGGCGCGATCCTCTCGAAAACGGGCGCGTCGGCTGTCTGGAGACTGTCGGTCATCGATTCAGCCCTTCAGCCGGCCCACCGCGTCGACCAGCTGGCCGACGGTTTCGATTTCCGCCTGCATGTTCATCGTGATGATGATGTCGAACTCGTCCTCGACGGCAGCGACGAAGTCCATCACCGTCAGGCTGTCCCATTCGAGATCGCCTGCGAAGGTGGTCGAATCGGTCAGCGCCACGCCCTTCTTGTTGAACGGCTCGATCAGGCGGCGGACGGTCTTTTCAATTTCTTGACGGTCGGACATGAGCGGCCCCTAATGCTCTTCGGCGCGACTTGCCAAGGGATTGCGGCTGAAGGGTGGCAGCGCCGCGACTGAACATGGGGGATCATTTGCCGTACGAAGCCAAGCAGAAACGCTACGCGCCCGACGCGATTCACCTGATCCGCACGACCCAGCAGATCCAGGTCCAGCTGTCGGCCATGGCGGACGCCAAGGCGAGCATCCTGATGGGTGCCACCTTCGTCGTGTTCACGATTACCCTCAACCAGACGTCGAAAGGCTATGTCGCGCCGGAAATGCTGGTGCTCGCCGCCTTTGCCCTCGCTTCCGCGGCGCTGGCGGTGATGGCGGTGCTGCCCGCGGTCGGGCCCAAGCCCGGCACGCCGCTCAACCTGCTGTTCTTCGGCTCGTTCACCCAGCTTGGCCAGGAAGAGTATATCGACACGCTGATCGAGCACATGCAGGAGGAAGAGGAGGTGTACCGCACGATGGCGCGGGACATCTACCAGCACGGCAACGTGTTGCGGCGCAAGAAATACCGGTTTCTCGCCTTATCCTACCGGACTTTCCTGACTGGCATGGTGCTGACGGTGCTGACCTTCGCGGTCGACCGGCTGCACCTGATCCACCTCTAGGGTGTGTCCTCATACCCAGCACCGGCGTGACGGGGCGTATTTTGGCCTGTGGCTAGGAGCGAGGAGGGACGCGATGTGGGACATCGCGCCCGACGAGCGACGCCGCCACGGTCCAAAAGACGCCCCGCCCCGGAGGGGTCGCCTGCAGAGGCGCGCTCGGTGCTGGATGTGAGGACACACCCTAGAGCCAGCCGGCCGCCCTGTAGGCGACCGCGGTCGCCTTCAGCCCGGCATTCGTCTCGATATGCGGCCGCCAGAGCTCGGCCGGCGGGCGGCGATGGGCGACCCAGTCGGGATGGCTGAAGTAATTGGCGCGATCGAGCGTCAGCTTGGCGCGCTTGCCGCGAACCAGCCGGTCGATCCGCGCGCCGGCCCGCATCAGCCCGCGCGGCACCGACAGGGTCGTCACACGCCTGCGGCCGACCGCGGCCCCGATCGCCTCGGCGAACTGCTTGTGGGTCCAGCCCTGCGCATAGCCGTCGTCCGGCTCATAGGTGTCGCCAAGTGTTTCCTCATGGCTGATCAGTGTCAGCAGGAAACGGCTGAGATCGCTGACCTCGATCACCGAAAGCTTGCCGTGCGGGGGCAGGAAAACGAGCCCGCGCTTGGCCATCTTGAACAGCTCCAGCGTCTCGCGGTCGCCGGGGCCGTAGACGGCCGGCGGCCGCACGATCGTCCAGTCGAGCCCGCTTGCGCCGACCACCTGCTCCGAACGGGCCTTGGACCAGCCATAGTCGGACAGCTCCGGCTCGCGCGCGGCCATCGAGCTGACATGGATGAAGCGGCGCGCGCCGGCGGCCTTGGCGGCTTCGACCATGTTCAGCGTCCCGAACACATTGTCTGACTGAAAGCCGGCGCGGTCGGCGGCGTTGATCGCGCCGGCGACGTGGATCACGACGTCGGCGCCGACGGCGAGGCGGACGAGCGATTCGGGCTGGTCGAGCGAGCCGTCGACCCACCGGATCTTCGAACCGGACGATTGCGGCTTGCGGGTGAGTGCGCGCACCGAATGGCCGCGCATCGCCGCATGACGGACGAGGGTTGCGCCGACAAATCCGGTGCCGCCGGTGATGGCGAGGGTGGGAAGGGGCATCAGGTCTTCAAATCAGAACGAGGTGGTCACGGTGCACGAGCGCCGAACGAGGCGCATAGCCGAGGATTTCGGCTTGCGCATCGCTCTTCGTGCCAAGGATGCGCGCAGCGTCGGCGGAATCATATTCGGAAAGCCCGCGTGCGACCGGTTGTTCCTGATGCAGGATCGTCACCACGTCGCCGCGCGCGAAGCTGCCGTCGATGCCCAGAGCGCCGGCCGCGAGCAGGCTGGCGCCGCCCGCCAATGCCGAGGCCGCCCCGGCATCGATCCGGATCGCGCCGCGCGCGGTCAGCCGGCCGGTGAGCCACGACTTTCGGGCCCGCGCCCGCTTGTCCGGCACGAACAGCGTGTGCCGTGCCTCTGCCGACAACGGCCGCTCGATCCGGCCCGAGGCGATCGCGAGCGCCACGCCCGCGCTTGTCGCGATGCGCGCGGCTTCGAGTTTCGAGGCCATGCCGCCGGACCCCATGCCGGACGCCGAGCCGCGATCCGCCATCGCCTCGATCGCCGCGTCGATCCGTTCGACCCGGCCGATGTGCACCGCGCCAGGCAGCGCGGGATTGCGATCGTAGAGTCCGTCGACATCGCTCAGCAGCAGCACGCCTTGCGCTTGCGCGGCCTGTGCGACCCGGGCGGCGAGCCGGTCATTGTCGCCGAAGCGGATTTCGGCGGTTGCGACCGAGTCATTCTCGTTGATGACCGGAACGGCGCCGAGGCTCAGCAGGCGGTCAAGGGTCGCAGCAGCATTCAGGTAGCGGCGACGGTCCTCGAGATCGTCCAATGTGACCAGCATCTGCGCGGCGGTCAGTCGCTCCGCATCCAGCACCTCCGCCCAGACCTGGCTTAGCGCAATCTGCCCCGTCGCTGCAGCAGCCTGCGCATCCTCCAGCGAAGCGCGGCCGCCCTTCGCGAGCCCGAGCCGGCGCGCGCCGAGCGCGATCGCGCCCGACGAGACGACCGCGACTTGCTGCCCCGCGTGCACCCGCGCAGCGATGTCGGCGGCCACTCCTCGAAGCCAGTCCCGCCGAATGCCGCCGTCCGGGTCCACAAGCAGCGCCGACCCGATCTTGACGATCAGGCGCGGACAGGCTGCGGGCGGAAAGAGCGGCATCGACTGCCGTTAGCGCGCGCGGCCGCGCCAGGCCAATGCCGGAAGGCGCGGATCAGGCGGTCCGCAACCGCCTCTGCCTGCGCGCGGCAGCGCCGGCGAAGCCGAAACCGGCGATCATCATCGCCCAGGTCGCCGGCTCTGGGATCACGGCCAGGTTCGTGATCTTGAACCCGTCGATCCGGCCATCGGCATTGGTGAAATCCGCGCCGATTAGCCAGAGGTTGCCCCAATGGAGGTTGGGGTTGATGTTACGTGTATTGCTGTTGCCGCTGTTGTTGGGGGACAGCGACGTGTAGGTGCCGCTGAACAGCGCATTCAGCACCGACACGTTCTGGTTGTTGAGGTTCAGGCCGCTGTTCCAGCTTGCCGTCGTGGTGCCGTATTTCAGCGTCGCGTCGCTGTCCTTGCCGAAATTGTAGACCTCGAACGTGTTGAACGTCGCGGTCATCAGCGCGACCGGCTTGTCGAACTGCAGGAGGACGAAGTCCTTGCGGTTGTAATTGTCGATCGTGTGCTGGTTGTTGGCCCCGTTATTGTCGTCGCCGGAGGTGACGCCCAGGCCACCCGAATACACCATCAGCTTGGAATCGCGCACATAAGTGACGCCGTTCACTTTCTCGAGGCTCCAGCCGGTCGCGCGGACCTTGAACGTGCCGAGATCGGGAGACGTCGCGCTGAAGATTCGGGCGTTGCCGTCGGCGATGTTGGTGTTGCTTCCGACAGTGAAGTTGAACACCGCGGGCGTTTTCGTGCCGAATGCAGAGGCCCCGGAAGGAAGCGTGAAAGCAGCGGCGACGGCCAGCACGGCCCAGCGGTTCACTGTCATGGAAACCCCCCGCAATCTAGCCGCGAAACGATACATCCGTGCCGCGGACGCATGGTGCGATGATTACCGAGTCGCTTTAGCGCAATTTCGTGAACGCGTCACCGATTCTTCGGCAATTGTGCGTCGATTTGGGGCAGTTCTAACCTAGGTTGGCGACCATTCGATCGCGTCTTCACCCTGGTCGTCAGGGCCGACTGCAGAGGCCTCGGGGCCGATCGCTTCCAACAGCTTGTCCAGCGCCCAATCGACACCGACGCCGCTGGCGCCGGAGATCGGAATGACCGGGTGGCCGCTCGCCGCCTCAAGCTCGGCCGACAAGGCGGCGATCAGCTCGTCGTCGAGCGTGTCGATCTTGTTCAGCGCGACGACCACCGGCTTGTCGCCAAGCCCGGCGCCATAGGCTTCGAGCTCGTCGCGCACCACGCGGTAGCTCTCGCCGACATCCTCGTCATTCGCATCGACCAGGTGGAGGAGGACCCGGCAGCGTTCGATATGGCCAAGGAACCGGTCGCCGATGCCGGCGCCGTCGGCGGCGCCTTCGATCAGGCCGGGAATGTCAGCGATCACGAACTCGCGGCCCTTGTGGCGGACCACGCCAAGCTGCGGCCGGGTGGTCGTGAATGCATATTCGCCGACCTTCGCCTGCGCGTTGGTCACGGCGTTGATGAAGGTCGACTTGCCGGCATTCGGAAGCCCGACCAGGCCGGCGTCGGCAAGCAGCTTGAGCCGCAGCCATACCCACGCTTCCTCGGCGGGCCAGCCGCTGCCGTGCTGGCGCGGCGCGCGGTTGGTCGACGTCTTGTAGCTGGCATTGCCGCGCCCGCCGTCGCCGCCGCGCAGAAAGACCATGCGCTGGCCGACCCTCGTCAGGTCGGCGAGCAGGCTGCGATCCTCGTCGTCGGCAAGGATCTGCGTGCCGACCGGGACCTTGATCACGAGGTCGTCGCCGCCCGCGCCGGTTTTGTTGCTGCCGGAGCCGCCGGTGCCGCGGGGCGCGCGGAAATGCTGGGTGTAGCGGAAATCGATCAGCGTATTGAGGCCGGCGACCGCCTCGAACACGATATCGCCGCCCTTGCCGCCATTGCCGCCGTCCGGGCCGCCATATTCGATGAATTTTTCACGGCGAAAGCTAACCGCGCCGGGGCCGCCGGCACCGGAGCGCACGAAGATTTTCGCCTGATCGAGAAAGTGCATGGCGCGGCAGATAGGGCCCTTGCGCCCCTGCGCCTAGCCCTCGCGCCGCTGCTCCACCGTCGCCGACAACTTGGCCGCCGCGAGCTCGCGCGCGGTGTCGCGGGGCAGGCCGAGCGCGTTCGCCATCGCTTCGCCGAGCAGGGCGTCGCCCAGCGCGCTCAGCACCAGGTCGAGCGTGTCGCGGCGCATGTCCTCGTCGTGGGTGGTGCCGTCGCTCAGCTGATCCATCAACCGGTGAATCGCCTGCAGAATCGGATCGAGCGCATCGTCATTGCCCGACAGGATCGCCCAGGAGGCAAGCGCGCCACCGCCTTTTTCGAAGGCGTCGAAGGTCATGTCAACCACGGCCCGCGGCGAGCCCTCGCCCGTGCGCGCCTTCAGCACCGCCGCGCCGATCTGCTGCGTGATCCGTTCGGCCATGGTTTCGGCAAGCGCCTTCTGCAGCCCGGCGGCCGAACCGAAATGATGGAGCAGGTTCGCGTGCGTGCGTCCCATCCGCGACGCCACCGCCTTCAGCGTGACGGCCTGAGGGCCCGCTTCGATCAGCAGGTCGCGAGCCGCCTCCAGTGCGGCGGAGCGGCTGGCTTCGGGCGACAGGCGGCGTTTGGCGAGAGACATGGCGCTGTCCTACGTCATCCGTGGCCTGAGGGGAAATCGCGAGAGATATTGACATTAGTGTCAGTATATGATCTCTTCAACTCTGAGGAGACTCGCTCATGGAATTCGCCGCGAAGACGCCTGCCGACTTGACGATCACGCCGCGCGATCGGCGCTTCGGGCGCGGTGCGAGGCAGGCGCGCTGGTGGCACGGCGGCGACCCGATCGCGACCGCCTGGCACAATGCGCTGTCGATCACCTTTCCCCGAGGCGAGGCCTTCTTCATCGAAAGCGTGAAGGCGTTTCGCGACGGCGCGCCGCCGAAGCTGGAGGCGGAGATCAAGGCCTTCACGATGCAGGAGGTCATGCACAGCCGCGAGCATGTCGCGTTCAACAAGCGGGTGACCGAGGCCGGCTATGACGTGTCAGGGCTGGAGAAAGCGGTGGTGGATTCGCTGGAGCTCACCAAAGGGCGCCCGCAGATCCTGAACCTCGCCGTCACAATGGCGCTGGAGCATTACACGGCGATGCTCGCGCAGATGATGCTGACCCACCGGCGCTATTTCGCCGGCGTCAACGCCGAGATGAAGGCGATGTGGCAGTGGCACGCGATCGAGGAGATCGAGCACAAGGGCGTGGCCTACGACACGTGGCTGCACGCGACGCGCGACTGGACGCGGTGGAAGCGATGGAAAGTGAAGAGCATCATGATGCTGCTCGTCACCTATCGCTTCTGGACAAAGCGCTGGCAGGGCACGCTCGAGCTGCTGGCGCAGGATAAGATCGGCGGCGCGAAAGCGCGAGCGCGGCTGCTCTGGTATCTAGTCGCGGCGCCGGGGCCGGTGACCCGGATCCTTCCCGCCTGGATCGCCTATTTCCTGCCGGGCTTCCACCCGTGGAACCATGACGACCGCGCGCTGATCCAGCGGGCGGACAGCGCCTATGCGGACGCGCGGGTTCCGGCTGCGGCCTGACGCTAAATCGAACGACCCTCGACGTCGGCACAAACGAAAACGCCGGCGGCTCGTCGAGCCGCCGGCGCTTCGTTTCGCGTTTGAGCGATCGGCTTATGCGCTGACCGACTTATCGCTGCTTTCGGCAACGGCGTAGATCACGCCGACGAGGGCCGCGAACACCAGCACGCCGATCAGAGCCGTGCCGCCGGCGAGGTGCTCACCGTCGGCCGAAGTGCTCGCACGAGCCGACGACGCAATCGAAAGCTTCGATGCGCTGCTCTGGGCAAGAGCCGGAGCCGCCACCAGGCTCGCCGCTGCAACAGCAGCCATCAAACCACGCTTGAACATTCTTTGCCTCCCTGAACGGCACAAATAGTGAATCTCGTGAGCGATCAACCCGCTCACCCAGACCGTCTGTAGCCGATCCGAAACGGAAGGCAAGCACCGCCCGGCCGTTTCTGCCGCGGTGTTGTGATTTTGCTACACCTGCCAGAGCCTTGGCGCGCCCCTCGGTTCGCCGCAGCATCTCGTTTCGCGCGCGCATTCCATTGCAACGCCGCCGGTCCGCTCACGTTGGTGCCGCGACCCTGAGCAGGAGACCGAAAATGAAGGCGCTCGTCTGGCACGGCAAGCAGGACATACGCTACGAAACCATGCCCGATCCTGAGATCGAGGACGGGCGCGACGCAATCATCAAGGTGACCAGCTGCGCGATCTGCGGATCGGACCTGCACCTGTTCCATAACTTCATGCCCGGCATGAAGCCGGGTGACATCGTCGGCCATGAGACGATGGGCGAGGTCGTCGACGTCGGCAAGGGCAACAAGGCACTGAAGGTCGGCGACCGCATCGTCGTTCCCTTCACAATCTGGTGCGGCGAATGCCACCAGTGCAAACGCGGCAACTATTCGGTGTGCGAGCGCTCGAACCGCAATGCCAAGCTCGCCGAACTCGCGTTCGGACACACGACCGCGGGCCTGTTCGGCTACACCCACCTGACCGGCGGCTATCCGGGCGGACAGGCCGAATATCTGCGCGTGCCGATGGCCGACACGACGCATATCAAGGTGCCAGATCATTTCACCGACGAGCAGGCGCTGTTCCTGTCCGATATTCTGCCGACCGGATGGCAGGCCGCGGTCTGGTGCGACATCGAGCCGGAAGACACAGTCGCGATCTGGGGCGCGGGGCCGGTCGGCCAGATGGCGATCCGCAGCGCGGTCCTGCTGGGGGCCAAACAGGTGATCGCGATCGACTTCCTGCCTGAGCGCCTCAGCATGGCGGCCGCCGCCGGCGCGATCACGATCAACCCGGGCGAGGAGAGCGTGAAGGACCGGCTGAACGAGCTCACCGACAATATGGGCCCAGACAAGTGCATCGACGCGGTGGGCATGGAATCGCATTCGCAGATCCTGCCCGAGCATCTTTACGACCGGACCAAGCAGAGCCTGATGATGGAAACCGACCGGCCGCATGTGCTGCGCGAGATGATGCTGATGTGCCGTCCCGGCGGCGTGCTGGCCGTGGCGGGCGTCTATGGCGGCGTGCTGGACAAAATCCCGTTCGGCGCGCTGATGAACAAGGGCCTGACGCTGCGAACCGGCCAGACCCACGTCAATCGCTGGACCGATGAGCTGATCGAGCTGATCGACGAAGGCGCGCTCGATCCGAGCTTCGTGATCACGCACACCGAGCCGCTGGCGAACGGCCCGCAAATGTATCCGACGTTTGAAAGCCGGAAGGACAATTGCATCAAGGTGGTGCTGAAGCCCGGACAGGAGGCGGCGTAATGGCTTGGAAATATGGCAGCGACAGCTCACTCACCGGCTCGGATGCCCTGGTGCGCGGCATCGGCCTGTTTGCCCTCGGGCTGGGCGTTGCCGAGATGGTCTCGCCCGGCCGGTTCACGAAAATGTTCGGTCTTGAAGGCAAGGAAAACCTGATCCGCGCCTATGGCGTGCGCGAGATCGGCTCCGCGATCGGCACGCTGTCGATCAATCCGCAGCCGGCGCTGTGGGCACGTGCGGCCGGCGACATGATGGACCTAGTCACGGTCGCGCTCGGCACCCGCAGCGACAATCAGGAGCAGAAGCGCAACGCCTGGATCGGCATCGGCGCAGCGGCCGGCTTCGCCGCGCTCGACGCGTTCGCGGCGACGCTGATGGGAAAACGCGGCGGCGAACGACCACCGCCGGCCGATTACAGCGACCGCTCCGGCCTGCCGAAGGGCGTCGAGGCGTCCCGCGGCTATTACCGCCAGAAGCGCGAGAAGGGCCCCGCCGTCGCAACCCACGACATGCGCAAGGACCGCATGCATTCGGGCGGTACGCAGGCCGATTCGGATCGGTCCGGCCGTGCCGGCAATCCGGCGCAGACCGAGACCGATATCGGGCCGCCGCCAATCCCGGCCGGAACGGCGGTCAGCTGACGCAGCTCTGGATCGGTGCTCCCGGAACTGGCGTGCGGGAGCGCCGTTCCTGTGCGATGGCCGAGAGCGACCTCCACGCGCCCGAGCTCCGGATCGCTCCCGAGCGCGAGGATTTCTACGCCGAGAGCCTCGACCTGCTGGTTCAGTCCGGCCATCCGTTCCTGCTGTCCGGCACGTTCGCGCTGTCCTGCTACACCGGCATCAATCGCCCGACCAAGGACGTGGACGTGTTCGCGAAACCCAGCGACGCGCTCAAGGTCCTCGCCTGGTTCCGGGAGCATGGCCGCGCGGTCGAGATGGTGGACGAACGCTGGCTGGCGCGGATCACGCGCGGCGATCTGTTCATGGACCTGATCTTCTCGATGCCGACATCCGGCACGTCGGTCAGCGACGACTGGTTCCGGTCAGCGCCCAAGGCGCAGATCTACGACAGCGTCGTCCATCTCGTTCCTCCGACCGAGTTCATCGTATCGAAAATCTTCGTGCAGGACCGCTACCGTTATGACGGCGCGGACGTCGCGCACGTGATCCTGAAGAAGCATGAGGAGATCGACTGGCGGCGGCTGCTCGATCATCTCGAGCTCTATTGGGAAGTGCTGCTGATGGCGCTGCTCAATTTCCGCTTCGTCTACCCGAGCGAGCGCGACCTGATCCCCAAATGGCTGATGGATGAGCTGCTCGAGCGGCTGGCGCAGCGCGGGATGCCTGGCCCCGGCGTGAAGGTCTGCCGCGGCCGCATCTTCAGCCCCCGCGACTATCAGATCGACGTCGCCGAATGGGGCTTTTCCGAAGCCTTCGGCAATCTGGAAGAACGCTATGAGCACCACTGACACGCTGACCATCGCCGCGATCGGCGACCTGCACGTGACCGAGGCGGCAACGCGCCCCTATTCCGATCTGTTCAAGGAAATGTCGGACCAGGCCGACGTGATCGTGCTCGCCGGCGACCTCACCAATTTCGGCAAGACGAAAGAGGCGGAAATCCTGGCCGAGGATATCCGCTGCGCGACCAAGCCGGTGATCGGCGTGCTCGGCAATCACGATCATGAATGCGGGCAGCCGGAAACGGTCGCGCACATCCTGCACCAGGCCGGCATGACGATCCTGGACGAACAGGCGGTCGAGCTGGAAGGGGTCGGCTTTGCCGGGGTGAAGGGATTCCTGGGCGGTTTCGGCCGCGGCGAGCTTGCGCCGTTCGGCGAAGGGCCGCTGAAGGCGATCGTCGAGGAAGCGAACAACGAAGCGCGCAAGCTCGAAAACGGCCTTCGCTCGCTGCGCACCGAGCGATCGGTCGCGGTGCTCCATTATTCGCCGATCCCGCAGACGCTGGAAGGCGAGCCGATCGAGATTTTCCCCTGGCTCGGCTCGGCCCGGCTGGCGGATGCGATCGACCGGTTCGATCATGTGAAACTGGTCGTTCACGGCCATGCGCACCACGGCGCGTATGAGGGACGGACGATGCGGGGAACGCCGGTCTACAATGTCGCGCAATTCGTGGTGCGGCCGAAATTCGACCGGCCGTACGCGCTGTTTACGGTCT
>NZ_BBWU01000036.1 GCF_000974765.1 Sphingomonas changbaiensis NBRC 104936 | reverse complement strand
CCCCATCATCATCGCATCAATGGCGCCCTGGAGGATGTAGGCCGCGGCCATCTTGTCGACGAGCTCGGCGCGTCGCGCGCGACTGGCGTCGGCGTCGAGAAGGGTGCGCGTCACCGCCTGGGTGGACCAGCGCTCGTCCCACAGCAGGATTGGCAGGCCGGCGGGCTCCATGTTGCGGGCGAACGCGCGGACCGATTGCGTGCGGGGCGAATCGCTGCCGTCGAGGTTCAGCGGCAGGCCGATCACCAGCCCACGCACGGCCTGGGCAGCGATGAGCTTGTCCAACGCGGCCTTATCCACGCCGAATTTGGTTCGCCTGATCAGTTCGGCCGGGCTCGCGATCGACCAGCCGGCATCGCATAGCGCAGTGCCGATCGTCTTGGTGCCGACGTCCAGCCCGAGCAGCCTACCGCCCTCGGGCAAGGCGGCGCGGAACTCCGGATGCGAAGCTGTGATCATCCTGCGCTGTGCTCCGGCGAAGGCCGGAGCCGTGCCAGCGACGCTCCGGCCTTCGCCGGAGCACGGTTATTCCTTGTCATAGCTGGCCAATCTTCTCGCCGCATCGGCGCGAACGTTGGCCCAGAACAGGCTGATGTCGAACACATGATAATTGTTGCCGGGCAGCACGTAGGGGGCAAGTTTGGGCGGGGCGCCGATCAGCAGGATGCCGCGCCCGGCGCAGCGAGCCGGGACTTGCCCCGCCTTGATCTCCGCCGCCGACAGGTCGGCCGAGGGATAGAGCGTGCCGAGGTTGGCCGATGCGGGCGCGGCGCCGTTCTGGGTGCCGGTGATCGGGTTCACGCACAGGAAGGGTGTGCCCTTGCGCGGCTGTCCGTCGAAGCCAGTGCTG
This sequence comes from Sphingomonas changbaiensis NBRC 104936, assembly GCF_000974765.1. Taxonomy (GTDB): domain Bacteria; phylum Pseudomonadota; class Alphaproteobacteria; order Sphingomonadales; family Sphingomonadaceae; genus Sphingomonas_B; species Sphingomonas_B changbaiensis. The sequence goes on along the minus strand of NZ_BBWU01000036.1, from coordinate 880 downwards.
GCGTCGTAGGTGTCTGTGATCAGGCCGGGATCGGCCGGCTCGGCAAAGCTCATCCACGACAGGATGCAGCCGGCCTGATCGGCGTTGGTGCAGGCAGGCAGGCCAAGCGCGGGGAGGTCGGTGGTGAGCGAAATCGGCCAGCCGACGACATAAGCTGCGACGACGCGCTTCGCGAGCGGCGTGCCGGCGATCCGCTCGCGCAGCAGCCGTTCGAGGTGCAGCGCCCCTTGGCTATGCCCGGCGAGGAAGATCGGCCTGTCCTTCGGCACCTGCGCCACGAACGCATCGAAGGCCGCCAGCACGTCGCGATAGGCGAGGTCGAGCGCCTTTTGGGCATCCGCCTTGTTGGTCAGGAACGCGCCGAACGTCGCCTGCCGGTATTTGGGCGCCCACACCTCGGCGACCTCGTTCCATGCACTCGCCTGGCCGCGGATGAAGAGGCGCGCGCGCTGATTCGCTTCGGCATTGTCGAGATCCATGTTCCACGCGTTCCGGTCGAGGAAGCTGGTCGGATGGATGAAGAACAGCGCCGCCGGCGGGTTCGGATTCGGCTTGTAGCCGGCCGGAACCCAGAGCGCCGGGTCGTTCGGCCCCTTGCCCGGCCGCGAATACCACATCGCCGGATCGGCATAGGCACCCTGCGCCTGGGGCGGTTCGGCCTTGAACGCGACGCTCGGCACGAACACGCGCCGGAACAGGTCGGTCCCGAACAACTGGTAGGCGATCCCCGCGCCCAGCACGAGGATGATCAGCGCGGCGATGACATAGAGGAATTTGCGGTCCACGTGCGGGACGTAGCGCCGGATTCGGCGCCGGCAAGGCTTAACTCCTCCCCGGAACGGGGAGGGGGACCAAGCGAAGCTTGGTGGAGGGGGCGAAG
>NZ_BBWU01000037.1 GCF_000974765.1 Sphingomonas changbaiensis NBRC 104936 | reverse complement strand
CCGGGGAGGATCTAGCGGCCCTCGCGGAACAGGCCGCCCGCCTCTGCAAGGCCGACCTCGTCACCGGCATGGTCGGCGAGTTCCCCGAGCTCCAGGGCATAATGGGCGGCTACTATGCCCGCGCCCAGGGCTATCCCGACGCCGTCGCCGACGCGATCCGCGACCACTACAAGCCCATCGGCCAAGGCGACGAAGTCCCGACCGCCCCTGTGACGGTCGCGGTCAGCCTGGCGGACAAGCTGGACAGCCTGGTTCAGTTTTTCGCGATCGGGCTACAACCGACCGGATCAAAGGATCCTTTCGCGCTACGGCGCTCAGCGCTCGGGGTTATTCAGCTTATTCTGGCGAATGACCTCAGGTTGAGTTTCGACAGTGTGTTCGGAGCGGGGCCGCACATCAGAGACGCAGCAGCGGCAACCGGCACCGGACCAATGACGATCAAGGTCGCCGCGGACGGGGAAATTTCGACCTCGGGTGAGCCGGCTGCGAAATTCATTGCGGCTGGCGCTGAACTCGTTGCTTTCTTCGCCGACCGCCTCAAAGTCCAGCAGCGCGAAGCCGGCGTTCGTCACGATCTGATCGACGCGGTGTTCGCGCTGGGCGGGGAGGACGATCTCGTCCGCCTGCTCGCCCGCGTTCGTGCGCTGCAATCTTTCGTCGAAACGCCCGAGGGCCGCGACCTGCTCGCCGGCTACAAGCGCGCGGCGAATATTCTGAAGAAGGAAGGGTGGGCCGCCCCCAACCCTCTCCCGACGGGAGAGGGTCGACTCGCCGAAGGCGAGCGGGGTGAGGATGACCAGGCCTCGCCCTCACCCTCCCAGCCTTCGGCTGGGCCCCTCCCTCTCCCGCAGGGAGAGGGAACGATCCAAGGCATTCCCCAGACCGGCGAGGAAGACCCGTTCGTCATGGCCGAGGATCTGCGCGACGCGATCGTCGGCCACGAGAAATTGCTGTCCTACACCCCGGAACCTGCGGAACAGTCCCTGATCGCCGCGCTCGATTCGGCGGAGCCGCGCGCGCGCGCGGCGGTGGCGGCGGAGGATTTCGAGGGAGCTATGGCGGCGCTGGCGAGTTTGCGTGCCCCGGTGGATGCATTCTTCGAGCAGGTGACGGTCAACGATCCGGACCCGGCGAAGCGTGCCGCGCGGCTGAACCTGCTCGCGCGGATGCGCGACGCCGTGCACCAGGTTGCCGACTTTTCGCGGATCGAAGGGTGAAGGAGCCACCGGAAATTTTCCCGATTCCATGTGAATGTCGTCCAACTCGTCCAACTCGTCCAACTCGTCCATTTCGAACGGAGATCAGGCCCGCATGACGCACTATGTGTACCGGTTCGGCGGCGGCGTGTCGGACGGCGGCGCGGGCGACAAGAACCTGCTGGGCGGCAAGGGCGCGAACCTGGCCGAAATGGCGTCGATCGGCCTGCCGGTCCCGCCCGGCTTCACCATCTCGACCGAGATGTGCACCCGCTATTACCAGGAAGGCGAAAGCTTCCCGGAGTCGCTGCGGCAGGAAGTCGCGAACGGCATCGCCCATATCGAGGGCATCACGGGCAAGACCTTCGGGAATCCCGCCGACCCTTTGCTCGTCTCGGTCCGCTCCGGCGCGCGCGTGTCGATGCCCGGCATGATGGACACGGTACTGAACCTGGGCCTGAACGACGAGACGGTGCAGGGCCTCGCCGCCACGTCGGGCGACGAGCGCTTCGCCTGGGACAGCTATCGCCGCTTCATCCAGATGTATGCGGACGTGGTGCTCGGCCTCGATCACGGCAGCTTCGAGGAAGCGCTGGAGATCGCGAAGGAAGACCAGGGCCATTTCCTCGACACCGACATGACGGCCGACGACTGGCGCAAGCTCACGGCCGAGTACAAGCGCCTCGTCCAGGAACAATGGGGCAAGCCCTTCCCGCAGGACGTGCACGACCAGCTCTGGGGTGCGATCGGCGCCGTGTTCGGCTCGTGGCAGTCGGAGCGCGCCAAGGTCTATCGGCGCCTGAACGACATTCCGGGCGATTGGGGCACCGCCGTCAATGTCCAGGCGATGGTGTTCGGCAACATGGGCGAGACCAGCGCCACCGGCGTCGCCTTTACCCGCAACCCTTCGACCGGCGAGCGCGCCTATTATGGCGAGTTCCTGATCAACGCCCAGGGCGAGGACGTCGTCGCCGGCATCCGCACGCCGCAATATCTGACGCGCGTCGCCCGTGAGGCCGCGGGCGCCAGGCCGGCGTCGATGGAAGAGGCGATGCCTCAGACCTTCGCCGAACTCGCCCGCGTCTTCGAGCTGCTGGAGACGCATTACCGCGACATGCAGGACATCGAGTTCACCGTGGAACGCGGCAAGCTCTGGATGCTGCAGACGCGGAACGGAAAGCGCACCGCCAAGGCCGCGCTGAAGATGGCCGTCGACATGGCGGACGAGGGGCTCATCAGCCGGGAGCAGGCCGTCGCCCGGGTCGACCCGTCGGCGCTCGACCAGCTCCTCCACCCCACGCTCGATCCCGAAGCGGAGCGCGACGTACTGACCAAGGGGCTGCCGGCGTCGCCGGGCGCTGCCTCGGGCGCGGTCGTGTTCGACGCGGACACTGCGGAGAAGCGCGCGGAGCTGGGCGAGGCGGTGATCCTCGTCCGCGTCGAGACCAGCCCCGAAGACATTCACGGCATGCACGCGGCCAAGGGCATCCTGACGGCGCGCGGCGGCATGACGTCGCACGCGGCCGTCGTCGCGCGCGGCATGGGCCGGCCCTGCGTTTCGGGCGCCGGCACGCTTGCGATCGACGCGAAGGCGAAGCTGTTCCGCATCGGCGACCGCACGATCAGGGAAGGCGAGACGATCACCATCGACGGCGCGACCGGCGAGGTGATGGCCGGCAAGGTCCCGACCGTGGAGCCGGAGCTGGCCGGCGATTTCGGCACGCTGATGGAATGGGCGGACAAGGTGCGGCGCCTGCGGGTGCGCACCAACGCTGAGACGCCGGCCGACTGCCGCACCGCGCGCGGCTTCGGCGCTGAAGGCATCGGCCTCTGCCGCACCGAGCATATGTTCTTCGACGCCGCGCGGATCACGGCCGTCCGCCAGATGATCTTGGCAACGGACGAGAAGGGCCGGCGCGCCGCGCTTGCCAAGCTGCTGCCCGAGCAGCGCAGCGACTTCGCCGAGATTTTCGAGATCATGGCCGGGCTGCCGGTCACGATCCGCCTGCTCGATCCGCCGCTGCACGAATTCCTGCCGCACGAGGAAGCCGAGTTCGAGGAAGTCGCGCAGGCTGCCGGTCTCGGCGTCGAGGCGCTGAAGCGCCGCGCGGCGGAGCTGCACGAGTTCAACCCGATGCTCGGCCATCGCGGCTGCCGTCTCGGCGTCACCTATCCCGAAATCTACGAGATGCAGGCCCGTGCGATCTTCGAGGCCGCGGTCGAGGTCGCGGAGAAGACCGGTGAGGCGCCGATCCCGGAGGTGATGGTCCCGCTGGTCGCGACCCGCCGCGAGCTCGAGCTGATGAAGGACCTGATCGATCGTACCGCCGAGGCCGTGTTTGCGGAGAAGGGGCGGCAGCTCGACTATCTGGTCGGCACGATGATCGAGCTGCCGCGCGCCGCGCTGAAGGCCGGCGAAATCGCCGAGGTCAGCGCTTTCTTCAGCTTCGGCACCAACGACCTGACGCAGACCACGCTGGGTGTTTCGCGCGACGACGCCGGGCGGTTCCTGACCTCCTATGTCGACAAGGGCATCTTTCCGCGTGACCCGTTCGTCAGTCTCGACGTCGACGGGGTGGGCGAGCTGATCCGCATCGCCGCCGACCGCGGCCGCGCGACGAAGCCGGACCTGAAGCTCGGCATCTGCGGCGAACATGGCGGCGACCCCGCCTCGATCGCCTTCTGCGAAAGCGTCCGCCTCGATTACGTCAGCGCATCACCCTACCGCGTTCCCATCGCCCGCCTCGCGGCCGCGCAGGCGGCGTTGCAGCGTTAGCGGATCGGGCGGATCACGCGGTTGCCGTCGGCATCGACCTCGATCCGCTCGCCGGGGCGCAGGTCGAGATTGTCGATCCGGCCTTCGCGGACGACAGTATCGTCGCGGCGGACCTCGCGGGCGCGCTCATACTCGGCGATGCGGCGATCGTGCTCGGCGGCGCGCTTGTCGGCCTCGGCCAGCCGCGCGTCATAGTCGCGCTTGGTCGCGACATGCGCCTCGCGCTCGGCGGCCAGCTCGCGCTTCCAGCGACCGCCGCCGGAGCGGGACATCAGCCCCAGCACCCAGCCGAGCACCAAAGTCAGTCCCAGGATCAGCCAGAATTCGGGCGTGAAGCTCATGCGCCATCTCCCTCTGTTTCAGAGGAGAAACGGTTGGAGAGGCGCTGCCGTTCCTTACTTGAAGTTGTCGGCGATCGAGCAGGCCGCGGGGCCCAGGATCACGATGAACAGCACCGGCAGGATGAAGCAGATCAGCGGCACCGTCATGATCGCCGGCAGCCGCGCCGCCTTTTCCTCGGCGCGCATCATGCGCTCGTTGCGGAACTCGGCCGACAAGACGCGCAATGCCGAGGCGAGCGGCGTGCCGTATTTCTCGGTCTGGATCATCGTGGTGACGACGCCGCGCACTGCATCCAGCGCGACGCGGGTGGCGAGATTCTCGAACGCCTGGCGCCGCTCGGTCAGGAAGCCCAGCTCGATCGAGGTCAGCATGAATTCGTCGCCGAGCTCGGGATAGCCCTTGCCGAGTTCCTTGGCGACGCGGCCGAACGCGGCGTCGACCGTCAGGCCGGCTTCGGCGCAGATGACCAGCAGGTCGAGCGCGTCGGGCAGGCCCTTGCGGATCGCGTTGCTGCGCTTCGTGATCTTGTTCTTCAGGTAAATGTCCGGCGCCTTGTAGCTGCCGATCAGCGCCGCCGCGGTCACGCCGAACTTCTTGAACGGGCTCCAGTCGGGCCAGAACTGCACGACATAGATCAGGATCACCGCGCCCAGGCCGAAGATGATGGGCAGCATCAGCCGGCCGAAGATCACCGCGATCGCCGCGTCCTTGGAGCGGATGCCGGCCTGCATCAGCTTGATCTGCGCCGCCTTCAGCTGCTCGTCCTGCAGCACCTTCAACGAGGCGAGCAGCGAGCGCATCTTGTCGGTCGTCTCGCTGCGGGCGTTGAGCTTCGCGCGGCGTTTAGAGGTCGAGGCGGTGATGCCGGCCTTCAACTGCTCGCGGCGGTCGTTCAGCGCCTTCACGCGCCGCGCCATCGGATCGCGCACGGTCATGATCGCATAAAGGGCAACCAGCACCATGAACGTCGCGACTGCCGACAACAGCGTCGCCACCCAGAGTACGTCGATGCCCAGCAGGGTCGGTCCGGTCGTTTCCATTGCTGAGCCCTAGATCTCGAAATTGACCATCTTGGCCATGATGAACGCGCCGATGCTCATCCAGATGAGGCCGCCGATGCCCGCGATCATCAGCCGCTCGTCCTGGAAGAAATTGGCCATGTACTTGTTGTTGATGATCCAGATCAGCCCGAACACGATGAAGGGCAGCGATCCGACGATATAGGCGGACGCCTTCGACTCCGACGACATCGCCTTGATCTTCAGCTTCATCTGCGCGCGCTTCCTGAGCACGTCGGCCAGGTTGCCGAGCGTTTCGGCAAGGTTGCCGCCGGTCTCCCGCTGGATCGCCAAGGTGATGCAGAAGAACTGGAATTCGGGCGTGCCCAGCCGGTCCGCGGTTTCCTGGAGCGCGACGTCCATCGTGCGGCCGATCTTCATCTTGTCGGTGACGATCCGGAATTCCTCGCCCACCGGGCCCGGAATTTCGGCCGAGACGACGCCCAGCGTTTCCGAGATCGGCAGGCCGGCGCGCAGGCCGCGCACCAGCAGATCGATCGCGTCCGGAAACCGGATCGTGAAATTTTGGATCCGCTTCTTGATCTTCATGCCGACGAACATGTGCGGCAGGCCCAGGCCGACCATCAGGCCGCCGAACAGGCAGAGCAGTGCCGGCGCGCCCTTCACGAACAGCAGCACCCCGAACACCAAAGTGATGCCCAGGTTGGCGAGCACATATTTGCCGACCGACCAGTCCTTGCCGGTCATCGCCAGCCGCTTCTTCAGCAGGGCCGGGTTGGGCAGCAGGCGGCCCATCATGCTGTCCATCCGCGTATCCCGCGCGGTGGTGATGCGGCGCAATTTGTCTTCGGCCGTCAGCGGCGTCGCGCGGCCATGCCGCTCACGCAGCCCTTCCAGCCGCCGCTTCTGCGCCTTGCTGCTGTTCGGGCCGGACAGGGCGAGCAGCAGCATCGCCAGGGTCAGCACCCCGCCGAGCAGGGGGAAGAAGAGCTGCATCATCGCCCGCGCCGTTCCTTATGCCGCCTTCGGCTTGCCGATTTTCAGCTTGAACTCGCTCAGCTTGCCGATCAGCGAGGTGCCCTTGTCGGCCGTCGCCTTGGTCGCCTTGTCAGCCTCGTCCGAGGAAGCGGAGATCAGCCGGCCGGCGAGCGCATGCAGCGCCTGCGCGACCTTCGCGCCCTTGCCCGTTTCGGCCAGCGGCTTGCCGAGCTTCGCCGCCTGTGCCGCGAGCTTCTGGTCATAGGGGATCACGAAATCGATCTTGCGTTCGATCGACGCCTCGAAATCCTTGCGGCTGAGTTCCGGCACGCCGGACGCGGCCACGCGGTTCGCAACCAGGATCACGCTCGCCTGCGGCGCATTGGTCTTGAACCAAGCCAGGAAGCGGATGCAGTCGCGCGCGGCCGCCAGCGTGATCTCGGTGACCAGCACGACAGAGTTCAGGTCCTGCACCAGCATCGGATGCTGCACCAGCATGTGGCGCGGCAGGTCGATGACCGTGCATTCGAAGCCGGCGCGGATTTCTTCCTGGAGCTGGTAGAATGCCGACCCGTCGGTCATCAGCGGCTGGTTGATCGGCGCTTCCGCCGACAGCACCGCCAGCTTATCGTTCACCCGCACCAGCGCGCGCTCGAGGAACAGGCCGTCGATGCGGCTGGGATTCTCGATCGCGTCGGTCAGGCCGCGGCCGGGCTCCAGGTCGAGCGCCAGCGCGTCGGTGCCGAAATGCACGTCGAGGTCGAGCAGGGCGGCCGAGCGCTTGTCCTTCTCGCCGAACAGCCAGGCCAGCGACGCCGCGACGGTGGACGCACCGGCCCCGCCGCGCGAGCCCATCACCGCCATCATCAGGTGCGGCCGGTCCTGCTGGGGCTCGAAGCTCTTCGGCGCGCTGAACACCGCCTGGGCGCCGGCCAACGCATCACGCAGCTGGTCCGGGTGGAGCGGCTTCAGCAGATAGTCCTGGATGCCGCTGGCCACCAGGTCGCGGTAAAGGCGCACGTCGTTGGCGACACCGGTCGCGATCACGACCGTGCCGGGCTCGCAGACCTCGGCGAGTGCGTTGATCTCGTTCAGCGGGTCGCCCGTTTCCGACAGGTCGACCAGCAGCACGTTGGGGCTTGCCGCGACCGCCAGGTTCTGGATCGCCGCGCGCAGGCCGCCGCGGATCACCTTTTCGGGCGACCAGCCCATTTCCACGGCGATCGGGCGGATCGCGTCGGCGGCGCTGTCGTCGCAGACATAGGCGACGAACGGATCGCGCAAGGCTGCCGATCGGGTGGGGCTCCAGGGTGCGTTCATGCTCAGTTCCCGCTCTTCGACGTGGTTTCGGTCTTCAGTCCGCGCGTGCCGGTCGGGGCGGTGTCGCGATAAATGCGAATCGCCTTGCTGGAGATCGCGGGGTCGCCCGCGGCGGCGCCTTCGCGGCCCTGGATAAGGTCGGTCGGGTCGGCGACCATCGCCGCCAGCGCCGCGTTGCTCGCGCAGCCGTAGTTCGACATGGTCGAGCCGACGAATTCGGGCGAGGCGGAGCGGCTCCAGTCGGGGCAGCCGGGCACGCTGGCGGTCGCGCGGCTGACGACGACGCGGACCGATCCAGGCGGGATTGCGCCCGGCGTCACCGGCGCGCCGGCAACGCTGGCCATGCCGCGGCGGCCGAGAAGCGAGTCGACGTCGCTCCGCACGCCGAGCGAACCGCTCGGGTCGTCGACCGAAATCCGGTCTCCGTAAGCAAGGTCGATCGAGCGGAACCAGCCTTCCAGCCGGTCGCGTTCGCCCGGCGCCAGCCGGTCGCCCGAGGAGGCGAGGTCGATTACATAATCGGTGCGCTGCACGACCGGCTGGTGCACCGATTCCATGCCGCGGTTCACGGTGCCGCACGCCGACAGCGCCAGCGCGAGACCGATCAGGGGGAGGGATTTGCGAAACATCATCGTCTCCTTGGGCGCGCGCATCACTTGAGCGAGAAGCCGGGGGCGGGTGCCGCGTCCGTCTTCCTGTCTGCGGACTTGGCCGGAGCCTGGAGCAGCGGGGTTGCCTGCGACACCGGCTGGCCGGCCGACTGCACCTGCGGCGGCGCCATCGTCGGCAGGGGACGCTGCACGCCGCTTTCGCCCGTGAAGTTCTTGCCCATCAGCACGCGCGCTGCATCGGTCGCGGACTTGTAGCCGTCGGTCGGCAGCGGGATCGCCCCGTTGGTCGGCCTGACGAGATACGGCGTGATGATGATCACCAGCTCGGTCTCGCTGTGACGGAACCGGGTCGACCGGAACAGCGCGCCCAGGATCGGAATGTCGCCGACGCCCGGTGCCTTGTCGATCTGGTCGAAATGCTTGTTCTGCAGCAACCCGCCAATCATGAAACTCTGCCCCGACCCGAGCTCGACCGTCGTTTCGGCGCGGCGGGTGGTGAGCGCGGGGATCTGGAAGCCGTTCAGCGTCACCGATCCGGTCGTGCTCAGCTCCGAGACTTCGGGGCGCACGCGCATTGAGATGCGGCCATCGGCCAGCACTGTCGGCGTGAACGCTAGGCTGACGCCATATTGCTTATATTCGACGCCGATCTGGCCGAGGCCCTGCGCGAGCGGGATCGGGATCTCGCCGCCGGCCAGGAAGCTTGCCGTCTCGCCCGACAGCGCGGTCAGGTTCGGATTGGCGAGCGTGCTGACCAGGCCTTCCGTCTCGGCAAGGTCGAGCGCCGAGGCGACGTCGATGCCGAACAGGCGGCCGGCAAGGGCGATCGAGGTCTTGCCCGCGCCCTGGCCGAGCTTGTCGAAATTATAGAGCGTGCCCGGGTTCGCGGGATTGACCGGAAGGCCGGTCGCCGGATTGATCGGGATCGTGCCGGTCGCGCCGGGGAAGAAGTTGGACGCCGGCACGGTCGGGAACTTCGAGATATCGGCATTGCCGATCGAACCGAAGTTGCGGCCCTGGGCCACACCAAACAGGAAGCCGCCGGTCTGGTCGCGCGTCAGCAGGTTGTTGCCGATCTCCTTGACCAGGTCGCGGCTGACTTCGGCGATCCGCACCTGCAGGTTGACCTGCAGCGGCGTCGCTGTTTTCAGCCGGTTGATCACGCCCATCTTGAGCGCGGCGGCCGGATCGGAAACGTTCACGCCCGGATTAAGCGCGGTCAGCACCAGCCGCTCGGCAGCGGCGCTGTCTTCGGGCGACCCGATCGTGCCGGTGAGCACGGCGAGCTGCCCCGCCGTCGTCACCGCGATCTGGGCATCCGGAAACGCGAGCTTGAGCATCTTGTCGAGCGACGTGATGTTCTGGTTCACGCGGACGTTGGTGGCATAGACGACCTGGCCCGAAGCCGTGGTGGCGAACACCGTCGCTTCGCCGGCGTCCTTGCCGAACAGATGGATCTGCCGCGGATTGCTGACATAGACGTCGGCAACGGTCGGGTTGGAGGTCCAGACATTGGCGATGCCGGTCGGCAGCGTCACCAGCTGGCCCTGGCCGATCGACAGCAGCACTTCGCTGGTCGGGCGCTGGGTGCCGGCGGGCAGGTTCGCAACCCGTGCGGTCCGGCCACCTGCGTCCGCTGCATTCGCGGCCGTGGGATAGCTCGCGGCGAGCACGGTGGCGAGCGCCGCCGCGGCGGTCCGCATCAGAACAGTATGTTTGCGCATGTTACTTACCCCTGACCGAGACTTCGGTCTCCGCGTTGCCGCGAGCGATTTTGACGACAGGCCCGGCGCTGGCGATCACCGTCGCACCGGACGAGGCGGCAGGCGTGGTGGCGGCCGCAACCGCATTCGCGCTCGGAATGGTGCGGCGCGCGAAGCGGGACACGTCGCCCCCGGTCACGAAGGTCGTGTCGGTGTCGACCGGGCGCGACGCTACCTGAAGCAGCATCTGGCGTTCGGCCTTGGGATCCTTGCTGTCGCCGACGCTGACTTCGCCCGCGGCGATTGCCCGTTCGAGTTCGGCGTTGTTGTCGGCGATCGAGCGCAACGACAGCGACAGCTGGCCCATCGACTGCGCGACCGCGATCTTCTCGGCGATCCGCGGCGTTGCTTCGAGCGTCACGGTCGAGAAGGTCTTGACCTCGGTCTTGCCGTCCTTGGTCTCGTTGTCGGTGCGCTGGTCGGTGGCGAGCACGCGGATATTGCGCACGAACGTCTCCGAGGTCCTGAGCGCCGGCCCGTTGCCGCCGCCGGTGACTTCCTGGGTCAGCACCAAATCGATGCGGTCGCCCGGGAAGATGAAGCCGGCGACGCCGCTCTGCGCCGAGACCGACACCGTGACGGCGCGCATGCCCGGCCCGAGCGCGGCGGCGAGGAAGCCGCTGTCGCCCGGCTTGACCAGCGCGCCCTGGGTGATCGGCTGGCCCGCGGTGATCGCGTAGCGCACGACCGTGCCCGGCTGGGGCGGCGAGACGTCGCCCTTGATGTAATAGGCTTCCTCGACCAGCTCCTTGGGCCAGGGCTGGTAGCGGAAGCTATCCGCCTGCAGGATGGTGCCGACCGGCAGCGCGCGCGTGGCGACAAGCACCTGCGGGCCATCGGGTTGCGGGGCGCCCACGGCGGCGGCCTGAGCCGGCGCCCCAGCGCTGCTAAACAGGCTTTTGGCCATCACCGCCGTGACGGCGGCGACCAGCAAAGCCCCTACAAGCAAAGCAATTTTTCTTACATCCACGACCGACGACTCCTGGACCGGATCAAAGACCCTTGCCGATCGTCATCAAGCAAACTGGTTAAGATACAGTTCGCCGATGACCCACAATCCCGCACTGGCGATGGCGACGCCGTAGGGCACTTCCGGGTTGGTCTTGAGCTTGCGAAACCGGTGCACCGCGACGACGATCAACGTCAGCACGCCGCCCAGCAGCGACATCGCGAACAGCATCCGCATCAGCGGCGCCCAGGGCAGCCACAAAGCGAGCGCACCGAGGAGTTTGACGTCGCCGCCGCCCATCCAGCCGAGCGCGAACATGGCCGCAAAAACGGCGAATACTGCCAGCCCGAGCACCGCCTGCAACGCCATGTCCGGCCAGGGCGAAAGGCCCGTCGCCCACCAATAGAGGGGCGCCAGCAGCGCGATCGCCAGGTTGAGGCGATTCGCGATAATTCGTGCTTTCAAGTCCGTTACCGCGGCGCAGAGCAGCAGAAGGGCGAGAATCGCGAGCAGAGCATGAGCGGCCATGCGTGGGGCATCTAGACGCCAAGCCTTGCGAACACGTAACCGGGGACCATGACATTCGACAGGCGGGCGGTCCCCTCAGGCGCGACGATCGGCACATGGGCGGCGCTCGACGGGTGGCCGCTCCGCACCTTTTGCTGGGACCCGGCGGGCGAGCGCGGGGCGATCCTGTTCCTCGGCGGGCGCGGCGACGTTTTCGAGAAATATTACGAGGCCTTCGATCACTGGCATCGCGCCGGCTGGTCGATCGACAGCTTCGATTGGCGCGGACAGGGCGGCTCCGGACGGCTCTCCGCCGATCCGCTGTGCGGGCACGCAAGCGATTTCGCGCCCTGGATCGAGGACCTCGCGGCGTTCTTTGCCGAGTGGAAGGGCCGGACCTCGGGCCCGCATGTCGTGATTGCCCATTCGATGGGCGGGCATCTGACGCTCCGCGCGCTGGCCGAACGGCGAATCGCGCCCGACGCCGCGGTGCTGGTGGCGCCGATGCTGGGCTTGAAGAGCGCCCCGTTCGGGCCGCGGCTCGCGGCGAAAGTCGCCTGGCTGATGACGAAGATCGGCCGGCCCGAGCGGCAGGCGTGGAAGAGCAACGAGCGACCCGGCGTGCCGATGAAGAAGCGCCAGACGCTGCTGACCCACGATCTCGGCCGCTACGAGGACGAGCTCTGGTGGAAGCACGAGAAGCCAGAGATTTCGGTCGGACCGCCGAGCTGGGCGTGGGTGGCGGAAGCCTATCGTTCCACGCTCGCGCTGCAGGCGCCGGGCCGGCTCGAATCGGTGACGACGCCGATGCTGCTGCTTGCGGCCGACCAGGACCGGCTGGTCGATTCGTCCGCGATCCGCCGCGCGGCGGCGCGGCTGCCGGATGCGAAGCTCCGCGTCTGGGGCCCCGAATCGGCCCACGAGATCCTGCGCGAGGCCGATCCCGTGCGTGACGCCGCCCTCGCCGAGATCGACGCGTTCCTCAAAGCGCGCGTCCCACATCCGTGAGACGCTACGACGTCGCGATCGTCGGCGCCGGGATCGCCGGCGCCAGCCTTGCTGCCGAAGTGGCGCCCTACGCATCGGTGCTGCTGCTCGAAGCGGAGGATCAGCCCGGCTATCACGCGACCGGCCGCTCGGCGGCGTTCTGGTCCGAAACCTATGGCGGGCCGCTGGTCCAGCCGCTGACGAGCGGATCCGAGCGGTGGTTCCGCGACCGCGGCCTGCTCCACTCCAGGCGCGCGCTCTATCTGGGCCGCGCCGCGGACGAGCCGGCGATCGCTGCCTTTCTGTCGGCCTTCGCCGGCAGTGCCGTCCCACTGGAACGCTGGCCGATCGAGCGTGCCCGCGCCTTGCTGCCCCACCTCGCGCCCGAATGGGACCGGGCCGTGTGGGAAGCGAGCTGCACCGACATCGACGTGGCGGGCGCCCATCAGGCATTCCTGAAAGAGGCGCGACAGGCAGGCGCGCAACTGCGCTGCGCGGCGCCGCTGCAGCATGCGCAGAGACTGGAGACCGGCTGGCGGCTGCAGGCCGGCGGAGAGGCGATCGATGCCGGCATTCTCGTCAATGCGGCGGGCGCCTGGGCCGACCCGGTCGCTCGCAAGGCGGGCGTGCCGCCGATCGGCATCCAGCCTTACCGCCGCACCGTCGTGCAGCTTGCCGTCGACCCGCCTGCGCCCGCCGACCTGCCGCTCGTCATGGACATGGAAGGCAGCTTTTATTTCAAACCCGAAGCCGGCCGGCTCTGGCTCAGCCCCCATGATGAAACGCCCGACGAGCCCTGCGATGCCGCGGCCGATGAGTTGGACGTCGCGCTCGCCATCGATCGATTCGAGCGGGCGATCGGCTGGCGCATTGTCCGGCTGGAGCGGCGCTGGGCGGGCCTGCGCTCGTTCGCGCCCGACCGGCTGCCGGTCTACGGCTTCGATCCCGCCGCGCCCGGCTTCTTCTGGTGCGCGGGCCAGGGCGGCTTCGGCATCCAGACCGCTCCTGCCGCCGCGCGCATGGCCGCCGCCCTGCTGCTCGGCCGGCCGGTGGCGGAGATCGATCCCGCTCCCTATCTGCCGAACCGGTTCAGATAATCGGAGGATAGCATGATCACGCTCTACACCTGGACGACGCCCAATGGCCGCAAGCCGGCGATCATGCTGGAAGAGCTCGGATGGGACTATCAGGTGAAGGGCGTCAACATCGGCAAGGACGAGCAATTCGCAGCCGATTTCCTGAAGGTCAGCCCCAACAACAAGATTCCCGCCATCGTTGATGACGAAGCGGAAGGCGGGCCGCTGTCGATCTTCGAAAGCGGCGCGATCCTGACCTACCTTGCCGAAAAGAGCGGGAAATTCCTGGCGCCGTCCGGCCCTGCGCGATTCAAGGCGCTGGAATGGCTGTACTGGCAGATCGGCGGGTTGGGGCCGATGCTCGGCCAGCTCGGCTATTTCGCCAACCGCGCGCCCGAAAAGGTGCCGCTCGCGATCGACCGGTTCAAGGACGAATGCGAGCGCCTGATCCGGGTCATGAACGGCCGGCTCGCCGAGGCCGAGTATCTGGGTGGCGATTATTCGATCGCCGATATCGCCTGCTATCCCTGGATGGTCGCGGCCACGACCATGCTGAAAGTGCCGCTCGCGAACGCGCTGGAACGGGCGCCGGCGGTGCAAAGCTGGCTCGAGCGCCTGGGCGAGCGGCCGGCTGTGCAGAAGGGGATGGCGGTTCTGCAAAGCTAAATCCTCCCCGGAACGGGGAGGGGGACCAAGCGAAGCT
>NZ_BBWU01000038.1 GCF_000974765.1 Sphingomonas changbaiensis NBRC 104936 | reverse complement strand
CCCGTTCCGGGGAGGAGCTACTAAGGCCGTCCCACCCGCTCGATCAGGGCCATTGCCGCCGATGGCGCCCGCACCTTGGCGCCGGCGATGAAGAAGACGAACACGTCGCGGCCGCCTTGCGCCCAGGCCCGTGCCTGGTCTGCCCAGCCGTCGAGTTCGGCGGCGGTGTAGCCGGTTGGCTTCTCCTCGCAGCATTGCTGCAGCCGGGCGTAGGTGAAATCGCCGGTCTGCTCGTCGAACGTCGGGTAGTCCGCGGCATGCGCATAGACGACGGCGACGTCTGCCTTGCGGGCGAGATCGAAGAACTCGGGCGTCCGGAAGCTTTCGTGCCGCGGCTCGATCGCGTGGCGGAGCGGCACGCCGTTCCAGCTCTTCGGCAGCAGCGCGAAGAAGCTGGCGACCTCATCCGGGTCGAACTGCTTGGTGCCCATCAGCTGCCACAGGATCGGCCCGAGCTTGGGCCCAAGTTCCGTCAGGCCCTGGTCGAGGAAATTGCGGATGCCCTCCTCGCCTTCGGCCAGATTCTTGCGATTGGTGCAGAAACGGCTGGCCTTTAGCGCGTAGACGAAGCCGTCGGGCGCGGTCTTGGCCCAGCTCTCAAACGTCTTGGGCGTCTGGCGGCGGTAATAGGTGCCGTTGACCTCGATCGCGGTCAGCGCGCGGGTCGCGTGCTCGATCTCCTTCGCATGCGGCAGTTTGGGCGGATAGAAGGTCCCCCGCCACGGTTCGTAGGTCCACCCGCCAATGCCCACCCGGATCATGGGCGAAAGGCTTAGCGCAGCTCCCGCCGCATCGCCAGATTGTCGAGGATCATGCCGCCGGCCATGAACACGCTCCCGGTGCAGGCGAGGAACAGCAGCTTGCCGCCGATGCCCGGATATTGGCCGAGATAATGGATGCCCCGCTCGCATCCGCCGAGCGCAAGCGCATAGATCACGAGGAACGCTTCGAACCGCGTCTTGACCGTGAACAGGCGTTTGAGCCGGGCGAACATCGCTGCAGTAACGCGCGCCCGTCCGAGTCGGACAAGGTAAAATAAGGGTTAATGGCTCCCTGGAGGGGAGATTAAAGATCTTCGTGCGCGAGACCGAGCGTATCCAGCAATGCCGCCCGTGCCCGCTCTACCGCGGCGTGCAAGGCCGGGTCGGACAGGCGGGTCGGATCGATCGACTCCGGCCAATGCTCTGCGATCACTGCTTCCAGCCGGTCGAGCTTGGCGTCGTCGACCAGGAAGCGTGGATCGACCTCGGCCGGGTCGGCGACCACGCGGAGGCGCAGGCAGGCGGGGCCGCCGCCATTCGCCATCGACTGGCGCACGTCGACGAACTCCGTGCGGCGGATCGGGCCGTTCCCGGCGACCAGGTCTTCCAGATAGTCGCGCACCGCGGGGATCGCCTGCGCCTCGGTCGGCAGGATCAGTGCTTGCTCGCCGGAGGGGAGCGTAACCAGCTGGGCGTTGAACAGATAGCTCGCGATCGCGTCGGCAAGGCTCACGCGCGCGGCGGGGACCTCGACGATCCGCACGTCCGGCAGCAGCCGTTCGAGATCGGCGTAGAAGCGGTCGCGATCGGCAAAGGCCCGCTCGTGCGCGAACAAGGTCAGCCCGTCGGCGACGGCGACCACGTCGTTGTGGAAGGCGCCGGCGGCAATCGCCTGCTCCGCCTGCTCGACGAACAAGGTGCGCGCCGGATCAAGGCCGTGGTGCGCGGCGACCGCTTCGGACGCGGTCCGATGCTGGCGGGCAGGAAAGGGACCACCGGTGCGGCCGTAGACGAAGACTTCCACGCCCGGCGTCTCGTGAGAAGGCGCAAGGCGCATGTGATTGGCCGCGCCTTCGTCGCCGAACGGGGTGGGAACGGGTCCGTGCACGATGAAGCCAGGACTGGCGAAGGCGAGGCGCAGCTGCTTCAGCGTGTTCGGCCATTCGTGGCTGCGGTGCGGCATCGTGACGAGATTGGCGACGGTCAGGTGGCATTTGCCGTCGCGCGTATCGGGCGCGGGCGAGACGGTCGCGGCATTGGCGGTCCACATCGGCGAGGCGCTGAGCGCCCAGGCCGGCATCGGCTCAGGACTGTCCATCGTCGCCCCGAGCGCCTCCAGCCACGGCCGGTCCGGGCGCGGGTGCGGCAGCAGCACGCCCTGGGTGAGGCCAAGCCGCACATTGTGCCGCATCTTGGCGAGACCCTGCAGCGCTGCGGCGCGGGGATAGCTGGTCTGGTTCGCGTTCCTGGCGGACGCGAGATTGCCGAGGCTGAGGCCGGCATAATTGTGACTGGGGCCGACAATGCCGTCGAAGTTGATCTCTTTCACCGCTCCAGGCTCCGATGTTCGCTCGTCCCGAGCGTAGTCGAGGGGCGCACGTGATAAGTTGGAGCAGCGCCCCTCGACTTCGCTCGGGACGAGCGGGCTTCTGCTTTCACGTCCGCCCCACGTGCATCACGGTGTCGCCCACATCCACCAGCAGCATCTCCGCGCCCTCGGGATCGATCGCGACCTCGCCGTCGCCGAGCGGCTCCATCAGCGCGTAGGCGGCCCGCCAGCCCGCCAGGCGCCCGGCCGTGGCGAGGCGGCGTTCGCCGTCGGGCACGTCGCCGATCCGGGCGACGCGCGATTCGACCGCGTCCGTGATCGATCGGATGCGATCGGTGTGCGCGACCATCGTCGGGCCGCCATCGAAGATGTCGATATATTTGTCGTGCGCGAAGCCCTCATGCTCCAGCATCCGCATCGCCGCGCGACCGCTCGGATGTGGCATCGCGATCACCGCGCGCGCACTTTCGGGCAGCATATCGATATAGATCGGGTGCTTCGGCATCAGGTCGGCGATGAACTGATTGCCGTTGGTGGCATTGAACTCGTCGGCTTCCTGAAAGCTCATGCCGAAGAATTTGCCCGCCAGGCCGTCCCAGAAGGGGGAGCCGCCCGCCTCGTCGATCACGCCACGCAGCTCCGCAAGCGTGCGGTCCGAAAAGCGGCCGCGATGTTTCTTGATGAACAGATAGCGGCTGCGGGCCAGCAGCATGCCGAGGCCGCCGGCCCGCTCGCGCGGGTGAAGGAACAGGCCGCCGACTTCGCTCGCGCCCTCGAGGTCCGTGGATAGCGTCAGCATGTCGGCGCGGAAGGTGCGGTTCAGCTCGCGGGAGGTCTGGGTGAGGGTGCCGAGCCGGTAGGAGTAGAAAGGCCAGTTCTGGCCGACCATGGTGAAGATCTGGCAGGTGCCGCGGACCTGCCCGGTCTCGCTGTTTTCCAGGACCATGACGAACAGGTCGTCGACATGCTCGTCCGCCTCGCGCGCAAGTGCCGCGGCCGAACGCTCGAGCTTGGCGCGCAGTGAATTCCGGTCGGGCGGCAGGTTGGTGAAGCCACCCCCGGTCAGCTTCGCCAGTTCATACAGCGCGCCGAGGTCCTTCAGGGTTGCCGGGCGAAGAAAGCAGCTCATGGCCGGCCCCGATCGGCTAGGCGCAGAATGGCAAGCGTGGACAGCATCGCCCGTTCGGGCAGCGACTCGGGAATCAGGAACTCCTCCTCCGAATGAATGGCGCCGCCGCGCGCGCCCATCGTGTCGACGACCGGCACGCCGCAGGCGGCGATGTTGTTGCCGTCGCAGACCCCGCCGGTCGCCTTCCAGCCGATGTTGAGGCCCAGATCGGCGCCGCAGCTTTTCACCAGCCCGAACAGGCGTTCGGCGGCGGGATCGAGCGGCTTGGGCGGACGGCCGAAACCGCCATGGACGTGGATGCGGACGTCGCGCGCGGCAGCGACCTGCGCGACAGCCTGGTCGAGATGCGCGCGCGCGCGTGTCTCGTCGTCCGGCGAAGCGGGCCGGAAGTTGACGCGGAGCACCGCATGATCGGGCACGACATTGTTCGGGCCGCCGCCGTCGATTTTCGCCGGATTGGCCTTGAGCCCCGGCCCGATCGCCTGCTCCAGCCGCAATGCCAGGTCGGCCGCGGCGAGCAGCGCGTTGCGACCCTCTTCCGGATTGCGGCCGGCATGCGCGGATCGCCCACTGACCACGATCGAGAAGTTGCCCGAGCCCCCCCGCGCACCGGCGAGCGTCCCGTCGGGGAGCGCCGGCTCGTAGGTAAAGGCGGCCGCCTTGCCCTGCGCCGCACGGGCAATCAGGGCCGCGGAGGAGGGTGATCCCACCTCTTCATCGCTGTCGATCAGCACCTGATAGCCGAACGAAGGGGCGGCCGGCGTGGTCTCGACCGCTTTCAGGGCTGCCAACATCAGCGACAGGCCGCCCTTCATGTCGGCGACGCCGGGGCCGTTCAGCCGTCCATCGTCCAGCGATTTCAGCGACTGGAATGGGTGATCGGCGCCGAACACCGTGTCGTAATGACCGGTGAAGAGCAGCTGCACCGGCGCATCGGGACGCATGGTCAGCAACAGGTGCGCGCCATGCTGGACCGCGCGCACCGACCCGTTCGGATCGACGATCTCGACCGGATCGGGGGGCACCAGCTCGAGTTTGCCGGGCAGCGCAGAAAAAGCGTCGGCGAGCAGCCCCGCCATGGTCGTGAGCCCGGGCAGGTTGCGCGATCCGCTGTTGACCGCGGCCCAGGCCTGCACCTGGTCGAGCATCGGCACTGCCGCCGCCGCTTCGCATGCGCGCTGCTCGATCCCGCTCAACCCCATGCGCCGGCTCTAGCCGCGCCGGCGGGGGAAGCCAACACCGGGGGCCGAGCGCCGGCGCCGGGCCATGTCGGTCGCTGCGGCTTTCACCAGCCGGCGGAATTTGGGACACTCCATATGGCTCGGCGCGGGGCAAGCCGCTGCGTGGCGCAGGCCGTCGCGCATCGCGCTGAGCCTGCGGATCACGGCGTCCAGCTCGTCCGCCTTCGAGGCCAGCATGGCCCGGTCGATGCCGGCGCCCCCGCTTCCGAACATCTGCGCGATCTCGTCGAGCGAAAAGCCGGCCGCTCGCCCGGTCGCGATCAGCGCCAGCCGCTCCAGCACGCCGGGATCGAACAGTCGCCGCAAGCCACGCCGGCCGATTGAAGCGATCAGCCCCTTTTCCTCATAGTGGCGGAGCGCCGATGCGGGCACGCCCGAGCGCTTCGCCACCTCGGCGATATCCAGATCACGCACCCTCTTGACCTCAAGTCGACTTGAAGTGGCAGAATGCCGCTTTCGAGTGCAGCAAGCAACGGTAAGGAGCCGATCATGACCGCCATTCGCGACGCGGCGAACGAACAAGGGATCAATTGGAACGGCCAGGCCGGCTACGCCTGGGTCGAGGCGCAGGACCTGCTCGACCGGCTGTTCACGCCGATCGAGGGGTTGCTGGCGAACGCGGCGGAGGCTGCGTCCGCGCGGCGCGTGCTCGACGTCGGATGCGGCACCGGCAGCACCACGCGCGCCATCGCGCGGCTGCCCGGAGTCCGATGCGTCGGTATCGACATTTCGGAGCCGATGCTCGCGCTCGCCCGCCGCCAGGCGGAGGCGAACGATCTTGCGGCGCGCTTCCTGTGCGGCGATGCGCAGAGCTACGGCTTCGAGGCGGGCAGCTTCGACATGATCGTCTCACGCTTCGGCGTCATGTTCTTCGATGATCCGGTGAAGGCTTTCGCCAACCTGCGCCGTGCCGCACGGCCCGGCGCCTCGCTGCGCATCGTCGCTTGGCGAAGCGCGGACGAGAACCCGTTCATGACCGTCGCCGAGCGTGCCGCCGCCCCGTTCCTACCGAACCTTCCCGCGCGCACTGCCGATGGGCCGGGCCAATTCGCGTTCGCCGATCCGGACCGGGTGCATCGGATTCTTGAGGAAAGCGGCTGGAAGGGCATCGATATCCAGCCGCTCGACGTCCCCTGCACGATGCCGGAGGGCGACCTGGTGCGCTACTTCACGCTTCTGGGCCCCCTCGGCCGCGTGCTGGGCGAGGTGGATGGCGGCACCCGCGCCCGGATCGTCGATGCGGTCCGCGCCGCGTTCGACCCGTTTGTGCAAGGAGCAGATGTCCGATTCACCGCAGCCTGCTGGACGATCGGCGCCAAAGCACCGGCGTAGCGCTTTCCAGTCGGGCCGTTGGGCGCTAGGCAATCCGTCGCCGGATCGTCCGACGCTGCCTGTTGAAAGTATCCGAATGAAGCCGGTCCAGCGTATCCAGGCCAATCTCCTCGCGAAGGCGGAGCGGCGCGCGCTGACCTGGATATGCGCGCGACTGCCGGCGCGGGTGACGCCCGACGGGCTGACGGCCCTGGGACTTGCGGGCGCGGCGCTGATCTTCGCCGGCTATGCGCTCAGTTCGGTGGACCCGGCCTGGCTCTGGGCCGTGATCGCCGGACTGGTCGTCCACTGGTTCGGCGACTCGCTGGACGGAAGCCTCGCCCGGTTCCGCCGGATCGAGCGACCCGAGTTCGGCTATTTCATCGACCACAGCACCGACGGGCTCGCCAATCTGCTGATCCTTGCGGGCCTGGGCCTGAGCCCGTTCGTGCGGCTGGACATCGCGCTGTTCGCGCTTGCCGGATACCTGCTGCTCTCGATCCACGCCTTCCTGGCGGCGCGTGTGACCGGCGAGCTTCGCCTGTCCTACCTCGCCGCCGGACCGACCGAGCTTCGCCTGGTGCTGGTCGCGATCACGCTGTCGATGTTCGCGTTCGGCGCGCTGCCGGTGTCGGCCAGCGGCGTCACCGCCTTCGACCTGATCGTCGGCGGCGTCGGAATCGTCATGGTGATCTTGTTCGTCGTCCAGACTCTCGCCACTGCACGGCAATTGACGCTGCGGTAGGGGCAGCGACTGATCCGCGTTGGTTATTCGACTAAGTATCTGAAAACGCTGGTGACCCCTACGGGACTCGAACCCGTGTTTTCGCCGTGAGAGGGCGACGTCCTAGACCGCTAGACGAAGGGGCCGCGCGGGAGACGTGCGCACCTATGGTCGGGGGTGCGCGGAGTCAAGCTAGTGCCCGCCGCCGATGCCGGCCGCGGCCCGGCCTTTCGGCGCGATCCAGACCATCGCCGCGGCGACCAGGAACACGGCGCCGGCGACGAGGAAGATGTGGACCACGCCGATCGTCGCGGTCTGCGCCTCGACCATCCGGTCGATCGCGGCGCGCGCCTGCTCGTGCGTCGCGCCCCGGCCCTCGAGTTTCGCCATCGTCTCGGCGACGCCGTTGAGCGAGCCGACAACCTGGCCCCGCGCGCTGGCGTTCGCATTGTCCCACAAGGTCGTTGCAAGCGCGGTGCCGAACGCGCCCGAGAGGGTCCGGCAGAAGCTCATCAGGCCGGCGGCGGCGACGACCTTGTGCGGCGGCACCGACCCCAGCGCCAGCGCGGTGAGGCCGATGAAGAAGAACGGCATGCCGATCCCCTGCAGGATGTGCGGCAGCGCCAGCGTCCAATAGTCGGACTCGGTCGACCAGCGCATGCGCATGAACGACATCAGGAACAGCCAGATGATGCCGCCGCTGACGGTGACGCGCAGGTCGATCTTGTCCGTCATCTTCGCGGCGATCGGCGACGCAAACACCGCGAACAGCCCCAGCCAGGCGACGACATAGCCGGCGTCTGTCGCGGTATAGCCGAGCACCTGCTGCAACCAGAGCGGCGTCAGCACGACTTGGGCGAAGAAGGCGCCGAACGCCAGCGACACCGCCAGCACGCCGGCGACGAAGCCGCGATAGCGAAACACGCTGACGTCGACGATCGGATTGGGCTCGGTCGTCTCCCAGATCAGGAACGCGACGAAGCCGATCACCGCGATCAAGGCCAGGCCGACGATCCAGGTCGAATGGAACCAGTCATTGTCGCGCCCGGTATCGAGCATGACCTGCAGCGCGCCCACAAAGACGATCAGCAGCGCAAGGCCGATCACGTCGATCCGCTGGCGGATGACCTTGGTCTCGAACGGCGTCACCAGCTGCGAGACCGCGAAGATGCAGATCGCGACGACCGGCAGGTTGATGAAGAAAATCCAGGGCCACGACCAATTATCGCTGATGATGCCGCCCAGGATCGGGCCGAGGATCGGCGCTGCGGTCGTCGTCATCGCCCAGATGCCGAGCGCGGCCGATTGCTTGCCCCGGGGGAAGATGCGCATCAGCAGCGTCTGCGACAGCGGCATCAGTGGCCCGCCACACAGGCCCTGCATCACCCGGAACGCGACCAGCATGTAAAGCGTGCTGGAAATCCCGCACAGGAACGAGAACAGCCCGAATCCGATCAGCGACGTGATGAACCAGCGCACGCTGCCGAACCGGGCCGAAAGCCAACCTGTGAGCGGCACGCTGATCGCGTCGGCGACCGCATAGCTGGTGATCGTCCATGTGCCCTGGCTCGGCGAGACGGCAAGGCCGCCGGCGATGTGCGGCACGGACACGTTCGCGATCGTCGTGTCGAGCACCACGATGAAGTTCGCGAGCGCCAGCGAAAAGGCCGCGAGCCCGAGCCGCCAGCCGGTGAGGCAGGGGCCTTCCGCGAATTTGTCGAGCGCGGCGGCGGTGGTCGCCATCAGCGGCCCCGCGTGTCCACCGTCGCCGTCATCGACAGGCCGACCCGCAGCGGATGCTCCTTCAGCTCCTTCGGATCGAGCGCGATCCGGACCGGCAGCCGCTGCACGACCTTGATCCAGTTGCCGGTCGCATTCTGCGCCGGGATCAGCGCGAACGCGGCCCCGGTGCCGCCGGCAAAGCCGACGACGCGGCCGTGGAACTCCACGTCGCCGCCGTAGAAGTCAGACGTCAGCAGCACCGGCTGGCCGGGCCGGACCTTGGCGAGTTGGTCTTCCTTGAAGTTCGCATCGACGTAAGCGGCCGCGATCGGCACCAGGGTCATGATCGGCGTGCCGGCGGCGACGCGCTGGCCGACCTGGATCTGGCGATTGGTGACGATGCCGTCGATCGGCGCGCGGATGACGGTGCGCTCCAGGTTGAGCTTGGCCTGCGCCAGCCGCGCGCGGGCGGCGAGCACTTCGGGCGCCGTCCCGATCGTGGTGCCTTCGACCAGGGCCGCCGACGCCTGGAGCTCGCCAGTCGCGGCGTTCTGCGTCGCTTCTGCACTGGCGACGCCGGCGCGGGCGAGGTCGCGCGCCGCCTGGGCCGATTGGAATGCGGTCCGCGCTGCCGTCAGCTCATCGCCCGAAACGGCGCCGGAGGAAATCAGGGCCTCCCGCCGGCCGAGTTCGATCCGGGCGCGGTTGAGGGTCGCTTCGGCATCGCGCAGTCGTGCGCGTGCCTGCTCGATTTCGGACCCGCGTGCCGCGACCCGACCCTGGGCCGCGCCGACAGTCGCGCGCGATTGGCGGTACTTCTGTTCGGCCTGGGCGAGCGCGCTTTGCGCCTGCGCGACTTCGATCCGGGCATCGGCGGGGTCGAGCACGACCAGCACGTCGCCTCGCTTCACCGGCTGGGTGTTGGCGACGCGCACTTCGGCGACCGGTGCTGCGATCAGCGGCGTCACCTGCGCGGTCTCGGCGCCGACATAGGCATTGTCGGTCGAAACCCGGCCCATTTGGGTCAGGAAGAACCAGATCGCCCAGACGAGGGCTGCGGCGACCACGACCAGCGCGAGGATGCCGAACCAGCGCTTGCGAAGGCTGCGCATCTCGACCGGCGTGGTCTCGTCGATGTCGCCGACCGGCATGTCCTCGGGATTGATATCGGCCATCAGCGCAGTCCTGCCAGTTGAGGGGCCTGGAATCCGCCGCCCAGCGCGCGGACCAGGGCAATATCGAGCGTGAAGCGACGCGCTTCCAGATCGGCGACGGCGCGGCGGTTCGCCAGCACCGTGTCGTCGGCCTGCAGCGCAGTAAGCTGGTTGGCGAGCCCGCCCTGGTAGCGAATGCGCGCGATCTTCGCCGCTTCCTCTGCCGCCGTGAGCGCCTGGCGTTGCTCGGCGAGGCGCGTGTCGAGCGCGCGCAGGCTCGCGACCGCGTCGGCCACTTCGTGCAATGCGGTCACCAGCGTGCCGTTATACCGCGCGACCGCCTCGTCATAGCGGGCGCGGGCGCCGCGATAGTTGCCTTCGAGCCGGCCACCCTCGAACAGCGGCAGGCTGAGAGCCGGCCCGGCGTTGCCGTAGAGCGAACCGCTGTCGAACAATTTGTCGAGGCCGAAGGATTGCAGGCCGACGATCGCCGCCAGGTTGACGTTCGGGTAGAATGCGGCGCGCGCAACCTTGATCCGGCTGGCGGCCGCTTCGGTGCGCAGGCGCGCGGCGACGAGGTCCGGCCGCCGCCCGACCAGCTCCAGCGCGACGCGGTCGGGCAGCCGCGGCGCTCCTGCCGCGAGTTGCGGCCGCGCGATCGCAAGCCCCCGGTCCGGTCCGGCGCCGACCAGAGCGGCAAGGCGGTTGCGGGTCAGGGCGATCGCCTCGTCGAGCGCGGCGATGTCGGCCCGGGCGGCCGGCACGCGCGACTCGGCCTGGCGCTGCTCGCCGCGCGTGTCGAGCCCGTTCAGCACGCGCTTGGCGGTCAGATCGGCGGTCGCCTGGCGGACGCGGACCGCCTCTGCCGCCACGTCCCGCTCGGCATAGAGCTGGGCGAGCTCGGCATAGGCCGCAGCGACGCCGGTCGACAGCATCAGCTTGGCCTGTTCCGCGTCGACCGCCGCTGCCTGCGCGTCCGATGTCGCCGCGGCGAGCTCGGCGCGGTTCCTGCCCCACAGGTCCAGGTCGAACCCAAAGCTGCCGGTGATCCGGCCGGTGTCGATGATGCCCTTGGGCACGAACTGCCGCGGGATACCGAGATTGTAGCTCTGCTTGATGCCACCGACCGTCGCGTCGATCTGCGCCTGGGGCTGGAGCGCGGCCCCGGCCTGCTGCGCCAGTGCGTCGGCCGCGCGGACTCGCGCCGCCGCCGCTGCCACATCCGGAGATCCGGCCAGGGCTTCGCCGATCAGTGTCGAAAGCTGGGGATCGCCGAAGCCGCTCCACCAGTCAGCGGCCGGCCAGGCGCCTTGCGCTCCGGCCAGCGTCTGTCCGGCGCCGAGCGCGTCGGCGGCGACGAGCGTCGGCTTCGGCCCGAGCTTCGGCACCGACGCGCAGCCGGCCAGCATGGTCGCGGCGCCTGCGGCAATTACGAGTTTGATCGAAGCCATGCCATCCATCATACTGGGCGGTACAGGTGCGACCTGCGCGCGCCGCAAAAGGTTGTCAATCGAAATGATACCGTCCAGTACGGCTACTCCTCCTGCTCGAACGCGCGACGCACGGCGTGAGGCATTCGTGGCCGCGGCACGGCAGGCTTTCTTTTCCGAGGGTTACGGCGGGACCTCCATGTCGTCGATCTCCGCTAAGGTCGGCGGATCAAAGACGACTTTATGGACTTACTTTCCGTCGAAACAGGATTTGTTCGCGGCCGTCGTCGACGATCTGGTCGAACGCTATGGCCGCGCACTGGAGGTCCAGTTCGATCCGGACGCGGATATCGCCGATTCGCTGCGGATGATGGGGCGCGCCTTGCTCCTGACCGTGCACTCGCAGCCGATCATCGACCTCAATCGCCTGTGCGTCGGCGAAGCGGGGCGATTTCCCGAATTGGCCCGGCTGTTTCATGAGCGCGGGCCGGCCCGGGGCAAGGCACGGCTGCGCGCGTTCATTGCCGAGGCGATGGCGCGCGGCAAACTCCGCGCCGGCGATCCGGCCGCGGCGAGCCTGAGCTTTGTCGGAATGCTGTGGGCGGGATCGATTCAGTCGCACCTGCTGGGTCTGATCGAGCGGCCGAGCGACGCCGAGATCGAGCAGGAGATCGGCGCCGCGGTCGGCACGTTCCTGCGTGCCTGGGGCGCCTGAGCGAAGCGGATCAGCCGCGCAGCCGCTCCGCGTGCCAGCGCAGGTGATCGGCCATGAAGGTCGAGATGAAATAATAGCTGTGGTCGTAGCCCGGCTGCATCCGGAGCATGAGGTCGATGCCGGCAGCCTCGCACGCGCCGCGGAGCAGGCCGGGGCGGAGCTGCTCCGACAGGAATGCGTCGGCCTCTCCCTGATCGACCAGGATTTCCGGCACGCGCGCGCCATCCTCGATCAGCGCTACGGCATCATAGTCGCGCCACTTGGTCCGGTCGGGTCCCAGATAGCCGGTCAGCGCCTTCTCTCCCCAGGGCACCTGGGCGGGCGCGACGATCGGCGCGAAGGCGGAGACGCTGCGAAACCGCTCCGGATTCCGAAGCGCGATCGTCAGCGCGCCGTGCCCGCCCATCGAATGGCCGGTGATCGCCTGCCGGCCCATATCGGCGGGAACCTCCGCCGCGATCAGCGTCGGCAGCTCGTCCTCGATATAGCTGCGCATCCGGAAATGCGGCGCATAAGGGGCCTCGGTCGCGTCGACATAGAAGCCGGCGCCCTGTCCCATGTCATAGGCCGGGTCGTCGGCCACGCCTTCGCCGCGTGGGGACGTATCCGGCGCGACGAAGATCAGGCCAAGCTCCGCGCAGGCCGCGCGATACTCGCCTTTCTCCGTCACGTTCGCATGCGTGCAGGTCAGTCCTGAAAGATACCAGACGACCGGCAGCCGCGCGCCCGGTTCGTGATCGGGGACGAAGACGGAGAAGACCATCTCCGTCCCCGTCGCCTCGGATGCGTGCCGGTACACGCCCTGCGTGCCGTGATGGCTGCGCCAGGACGAGACCGTCTTCATGCGCGTCAATCCGCCACCCGATGCAGGGCGCAGAGTTTGTTGCCGTCGGGATCGCGCAAATAGGCAAGATAGAGCTTCATCGTCGAACCTTCGCGCACGCCGGGCGGATCCTCGCAGGCGGTGCCGCCCGCCTCCAGCCCCGCCTTGTGCCAGGCATCGGCCTGCTCTGGATTGTCCATCGCGAACCCGATCGTGGCGCCGTTGGCATGGGTCGCCGGCTGGCCGTCGATCGGCTTCGTCACCATGAAGATGCCGCCGTTGTGCGCGTACATCAGCCGGCCCTTTTCATCCTGCAGGCCCGGCTTGCCGCCGACCGCGCCGAACAGGCTGTCGTAGAATTTCTTCGAACGCGCGATGTCGTTCGATCCGACCATCATATGGCTGTACATGTTCGCTCCCTCCTCCTCAGTAGACGACGACCGACCGGATGCTTTCGCCAGCGTGCATCAGGTCGAAGCCCTTGTTGATCTCGTCGAGGGTCAGCACGTGGGTGATCATTGGGTCGATCGCGATCTTGCCGTTCATATACCAGTCGACGATCTTCGGCACGTCGGTGCGGCCCTTGGCGCCGCCGAATGCGGTGCCGCGCCAGTTGCGCCCGGTGACCAGCTGGAACGGCCGCGTCGCGATCTCCTTGCCCGCTTCCGCCACGCCGATGATGATCGACGTGCCCCATCCGCGGTGGCAGCATTCCAGCGCGGTGCGCATGACCTCGGTGTTGCCGGTCGCGTCGAACGTATAGTCGGCGCCACCATCGGTCAGCTCGACGACCTTGGCGACGATCTCCTCGCGCGACATGCCCTTGGTATTCAGGAAATGGGTCATGCCGAACTTGCGGCCCCATTCCTCGCGGTCCGGGTTGATGTCGACGCCGACGATCTTGTCCGCGCCGACCATCTTCGCGCCCTGGATCACGTTCAGGCCGATGCCGCCCAGCCCGAACACGACGACGTTCGCGCCGGGCTCGACCTTCGCCGTATTCACCACCGCGCCGACGCCGGTCGTCACGCCACAGCCGATATAGCAGCTCGTCTGGAACGGCGCGTCTTCGCGAATCTTCGCGACTGCGATTTCGGGCAGCACGGTAAAGTTCGAGAAGGTCGAGCAGCCCATATAATGGTAGATCGGCTGGCCCTTGTAGCTGAACCGTGTGGTGCCGTCCGGCATCAGCCCCTTGCCCTGGGTCGCGCGGATCGCGGTGCAGAGATTGGTCTTGCCGCTGAGGCACGACTTACACTGCCGGCATTCCGGCGTGTACAGCGGGATCACGTGATCGCCGGGCTTCACGCTGGTCACGCCGGGCCCGACCTCGCGCACGATTCCCGCGCCCTCATGGCCCAGGATCGAGGGGAAGATGCCCTCGCTGTCGAATCCGTCGAGCGTGTAGGCGTCGGTGTGGCAGATGCCGGTCGCCATGATCTCGACCAGCACTTCGCCGGCCCTGGGCCCTTCCAGATCCAGCTCGACGATCTCCAGCGGCTGCTTCGCCTCAAACGCGACGGCTGCGCGCGTCTTCATCCTACCTTCTCCCATACTCGTTCGGTTTCGAGCGCGTCGGCGCCTCGCGTCTGGAAGAGCCAGATCCGCGCCGGCGGCAGGTTGCGCCACACCCTCGCGGCCAGCGTCACCTTCAGGTCCGCAGAGCGCGGCAGCGGCGGCTTCACGCCATAGCTGTATTGCACGAACGGCGCCCCTGGGGGCACCAGCCGCAGCAGCTCGCGGACCAGCGCCACGCGCTCGTGATTGGGAAAGTTGAGCAGCGGCAGGCTTGAGATGATCGCGCTGAACGGACCCAGCCGCTCCAGCCGGCGGGCGTCGGTCGCGTCGCCTTCGACGACATCAAGGCCCGGAAACCGCCCCCTCAGCAGCCGTGCGAAGGTCGCGTCCGCCTCGATCGCGACCACCTTCTCCGTCCCCATGCCGCGGCGGATCAGGGCCTTGGTGACGGCGCCGGTGCCGGGCCCAAGCTCGAGCACGCGGCCGGGCGCGGAAAAGTCGACCTGGGCCGCCATGGTTTCGGCCAAAGCCGCGCTCGCCGGGCTGATTGCGCCGATTGCACGCGGATTGCGCGCCATCCGCTGCACGAAGTTCAACCAGTCGTTCACAGGGCCGGACACTCGCGCCCCATGCAGGCTGAAACGGCGGAGCGCAACGGGCTTGAATCGAACGCATCGTGCGGCACAATGCGACCGAAGGAGACCTGGCGATGGCAAGAGCCGACCAAGTCACTCATGTCGACGTTCTGATCGTCGGAGCCGGCATATCCGGCGTCGGCGCCGCCTGGCACCTGAAGAACCAGTGCCCGGACCGGTCCTTCCTGGTGCTGGAGGAGCAGGAGAGTTTCGGCGGCACCTGGATCACGCACACATATCCGGGCATCCGATCGGACAGCGACCTCTACACCTTCGGCTATCGCTTCAAGCCCTGGGTCGGAAAGCCGATCGCGACCGCCGAGCAGATCCTCACCTACATGGGCGAGGTGATCGAGGAGAACGGCCTCGGCCCGCACATCCGCTACCGTCACCGCATCCTGACCGCCGACTGGTCGAGCGCAGACGCACTCTGGACGCTGGACGTCGAGCGCACCGACACCGGCGAACGCCTGACCTTCACCACCGGCTTCCTGTGGATGTGCCAGGGCTATTACCGCCATTCGAAAGGCTACACGCCCGATTGGCCCGGCATGGCGGATTTCCAGGGCCGGATCATTCACCCGCAGACCTGGCTCGACGATCTTGACCTCAGCGGCAAGCGCGTCGTCGTCATCGGCTCCGGCGCGACTGCGGCGACGCTGATCCCCAACATCGCCGACGAATGCGCGCATGTGACGCTTCTGCAGCGCTCGCCGACCTTCTTCATCCCCGGCCGCAACATCAACGAGCTGGTCGAGACGCTGAAGGTCCTGGAAATCGACGAAAGCTGGATCCACGAGATCGCGCGGCGCGCGGTGCTGCACCAGCTGAGCGAGCTCAACCGCCGCTCGTTCGAGGATGCGGAGGCGCTGCGCCACGAGCTGCTCGAAGGCGTGCGCGCCTTCCTGCCCGAAGACCAGGTGCAGCAGCATTTCAATCCGCGCTACCGTCCCTGGCAGCAGCGTATCGCCTTCGTGCCCGACGGCGATCTGCTGGCCGCGATCCGTGACGGAAAGGCCGCGGTCGTCACCGACGAGATCGACTGCTTCACCGCGGCGGGCATCCGGCTGACGTCAGGGGAGGAGCTGCACGCGGACGTGATCGTCACCGCGACCGGTTTCGACCTCTGCATGATGGGCGACATCGCCTTCGGCGTCGACGGGCGGCCGGTCGACTGGTCGCAGACGGTCAATTACCGCGGCATGATGTTCACCGGCGTGCCGAACCTGGTCTGGGTGATGGGCTATTTCCGTGCGAGTTGGACCTTGCGCGTCGACCTGCTCGGCGATTTCGTCTGCCGGCTGCTGAACCACATGCGCGACAAGGGCGCGACCCGCGTCGACGTGCAGCTCCGCCCGGAAGACGCGGACATGCCGCTGCTCGACTGGATCGACCCGGAAAACTTCAATCCCGGCTATCTGATGCGCGGCATGCACCTGATGCCCCGGCGCGGGGACAAACCCGAATGGATGCACAACCAGGATTATTGGCGCGAGCGCGAGGAGATACCCGGGATCGACCTTGATGGCGCGGAGTTCGTCTACGGGTCTCTGGGTCGGAGCGGAAGCCGCCGCCTGATCGCCTGAACAGCCAAGGGTCGCCGATTCCGCATGACCGAACCGCCGATCCTGATGCTCGGCATCATCTTGATGACCGCCTCGCTGGTGGCGATCGTCTCGCGCCGCCTGCACCTGCCTTACAGCGCCGGACTGGTCGCCGGCGGGATCGTGCTGGCGCTGCTGCCGTTCGACCTCGACCTGCCGCTCAGCCGTGACCTGATCTTTTCGGTGTTCCTGCCGCCGCTCGTGTTCGAGGCGGCGTTGCAGCTGGATTGGCCGCGCTTTCGCCGCGAGCTGCCGCTGACTGCGGTGCTTGCCTTTGCCGGCGTCGCCATTGCCGCCGCCGTGGTCGCGGCAGGCACGCACGTCGCGCTCGGCTGGAGCTGGATCGGGGCGGGGCTGTTCGGCGCGCTGATCGCCGCCACTGATCCGGTCTCCGTCATCGCCGCCTTTCGGGAAATGAAGGCGGAACCGCGGCTGGCGCTGATCGTGGAATCCGAAAGCCTGCTCAACGACGGCGCCGCCGCGGTGGGGTTCGTGGTGCTCGCGGCGGCCGCGGGCGGCATGACGGCCAGCGTGGGCGGAGCCGCCGCTTTCCTGCTGCTGACGGTGTTCGGCGGGATCGCTTGCGGCGCGATCGTCGGCGGCGCCGTGCTGCTGATCGCCGGGCGGACCAAAGATCACATGGTCGAGATCACGCTGACGACGATCGCCGCCTATACGTCGTTCCTGCTCGCGGAGCATTTCCACATGTCGGGCGTGCTGGCGACGCTGGCGGCCGGGCTGGTGGTCGGCAATCTCGGCTGGCGGGGCCCGATTTCGGAGGCCGGTCGGGGCCATGTCCTCGCCTTCTGGGAGTTCGCCGCGTTTCTCGCGAACTCGTTCGTGTTCATCCTGATCGGCGGCCATGAAGCGCACCAGCCGCTCGCCGCGATCGGCGGTGCGGCGCTGGTCGCGATCGCCCTCGTCCTGCTCGGCCGCGCCGTCGCCGTTTATCCGCTGAGCGCGCTGTTCGCGAAATCCGATCTGCGGCTCAGCTGGGGCTATCAGCACGTGCTGTTCTGGGGCGGCCTGCGCGGCGCCCTTGGCCTCGCGCTCGCGCTTGCGCTGCCGCCAACCGTGCCGGAACGCGGCGAGATCATCGCCGTGGCCTTCGCCGTCGTCGCTTTCTCGATCTTTGCCCAGGGACTGACCATGCCATGGCTGATCCGGCGGCTTGGGCTGATCTGCGACGACAGGGCGCAGCGCGAGGGCGGATGAGCTAAAATCCGAGAAGCTATTTGGCCGCGTCCAGCGCCGCTTTGATGCGGGCGAGGAAGTCCGTGCGGGCGGCGGACAGGTCGCGACCCGTCGCCTTCGGCCAGGCACTCGACATCGCGATCACCAGCCGGCGCTTTGGATCGACGTGGATCAGCTGGCCGAAAATGCCCTGCGCCTGGAACGTGCCGTCGGCATTGATCCACCATTGATAGCCATAGCCGCGGCCGTCTCCGACCGGCGCCTGCGCACGCGTGGCTTGCCTGAACCAGCCGTCCGGCACGACGCCTTTGCCGCCCGACTGCGCGAACAGGCCGATGCGGGCGTAATCCCGCAGCGACGCCGACAGGCAGCAGCCGCCGATGTCGCGGCCCGACGCATCGACCATCCAGAACAGGTCGCGCTCCATGCCGAACGGGCGCCAGATCTTCGCTTCGGCATAATCGGTCAGCGTCTTGCCGGTCGCGTTCTGGACCAGCACGCCGATCAGGTTCGTCTCGCCGGTCTTATACACCCATTTCGTGCCCGGCGGCGCTTCGCGGGGCAGGGTGCGGAGATAGGCGACGGTCGGGTCCATGCCGGGCGGCGCCGGCTTGGCGTACATGCGCGCCACATCGGAATTCGGATCGGTATAATCCTCGTTCCATTTGACGCCGGAGGTCATCGTCAGCACCTGGCGCACGCTGACGCCGTCATAGGCGCTGCCGGCGAGGCCCGGGATGTAGCGGGTCACCGGATCGTCCACTGATTTGATGAAGCCGTCGCGGACCGCGGCGCCGACCAGAGTCGAGGTCAGCGACTTGGCGACCGAGAAGCTGGTGTAGCGGCCCTCGCGCGAATAGCCCCGCGCATAGCGCTCCAGCCGGATGCGGCCGTCTTGCACGACGATCAGCCCGGCCGTGTTGTTCGCGGCCATGAAGGCTTCGACGCCGTCGAGCTTCAGCGGCTTGCCGGGGCGAAGCGGGTAGGGATGGGAAGACGCCTTGGCCGTGGTGCCGGGGAAATGATCCTCCATGTGCGGGAAGTTCGCGTCGCGCTGCGCCTGGTTCCAGAACAGGATTTCGGCGCCGGCCTGCCGGATCCGGTCGGCATTCTCGGGCGTCAGCGCGACTTGCGCGTGGCCCGGCACGGCGGCCAGCAGTGCGGCCGCGATCAGCCCCCATTTCCCCGTCATCTAATCCCCCTTGGTCAGTGTCACCTGCGCAACCCAGATGCCGCCGCCGCGAAAGCCGCCTTCGCAGTACATCAGGTAATAGCGCCACAGCTCGACAAAGCGCCGGTCGAACCCGGCCGGCAGCCGGCCCTCCGCCACCGCCGTATCGAACCGTTCGCGCCAGCGCTTCAGCGTCTCGGCATAATGGAGGCCGAAATTGCGCTGGGCGGTCCAGGCGAGCCCCGCCGCTTCGGCAAGCGCCTTGAAGCGGCTTTCGGAAATCAGCATGCCGCCGGGGAAGACATAGGCCTGGATGAAGTCGGCGCTGTTCGCGTAATCCTCGAACAGCGCATCGTCGATCGCGATATACTGGATCGCGGCGCGGCCGCCCGGCCTCAGCGCGCGGGCGATGGTCTGCAGATAGGCGGGCCACCAGCGCTGACCGACCGCCTCGACCATCTCGACGCTGGCGACGGCGTCATATTGCTCCTGGACGTCGCGATAATCGCGGAGCTCGACGCGCACGCGGCCGGCGGCAACGTTGCAGCGGTTGAGGTCAAGCGCATGGGCCTGCTGTTCCTCCGACAGCGTCAGCGCGGTGACGTTCGCGCCATATTCGTCGGCGGCGATCTCGGCGAGCGTGCCCCAGCCGCAGCCGATCTCGAGCAAATGCTGGTCGGGCTTCAGCTCCAGCCGGTCGAGCAGCGCGCGAACCTTGTTGAGCTGCGCATAGGCGAGCTCCTCGTCGGCGCGGATCGGCTCCTGGAACAGGGCGGACGAGTAGGTCATCGTCTCGTCCAGCCATTCGGCATAGAATTCGTTGCCGAGATCATAATGGAACGCGATGTTGCGGCGCGCGCGCCTGGGCGTGTTGTCGCGCAGCCAATGGGCCAGCTTCTTCACGCGACGGCTGAGCCCCCGCGCACGAGCGATGCTGCCCAGCGCCCGGCCATTGCGCATGAACAGGTCGAACAGCGGCACCGGATCGGGACTGGTCCAGTCGCGCGCGGCCCATGCGTGATACCAGCCGATCGAGCCGCTCCGCGCGAGCTTGATCAGCGCCCGCCAGCGCCGGACCTCCACCTCCGCAACCGGCCCCGGTCCGCGCCCGCCAAGGATGCGGTAGCTTCCATCCGGCAGCCACGCCTCGATCGCGCCGGCCTCCAGCGCCGCGTCGATCCGGTCGAGCACCCGGTGGAACGGCGCAGCGACGATCGCGCTCCACAGGCCGGGAGCGGGACGGCCGGACCGAAACTGCCGGCCGCGATCAGGTGCGTGCGCAGTCATGGTCTGAAGCTAGCGATTGCGGGCCGAGTGCGCCAGACGAGTGCGGCCAAAAGAAGAAGAGTCTCGCACGAAGAACACGAAGGACACGAAGAAGCAGGTCAATCCCGAGGCGGATAATAGTCGTTTGCGAGCCGGCGCAGCCCTTCCCTGAACGTAGGCGCGCCGAAGTTCATCAGCAGGCCTAGCGGAAGATCCATCAACCGCAGATAGGTGAGCACCTGTTTTGCATGGACAGGCGCATGCGCCTCAGTCGACTTGAGTTCGATCAGCAACCTGCCTTCGACGAGGAGATCGGCGCGAAAGCCCATCTCAATATCGATGCCATTGAACCGAATCGGAATGGGCTTCTGCCGTTCGACGATGAAACCTCGCTCCGCGAGGCTGTAGGCCAAACAGGCTTCATACGCCGATTCGAGCAGACCTGGACCAAACGCCTGATGAACCTTCAATCCGCAATCGATCGCGATCCGAGCCAGCTCTTCGAGATCGGCCCGCATCTTCTCTTCGTGCCCTTTGTGTTCTTCGTGCGAGACCAAACCTTCAAATCTCGTGCGGCTGCTTCTCGACCTGCCAGGTCTGGCCCTTGGCGACGAGCTTTTGCAGGTCGGGCGTCTTGCCTTCGGCGGCGGCGCGGTTCTGGTCGGTGACGGCACGTTCGAAGGTCGGACGGGGATGGTTGAAGATCACGCCCAAGGCGACCGGGAAGCCGTTTTCGATCTCCATGTCGATCAGCATCTGGGCGATGCCCTTGTTGGTCTGGTCGTGGCGGATCACGCCCGCCGCTTCCCAGTTGCCATTCTCGACATTGACGATCTCGAGCCGGAGTTCCTTCGCGTTGAGCTTCAAGCCCATCGTGCCGCCGGCGAACAGCATCGGCTCGCCATTTTCCAGCCAGATCTGGTTGACCTGCGCCTTCGCCTTTTCGGTGAAGGCGGCGAACACTTCGTCATTATAGACGATGCAGTTCTGGTAGATTTCGACAAAGCTCGCGCCCTTGTGCGCGTGCGCCGCCTTCAGCACCGCCGCCAGATTCTTGTGCACATCGATACCGCGCGCGACGAAGCGGGCGCCGGAACCGAGCGCGAAGCTGCACGGGCTGGCCGGCCGGTCGACGGAGCCGAAGGGCGTCGAAGGCGAGCGTGTGCCGACGCGGCTGGTCGGGGAGTATTGGCCCTTGGTCAGGCCGTAAATCTCGTTGTTGAACAGCAGGATCTGGCAGTCGAGATTGCGGCGAAGGATGTGCATCGTGTGGTTGCCGCCGATCGACAGCGCATCGCCATCGCCGGTGATGATCCACACGTCGAGCTCGGGATTGGCGAGCTTCACCCCCGTCGCGATCGCCGGCGCGCGGCCGTGGATCGTGTGGAAGCCGTAGGTCTCCATGTAATAGGGAAAGCGCGACGAGCAGCCGATGCCGGAGACGAACACCGTCTTCTCCGGCGTCGCGCCGATTTCAGGCATCGTGCGCTGCACGGCCTTCAGGATCGCATAGTCGCCGCAGCCAGGGCACCAGCGGACTTCCTGGTCCGATTCCCAGTCCTTGATCGTGGTCGTCTTCGCGACGGGAGTCATGTCGTTCATGAAAGCGCACTCTCGATAGCGGCTTCGATTTCCGAAATGCGGAAGGGCTGGCCGGAGACTTTGTTGAGCGGGCGGGCGTCGACCAGATACTGGTCGCGCAGCACCGTCTTGAACTGGCCCGTGTTCATTTCGGGCACGATGATCTTGTCGTAGCTCCGCAGCAGGTCGCCCAGGTTTCGCGGCAGCGGCCAGATGTGGCGGACGTGGATGTGGTGCACGTCGCGGCCCTTCATTCGCTGGCGCCGGACGGCCTGATGGATCGGGCCATAGGTCGAGCCCCAACCGACCACGGCCAGCTTGCCCTTAGACTCGCCGAGCGTGACCTCCTGCTCCGGAATGTGATCGGCGATGCCGAGCACCTTGTCGGCGCGCAGGTCGGTCATCAGCTGGTGGTTCGACGGCGAATAGTCGATGTTGCCGGTGCCGTTCGCCTTCTCGATGCCGCCGATGCGGTGGAGCAGGCCGGGCGTGCCGGGCTTGACCCAGGGTCGCGCCAGCTTGTCGTCACGCGCATAGGCCTTGAAGCCGCCTTCGGGCACGGTCTCCAGATACTGCACCGGGAACGGCGCATAGCGGCTCATGTCTGGCACCCGCCACGGCTCGGCCGCGTTGGCGATGTAGCCGTCGGTCAGCAGCATTACTGGCGTCATGAACTGGGTCGCGAGCCGCACTGCCTCGATCGCGCAATCGAACGCGTCGGCGGGGGAGCGGGCGGCCAGCACCGGCATCGGCGCGTCGCCGTTGCGGCCATAGACGGCCTGGTACAGGTCCGACTGCTCGGTCTTGGTCGGCAGGCCCGTCGACGGGCCGCCGCGCTGCGAGTTCACGATGACCAAGGGCAGCTCGGTCATGATCGCAAGGCCCATCGCCTCGCCCTTCAGCGCGATGCCGGGACCCGAGGACGAGGTGACGCCCAGCGATCCGGCATAGGAGGCGCCGATCGCGCTCGCGATCGCGGCGATCTCGTCCTCCGCCTGGAACGTCGTGACGTCATACTCCTTCAGTCGCGACAGATGGTGCAGGATCGCCGACGCCGGCGTGATCGGATAGCCGCCGAAGAACATCGGGACATTGGCAAGCTGCGTGCCGGCGACGAGGCCCAGCGAGATCGATTCGGCGCCGGTGACGGTCCGATAGAGGCCGGGTTCGGCGGGCGCGGCCGAGATATGGTGCTGCTTCAGGAAGCCGGAGAGCTCCGCCGTCTCGCCATAGGCATGGCCGGCGTTCAGCGCGGCAATGTTCGCTTCGGCGAGCGTCGGCGCCTTGGCGAACTTGGCCTTCAGCCAGTCGACGATCGGCTGGCGGTCGCGGTCGAACATCCAGAGCGCCAGGCCTAGCGTCCACATATTCTTGCAGCGCAAAGCCTCCTTGTTGCCGAGGCCGAACGGCTTCACGGCTTCGAGCGTCAGCTGCGAGATGTTGAAGCTGAGGAGCTGCCATCGACCCAGGCTGTCGTCCTCCAGCGGGTTGGTGTCATAGCCTGCCTTGGCAAGGTTGCGCGCGCCGAACTCGCCTTCGTCGGCGATGATCAGGCCGCCGTCCTTGAGGCTGGAGACATTCACTTTCAGCGCCGCCGGGTTCATCGCGATCAGCACGTCCGGCGCATCGCCGGCAGTGTCGATGTCGGTTGAGCCGAAATTGATCTGAAAGGCGGAGACGCCGAAGGTCGTGCCCTGCGGCGCGCGGATTTCGGCGGGGAAGTCCGGGAACGTCGCGAGGTCGTTGCCGGCGAGCGCCGTCGACAGCGTGAACTGGCCGCCGGTCAGCTGCATGCCGTCGCCGGAGTCGCCGGCAAAGCGCACGACGACATTTTCCGCGGGCGGCTGGGCGCTCGCCTCCTGGGGAGTGAGCTGATGGGCGGCTGTGGCCATTTGCGACTGTCCTGCTTGATACGAGGCGGTCGAGTAGGCCGCCCGATGCGTGGCGCCAATGTAGAAAATCTGCGGCGGAGTGCAAACGGGGTTAAGTCCTTATTCCTCCCCGGAACGGGGAGGAGCTAACTCAGTATCTTCCCCAGCACCCGGATCGTCGCCGCATGCCGCTCGGCGATCGGCGTCTTGTCCGCACCGTAGCCGCCACCCGGCGTGCTCGCCAGCGGAAGGCCGTGGCGGCGGGCGAGGGCTCCGACGAACGCGTCGCGGTCGTGCAGGCCCTTGTCGGTCAGCGCCAGGCGGCCGAGCTTGTCGTCGGCGTGAACGTCGACGCCGGCCTGATAGAGGATCAGGTCCGGGCAGAAGCGCTCGACCAGGGGCGGCAACGTGGCGGCGAGCGCATCGAGATAGGCCATGTCGCCGGTGCCGTCGGGCAGCGGCACGTCGAGCGTCGAGCGGGCCTTGCGTGCCGGGAAGTTCTTCTCGGCGTGAATCGAGTAGGTGGCCACGTCCTCCCGCGCGGCAAGCAGCGAGGCAGTCCCGTCGCCCTGGTGCACGTCGCAGTCGACGATCAGCACGCGGCCCACATCGCCTTCGGCCAAGAGGCGGTGGGCGGCAACCGCAAGGTCGTTGAAGACGCAATAGCCGGCGCCGGTATCGTAAAGCGCATGATGGCTGCCGCCGGCAGTGTTCGCCGCATAGCCGTGTTCAAGCGCGAGCTTTGCGGCGAGCCAGGTGCCGCCGGGCGTCAGCTGCGCGCGGGTCGCGAGCAAGGGCGTGACCGGGAAGCCGATCCGCCGCTCCTTCTCCTTCGGCACCGCGGCGAAGAGGACTTCGTCGACATAGGCCGGCGCGTGCACTGCCTCGAGCCAAATGCGCGGCATCGGCTCGGGAACGTGGCGCGCCTGAGGGAGATCGAGCGCGTCCAGCGCTGCGATCAGGAGATTGTACTTGCTCGCAGGGAAACCGCCGGAAGGAGGCGGCGGGGTCAGGTAGCCGGGGTGGTGAACGATGTGGAGCACACGGTGGAACTAAGCACATCCGTTCGCTTCGAGCGAAGTCGAGAAGCGCAAGCTCGGAGCAGTCGTTTCTCGACTTCGCTCGAAACGAACGGTGATAATTATTCCACCCGCTCGCGGTGCCCCGTCTCGAACCCACTCGTCAGCAGCGCGGCGATCCGATCGGCCACAGCTTCCGGCGCCTTGACCGTGACCGGGTCTTCGCCCGGAAACGCCTTTTCGCGCATCTTAGTGCGGGTGGCGCCAGGGTCGAGGATTGCAACCTTGATCTTGCCCAGATTGCGCTGCTCCTCGCCATAGGCGGCGACGAGGGTTTCAAGCGCGGCCTTGGAAGCGCCATACGCGCCCCAATAGGCGCGCGGCGTCGCGCCGACGCTGGAGGTGATCGCGATCAGCTTGCCGGGGGCGGCCGCGCGCAGCAGCGGGTCGAACGCGGCGATCAGCGCCTGCTGGGCGCCGACGTTCAACGTCAGCAGCTTTGAGAATTCCTTGGCGTCGATCGCCGGCACCGGCGTCAGCGTGCCGAGCATCGCGGCGTTGAGGACGAGGGCGTCGAGCTTGCCCCAGCGTTCGCCGACCGCGGCGGCGAGGCGGCCGATGCTGTCGCCCTCGGCCAGGTCCATCGGCGCGATCGTGGCGCTGCCGCCGGCCTGGTGGATGCGGTCTTCGACCTGCTCCAGATCCTTGGCAGTGCGGGCAGTGAGGATCACGTGCGCGCCCGCCCTGGCGAGCGCTTCGGCAGTGGCGGCGCCGATGCCGCGGCTGGCGCCGGTGACGAGGGCGAGCTGGTTTTCGAGGGGCTTCGTCACGACAAACTCCGGTTTGGGCTGAGCTTGTCGAAGCCCTCCCTTCACTTTCTTGCGCCCCTAAGGGGAAAGGGAGGCCTTCGACAAGCTCAGGCCAAACCGTGCTCTGGGCCTCAGACCACCCGTTCAGCGAGCAAACTCAGCTGGTCCGTCGGCGCGAGCTCGTCCTGGTCGGTCAGCGTGGTCGGATAGTCGCCGGTGAAGCAGGCGTCGCAATGCTGCGGACGCACCTCGGCGCGGCGATCATGGCCGAGCGCCTTGTAGAGCCCCTCGATCGAGACGAACGCCAGGCTGTCGGCGTGGATGTAATCCGACATGCCGGGCACATCGAGCTTCGCCGCCAGCAGCTTGGTCCGCTCCGGCGTGTCGACGCCATAGAAGCAGCTGTGCCGGGTTGGCGGGCTGGCGATGCGCATGTGCACTTCGGCGGCGCCGGCGTCGCGCATCATCTGGACGATCTTCAGGCTGGTGGTGCCGCGCACGATCGAATCGTCGATCAGCACGACGCGTTTGCCGCCGATCAGCGCGCGGTTGGCATTGTGCTTCAGCTTCACGCCCAGATGGCGAACCTGGTCGCCCGGCTGAATGAAGGTCCGCCCGACATAATGGGAGCGGATGATGCCGAGCTCGAACGGAATGCCCGATTGCTGGGCATAGCCGATCGCGGCCGGCACGCCCGAATCGGGGACGGGAATCACCAGATCGGCCTCGACCGGTGCCTCGATCGCGAGCTGCGCGCCGATCGCCTTGCGCACATCATAGACCGACGTGCCGTCGACGATCGAATCGGGCCGCGAGAAATAGACATGCTCGAAAATGCACGGCCGCGGATTGATCGAGCCGAACGGCTGGATCGAGCGAACGCCGCTGTCGGTCACGATCACGATCTCGCCGGGCTCGACCTCGCGGATGAACTCCGCGCCGATCACGTCGAGCGCGACGGTTTCCGATGCGAAGATTGTCGCGTCGCCAAGCTTGCCCATCACCAGCGGCCGGATGCCGAGCGGGTCGCGGCAGGCGAGCATGCCTTCGGGCGTCAGGCAGATGAGGCTGTAGGCGCCTTCGACCTGCTTCAGCGCGTCGATGAATTTGTCGAGCAGCGTCCGGTAGGTGGAGGTCGCGACGAGGTGGATGATCACCTCTGTGTCCGAGGTGGACTGGAAGATCGAGCCGCGGCGGACAAGCTCGCGGCGAAGCTTCATCGCGTTGGAGATATTGCCGTTATGGGCAACCGCGAAGCCGCCCGACGACAGCTCGGCAAACAGCGGCTGGACGTTGCGCAGCGCGGTCTCGCCGGTCGTCGAATAGCGGACATGGCCGACCGCGACGCGGCCGGGCAGGCCGCGGATCACGTCGTCCCGGTCGAAATTGCCGGCAACGTGACCCATCGCGCGGTGGGTATGGAAATGCTGGCCGTCCCAGCTGGTGATGCCGGCGGCTTCCTGGCCGCGATGCTGGAGCGCGTGCAGCCCCAGCGCAACCACGGCGGACGCGGTCTCGGCATCGTAAATGCCGAATACGCCGCATTCCTCGCGAAGCTTATCGTCGTCGAACGGATTGGTGGTGAGCATGGGGAGGACCCGGACCCTCGTCTCGTTGGCGCCGCATATAGGGAGCCGTTCGGCCTTTGTCTCCCCTTGTCAGATTATTTGTCGGCCGGCTGCCATTTATAGCCGGCGCCGCTCGCCACGACGCGGCCCGTGCCGGGAAACGGAAAATGCGGCGCGAACACGAGCTCGTGCGATTCGGCCAGCCGTTCCAGCACCGCCTGGCGCATCGCCTTGCCGAGCTTCTTGTCGGTGTCGAAGCCCATCGCCCAGCCGGGCTCGGCGAGTGACACGACGGAGCTGTGCGCGGTATCGCCGATGTCGATCAGGTGGGCATGGCCGGAGTTGATCCGATAGCCGACATGCCCCGGCGTATGGCCGAAGATCGGCACCGAGACGATGCCGGGCAGAACCGCCGTGCCCGCTTCAAACGGCCGCACCTGCGCGCGGATCGCAGCGGCGATCGGTTTGGCGCCGGCCTGCTCCTGCATCCACGCCCATTCCCGGCGCGACATGCGAATCGCGGCGTTCGGAAAGGCGGAGCGGCCGTTGGCGTCGACCAGCCCGCCGACATGATCGCCGTGCGAATGGGTGATCAGCACGTCGGTCACCTTGTCGGGCGTGATTCCTGCCATGGCGAGGCTGGCGATCAGCTTGCCCTTCGCCTTCGGGCCCAGGCCAGTGTCGATCAGCACGATATGGCCGGGAATGCCCCGCACCAGCAGGCCCGAGACGCTGAGCGGGATCGCGTCAGACGGCAGCCCGGCCTCGACCAGCACGCGCGACACGGCGGCGGGGCCAACGTCGAGGCCGAATGTCTTGCCGTCATTGGCCGATTCGAAATCGGCGTCATGGATGCTGGTGACCTTCAGCGCGCCCAGGGCGATCGTCCGCGCCTCGGGCTGGATCGGCACCGGGCCGGGGGCGGCGTAGCAAGCGGAAGCGAGCGACAGGGCGAGGGCGGCGGCGAGAGCGTTGCGCATGCGCGCTTTCAATCACAGTCCGGCTCGGGCATCCAGCCCGCCATGACGGACGATCGCGAACAAGGGGCGGTGCTCGATCCCAAATGGGACGCGAACGGGCTGATCACCGGCGTCGTGACCGACACGGCAAGCGGCGAGCTGCTGATGGTCGCGCACCTGAACGCGGAGGCACTCAAGCTGACGCTGGAGACCGGCGAAGCGCATTTCTGGTCGCGCAGCCGCGGCAGGCTCTGGAAGAAAGGCGAGACCTCGGGAAACGTCCTGCGCGTCGTCGAGGCGCGGATCGACTGCGACCAGGACGCGCTGTGGCTGAAGGTCGAGCCGGCTGGCCCGGCCTGCCACACCGGCGCGCGGAGCTGCTTTTACCGGCGGATCAAGTCGGACGGTAGCCTGTCTCCCGAGCCTCCATCCGGTTCGGCCTGAGCTTGTCGAAGGCCTCCCTTTCTTTTTGTCCGAAATCAAAGAAGAAGGGAGGGCTTCGACAAGCTCAGCCCAAACCGGAGTTTTAAGGTGATCGTTTCAGCCGTTCTTCTCGCTGCTGCTTCCGCCACGGCCGCTCAGCCCAGTCCCGCCGAACTCCGGGCCACGATTTCCAGGCTCGTCGGCTTCGGCACCCGCCACACGCTGTCCA
The DNA here is from genome assembly GCF_000974765.1 of Sphingomonas changbaiensis NBRC 104936. Classification (GTDB taxonomy): domain Bacteria; phylum Pseudomonadota; class Alphaproteobacteria; order Sphingomonadales; family Sphingomonadaceae; genus Sphingomonas_B; species Sphingomonas_B changbaiensis. The sequence continues at coordinate 24,227 of NZ_BBWU01000038.1, read as the reverse complement.
CCACCACCGATCCCAAGCGCGGCATCGGCGCGGCACGGCGCTGGGCGGCAGGGCGCTTTGGGGAGTTCTCGAAGGCGTGCGGCGGCTGCCTGGCAGTCGAGACGATCGGCGACCAGTTCACCGGCCCGCGCGCGCCGAACGGGGTGCGCGTCGAAGACGTGATCGCAATCCAGAAGGGCGCCTCCGATCCGGATCGGGTGATCATCGTCCAGGGCCATATCGACAGCCGCGTGACCGACGTGATGGACGCGACGTCCGACGCGCCCGGCGCCAATGATGACGGTTCGGGCACGGCGCTTGTGATCGAGGCGGCGCGGCTGCTGTCGAAGGAAAAATTCCCGGCGACGATCGTCTACGCGGCGCTGTCCGGCGAGGAACAGGGGTTGTGGGGCGGCAAATTGCTTGCGCGCACGGCAAAGGAGCGCGGCTGGAAGGTCGCGGCGGTGCTGAACAACGACATCGTCGGCAACACGCACGGCGTCGGCGGCGCGCATGACGACACTCATGTCCGCGTGTTCAGCGAAGGCATCCGCGCCGACGCGACGCGCGAGGACGATCTCGCCCAGCGCGCGAACGGTGGCGAGGACGATTCGCCGTCCCGCTCGCTCGCCAAGGCGATCAAGCGCGTGGCCGAGCAGGATAAAGGCCTGGATGTCATCGCAGTGCGCCGGCCCGATCGCTTCCAGCGCGGCGGCGATCACACGCCGTTTCTCGAGCTTGGCTATCCGGCAGTGCGGTTTTCCGAGGTAACCGAGAATTACGATCACCAGCACCAGACGCTTCGGACCGAGAACGGCAAATTCTACGGCGACACGATCGAAGGCGTGGACTTTCCGTACCTTGCCCGGGTGACCGCGCTGAACATGGCCGTGATCCGCGAACTGGCGAGCGCGCCGGCGGCGCCCGACAAGGTCACGATCCAGGGAGCGCTCAGTGCCGACACGACGGTGGCCTGGGCACCGGTGCCGCGCGCTGCCGGATACCGCGTGCGCTGGCGCCTCGCCGATCGGCCCGACTGGACCGATTTCAAGGACGTGCCGGCGAACGACACGTCGCTGTTCCTGAAGGACGTCAATATCGACCATCATTTCTTCGGCGTCGCCGCGCTGTCGTCCGGCGGGGCGGAAAGCATCATCACCTTCGCCGGCCCGGCCCCGCGCAAATGATCCGGGCGGTCCTTGCGGTTCTGCTGGCGGCGCTTGCCATGCCGGCCTTAGCGGAAAACGTCATTCTGCTCCGCCCCGCCCGCGTGTTCGACGGAGTCGAGCGGCAGGCGCATGACGGTTGGGCGGTGCTGGTGCGCGGCGACAGGATCGAGGCGGCGGGGCCGAACCTTGCCGCGCCGGCCGGGGCGACGGTGGTCGAGCTGCCGGGCATGACGCTGATGCCGGGCATGATCGAGGGGCATTCGCACCTGTTCCTCCACCCGTACAACGAGACGCCGTGGGACGATCAGGTGCTGCACGAGCCGCTGGCGCTGCGCACCGCGCGGGCGACGGTGTCGGCGCGCAACACGCTGATGGCGGGCTTCACGACGGTCCGCGACCTCGGCACCGAAGGCGCCGGCTATGCCGATGTGGGCCTGAAGCAGGCGATCGAGCAAGGCATCGTGCCCGGGCCGCGGATGCTGGTCGCGACACGGGCGCTGGTCGCGACCGGCGCCTATGGCCCGAAGGGCTTCGAGCCGGGCGTCGCAATCCCGCAGGGTGCCGAGGAAGCGGACGGGCCGGAGCTGGTCCAGGCCGTGCGGCGGCAAATCGGCGGCGGCGCCGACGTCGTCAAATTCTATGCCGATTACCGCTGGCGCCCGGGCGAGCCGAGCCGGCCGACATTCAGCCTCGACGAGCTGAAGGCCGGCATCGAGGCCGCGCATTCGGCCGGGCGTATCACCGCCGCGCATGCGAGCACGGCCGAAGGCATGCGCCGCGCCGCGCTCGCCGGCATCGACACGATCGAGCATGGCGACGAAGGTACGCCCGAAGTGTTCAAGCTGATGGCAGAGCGCAAAATCGCCTATTGCCCGACGCTGGCCGCCCGCGACGCGATCGCCCGTTATCGCGGCTGGAACGGGCAGGAGCCCGCCCCCGCCGGCGTGATCGAGAGCCGCAAGGCGTTCCAGATGGCGCGCACGGCCGGCGTGCCGATCTGCATGGGCGGCGATGTCGGCGTGTTCACCCACGGCGAGAATGCGCGCGAGATGGTGCTGATGAACCAGGCGGGCATGCCCGCGCCGGACGTGCTGATCGCGGCAACCTCAGGCAATGCGCGCTTCTTCCATATCGCGGGCAAATTGGGCGTGGTGAAGCCGGGGCTGCTGGCCGACCTTGTCGCCGTCGACGGTGATCCGACGCGAGACATCGGTGCAGTCAAGCACGTCCGGATGGTGATGAAGGGCGGGGTGGTGGTGCGGGTGCCTTAGCCCTCACCTGCATTCGGCCCCAAAACCGGTTTGGCCTGAGCTTGTCGAAGGCCTCCCTTCTTCTTGGCCGAGTCCGTAATAAGAAAGGAAGGGCTTCGACAAGCTCAGCCCAAACCGAGATTAAGGTGCCGGCTGGAGGTGCTCCCAAAACTCCGCCAGCACGGCCCTGTACAGTTCCTGCTTGAATGGCACGATCATCGCCGGCAGCTCATTCGGTTCCGCCCATTTCCAGGCGCGGAACTCGGGTTCCGCCGTGTCGATATGCACGTCCGCGTCGCTGCCCAGGAACCGGCACAGGAACCAGGTCTGGCGCTGGCCGCGATATTTGCCGCCCCAGAGCTTGCCCTGCAGGTCTTCTGGCAAGTCGTAATCGAGCTGCCGTGACGCGCAGGCGATGATCGCGACCAGATCGCGGGCGATGCCCGTTTCTTCCTCCAGCTCGCGGAGCGCCCCTTCCTCCGCGCTTTCGCCCGGATCAAGGCCGCCCTGCGGCATCTGCCACGCCTCGAGCGCGTTATCGAGGCGCTGGCCGACGAACACCTTGCCCTCGGCATTGAGCAGCATCACGCCGACCGCGGCGCGGTAGGGAAGATCGCTCACTCTGCCGCGGCCGCCACCGTATCCGCCCCCTGCGCCGCTTCCGCCATGACGCGGTCGGCTTCGGCCTCGTTGATCATGTCCTTCAGGATGCGGAAGCAGGCGGCGACGTCGCCGGCGCTCGACGGAATCGCCTTCCGAAGCGTGATGAAGCCGTGGATGTTGCCGACCGCCTCGCGATAGACCGTCGGCACGCCGGCGCGGATCAACTCGGCGGCATAGGCGCGGCCCTGGTCGCGGATCGGATCGAGGCTGGCAGTGATCAGCAGCGTCGGCGGCGTGCCCTCGTGCCGGTGCAGGATCGGCGTGTGCCGAATGTCGTCCTCGGTCGCGCGATACGCGTCGAAGAACCATTGCATGCCGTCGCGGGTGAGCAGGAAGCCGTCGCCGAAATCATGGAACGACTGGTATTTGGTCGCGTCGTCGACGGCCGGATAGATCGGCCATTGCACGATCACGGGCACTTCCGCCGGTCGGTCGCGCAACTGCTGGGCGGTGACGATGGTCAGATTGCCGCCCGCGCTGTCTCCGGCAAGCACCAGGCTGGCGACTTTCAGGCCCAGCTCCGCCGGACTGGTCGCAATCCAGCGCGTCGCGGCCTCGCAATCGTCGGGTGCCGCCGGGAACGGGTGTTCGGGGGCAAGGCGATAGTCGACCGCAACCACCGGCAGGTCGAGCGCGCGCGCAGCCTCTGCACAGAAACTGTCGTGCGTTTCCAGATCGCCGATCACGAAGCCGCCGCCGTGGAAGAAGACCATCACCGGGCCGGGCTGCCGCCGCTCACGCGCGTCATAGAGGCGAAGGGGAATATCGCCGCATTTCAGGTCGCGCTTGATCGCGAGTTCGCCGGCGGGCGGGTCCGCCACGTCCTTCATCGCCGCGTAGGTCGCACGCGCCTCGGGCGCGGTGACCTCGTGCATCTTCGGGCCCGGGATGTTGTTCAGGAATTCGAGGAACATCCGGACGTCGGGGCGGACATAGGGCTGGGACATGGGGCGCTCCTGTCGGTTCTGATTCGAAACCGTTCTACGTCATCCCGGCGAAAGCGGGAATCCTGATCCTCCCCTGCAATGGGAGGGGGACCGCTCGGCGAAGCCGAGTGGTGGAGGGGTGTCCCCGTCCGAGATTTATTCTGAGGCGCTGACACCCCTCCGTCGCGCTTCGCGCGCCACCTCCCCTCTAAGGGGAGGATCTGTTTGTCAGCTTGTCAGCAGCCCGTGGTTCTTCTTGCCCGCGGACACCCGCACCGGTTCGGCGCCGACGGTCACGCTCAGCGCCTCATCTTCGACCTTCTCGCCGGCAACCCGCGCGCCGCCCTGCTTGATCAGGCGCCGCGCCTCGTTCTTCGAGCCGGCGAGGCCGAGACCCACCAGCGCGTCGACGATGCCGATCGTGCCGTCCGGCACCGCCAGGCTCGGCAGCGATTCCCCGGCCGCGCCTTCCTCGAAGGTCCGGCGCGCAGTCTCCGCCGCGTCGTCCGCGGCCGCGCGGCCGCGGCACATCGCGGTCGCCTCGTTGGCGAGCACCTTTTTTGCCTCGTTGATCTCGGCGCCTTCGAGCGCTTCCAGCCGAGCGGTTTCATCCAGCGGCAGATCGGTGAACAGTCGCAGGAAGCGGCCGACGTCGCGATCGTCGGTGTTCCGCCAGAATTGCCAATAGTCGTAGGCGGAGAGCTGGTCCTCGTTCAGCCAGACCGCACCCGACATCGTCTTGCCCATCTTGCCGCCGTCCGCCGTCGTGATCAGCGGCGTGGTGACGCCGAACACCTCCGTGCCGTCGACGCGGCGCGCGAGCTCGATGCCGTTGACGATATTCCCCCACTGGTCCGACCCGCCCAGCTGCAGCCGGCAGCCGGCCCGGCGGCTGAGCTCCAGGAAGTCATAGGCCTGGAGGATCATGTAGTTGAACTCAAGGAACGACAGCGACTGCTCGCGATCGAGCCGCAGCTTCACGGAATCGAAGCTCAGCATCCGGTTGACCGAGAAATGCTGGCCGATGTCGCGCAGGAACGGGATGTACTCGAGCTTGTCGAGCCACTCGGCATTGTCGAGCATGATCGCGTCGCTGGGGCCATCGCCGAAGGTCAGGAAGCGCTCGAACACGGTCCGGATCGACGCGATGTTGGCGGCGATCGTGTCGACCGTCATCAGCTTGCGCGCTTCGTCCTTGAAGCTCGGATCGCCGACCTTCCCAGTGCCACCGCCCATCAGCACGATCGGCTTGTGCCCCGCCTGCTGCAGCCGGCGCAGCAGCATGATCTGCACCAGGCTGCCGACATGCAGCGACGGCGCTGTCGGGTCGAAGCCGATATAGCCCGGGACGACCTGCTTGCTCGCCAGCGCATCCAGCGCGGCCGCGTCGGTGACTTGGTGGATGTATCCGCGTTGGTCGAGCAGGCGGAGGAGGGGAGAGGTATAGGCGGTCATTTGCTTCGCCCTTAGCGGTAACCCGGTGCAAAGGGGAAGGGAGGGCTTCGACAGGCTCAGCCCGGACCCGACTGAGAGTCCGCGTCCAATTTCAACTCGGTTTGGGCTGAGCTTGTCGAAGCCCTCCCTTTCTTCTTTACAAGGGGCGATGACCTTCTGGGCATACATGATTCAGTGCGGCGACCGGCATTTCTATGTCGGGCATACGAATGATCTTGAGCAGCGCATGGGCGAGCACCAGGCTGGCACCTTTCGTGGATACACGAGCACGAGGCACCCGTTACATCTGGTTTGGTCGCAAGAGTTTCCGTCGCGGTACGAAGCCGTGGAAGCTGAGCGGAAATTGAAGGGATGGGGTCGGGCGAAAAAACTCGCTTTGATACGGGGTGATTGGGCGTTGATTTCGGCACTGGCGCGGGGGAAGCAAAAAGAAGGGAGGGCTTCGACAAGCTCAGCCCAAACCGAGGGGGTTGTGAGGCCGGAGCCTTGCTTCCTTCACCCCCACTCCGCCCAGCTCCCCTCAGAACCCTTTAGCCTGGAAGCCTCGGTCCGCCGCGCGCGTGGCTACCTGCGGCTCCGCTATCGTCTTGCCGGTGACCTCGACACTCTCAGCATCCCGGCGCGCGCCGGGCCTGCCCGGCGCGATAACCTTTGGCAGCACACCTGTTTCGAAGCCTTTGTCGCAACGGGCGCCGGCTATCTGGAATTCAACTTTTCGCCCTCGACCGAATGGGCGGCATATCGCTTCTCCGGCTACCGCGAGGGCATGGAGCAGCTGGACATTCCCACGCCCAAACTCCGGGTATCGCGCACCGACCAGGCGCTGGAGCTGACCGTCGAAGTGGCGTTGCCGGAACCCGCCACCCGCCTCGGCCTGTCCGCCGTGGTCGAAGAAATCTCCGGCACCAAATCCTATTGGGCCCTCCGCCACCCGCCGGGCGACAAGCCCGATTTCCATCATCCGGATTGCTTTGCGCTCGAACTGCCGCCACCAACCGACGCATGAAAATCGGTATCGATCGGCTGCTCGCCGACCCAGACCTGCGTGCCCCGCTCGAAGGCAAGCGCGTCGCGCTGTTGGCGCATCCGGCCTCGGTCACTGCGGATCTGACGCATTCGCTCGACGCGCTGGTCGCGGCGGGTGTGAACGTGACTGCGATGTTCGGGCCGCAGCATGGCGTGCGCGGCGATCTTCAGGACAATATGATGGAGTCGCCGGACTTCACCGATCCGGTCTACGGCATCCCGGTGTTCAGCCTCTACGGCGAGGTGCGGCGGCCGACCGGCCAGTCGATGCACACGTTCGACGTGATGCTGGTCGACTTGCAGGATTTGGGCTGCCGCATCTACACCTTCATCACGACGCTGCGTTACGTGCTCGAGGCTGCCGCCGAGCATGGCAAAACGGTGTGGGTGCTTGACCGGCCCAATCCCGCCGGACGGCCGATCGAGGGGCTGACGCTCCGCGAGGGCTGGGAAAGCTTCGTCGGCGCCGGGCCGATGCCGATGCGGCACGGGCTGACCCTCGGCGAGCTGGGGCGCTGGTTCATCGACCGGCTGAAGCTCGATGTCGATTACAAGGTGATCGAAATGCGCGGCTGGCGGCCGGGGGCGGAGCCCGGCTTCGGCTGGCCGCTTGAGGAGCGGGTGTGGATCAACCCGAGCCCCAATGCGCCCAACATCAACATGGCGCGCGCCTATGCCGGCACCGTGATGCTGGAAGGCACGACCCTGTCGGAAGGACGCGGCACCACGCGGCCGCTGGAGCTGTTCGGCGCCCCCGACATCGACGCGAAGGCGGTGATCGCCGAAATGCGCCGCCTCGCGCCCGAATGGCTGGACGGATGCGCGCTCCGCGAAATCTGGTTCGAGCCGACCTTTCACAAACATGCGAAGACGCTCTGCAACGGCGTCCACATTCATGCCGAGGGACGGTTCTACGACCACCAGGCCTTCAGGCCGTGGCGGCTGCAGGCGCTTGGCTTCAAGGCGATCCGGGGCCTTTATCCGGATTACCCGCTGTGGCGCGATTTCCCGTATGAATATGAATTCGGCAAGCTCGCGATCGACGTGATCAACGGTTCGCCGCTGCTGCGCGAGTGGGTCGACGATGCCGCCGCCGCTCCCGGCGATCTCGATGCGATCACGCGGCCGGACGAACAGGCCTGGGAAGAGGCGCGGCGGCCCTTCCTTCTCTACTGAGAGCTGGAGTTAAGCCCCGCGAAACGTGCTGGAATCCGGACGAACGGCGCCACAAAAATATTCGCGAATCGGGCTGTGGGAATTAACCATCATTTTACGATTGCGGGGCAGCATGGAAAACCTGGAGCGGTCGGGGAATCGCTTCATGAGCGCCGGGGAGAGGGTCGCTGTGGAATCGAACGTCCGTTACTATGCGCGTCGCGCTGCTTACGAAGCCAATGCCGCTGCCAAGGCAGTGACGCCGGAGGCTGCGATCCGCCGCCAGGCGCTGGCCGAAATGTTCGCGCGCAAGGCGCAGGAACTCTGCGCCTGATCTGACCGCGCGGTTGGCGGCGCGCTCTCGCGCCGCTATTGCCGCGCCATGGCCAAGCAGCGCGCCGACCAGCTCCTCGTCGATCGCGCGCTTGCCGAAAGCCGCACCCGCGCGCAGGCGCTGATCCTCGCCGGCCTCGTCTTCTCCGGAGACCGGCGCATCGACAAACCCGGACAGACTCTTGCCCACGACGCGCCGATCGAGGTGCGCGGCCGCGACCATCCCTGGGTCTCGCGCGGCGGCATCAAGCTTGCGCACGCGCTGGACCATTTCGGCTGGGGCGTGGCGGGCGCGGTCGCGATGGACGTGGGCTCGTCGACCGGCGGCTTCACCGATGTGCTGCTGACGCGCGGCGCGATCCGCGTCTATGCGGTCGACAGCGGCACCAACCAGCTCGCCTGGAAGCTGCGCCAGGACTCCCGCGTGGTCGTGCTGGAGCAATTGAGCGCGCGGCTGCTGACGCCGGCGCATATTCCCGAGGCGGTCAATCTGATCGTTTGCGATGCGAGCTTCATCGGTCTCGCCAAGGTGCTGGAAGTGCCGCTGACCTTTGCCGGCCCGGATGCGCGGCTGCTGGCGCTGATCAAGCCGCAGTTCGAGGCCGGGCGCGACGAAGTCGGCAAGGGCGGCGTGGTGCGCGATCCCGCCGTGCACGCGCGCGTCTGTAGCGAGGTCGCGGAATGGGTTTCGGCGCAGGGCTGGCGCGTGGCGGGGATCGTCGAGAGCCCGATCACCGGACCGGAGGGCAATATCGAGTTCCTGATCGCGGCGGAGCGCGGCTGACGCCGCTCGTCGAACCGCCACGCGGCTGGTCGAAAGTTGCACGCGCGCAACGGCTTGCGCGTCATGGTACGGTGATGCGCGTCCTGATCTGCTCTGCCGCCGCCGCCCTCCTGTGCTCGACCTCGGCGTTCGCGCAGCGCACGACCGACAACGCGACCACGCAGTCGAAAGACGCGTTCGGGAAAAAGGTCGGCGACGAGCAGATCGGGATCTACAATCCGTTCGACGTGCGCGGCTTTTCCGCCGTCGACGCGGGCAACACCCGGATCGAAGGGCTCTATTTCCAGCAGGAGGCGAACCCGACCGACCGGCTGATCGAGGGGTCGACGATGCGGGTCGGCATCTCGGCCCAGGGCTATCCGTTTCCGGCGCCGACCGGCATCGCCGATTATTCGCTGCGCAAGCCCGGCGACAAGACGCTGGCGAGCGTGGTGCTGCGCTATGGGCCGTTCGATGCGCAGGTCGGCCAGCTCGACCTATCGCTTCCGATCGACGGCAGCAAGCTCGGCGTCCAGGCGGGCGTCGGCTATTACAACGACAACCAGCATTTCGGCGGCACCCCGCATTATCTGTCGATGGGCGTCACTCCGGTCTGGCGCCCGGCCGAAGGCGTCGAGATCATCCCGTTCTGGAGCTCGATCCAGACCCGTTCGCAGGAAGCGCAGACGCTGGTCTTCACCGCGGGCGATTATCTGCCGCCGCGCGTCAAGCGGGTCGTGTTCGCTGGGCAGCCCTGGGCGATCTATCAAGGAAACGCCTGGAACACCGGGCTGATCGCGAAGGCGCCGGTGGCGGGCTTCGACATTGCGGCGGGGGTGTTCCGGTCGGTCAGCCACGACGCGCGCAATGCGATCGACCTGCTGCTGGGCGTGACGCCGGACGGCAACGCCGCAAACCGGCTGGTGATCGTCGATTCCGGAGACGTGTTCGCCGCCACGTCGGGCGAGCTGCGCGTGTCCCGCAATTTCGATGAGGGCAAGCGCCGCCACAGCTTCATCGCGACGGTCCGTGCGCGCGACCAGCGGCGGCGCTATGGCGGCTCGGACCCGATCTCCCTCGGCCCGACGGTCTGGGGTGAGGTGGATTACAAGCCGCGGCCGGAGTTCAGCTTCGGCGAGAAGACGCGCGACCATGTCCGGCAGACGACGTTCGGTATCGGCTATCAGCTGAAGTGGCTGGATGTCGGCGAGTTCGGAATCGGGGTGCAGAAGACCGACTATAGCAAGGACGTCCTGACCCCGGCCGGGCCGCTGCCGGAGTCGAAGTCTTCGCCCTGGCTGCTGAACGCCAACGCCGCGATCGAAGTGACGCGCGCAGTCGCAATCTATGCCAGCTATGCGCGCGGCCTGGAGGAAAGTCCGGTCGCGTCGGAAATCGCCGTCAACCGCAACGAAGCGCCGCCAGCGATCCTGACCGAGCAGAAGGATGCGGGGGTGCGCTGGGCCGTCACCGACAATCTCTCGGCGATCGCGGGCGTGTTCGAAATCACCAAGCCCTATTTCAACCTCGACAGCGTCAATCGCTTCCGCCAGCTCGGCGAGCTTCGGCATCGAGGCGTCGAGCTGTCGGTCGCAGGCCAGGTCGCCCCAGGGCTGAACATCGTCGCCGGCACGCTGTTCCTCGATGCGCAAGTGACCGGCGAGCTGGTCGACAGCGGCGCGATGGGACGCAAGCCCGTCGCCTCGATCGAGCGGCACAGCATCGCGAGCATCGACTACCGCTTCCCCGACAGCCCGTTCTCGGTCGACGCGTTCCTGGAAGAGACCGGCCGGCGGGTCGCCAACGCCGCCAACACGCTCTACGTGCCGCCGCGCGCGGTGCTTGCGATCGGCGGGCGCTACCGGTTCAAGATCGGCAAGTCGAACGCGCTGATCCGCGCCCAGGTCGGCAATATCTTCAACAACTATGGCTATGGCGTCGGCGGCAGCGGCTTCTTCGTCTACAACCAGCCGCGCCGGCTGAGCGTGACGTTGACCACGGATATCTAGCGTTCGTCGCCCGAAGCTTTGACTCTCCCGCCCCGGTCGCTACGGAGCCGCGCAAACCGGACGGAGGTACGAGTGGGGGAAATCGCGTCGCGTTCGCAGATCGGGTTTTCGCTTTTCAGGCGCGCCGTCGTCACCATCCCGCTGGTGCTGCTGCTCGGCATTCTGTCGGGCAGGCTGGCGGGGTCGGGATACGACAACAGCTGGTTCGCGGTGCTGCGCAAGCCCGCGGCGATGCCGCCGGGCGCCGCGTTCGGCCTCGCCTGGACGCTGCTCTACATCCTCCAGGGCCTCGCGCTGGCGATCGTGCTGAACGCGCGCGGCAATCGGCTGCGGGGCCTCGCGGCCCTGCTGTTTGTGGTCCAGCTTGCGCTCAATCTCTGCTGGTCTCCGCTGTTCTTCGCGATGCACCAGGTGACGGCCGCGTTCTGGCTGATCGTCGGCATCTTCGTCGCCGCAGCCGCGACGACCGTGGTGTTCGGCCAGGTCCGCACGGCCGCCGCCTGGCTGATGGTGCCCTATCTCGCCTGGCTCTGCTTCGCCGCCGCGCTCAATCACGATATCCGCCGCCTGAACCCGGATGCGGAACGGCTTGTCCCGGGCAGTCTCAACACCCAGATAGGCGACTGACCAGGAGCGACCATGCAGACCGAGAACCGTTTCTTTGACGATTTCGCCAAGATGCTGAACGGCGTCGCCGGCACCTTTGCCGGCATGGGCCGCGAGGCGGAGAGCTCGTTTAAGGAGCGGATGCGCGAATGGATCGGCGGCATGGATTTCGTCAGCCGTGACGAATTCGAGGCGGTGAAGGCGATGGCCGCGGCCGCCCGCGACGAGGCGGATGCGCTGCGTGCCCGCGTGGACGCGCTTGAGGCGGCGGGGCCCGGCGGCAAGCAGCCGCCCAAGATTTGACCACAACCTGTCCCATTTCAATCCACAGCTTTATGAACTCGCCCACAGCGGGCCGCTTGTCGCGCACACGCTGCACTGCGATCATGCAGCGCAACAAACGGTCGCGACCGGGGAACGGCCATGATGACGCTTGAAGACTTCGAAGAAGCCGAAGGTGAATCGGCCGCTCCCATCGAAATGCTGGAGAATTACTTCTCCGCGCATGGCTGGGCGTACGACCGCAATGCCGACGACGAGATCGTCGCCAACGTCAAAGGCAGCTGGACCGAGTATGAGCTGCGCGGCGTCTGGCGCGACGAAGACCGGGTGCTGCAGTTCCTGGCCCTCCCCGACATCAAGGTGCCGGAAGAAAAGCGGAGCGCGATCTACGAAGCGATCGGGCTGGTCAACGAGCAGCTCTGGATCGGCCATTTCGAGCTGTGGTCGGCCAGCGGCATCCTGCTCTTCCGCCATGCCGCGCTTCTGGAAGGCGACGAGCCGGCGATGTCGCTCACTCAGACCGAGACGCTGATCGAATCCGCGATCGACGAATGCGAACGCTATTACCCGGTGTTCCAGTTCGTGCTGTGGGGCGGCAAGACCCCGCGCGAAGCGATCGCCGCGGCCCTGATCGAGACTCAGGGCGAGGCGTAAATCACCCTCTCCCATCGGGAGAGGGCGACTCGCGGCTCTGCCGCGAGCGGGGTGAGGGGGACCGGAGCGGAAAGTTACTCCCCGAGCACCACGACGCGGTTCCGGCCCTCGCGCTTGGCGCGATAGAGGGCCTGGTCGGCGGTGCGGAGCATCTGGCGGCCGTTTTCCTTCGGGCCGAGCGAGGCGACGCCGGCCGAAAAGCTGACCTGGCCGATCGGCTCGCCGCTCTGCTTGGCGACAAGCCGGCGCTCTTCCAGATCAGCGCGCACCTCGTTGACGATCCGCGCCGCCGCTTCGGCGGTCGATGCTTCGAACAGCATCACGAATTCCTCGCCGCCATGCCGCGCGACGAAGCAATTGTTGCCGGACGCGGACGCGAGCCGCTGGGCGACGAACTTCAGGATGCGATCGCCGACATCGTGGCCGTGCGTGTCGTTGATGACCTTGAAATGATCGATATCGCAAAAGGCGAGCGCGAGCGGCTTGCCGGTCTCGCGCGCCTGCGCGACCGCGCGGCGGAGCTTGTTTTCGAACGCGCGACGATTGGCGAGCCCGGTCAGCGCATCGCTTTCCGCGATCCGGCGCGCCTCGGCCAAGCTGCCGCGCAGCTGGGTCATCTGCTTGCCGGCGTCGCGAAGCTGCTGCTCGGCCGCCTTGGTCCGCTCGATCATCGAGCTGGTCAGCTGCACCAGCGCCTTGACCGCGCCTTCGCTGTCGTCGCCCTGCAGGTCGGCGACCTTGCTTTCCAGCGCCTGGCCATAGGCCTTGGCATCGGCTCCCGATTGCTTGGCGAGGCCGGCGATGTCGCTGAGCCCCGCCTGTGCCTTGTCGACCAGGTTCGCCAGGAATTCGGCCGACATATCGGTGCGGACTTCGGCCAGGATCAGGTCGGCGGCTTCGGCGGTCAGCAGGCCTTCGCGCACGATCGCGCGATCGACCGCGTCGACCAGCCGCCGGTCGGTTTCGAGGACATAGCCGTAGACAAGCTCGTAGTGCGGCGGCGTCGGCTCGAGCAGGTTCTGCTGAAGGAACGCGCCGACGCGCTGGAATATGGACGGTTCCTGGCCGCTCTGGTCCGGCTCCAGCACGTCTTCCTCGCGGTTGCCGAACCAGCTTTTCACCGCCTGGGTCAGGCGGTTGCCGCGCTGGCGGGCGTCGTCACGCGCGGCGCTCCGGCGATCCCGGCCCGGAATGCCGTCGACAGAAACCAGACGTGCGGAGGATGATGCGTCGCTCATGCGATATTGAACGGCAGCGCGGCGATTTTCTTGACCGTCCGATACGAAAAAATTGAGGCGCAATTTCCGGTTGCGCGGTAGGCGGTGGGGCATGGACGCAAAGCTTTCGAATTTGGGGCCGATCTGGCTGGTCGGGTGCGGCAACATGGCCGGCGCGATGCTGCGCTGCTGGCTGAAAGCGGGGCTGCCGCCGGAGTCGGTGACGGTGATCCGGCCAAGCGGCGTTGCGCCGGCGCCTGGCGTGCGGGCCGTGCGCGAGATGCCCAAGGGCGAGGCGTCGCCGCGCATCCTGCTGCTTGGGGTCAAGCCGCAGAAGCTGGTCGAGGTCGCCGACGCCGTCGCCGCGGCTGTCGGTCCCGAGACGATGCTGGTGTCGATCCTGGCGGGCACCGAGCTCGACACGCTGCGCGGGCGATTCCCGCAGGCGGGCACGGTCGTGCGGGCGATGCCGAACACGCCGGTCGCGCTCGGCCGCGGCGTCGTCGCGCTTTACGGAGATGCCGGCGCACGGGCGGCGGAGCTGGAAACGCTGATGCGTCCGCTGGGACTTGCCGAGTGGGCCGCGGACGAGGCGCAGTTCGGGCAGATGACCGCGCTCGCCGGATGCGGGCCGGCCTTCCTGTTCCGCTTCATCGATGCGGTGGCGGCGGCCGGGATCGCGCTCGGCCTGCCCGCGGACCAGGCGCTGCGCCTCGCGACCGCGATGGTGGACGGGGCGGCGGGACTCGCGGCGGGCTCCGACGAAAGCCCTGCCGTGCTCGCCGATCGGGTCGCCAGCCCCGGCGGCATGACCCGCAAAGGGCTGGACGTGCTGGACGAGGGCGGCGCGCTGCGCGCGCTGATGACGCGCACGCTGGCGGCAGCCGAGCGGCGCGGCCGCGAGATGGCCGCGGAAACGCGCTAGCCCAGCCCTTCGAGCACCGTCCAGAAGCCGCCGACCGCCTGCTGCCCCGCCTGGGCGTAGGCGGACGCCATGCGCGCGCGTATCGCTTCGAACAGCTCGGCTTCCAGCGCCTTGCCGCTCTCCGTCAGCCGAAGGAGCCGCTGGCGGCGATCGTCGCGCCCGACCCGCACCTCGACCAGGCCGCGTTCCGTCAGCTCGTTCAGCACGCGGTTCAAGGACTGTTTGGTTATGCCGAGCCGGGCGAGCAGCGCGCCGACGGTCAGGTCCGGCTGACGACCGATGAAATAGAGCACGCGCTGATGGGCGCGGCCAAGCTTTGCGTCGGCGAGAATGGGGCCGATCGCACGGGCAAGTTCGGCTTGCCCCGCAAACATCAGCTCGAGCCCACGCCGCACCTCGGCTTCGCGCAGGAACAGGGCAGTCGGGAAGCTTGCCATTGCGCTCGCCATGCCATTCGCCCTAGGCGGTCTGCAACCTGCGAGGGGACCGATGAGCCTGACGTTCGAGTTTCAGCCCAATGCCGCGCCGCTGGCGACCGGAGAGCGCGACGCGCTGCTCGCCGATCCCGGCTTCGGCCGCGTCTTCACCGATCACATGGCGGTGGTGCGCTATACCGAAGGCCAGGGCTGGCATTCGGCCCGGATTCAGGCGCGCGAGCCGATCGCGACCGATCCGGCCTCGTCGGTGCTCCACTACGCGCAGGAGATTTTTGAAGGGCTGAAGGCTTATCGCCAGCCCGATGGCGGCGTCGCCCTGTTCCGCCCGGACGCCAATGCGCGCCGCCTCAGGCAATCGGCAAAGCGGATGGCGATGCCGGAGCTCCCGGAGGAAGTTTTCATCGACTCCGTCCGCGCGCTTGTCCGCACCGACAGGGACTGGGTGCCAAGCATCCCTAACGGCGCGCTCTATCTGCGCCCATTCGTGTTCGCGAGCGAAGTGTTCCTGGGGGTGAAGCCTTCGTCCGAATATATCTATGCGGTGATCGCCTCGGCGGTCGGCTCCTACTGGAAGGGCGGGGTGAAGGCGATCTCCCTCTGGGCATCGCAGAGCTACACCCGCGCGGCTCCGGGCGGGACGGGCGCCGCCAAGTGCGGCGGCAACTACGCCGCCAGCCTGATCGCGCTTGCCGAAGCGGGCCGCCAGGGGTGCGAGCAGGTCGTGTTCCTCGACGCGGTCGAGCGCCGCTGGGTCGAGGAACTGGGCGGCATGAACATCTTCTTCGTGTTCGCCGACGGCACGCTGCGCACGCCGCCGCTGGGCGGCACGATCCTGGCCGGGATCACGCGCGACTCCCTGATCCGCCTCGCGCGCGACCAGGGGCTGACGGTCGAGGAAGCGCCCTATGGAATCGATCAGTGGCAGGAAGACGCGAAAAGCGGCCGGCTGGTCGAGGCGTTCGCCTGCGGCACCGCGGCGGTGGTGACGCCGATCGGGCGCGTGAAGGGCGAAGGCTTCGACGTGACGATCGGCACCGGCGGCACCGGCCAGCTGACCGAAAGCCTGCGCCGCCAGCTCACCGACATCCAGTTCGGCCGCGCCCCGGACCCGCACGGCTGGATGATGCGCGTCGCCTGACGGCTTTTAGGGGTTTTCGCGCGCCCAGCCGCCGCTATAGAGGCGCCCGCCTGCTGGGGCGTCGCCAAGTGGTAAGGCACCGGTTTTTGGTACCGGCATTCGCAGGTTCGAATCCTGCCGCCCCAGCCAGGCTATAGGCGCTAATGCCGGTTCGCCGCCGAGCGCCGCATGGCGCCAAATCAGTAGCGGCGGAGCAGGCCGGCAAGGCAGCCCTGCACACGAACCCGGTTCGGATCGTAACGCTGCGGATCATAGGCACGATTGGCCGGATCGAGGCGGATCATCGCACCTTCGCGCCGGAAATATTTGAGCGTTGCTTCATTTTCGTCGACCAGCGCGACGACGATTTGCCCGTCGCGCGCGGTCTCGGCGCGGCGGATCAGCGCGTAATCCCCATCGAGAATCCCGGCCTCGACCATCGAATCGCCGGCGACCTCCAGCGCGTAATGCTCGCCGGGGCCGAGCAGCGCGGCGGGTACGGACAGATTGCTCTGCCCCTCGATCGCCTCGATCGGCGCGCCGGCGGCGATGCGGCCGTGCAGCGGGATTTCGAGGACATTCTCGTTCGCGGCGACAGGCACCGGCACCTTCGCGAGCGACGACGCAGGCGCGACCTTGCGCTCCTGCCGCTCGGGCATTTTCAGCACCTCGAGCGCGCGGGCGCGGTTCGGCAGCCGGCGGATGAATTGGCGTTCCTCCAGCGCGGAGATCAGGCGGTGCACGCCCGATTTGGACTTCAGGTCCAACGCGTCCTTCATTTCCTCGAACGAGGGCGAGACGCCGCTTTCGGCCAGCCGATCATGGATGAAGCAGAGCAGTTCATGTTGCTTGCGCGTCAGCATCGCGGCCCCTCCGCCTAGAACGAATACGGAACGTTTATGGCGCAAGCCCACAGCGGTCAAGCGATAATCAGAACATCCGCGAACATCCCCGGTTCAGCCGCAGGCGCATGCGGCTGCCGCACCAGCAGCACGTCGGCGTGGGCGAGCGCCGGCAGCGCGCCGCTGTCCTGGGCGGCGAGCGGACGGACGGTGCCGTCGACGATCGCTGCGCGGAGGAAATCGAGGCGCGGGCCATTGGCGGCAACGGGTGCGCCGAGCGGCAGGCGGACGGTGCGGGGCAGGGGATCGGCGGCCCCGCCCAGCGCCGCGATCAGGGGCCTCAGGAACAGCAGCGCCGTCACGAACGCCGAGACCGGGTTGCCGGGCAGCCCGAGCACCACGCAGTCGCCGAGGCGCCCGGCCATCAGCGGCTTGCCGGGCTTCATCGCGACCCGCCAGAAGTCGATCCGCGCGCCGGCCGCTTCGAGCGCGGGCCGGACCAGATCGTGATCGCCGACCGAGGCGCCGCCGGTCGTGACCAGGATGTCCGCGCCCGCCGCCGCCTGGATCAGGGACCTCTGGATCAGGTCCAGATCGTCCCGGACCGGGGCGTGGCACTGGAGATGGGCGGGTTCCGCGGCGAGCAAAGCGGCCAGCATCGGCGCGTTCGATTCATGGATCTGCCCGGGGCCCAAGGGCGCGCCGGCCAGGGCAAGCTCGTCGCCGGTCGAGAGGATCGCGACGCGTGCGCGGCGCCGCACCGGCAGCACGGCATGGCCCGCCATCGCGGCGAGACCGATCCGGGCCGGCGTAAGGCGCTCCCCTGCGCCCAGCACCGTTGCTCCGGTCGTGAAGTTCGCGCCCTTCCGGCGGACATGCGCGCCTTTCGCCGGCGGACCGTCGCCGGTCAGCCGCAGCGCATCGCCGTCCCGCGCGGCGTCTTCCTGGACCAGGATCGTGTCGGCGCCGGCGGGAAGAGGGGCGCCGGTGAAAATGCGCGCCGCCTCGCCGGGGCCGATCGCGCATGCCGGCATGGTTCCGGCAGCAATGTCCTGCACCACCGTCCACGGGCCGGGACGATCGCCGAAACGGATCGCATAGCCGTCCATCGCCGAGAGATCGGCGAACGGATGATCGACGCAGGCCGGGATGTCGGCGGCAAGCCAGCGGCCGGCCGCCTCGCCGAGCGGCGCCTGCTCGACGGGCAGTGGTTCGGCGAGCGCGAACAGCCGCGCCTGCGCTTCATCAAGGGGCAGAAGGTCCGACACGCCCGCTGCATGGCACAGCGGCGGGGGCGGAGAACAGCGTTTGCGTCAGGCCCCGAACAGGCCGACCTGAGGGCCAAGCTGGCGGTGGATCACCGTCGGCGGCACGTCGGCGATCTTGCGGCGGCCATGCCAGAGCTCGGCGCCGAAGCCGTTCGGGACGGTCCGCGCCTTGCGCACCGCCGTCAGGTCGTCCAGCGCTTCGACATCCTCGGGCGCGACATGCTGCCCGTCGGAACCCAGGTGATACAGTCGATACCAGCTCATCGGAGCCCCGCAATCCTACTCTGAACGCGAAAACGCGGACGGGGGCGGCAGGGTTCCTGGCAAACTTGCTGATCTGGATCAGCAGCGATGCGGCTGGCCCGGACGGTAGGCGCATACGATGTTCGGCGCGAGCTCGTCTTCGCTGAACCAGGCCGGCTTCAGCTGACCACGCGCGAACAGCGGCGCCTGGTCGGCGTAATGGCGCGAGTCCGGATGCGAGGTCGCCGCGCCGAACTGGTGGATGCTTTGCGCGTGCACCGTGCCGGCTTTGTCCCAGGTGACGAGCATGATGTAGCTGTCGCCCAGATTGCCGAACAGCCGGCCGTCGTCCGCCCAATCGGTGTAGATCGCGCGAAGCGCACCCGGGCCGCCGGTCAGCGGCAAATCCAGCGTGCCGCGGCGCAGGCGGACAAGGCTGGTCAGCGGCGGGTCGAGGCGTCCGAACGCGGCGGTCAGATGCTTCACGGCCTCCGCCAGCGTCGCGCGGGGCGGCGGCGGCGTGCGGTTGCTGTAGATCGCGCGCATCCCGAATTTCACCACAAGAAAGGCCAGCGCGTCCGCGCTGCCGCGGCCGTCCAGCGTCCCGTCCCAGGTGCGGAGCAGCGCCTGGGCGCGCGCGAGATCGGGGCTGCCGCGCAGATCGAGCTGCAGCGCCGCATCGACATAATGCCGCTCGTTCGAGCGCGGATCATAGCCGGTGTCCATCTTGACGTGCCACAGATCGTCCGCGCTGACCCTGGGCAGAGCGGAGAGCAGGCTGATGCCGCGAAGCGCGCGGTTGGTGACGTTCTCCTCGATGCCGAGCAGCGGCGAATAGGCCTCGCGCTTCAGGTTCGATCCGTCCTGGGTCGCGAGCCACGGCGAGTTATTGGCATTCACCACGAACCCGCTGGCCGGACTGACAAGCTGCGGCGCGGCGTCGAACGGAAGCTGGCGCCGCCAGACGTCGCGGTTGGTGTCACCGGGCAGGATGCCGCGCCAGTCGAACCCCGGCGCCCGCTCCGGAAAGCGCGCATTGTAGAAAAGGCCGATCCGGCCGGTCGCGTCGGCATAGACGAAGTTCGTCGCCGGCACCGCGGCCATCCGCATCGCGGCGATCCATTCGCCATAGTTCCTGGCCTTGGTGAGCCGGTAATATTGCTCGACCTGCCGGATCTCGCCGATGCTGCCATAGCGGATCGCGAACGCGCCCGCCTTGTTGACGATCACCGGGCCCTGGATCGCGCGATAGACGGTCTTGCGCACCGGCAGCACGAACGGGCCGAAGCGCACCCACAGCCACACGCCCTGTCTTCCGAGCGGCCGCGTGCCGCCGTCGAAGCGATAGGATCGGCCGCCATCGGTCAGCGTCAGCCGATAGACATCGATCAGGTCCGGCCGGTTGACCGTGTTCGCCCAGCCGAGCGTGCGGTTATGGCCGGTCAGCGGAAACGGCGCGATCGGAAACAGGCCGCCGGCCATGTCCAGCCCTTCGTCACTGGTCACATGCGCTTCGTACCAGGCGACCGGACCGGTCCAGGGCTGGTGCGAGTTGAGGAGCAGGCGGGTGGCACCGTCCGCCGAGCGGCTCGGCGCGACGGCAAAGGCGTTCGATCCCTTGTCGGTGCCCAGGTTGGAATCGTTCGGCAGCGGCTCGTTCTGGACGAGCGCGCCCAGCGTATGGTCGAGGCCGAAGAAGAAGGGAGAGGTGAGCGCGAACCCGGCGACGATATCCTTGCCGGTGATCGGGAACAGGCCGGGCAAATGGCGTTCGCCGGGATGGCGCGCGGCATAGAGATTGACGCCGTCCGCATAGGCCTCGACGACCTTGCGGACCTGCGGCGACAGCTTCGTTTCATAGCCGCGATCGACGTCGGCGCGGACGCCAAGCAGGTGATAGGCATAGTCCTGCGCGGCGCCCTTCGCGCCGGTCAGCTCGCCCAGCCGCCCGCGCGTGCCGGCAAGCACCTGCTCCAGCGTGACGAAATCATCCTCCGACTGCGCCCAGCCGAGCCCGAACGCGGCAGCGGCATCGGTGCGCCCCTTCACATGCGGCACGCCCCAGCGATCGCGCCGGATCAGCACCTCGTAGCAGCCGGCCGGCTCGGGGACGGTCTCAAGGCGCGCGCGCAGCGGGGAAAAGGCGATCACGTCCGCCGCCGCCACCGCAGCAACCACCACCACGCCGCCGAGCGTCCATTTCCACCAGCTTTTCATGCGGTCAGGCCTGCCTTGCCTTCTGCATCCCGCCCGCGATGCGGCGGGCGAGGGTGCGCGGCGTGAAGCGGATCGATTCCGCCATGATGGTGTTGAAGGCGCCCGAAATCTTGACCGCCTGGTTGTGCTCCAGCGCGGCGAGCCCGTCGCGCACCACTGCGTCGGACGAGCTGGCGAACCGCTTGAACAGCTCGCTGTCGCCCATGCCCGCGATATCGGCGAACTCGGTCCGCGTCGGCCCCGGGCACAGCGCCGCGACCTTCACGCCGTGCGCCCGCACTTCCTCTCGTGCAAAGCTTCCGAAAAGCTCAGCACGAACGCCTTGGTCGCGTAATAGACGGCCATCCACGGCCCCGGCTGGAAGGCGGCGGTCGAGGCGACGTTCAGGATGCCGCCGCGCCGCCGCTCGATCATGCCCGGCAGCACCCGGTGGCACAGGTCGGTCAGCGCCGTGCAGTTGAGCGCGATCATCCGCTTCTGCTCGTCCAGCCCGAGCTCCGCGAACGCGCCGCGCGCGCCGAAGCCGGCATTGTTGATCAGCGTGTCGATGCGCAGCCCCCGCTCCGCGACTTCGGCCATCAGCGTCTCGCCCGCATCGGGCGCGGCAAGGTCGAGCGCGATCGTCTTCACCGAGACACCATTGCCCGACGTCAGCTCCACCGCCAGCTCCGCCAGCCGTTCCTGCCGCCGCGCGACCAGCAGCAGGTCGTGCTTGCGCGCCGCCAGCGCCCGCGCGAATCCCTCGCCCAGGCCCGACGACGCGCCGGTGACCAGAGTCACGTCCATGGTCGATCCCCCCTTGTTCATCCCTCGTGAAGCTTCCCGCGCCTAAGCTCGCCGATCAAGTTGTTTCGGGGTCGCGCATGCGTGTTCTGCTTGCTTTTTTGCCGCTGGCGCTTGGCGGCTGCCTGGTCCGCACCGCCGCCGACGTGGTGACGATGCCGGTAAAAGCGGTCGGCTGGACCGCCGACAAGCTGACCACCAGCCAGTCCGAAGCCGACGAAAAGCGCGGCCGCGAGCTCCGCAAGGAAGACGAGCGCCGCGCGAAGGAAGAGAAGCGCCGCGAGCGCGAGGAGCGTCGGGACGAGCGCACGCCCTACTGATCACCCCCCACTCGGTTTGGCCTCAGCCCGAACCGGCTTTGGGCATCAGCATCGCCTTGACCCTCCGCCCGCCTTTGTGCACGTGGCGTCGGCCGTGCCCGACACCCGCGCCCCCAGCTTCCAGGACCTGATCCTTCGCCTCCACGCCTACTGGAGCGAACAGGGCTGCCTGATCCTCCAGCCCTATGACATGGAAATGGGCGCCGGCACCTTCCACACCGCGACCACCTTGCGCGCGCTCGGCCCCGATCCGTGGAACGCCGCCTTCGTCCAGCCCTGCCGCCGCCCGACCGACGGCCGCTATGGCGAAAATCCGAACCGGCTGCAGCATTATTACCAGTATCAGGTGATCCTGAAGCCCAGCCCGCCAAACCTGCAGGACCTGTATCTCGGCAGCCTGAAGGCGATCGGCCTCGATCTGCTGAAGCACGACATCCGCTTCGTCGAGGACGATTGGGAATCGCCCACGCTCGGCGCCTGGGGCCTCGGCTGGGAAGTCTGGTGCGACGGCATGGAAGTCACCCAGTTCACTTACTTCCAGCAAATGGGCGGCTTCGACTGCAAGCCGGTCGCCGGCGAGCTCACCTACGGGCTCGAGCGGCTGGCGATGTACATCCAGAATGTCGATCGGGTGTACGATCTCGACTTCAACGGCCGCGGTGTCACCTATGGCGACGTGTTCCTCGAAAACGAGATCGAGATGTCGACCTGGAATTTCGAGGTCGCGAACACCGAGGCGCTGTTCGACGGCTTCCGCAAGGCCGCCGCGGAATGCGAATCCTGCCTCGACCGCAAGCTCCCGATCCCCGCCTATGAACAGGCGATCAAGGCCAGCCACATCTTCAACCTGCTGCAAGCCCGCGGCGTCATCTCCGTCGCCGAACGCCAGGCCTATATCGGCCGCGTCCGCGACCTCGCCAAAGGCGCCTGCGCCGCCTGGATGGAAAAGAACGGATGGGCGGCGTGAGCGGCCTTCAAGATCCTCCCCGGGACGGGGAGGGGGACCGCGGCGCGAAGCACCGTGGTGGAGGGGGCACGTCACGCTCGCTGCGGCGCCCCGAAGTGTACGATGCACGCAAGGCGAGACGGGAAATGAGCCTGCCCGAAGTGCTCCTGTGGCAGCGCCTAAAGGGTTCGCCTCTTGGAATTTCCTTCCGCAAGCAGCACCCGATCGGTGCTTACCGAGCGGACTTCTATTGTGCCTCCGCAAAGCTTGTGATCGAGGTGGATGGCATTTCTCATGATATGGGCAACCGGCCTGGCCGCGACGCATTGCGAACCGAGCGGCTGGGGAACGAAGGATACAGCGTCATTCGCATTCTCGCGTCCGACGTGTTGCGCGATCCAGATGCGGCCGCCGACTCCCTTATCGCCTTTGCATCGAACCCCCCTCCACCGTCCCTTCGGGACGGTCCCCCTCCCCGCGAGCGGGGAGGATCGTGATGCCTGATTTCCTCCTCGAGCTCCTGTCCGAAGAAATTCCCGCGCGGATGCAGCCGCGG
This sequence comes from Sphingomonas changbaiensis NBRC 104936, assembly GCF_000974765.1. Classification (GTDB taxonomy): domain Bacteria; phylum Pseudomonadota; class Alphaproteobacteria; order Sphingomonadales; family Sphingomonadaceae; genus Sphingomonas_B; species Sphingomonas_B changbaiensis. Next base: position 1,086 of record NZ_BBWU01000038.1, on the reverse strand, counting down.
GCGCGGGACGATCTGGCGCGGCTGTTCGAGGCCGAGATCGCCAAGGCCGGCCTGAAAGCGGAAGCGATCGAGACCTTCTCGACCCCCCGCCGCCTCGCGCTGATCGCCCGCAATCTCCCCGACCAGACCGAAGCCGTTCGCGACGAGCTCAAAGGCCCGCGAACCTCCGCCCCGCCCCAGGCGCTCGAAGGGTTCCTGCGCAAGACCGGCCTCACCCAGGACCAGCTCACCGAACGCGATGGCGTCTATTACGCCGTGATCGACAAGCCCGGCCGCGCCACCTCGAACGTGCTCGCCGAAGCGATCCCCGCGCTCATCCGCGCCTTCCCCTGGCCCAAGTCGATGCGCTGGGGCGCCGCCTCCGCCTCGACCGAAAGCCTGCGCTGGGTCCGCCCGCTGCACGGCATCGTCGCCCTGCTCGGCGGCGAGATCGTACCCTTCGAAATCGACGGCATCGAAAGTGGCGCGGAAACGGTCGGCCACCGCTTCCACCATCCCGGCCGCATCACGATCGGCAGCGCCGACGATTACGCGGCAAAGCTCCGCGCCTGCCACGTCCTCGTCGACCATCAGGAACGCGAGACGATCATCGCCGAGGGCGCCGGCACGATCGCCGCCCAGGCCGGCCTCACCCTCGTCCGCGATGAAGCCCTGCTCCGCGAAAATGCCGGCCTCACCGAATGGCCGGTGCCGCTGCTGGGCAGCTTCGACCCCTCCTTCCTGGAAGTCCCGCCCGAGGTGATCCAGCTCACCATGGCGACCAACCAGAAATATTTCGCGCTTTTAGCTCCTCCCCGTTCCGGGGAGGATCAATTAGCCCCCGCCTTCATCTGCACCGCGAACGTCGAGCCCCGCGACGGCGGCGCGACGATCGTCGCCGGCAACCAGAAAGTCCTCGCCGCTCGCCTGTCGGACGCGAAATTCTTCTGGGAACACGACCTGAAAGTCCCGCTGGAGGACCAGGCGAAGAAGCTCGACCAGATCGTCTTCCACGAAAAGCTCGGCACGGTGGCCGACAAGGTCGACCGCGTCGCCAAGCTCGCGCGGTGGTTGGTGGAAGAAGGCATAATCAAATCCTCCCCGGAA